>JANWYJ010000032.1 GCA_025055115.1 Gemmata sp.
CAACGCCCGCTGCAAACGAACACCCCCCACACGACCCAAACCCGCACGCACCCCCATGTAACTGACACTGACACGCTCCGCCGGCCAACCCAAATAACGAATAATCTCCTGCTTGCCAAATTCCGATATCGCCAACAGATGCTGCGAGCGCCGCAACGCCGCATCGAAATGCTTTTCAAACAGGGCCACGGTTTCGCGGCGATGCCACTGGGGGAAACGCAGCACCGACAGATCGTGCACCGATGTGATAATTGGGGCATCGCATTCGAGCGGAATGTAACACGGTTCGTGGTAGAGGTCGATGCGTTCGCGGCGGAGGATGCGCTGCAATTGCTCGGTATACGATCGCGCTCCCAGGCGGCGTGCGGTCAGCAAGCAGCGTCCGCGGAGGCGATTGGTCCAGGCGTGGCGGGGAGCAGCCGCATATTTCGCCCACTGCCGTTCGTACCAATGTGTGAACAATCGTTCCCACGCGGTGGGGTAGGGGCGAAGCAACTGCGGCTCGAGGGCGGCCAGTGCTTGGGCCAATTCCCAAGTGTAGTGGCCAATCCCCGTGCGGGGTCCGCGGGCCGATTGCATGTGGATCACGACGCGCACGCCAACACCTCCCCCCCGGCCGCACGCCGCACGGCCTGGGCCAGGGCAGACCACGAAAAACGCTGCCGGAGATCGTGGTTTGCGATCACCAGCGCTTCCCGCTCGGCCAGCAACTGCCGGCAGGCTTCGTCGAGTGTGCTGGCATCGCCGGGATCGAAATAGTAGACACCGGGAGTCTGAAATTCCATCAGGGCACTGTTGTAACTGCACGCGACCGGGCAACCGTGCCAAAGTGAATCGAGAACGGGGAAACCAAAACCTTCATACAACGACGGATAAATAGTAAAAGTCGCTTCGCGATACAGCCGGCACAGCGCCGCATCGGAAACGACGCCGGGGAAAAGCACGCGGTCGGAGATCGGCGGCGGTTGACCCCAGGCTGGCATCCACCCGGGTGGGCCGACCCAACACAACTTCATCTGCGGCGGAACGACGCGGCTGTGGAGAAACCAATCGAGGACGAACTGGGCGTTCTTCCGCGGTTCGAGGGTCGCCACCACAACAATCAGATCGTCGCGTCGCCGCAGCGGTCCGGGATGGGCGTGATCGTGAACACACTGACTCGGCCCCGGATACTGCACCCAGATACTGGCTGGGTTCGCAGTGGTCAGGAGGGTCGCATCGCGTTTCGTGGCTTCGGAGATGGCGAAAATCGTATCGCACAAGGGCAGTGCGCGGAAGGATGCGGCGAAGTTCCGCCGCGTGTGTTCGTCCTGAAACTGGGGCAGCAGAATCGGCGTGAAGTCGTACACGATGGCCAGTTCGCGGCGGTAGTGGCGCGTCGGTGGTCGGAGATAGGTGTAGAGCATCGAGCATTGGCGGGCGTGGGCCGGATTGTGCGGTTCGCTGGGGAGGGCGAGCAGTTCGTCCACCCATGTGCGGAGATCGGTTGTGCGGGGTCGGTTGGCCGCGGTCAGAGGAATGTCGCGGCCGCACAGGGTGGTGCGGACGTTCCAGCGGGCGGCGGTATCGCGGTCGATCGTGGCTGTTAAGCGTAAGGGGGTCTGTTCGGCCAGTTCGATCAACAAGCGGGCGATGAACCGACCAATGCCGGTGAAGTGCCGGGGTAGCAGGGCGGTGACTTCCACATAAAGCGGTGTGTTCATTGCGCTCCTCCCACGGCCGCCTCGAGGGCAGCACGGAAGATCGGCCACACCCGCTCGAGTGAAGCGTATTCATGCATCCGTTGACGGGCGGCGCGGGCCAGGGCGCTATAGCGATCGGGCGAGCGACGCACCAGCTCGTAACTGGCCCGGAATTGGTTCACCAAAGCTGCGAAATCCACGCGCTGCCAGCGGCTGAGCAGGCGTTCGCGGCCCACCGTGACCGCCGCCGGTTCGTCCGTACTGGGAACCACCCATCCCATATCCGCGGTGAAGTAGTCGCGCATGCTGGTGTGTCGTGGGCTGAGCGCGGGGCGGCCGGCGGCCAGAGCATCCATCAGTGGCAAGTTCGCCCCTTCGGCCCGTGTGGCGGTCGCGTAGTAGGTGGAAGCTCGGATCAACTCCGACATCTGTTCATCGCTCAGGTACCCACCCACCAGAGCGATCCGGCAGCAATGTTCCCGCGCAACCGCCAGATAGAACGTGTTCACCGCGTTGATTGCATGTGGCAGAAGCGAACCTTCAGCCACGAGTTTGATGACCAAGGTGGCATCAGGGCAATCCCCCAGGGCTTCCAGGAACGCTGCGACCAGGTCCTGCCAATTCTTCCGCTCATCGTAGGGATTGCACAAATGCAGATACACGACTCCGGACAGTTCGAGGCCTGCTTGGCGCGGCACCGGGGTTTCCACACCGGCGATTTGCGGAATCGGCTGGCCAAACAGCAACCGCATGGTGCGCCGCAGTCGTTGCTGCAGCGCTTCAGGAAGAAGCGGCAACAGGCGGCGGCGGTAAAACGCTTTCACCCGACCGCGCCAGGATCGATCGCGGTGGGCATAGGGTAACGCGATATTCGGTGTATCAGGTGGCAGCGGATAAACAAACGCCGGGACTTCGAGCCGAACGGATTGATTCGCTTGCCATAGCGGCAATTCAAACCACCGGGGCGCGACAGGAACCGGGATCACGTCGATCGGGGTTCGCACCCCGGCCCGCCAGAACGCCTCTTGCGTGAAGGTACTGGCTGTGAAGAGCCGATCGAACCGCTTCGCCATGCGCGCCCAATCGTAGCGGAGGTCGTCTTCCGTCTGACGTTGGAGCAGATCGGGATATTCCCAAAACACGAAGGCCGCATTGCGAGCCTGACGCGCCAAATAGGCCACATGCAATGGTGAAAAGCCGAGGTGAAGTGGTTCTAAACCCGCTTGCCGGAACCGACGCAGAGAGAATTCCACTCGGCTTTCGGGTTGATTCACCTCTCGTGTTGGCCCCCAACGGGCCAACAGCGGACGGAACTGCTGCACAACGAACGAATACGAATAATTGTCGCGACCCAACACCGGCGCCGGATGACTCACAACAACAGCCTGGCCGTGGCGTTCCATGCCGAGCCTCTCCCCTGCGCTCAGGCCGCCACCCCAGCAGCCACGGGGGAACAATCCGGCTGACTCGGTTGCGGCTGATCGTTGCCTCCCAGGGTTTTGCGGTAGGCGGCGAGGGTTTGTTCGGCACACCGCCGCCACGTGTAACGCCGCGCCACCGCCTCCGCACCCCGACGCAAACTCCACCACCACTCCTCATCCACACACACCCGATGCATCGCCGCCCGCCAACCC
>JANWYJ010000042.1 GCA_025055115.1 Gemmata sp.
TTGGTCTTCGCGGTCATGGCGGCAGGCCGGGAACACACCACGCGCTAGTCCGACGTGAACCGGACGATGCTGCGGGTTCACGCCACAGTTGGGAGATCAGGTCCAGCATGCACCGACACCAGAAGACGATGTTGGACAGAACCTGGGAACGCGTGTTGGGCGTTCAGCAAGGCGTGGGCGACCAGGGCTTCGATAGCGACGAATAACAACCGGCGTGCCTGTAGCGCGGAACTAGGACGGCGATCCCGTGCACGTCAACTCCTACGAAGCGAGGGTGATGGACGAAACCAGCGTCTCGTCAGCAGAACAGAGTGGCACGCCGGATCGGAACGGGGAAAGAGTTCCGTCGTGGTGCTAGACGCGATGAAAAACTCCAACCGGCTTTCCTTGGGGATCATCCATCTTCCCCTTGGCTTTGTGCGCTGGCGGGGCATTGTGATCGTCAAGGGAGCTGATTCTTTCCCCGGTTTCTCCATGAGTACCCGTTGGTCAAGCCGGCGGTCACCAGAGTATCTCGCCTGGCCTCGATGAACTCGGTCTCATCTGGCACCTTCAACCGCGAAAGTGCGAGGACGACCTCATATCTGTACGAAAAGGTGCCACGGGTGGGCCTCCCAGGTGCGCGGTCTTGATCCTTTCGGCAGTTTGACGATTGTCAGTTCCTCTGTGGCGAGAGATAACCGGCGCGGTGAAGTCGATGGTGGTTGTCCATCGGGAAGTGACTGCTTGGCTGCTCGGGCAAAGAGCCGCCCGTAGATGAGCGGCGTGGAGTCGATGGAGGCCATGACCACGAAAGACTACTGGGCTATTTCCTGCGGTATCACCTCTGCCTTCCGCCACTGCCAGGTTGACAAACTGGGAATGCCGATGATGAATGCTGATGATGGCTCTCTCATCAACATCCCGACACTGACGCAGCCGGCGATCGCATCGTAGTGTGTTTGGTTGTCATTTTGGCTTGAGATGGTGATCGAACCATGCAAAGGCGTCGTCCTGCATGGTCTTGCTGAACATGTGCGGCGCATCATAGAACCGGCCTGCAAAGTTTTTCCTGACGCCGGCTTTTTCGTAGACTGCCTCGATTCTGCGCAGCGAATCGTTCATCCCGTCGAATGGAAAGAGACGATCCTGGGAACACTGTTGCACCATCAACGGTTTGGGAGCCATCATCGAAACCACGTCCGGCCAGTCGAGGTATTGATGCAACATCGGGATAAAGTGGACAAAGGAGTGCGTGTCGACGTGGGCTTTGATCATCGGAGCAACGGTACTCATGAAACCGACGACACAAGCGGCCGCGATACGTTCATCCAAACCGGCCAGAAACATCGCCCGGTACCCGCCCATCGAAATCCCCACACAACCGATCCGCTTGGGGTCAACTTCGCGCCGGGTGAGGAGGTAATCCACCGTGCGCATGTCGTCCCAGATGACAATGCCCGGCCAACTCAGCCCCGCCAAGATCAACGACTTCACGATGGTGGCTTCCTTGGCACGGCAGACCTGATTCAGCCGGTGCACCTCTTCGAGGCTGTATTTCGACCGATCGTAGCCGACTGGAATATCCGCATCCATCAACACCCGACGCTCCCCGAACATGAACGCGTCGATGCTGATCACCACATAACCGCGGCGCACTAGCGCCGTCGCTGTGGGTCGACCGTCGTAGTTCACTTGGTGGTACCGTTCCATGGCCGGGTGATTCTTGCCGAAGTCGATCACTTTCTCCTTGCCGAACAAGAACATTCCGCCGTGTGAATGCAGATCAATAATCGCCGGAGCTGGGAAAGTAGCCTTCTTAGGGATTAGCACATAAGCGGGCACGCGGAAATGCGGTGAGGTGGAGAAGACTATTTTTTCGAGCGTGTAACCATCGTATTCAATCTGTGCCAGCACTTCGGCCTTCGGATCCACCTTCTCCGGGCGATACAGAAGCAACTCAAAGACTTTATCTCGCGCGGACTTCTTGAAGTCCTCGAGTGTTCGGAAACGATCACCAAGAAATGAGTAAGAATAGCGCCGACCCCTAACGAGTTTCTCGACCTCGGTAAAGAGCGTTCCAAGATCGGCGGCGGTGGGTTTCAATTCACGTGGTAAATCGCCGGGCGGTGCTTTTTCGGCCGCATCCAGCGGCCAGGCACTCACACCGGCTGCAGCTGCCATTGTGGTGAGAAAACGACGTCGAGATGGTTGTGGGAACACAACATTCTCCAAACAACACAGAACCGAGGGATTTGTTTCTCGAACCGAGAACCCCAATCGCGTTGGTGGCGTGATTGTACCCCGAAACCGTCGTTCGAACACCCAACGCCGAAACGACTCGTCCATGAGATGCCAAACAACGGCAAATCCCCAGTGGCACAACGCAGGTGCTCAGCTTTGTTTCGGTGCGTCGGCAAGTCGATGACGAATAAGTCAACGACGCGTGGAAATCATTGATGGCGATACGCAGAAATTCTAGAACCTGCCGCACGGCTCGGCGTGAGTACTGTGGGTCCAACAACCAGACGCATCGGACCCCGGCCGAGTCGTGCGGCTCGACGACAGCAACGATCAGGCCCACGTGCTCATTACCCGCAACGTGCCCAACGAGCATAGCTACTACCCTCGTCAGGTGCAACGTTCCGACGTGGCCACCCCCGACCTCGCAGACCCTCCAAATGCACCGTTACAACCCGGCCACGGACACCTGGCAGACCCTGTCCAAGTGCAAGGAGATGAACATCAACCGATGATCCGCGAGTTACGCGACCCAGAGCATTTCGGAAATCCTGAGAACGTTGGCAGGGAATTTGTGGCCTGTCGATGAGAGCGGAGGACGCTAGCTCTGGCCTTTGCGACTCATGATTTCACGACAATGTTCCTGAAAATGCTCTCACTCCTCACGACGAGGAAAAAGCTGCGCAGTTACTGTCAGAACCGGGCCTTTGTCGCAGTCGGCCCAGAAACTCGTCACGCGATAAATGATCATCTTTCGCCAGTCTCAGTCGTTCGGGGCGACGAAGTTCGCGCCGGTGGCGAACGTCCTGGCGGATGGGATGGCCGATCACGTTGTCGTCGCCGAGCGCAGCCAGTTGCGGCTCGAACTGCTTCTGCTGGCAGTGGGATGGGAAGATGCAGGCTTTGGCCAGGCCGCGGTCGGCCAACGGCTTCTTCTTGTGGTCGAACAACAAGGTGAAGAGGGATGAGTGCAGAGCTTGATCGAGTCGGTCGTCGATGAGTGTCCTGCCTTAGTCGTGGTAGAAAACACTTGTGCTATCGCGATCAGTCCAGGCATTAAATTCCCGGGTCAACGATGGTGTTGGATTGTCTCGGGGTGGTTTCAGATCGAACAATTCTAGTGATGTTGTCTGGTCTCCTTCTCGATCGATGACGAGCTTGTCAGTCGAGCGTATCATTCCGGTTTAGTGAACAGTCTGTCAAAGAAATCACGCCCAAACGCGGAACCTTCCGATGGGCTGGGCCACACGGGCTTGCCGACGAGTTCCATGCGCACTTGTTCCCAGACCCCGGTTGCCCAGTGCCTAGATTTTCGACCATCGTCGAAGCGAGGTAGGAACATTGTGGAGACTCCTGACAAATCGCCCTCGGATGTCGATGTGAAAAGGTGACGATTGGGGGATTCGTACCTCAGTCGGGAAAAATAGGCTTCTTCCCTCGGATGACCCAGAAATCTTCTCGGCTGGCTCGGTCTTGAGTGGCTCGGCAAGAGACTGGCCCCGTCTTTCCATGAAAAAATTGTCGTGGGACGAAACCTTCGATCTCTTCACTGGGTACGTCTTACAACCGCGGGGGCAACCCACCGCGGCCGTTGGAAGAAAAGGCGCATTGCGCCAGGTCAGGACATGGGCGACGGATTTTGGACTCTGAATTTTGGACTCTGAAAAGAGGGGATTTTGGACTCTGAGACGGATTTTGGACTCCGAAAAGAAGGGATTTTGGACTCTGAAGAGAAGGGGCGCTGGCCACACAGCGTCACCGAACACGGGTCAAGGATTGAGTCGGCGATGAACTGCGGACTCTGGAGAGAGTGATGGTTTTTTTCCAAGTGTGCGGCTATTGGCTGGTCCCTGTACTATTGGGCATGACTGGAAATGGCATATACGCGGATCCGCCCGCCGCGAAGCCGATCCAAGATGAGTTTGTCGATGTTCTGGGGGAACGGTTTCGCTGGCCAAGTTCCGACAATTGTAAGGCTGTTGTATTGATTTTTATTGGCTACGATTGCCCCATCTCCAATGGCTATGCTCCGGAAGTGATCCGGCTTTGTAAGGAATACACGGCCAAGGGGGTGGCTTTCTGCGTGGTTTACGCCGACGCCGACATCCCGATCGAGCAGGCACGCCAGCATGCGAAGGAGTACGGCTACAATTGTCCGGCCATCCTCGATCCCCAGATGACCTTGGTCCGCAAGGTGGGGGCCACTGTGAAGCCGGAAGCGGCCGTTCTGTCGCCGCAAGGGGAACTCCTCTATCGCGGTCGGATCAACAATCTGTACATCGACTATGGAAAAAAACGGCCCCAACCGACTCAGCACGACTTGAAAGAAGCACTCGAGGCAGTTCTCGCCAATAAGCCCGTGCCGGTGACGCGCACCCGGGCGATCGGTTGCTATATCGATGTTCCTGACAAGAAACCCTAGTGTCGATGTTCCTGACAAGAAACCCTAGTCGACACGCACAGCACAAGCCACCCGATCGGGAGGTTGAACGATGATCGCGTATCGTATCGGGCTGATTTTCGCGGGCGGGTTGTTCGGGGCCGGTTCCGTGCTGGGGGCTGATGCTCCACCGACGTTCAACAAAGACGTCGCTCCCATCCTCTTCCATCATTGCTCGTCGTGTCATCGCCCCAACGAGGTTGGTCCTTTCAACTTACTGACCTATGCCGATGCCAAGAAGCGGGCGCGGCAATTGGCGGAGGTGACCGCCAAGCGAGTCATGCCACCGTGGAAACCGGTCAAAGGTCATGGGGAGTTCCTCCACGATCGCAGCCTCAGCGACGCTCAGATCACCGTATTTCAGAAGTGGTATGAAGCCGGAATGCCGGAAGGCGACGCCAACGATTTGCCACCGCGGCCGAAGTTTCCCGAAGGTTGGCATCTGGGCCAGCCGGACCTGATTCTCAAAGTCCCAAAGCCATTTCGCATCCCCGCGGAAGGGGACGACCTGTACGTTCACTTCGTGCTCCCGACCGGATTGACCAAGGATCAGCCCTTTCGCGCCGTTCAGGTGCTACCCAGCAATAAAAAAGTGGCTCACCATGCGGTTCCGATGCTCGATGTTCACAAGGGTAAAGCCACAGAGTTGGCAAAGAAGGACGGATACTACATCCAGTTCGGCGGCCCTGGTTTTATCCCCCGCGGATTTCTGCCGGGCTACGCTCCGGGCATGACCACCCACGAATTGCCGGAAGACCAACCCGGCGTACTGCCCCAAGGGACAGATATTGTATTGCAAATGCACTATCACCCCATTGGCCAGGTGCAATACGATCAGCCACAGATCGGCATCTACTTCACCGACAAAAAACCCCAGCGCAACCCCAGCGTCATCCTGATGGCCAATAACGATATCGACATCCCGCCAGGCGAGAACAACTACCAGCGCACCGATGAGTTCCGACTCCCGGTCGACTACGAATTTCGTTCGATCTTCGCTCACATGCATATGATCGGCAAGGAAGTGCGCGTCTGGGCCGAACTTCCCGACAAAAGCCGTCGGCCACTGCTGCTCATCAACGATTGGGATTACCGTTGGCAAGATACCTACACGTATGCCAAGCCTTTTGTCTTACCCCGAGGCACCATCATTAAAGCCCAGTTCACTTGGGATAATTCCGAAGATCACCCGCGCAATCCACATTCCCCCCCCCAGCGCATCCGTTGGGGTGAAGGAAGTACCGATGAGATGTCGGGCCTCATCATCGGCGGCATGCCGGTGAAAGCCAGCGATGAGGGATTGCACTGGCTGTCGGTCCTTGGCCATTATTTCGACATCGAAGGGAAAGCGCAGGCGGCGAAGAAAAAATGGGCCAAGTAGCTCCGGAGCCTGCATCGGCGCTGTTGGCAGTCGTCCGTAGCCGCGGATGGGGGGCATCCCACCCCCCGGACTGCGTTCTCCATCCCCTGGGTGGTTCGCAGCTCAGGCGTGTATTTCCGCAACAGCTACGCCTCTCTCTTGCCCCTCGGTCGTGGGGGTGTCACACTAACTCGGTACCTCTGTCCTCTCAGGAGTACCTCTGTCCTCTCAGGATCAGTCCCCATGAAGCGATGGCTCCCACTGTGCTTGCTATTTGTGACTACGCCGATGCCGGCGGCTGAGCTGCCAACTCCCCTGGTCCGCGGGTTGACCAATCCGGAATCAGTCGTGGTTTATAACGGGCAAATCTACGTTTCCATCATTGGCGAACGTGAGAAAGACGGCGACGGCTTGATCGCTCGGATTACCAATGGTCAGGCCGTGCCGTTCGTCACCGGTCTGGACGATCCCAAGGGGCTTGCAGTTTACCAAAACTGGCTGTACGTCACCGACAAGACGAAAGTTCTCCGCATCAACATGGCTGCGAAAGAACCCAAAGCGGAGTTGTTGGTGGATGCCAAAGCCTTTCCGATGCCGCCCCAGTTCCTCAACGATGTGGTGGTGAACCCAGAAACCGGGATCGTGTTCGTCAGTGATTCTGGTGATCGTCAAGGCCGCGGTGGAGCCGTCTTCCGCATCACGCCACCGCCGCCCCCCAAGGGTAAAGCGCCTTTCCCAGCCATTCCCAAAGGTGAACCGAAAGTCGAAGTCGTCGTTGATACGAAAAAACTGCCCGGCCTCAACATGCCCAACGGCTTGGCGATGGATGGGTCCTCCCACTTGCTGCTGGCCGATTTCCACGCGGGGATTATCTACCGCATCAAACTGGCCGACGGTTCGAGCGAAAAAGTGGCCGACGGCCTGGACGGTGCCGGTGGCTTGGCCTGGGATCACTTCGGCCGGTTGTACATTTCCAGTTGGAAGCAAGGCAAAGTTTGGGGCATTCCCCGTCCCGGTGTAGCACCGATTTTGGTGGCCGAAGGTTTTCAATCGGCCGCGGATATCTGCCTGGATCCGAGCGGGAAGTTCATCCTGGTGCTCGATATGAAAGCGGGCACGATCACTGCTATCTCGACCCAAATTCCCGGCTACGAAGTGGACGACCGCCCTTTGGCTATTCGCACGGAAATCGCCTTTCCCAATCTGAAGTGGACCGGGTGGAACCCACACACCGACACCGGCGCTCCCAATCCGTTGCGGCCCATTGTGTTGACACACGCCGGCGATGGAAGTAACCGCGTCTTCGTCGCGACACAACACGGCGTGGTCCATGTGTTTCCCAATGATCAGAAAGCGACCGAAACCAAAATCTTTCTCAATATCGAAGATCGCGTCAAATACAACGACCGTACCAATGAGGAAGGCTTTTTGGGTCTGGCCTTTCACCCGAAGTTTCAGGAAAATGGCGAAGTTTTCGTCTTCTACACGCCCAAGAAGGAAAACAACGTCAATGTGGTGTCGCGCTTCCGGCTCAGTAAGACTGATCCATCGCAACTTGATCCGGCTTCGGAGGAGCAAATTCTTCGCTTTGAGAACAAACTGTTCTGGAACCACGATGGCGGGACGATTTGTTTTGGCCCGGATGGCTATTTGTACATAGTTCACGGCGATGGTGGCATGGCCAACGACCCGAAAGACAACGGGCAAAACCTCGGTGTTCTCTACGGCAAGATTCTCCGTATCGACATCGACCGGAAGAGCGCAGGCCAAAACTACGCCATCCCGAACGACAACCCGTTTGTCGGCCAACGGGGTGTGCGACCGGAGATTTGGGCGTATGGCTTGCGCAATCCCTGGCGCATGGCCTTCGACCGCCAAACCGGCCAACTGTGGGCCGCCGATGTGGGGCAGAACCTCTACGAAGAGATCAACATCATTCAAAAAGGCGGAAATTATGGCTGGAACCGTCGGGAAGCGTTCCACCCGTTTGGCCCCTCCGGCGTTGGTCACAATCCGAAAATGATCGACCCGATATGGGAATACCATCACGACATCGGCAAGTCGATCACCGGCGGTTTTGTCTACCGCGGTAGCGCCTTGCCGGAATTGACGGGGTATTATCTCTATGGCGATTATGTCACCTCCAAGATTTGGGCGCTGAAGTATGATGCCCAGACGGGTCGGGTGACGGAAAACCGTGCCATTGCTGATCCTGGGAAGCCGATTTTGTCGTTCGGAGAAGATGAACGCGGGGAAGCGTACTTCTTGACCGTGGCCGCCAACGGCAAGGGAATTTACCGCTTTGTCAAATGATGGCGACCGATACGCCAACATCGCCCGCTGCGCCGGCGCGCAGCGGGGTCGCACTGGGGCGCTCATATCGGGTCATGAGTATCGTTCCATGAGAATATCCCACCGTGGGGGATTTCCTCATTCTCTCGGCGGACGGGTAGAGTGACGAGAGTTGGTGCGTTCCTGGGCCTGGCCCCGCAGCGGAGCGCGGCTGAGAACTTGGTAGACCGGCCCAGAACGCTCGAGTTCGCTACTGAAGACGAGTATTTCGTCAACTTGTGTTGAGCCGCCCGGCCATGTCCGCCAGCGGGTCAGTTCCTGCGTCAACCGGAAGGCCGCGGAGTCGCTCTTGATCCGCCCGAGGGTGAGGTGGGGGGTGTAGGCGCGGTCTTCCTGGCGGTAGCAGCCCAGGGCCAGTAAGGGCGGCTCAAGAGCCGCATGCAGTCGTTGGAGCGATTCCTGCCCTGCGGTGATGCCGCTCCAGAGTACTTTAGGCCGGCGCGGGTTGGGAAATGCTCCCAAACCGGCAATCCCGAGGGGGAAGGGGGCTTCCTGAGCGGCGACGGTTTGCACGACCTCACAGACTGCGGGCAGGTCGCGGTCGTCGACCTCGCCAAGAAAAAGTAACGTCACATGCAGGCTGGGCGGGGCGACCCACTTGACCGTAACACCGGTTTGGGCCAACTGCTGCTGGAGAAGGGCAACGTTGAGGCGAAGGGGTTCGCCGATGTCGATACCGATGAAAGTTCGAGTGCGCGGCATAGGTTTGAGGTATCTAGTGGCTCATGCGGGGAGAGGGCCCGCGTTGCCCTGGGGGGAAACCGTGGCATCCGGTGGCGGCGGCATACACTCCCGGTAGGGTAAGTGCTGCCGATACAATTCGAGCCGGGCTTGATAGTCGGCCCGGGACGCCTCAGAGGCCAAATCCAGGGCTTTGGATTGCCATTTGATGGCGTCATCGTAGCGGCCGAGTTCGGCGTAGGCGGCGGCGAGGGTATCCACATAGCCGGGGATGGCGTATCCGGTCAGCTCGCAGGCGTGGAGGGCATCGCGTAAGGCGGCGTGGCCGTCGCGGAGATCAGCCTGCGGGCAGGTTGCGCGCAACCACGCCAGATGATTGAGAGTGGCGGCATCTTCGGGGTTGATTGTGTGGGCGTGGAGATGATCGGCTAACGCTGCTTCCAGATGCCCTAAGCGAGCGTGAATGGTACCGCGGAGATTGTACGCGGCGGGCCAATGGGGGTTCTGCTGCAGGGCTGCCGAAATGTCGGCCAATGCCAGCGTCCATTGCCCTTGGCGACGATAGGTCAACGCCCGGCCAAAGTAGGCCCGAGCATTGTGGGGGGTCAACGTCAGGGCGTGGGTGAAGTCGGCCAGTGCGCGGGGGTCGTCGCGGCTTTCATGGTAGGCGTAACCGCGTTGGACGTACGAGGTGGCATCGTCGGGTGCTAAGCGAATCGCTTCGGTGAAATCATCAATCGCTTCGGTCCATCGGCGTAAGCGTAAGTAGGACAGCCCGCGATTGAACCACAAGGAAGCGTCGGTGGGTTCGAAACGGATCGCACTGGTAAAGTCAGCGATGGCGCGGTCATGGTCTTGCAATTCGGCATATTCAACGCCGCGCAGGTTATAGGCATCGGCTGAGTGAGGGTCGCATTTGATCAGCCAGGTGTAATCGGCAATAGCTTGAGCGTGTTGTCCCTCCTCCGATCGCAGCCGCGCCCGCACCCAGAAGGCTTCGGTGGCTGTTGGTTGTAACCGCAACGCGGTCGTCAGATCGCCGATGGCTTCAGGGAGCTGGCCGAGGGCTTCGTACGACATCGCCCGGTAGAGGTAAGCCCGAACGTGAAAGGGGTTGAGTCGCAGGGCGTCAGAATAATCGGCAATCGCGGCTTGGTGCTGATGGAGAGCCGAGTGAGCATTGGCCCGGTTGAAGTAAACTCGGAAGGTGTTGGGGGCCAGTTGTACGGCGGTGTCGTAATCGGCGAAAGCGGCGGCAAAATTCTTCAGCCGGCTATAAATCGCCGCGCGACCGTTCACCGGGTCGGGATCCGTTGGATCGAGTTGGATTGCCTGGGTGTAATCGGCCAAAGCAGCTTCGAGATCGCCCAAATCGGCGTAAGCGGTCGCGCGGTTGTGGTAGGCCTCGGCATAATCCGGCCGCAGAGTCAAAGCCTGAGAGAAGTCAGCAATGGCTTCGGCGTACCGTTCCGTGGCGACGAGAGCATTACCGCGTTGGTAGTAGAGTTCTGGATCGGTGGGAGCCAGGTCGATGGCGGCACTGAATGCTTCAATGGCGCGGAGGTATTCGCCGCGTCGACTGTAGGCCTGCCCACGCCGAATCAGATTCTCCAGTTCCGACGAAGGTTCATCTTTCATGAATAGTATTCTACTAGGAAACGGTACCTCCAAGCAAAGTCGGTTGGGGCGGTGGGCGGAATCGCAAGTATTCCCGAGGAAAGTCGGAACGTTCACCCTTCTCCAAGCAAAGTCGGTTGGGGCGGGGGGCGGAATCGCGGATCAAATGACAACGCCGAATCTGTGTTGTCCGAACTCCAAGCAAAGTCGGTTGGGGCAGTGGGCGGAATCGAGTGCGGGGGCGTCGCGTGCCGCGGCCCATCGCAGGCGGCTAACGTTTCTGGCGCCGTGGCGGTTGTTGCCACGGTGTGCGGGTCACTTGTGTTGTCGATACGGCTGACCCGGCTGACGTTTCTGATGCCGTCATGGTGGTTGCCACGGTGTGGGGGCTTACGCCTCGGCTTTTTTTTCGCTTTCGCGTCGCCATTCCTGCAATTTGCGGTACATGGTTCGTTCGCTAATGTTCAGGAGCTTGGCTGCCTCTTCGCGGTTGCCACCCGTCAGTTCGAGGGCTTTTTCGATGTAGTAGCGCTCGACTTCCTCCAAGGGGCGGCCGATGAGATGATTGGCCCCGTGGGCCTGTGCGGCAGTGGTGTGACTGAGCGTCAGGGCTTTGATCCCAGCATCTTCGGGAAAATCGTCGGGAGTCAGTTGCCCGTCGAGGTCCAGAATCATCATGCTGTCGAGCAGGTTGCGTAATTCGCGGACGTTGCCAGGCCAATCGTGGTTTTCGAGGGCTTTCCAGACCGCCGGAGACACCTTGGGTACCGGCTTGTTGTAACGTTTTGAGAATTCTTTGAGGAAGTGCGCTACCAGTTGGGGAATGTCTTCCTTGTGTTCGCGCAAAGGGGGTAAACGAACGGTCCCGACTTTCAAACGGAAGTAGAGGTCTTGCCGGAAACGGCCCGCTTCCACTTCTTTCTGCAGGTCTTTGTTGGTCGCGGCAATGATCCGAACATCGACCTTGATCGGATCATTCGCCCCGATCCGGATCACTTCGCCATTTTCTAGCACCCGCAACAGTTTCGCCTGTAAAGAGAGGGGCATATCGCCGACTTCGTCTAAGAATAATGTGCCGCCATCGGCGTATTCGAAGCGCCCTTTACGCGCCCCCTTGGAGCCAGTGTAGGCCCCGTCGACATGGCCAAACATCTCATCGTCGAGCAAGTTTTCGTTGAGTGCGGCACAATTCATCGCGGCGAAGGGTTTAGTTCGTCGCGGACTGTTGTAGTGCAATGCGCGGGCCGCCAATTCCTTGCCGGTGCCGTTTTCCCCGAGAATCAGCACCGAGGCGGAACTGGGAGCATACGCTTTGAGCAGCTGAATGACGCGCAACATTTTCGGACTATTGCCGACTACACCCTCAAAGCCGAACTTTTCGTCGATTTGTTGGCGCAGTTCCCGCAAAGTCCGAACCCGTTCGGCCGATTTGTCGACAACGGCCCGCAGTTCTGCTAAATCCAACGGTTTTTGCAAGTAATGGGAGGCACCGCGCTTCATCGCTTCGACCGCGGTTTTGACATCGGCGTGCCCGGTGATGACGAACACCTCGGCATCGGGCCGCAAAACACGGCAGCGTTCCACGACTTCCAAGCCGTTGAGATCAGACATTTTCAAATCCGTGAGAACAATATCAAACGGCTCTTGCTCGAGTTTTGCGACGCCGGTGCGGCCATCAGTGACGACCGTGCAGCTGTGCCCACGTCGTTGCAAACTTTCCGCGATGGTATTGGCCAGCAGTTTATCGTCGTCGATCACCAGAACCTGAAGTGGTTCGACCGAAGCCGACATAGCTTCTCCTTGTAGGAATCCCGCCGTTAATGTACCACGAACCACCGCGTTGGGTATGCTGCTATTCGTTCTGCTGAGATGATCGTTGTGGCGGTGGGCTGTCCGGAAGATGGTTACGGGTGTTACGCCGGAGGGGCCGCGCCGACCGATTCGGGGCTGGGCGCCGGTTCTTCGCTCAATTCAAAGCCTAGAAGTGGTTCATCGGCCATAAAGGCGGCGATGCGGACGGTGAAGGTACTGCCGCGGCCCAATTCGCTTTGCACGGTGACATCGCCGCCGAGCAGTTTGGCCAGCTCGCGGACGATGGAAAGCCCCAGGCCGGTACCCCCTTGTTCCCGCGTCATGGGGTTGGCGGCTTGGCGGAATTTTTCAACAATCAGGTCGTGCTCTTCGGGCGCGATGCCCACGCCGGTGTCGGAGACGGTGAACACCAGGTCTTGGCCGTCGATGGCGGCCTTGAGGGTGACCCATCCGCCTTCGGGTGTGAATTTGACCGCGTTGGAGAGAAGATTGGTGAGAATTTGATGAATTTTGCCGGCGTCTTGCCGTGCGGGGGGAAGATGAGGATCGACCACGATCCGCAGGTCGATGTTTTTTTTCTCGGCTTGTTGCCGCAGTTGGGCGACCGCGTGTTCGCAGGCTTGTGGGATGTGCACCGATTCCAGATGCAGCCGCATTTTCCCGGCTTCGAGCTTGGCCAATTCCAGAATATCGTTGATCAACGCCATGAGGCGCTGCCCGCTGGCCATAATGTTGGCCGCGTAACGATGCTGTTTCTCCGTAAGGTTCTCTGCGGCCAGAAGAATTTCGGAAAAGCCGATGATACTGTTGAGCGGGTCCCGCAGTTCGTGGCTCATGGTCGATAAAAATTCGCTTTTGAGGCGGTTACTCTCAAAGAGAGCCATGTTGACCCGGGCCAGTTCATCGACCTTCCGATCCAGATCGGCAATCAACTTCTTGTTGCGGTCCTGGATATTGGTCAGATTGCGGAGCATGCGATTGAAGGCATGGGAAAGGTCCTCGAATTCATCTCCGGTCTGAATTTCACTGCGGATGTTCAATTCGCCGGCCGCGATCGCCTCCGACACTTCCTTGAGGTGTTTAACAGGCTTGACAATGACGTAGCGGATAATCAGATAGCTGGCCGCGATAATCAACATCGACGTACCGATCGCAAACGCGATCAACATGGCCCGGTTGGTGTGAAAACCTTCTTCGATCGACTGGGTCGACAGCCGAATCCGTACCACCGCCATGACATCGTCGGGTTTCAGTTGCGCGTTGGCGAGTTTTTCGCCGACTTTGCCCGGATCACTGTGACAATCGACGCAGGATGACCGGGCGCGAATGACGCCATAGTAGTAAAAAGCGTTTTCTTTGGGGGCTTTGCGGGTTTCTTCGTTGGTTTTCGGATCGCTGAGAATCCGGTTCATGGCCGGCAGATCGTCACTGGTCGGTTGGCTATCGAGGTCTTTGGAATCGGGTTTAATGAGTTTGTAGTTGTAGCCTTTGAGCGATTCGGGCCAGTTTTCCTCGGTGAGCCGTTGGAACTCATCAACGGCCTTGCGATCGTCACCTTGCACATGCAACCGGGCCACGATGGGCGAGAGCAAGGCTCGGCCGGTCATTTCCAATTGGCCGTACGCGAGGTCTTCGGTTTGCTTGGCATAAACCCAGAAGCTTCCGGTCATTAGCATCAACACCAATGCCCCAAGCAGCCAACGGCATTTCCGTTCGAGGCTCGTTTCGCCCAGCAGTCGTTTGAACGCCTTGTATGACATCACGCGCTCTCATCACCGTTGACAATTCGGGCAGAAGTGCGACGAGCGGCCCGCCAAGCGTTGACACGCAATCGGGGTTTGGCAGACGCGGCAAGGCTCGCCGGTGCGACCGTAAACGGCCAATTCGTTCTGGAACTGCCCGCGCAGCCCAGAACCGCCGATGTAATCACGAATGGTGCTGCCGCGGCTGGCGATGGCCCGGCGGATGACGGTTTCGATCGCCTGGCGAAGCCGATCGCACTCCTGGGGGGTCAGGCTGTGCCCTCGGCGGCCAGGATGCAACCGAGCTCGGAAACACGCCTCATCCGCGTAAATGTTCCCCACACCAGCAAGTGTTTTTTGGTCCAACAGAATCGCTTTCAAGTTCCGCCGGCTGGTACGCAGGCTGTGGCGGAAATATTCCACAGGAATCTCAAGCGGTTCTGGCCCCAGTTCGGCGTTCATAGCGGCTTCCACCTCACTCCGGTGAGCAAAGAATGTGACGCCACCGAAGCGGCGCGGATCGCGGAAACGCAATTCATCGCCATGATCCAATTGAAAGATGACGTGAACGTGATCGGGTCGGGGAGTGTGGGGTGTGGCGACCGTGAACTGACCGGTCATACCCAAATGGACGCGCACCAGGGGGGGATCGGCGCTTGGCGTTGGGCCGGCGCAATCCACGAGAATCCACTTCCCCCGCCGACGCAGGTCGGTGATGTGCAGACCGCGAATCTGCGCATTCCAGCGTGGTTGCCACGGATGGCGCAGCTTCTTTCGGCTGTATTGCACATCCAGAACGGTCCGGCCCAGTAGCGCCGGGCGTAAATCCCGGACCACCGTTTCGACTTCGGGTAACTCAGGCATGCCTCCGGTTCTCGTGCAAGCCTCCGGTGGGAACCGGTTGAACCCACTTGGGTGGCCGATCGATCCGCAACTGCAAGCTGTTGCTATTGTTGCGAACCCATCGCGGGGCTACAAGAGCGGTCGGCCACTGGGGGGCGAGGAGAGGGGGGCGATGAGAAAGCGCCGATCTATTTCTTTTGCAGGTAAGAACTTCGGTCGCGGGTGAACCGTTCGGTATCAGCCGCCGACAGAATGAACACATCGCTGCGGTCTTTGTCCACCACCCGGGCGTAGCGTTGTTTATCACCGGTGCCGCCGACAATGCCGCCGATAGCCAACTCCCGCGTACTGCCATCGGTGAGAGTGACCGTGATGGTGAATTCGGGTGGAGCTAATCCAAACAGCTTCCCATCGGCGTCTTTATCGACGACGAAACGCTCGACTTGCAAGCTCGCCAGGCGGCTGAGCAAGTCACTGACTGCGGCTGAGTCGATGGCGTCGGGGTTTGTGGCGTCCTTCCAGTGAGAGCCGTCTTTTTTCAGGGTGAAGCGGTTGTCCCCCCGAGCGATGGTGACGGATTCGGCTTGGAAGGCATCGAGAGTCCAGGGTTTACGGACCCGGTATTCTCCGAGAATCTTGGTGGTCTGGGGAACTCCCAGGAGTGCGACCAATTCCCCGGTGGCGGTTGTCGCGTAGACGCGCCCATCGTCGGTCTTCTTGCCGATCCGCAGGATGAGTTCAACCTTTGTGCCATTTTTGACGGTCCAGATGGCTTGAGGATTCTCCAGACCGAAGTCTTTTATTTGCTGCGGGTTCGGTTGGAACGCGACCCAATCGCTGGCCCGCAGTTGGGCCAGTTCATTCACCAGATCATCGAGGGCGGATTGCTCGGCATCGGCGGTGATCGGCTGTGTCACTTTCCAGGTGCCGGCGACTTTGCTGAAGGTGATCGTGCGACCAGGTCGTTCGAGGGTGAGTGCATCAGCATCGACGAATCGGGCGATGGTTCGGTCGCGGAACGATACCGGCGGGGCCAGGAGTTTGTTGACCAAATTCGCCGGCAGAATGCCCACGGTGGCTTCGGCCGTGGCCGTTTCGACCGCGGCGTAGCGTTCGCCGGTGGGGCGGGTCGCATCGACCGGCCGGCCCAGACGAAGGACCTTCTGTTCGAGTTTCTCACCGATGGTCAGTGTGAGGATGGCTTCGGCCGGTTCCAGCCCATATTGGGGGAAGATTTCAGCCTTTTTGCCCACAGCCACCACTTTCTCGGCCCGCAGCCGGCTGAGGGCTTCACCCAATTCCTCCACCAACCGCGTATCAGCCTTGATTTTGGTGGGTTTGACTACCTCCCAGCCGTCGCCGCCTCCGGGAGCGATTTCGAGTTCCTCGGACCCTTTCTGCCGTACAAGACCCAGCAATTCTTCAGCTTTGAAGGAGAAGAAGGTGCGTTCGGCAAAGTCGAGTTTGGAGCGAGCCAGGGATTGGGCGACCGTGGCCGAAAGAACACCAACGGCCAGCCCCTCATCGACACGTACGAATCGGCCACCCGTGGGATCGGATTTGCCGAAACGGAGAGTTCGTGTTTGCGGTTTCTCACCCGAGAGTGTGATAACGATGGTGTATTCGGGTTTGTCGAGTCCGTATTCGGCCCACTTGACGGCCTCGCCGTAGGCTGCAATGCGGTCGATGGGTAACGAGGCCAAGGTATCGACCAATTCCGTGGCCACGAGCTTATCCACGGTGAAAGTCGCTTCGGCGGCTTTCCATTGGCCTTTGTCGTCGCGGCTGAGGGTGATGGCGTTTTCTGGTTTTTCTCCGGTGATTTGTACTTGGGTGATGCGGCTGGCATCCAGATAGAGCAAGTTGCGATCGAGCAGGGCCAGCGGAGCTGTTTGTACGGCTGTGCGGTACGCGGCGGGAAGGATGAAAACCGGGGCTTTGTCCACGTCGAGTTGGGCGTATTGATCGAACACACCCGCGCTGACGCTGCCGATGATCAGCGCTTGGGTAACGGTTCGCTCGCCTGCGGTGGTTTTCTCGCGGTAGGTGAGTTTCACCTTCGCCAGCGGTTTATCGAAGCCATATTTGGCAGGATCGGTGGCTTGCAAGGATTCGTACTTGGTCGCGGTGAGATTACCCAGTTGCGTGAGCATGGGCTGGGCACTGAGAAACGGTACCGGGGCCGTGAAGGGGCCGGTGAGCTTCCAGTTGGTGCCCTCGGGCGTGAGAGTGAAGGATTCCTCCGGTTTGTCGAAGCGCGTGATCTCCACCGCTTGGATGGCATTAGGCGCGACCGACCAGACCGTTTGCGGTAGCAATTCCAAGGGGCCTGCGGCGAGGCGTTCGGTGGTGGAGGCGGCCAGTGTGAAGACGGCACCGCCATCGAGCCGAGCGAAGACTTCTTCCTTTTTGCCCGGTCGTGGTTTGCCGATCTCCAAGGTGTAGCGGCGGTTATTACTGAACGTCAGTTTCACGGTCAGGGAAGGCTTGTCCAAGCCATACTCCGCCAGGTTGGTGGGTTGTTCAACGAGGAATTCCCGCGCCTGTAAGCCCGTGAGTTGCGTCACCAGTGGGTCAAGGGTTT
Source organism: Gemmata sp. (assembly GCA_025055115.1). Classification (GTDB taxonomy): domain Bacteria; phylum Planctomycetota; class Planctomycetia; order Gemmatales; family Gemmataceae; genus Gemmata. The sequence continues at coordinate 17,652 of JANWYJ010000042.1, forward strand.
GCGGGTTGGTGTCGGAGGTGATGGGAAGGGTCAATTGCCAGCCGTCGCCGCCGCTGGGTTTTTTCTGATGCTGGAGTGTGAAGCCTTTTTCCCCTTCCACAACAATGCCGGTGAGGGTTGTATCCGCGGTATCGAACAGTTTACGGCTACGGTAAGTGATAGCATCGCGACGGAAGGTGGGTTCGAGCCGCTCGGGGAAGAGGGCTTCGCCCAGCCAGCTGCTGTCGGTGCTACTGGCGATGCGATCCTTGACGAGGCTGATCCGCGGCCAACCGGCCCGTTGCACGGGTAACTGGGCTTGAGCGAAGTCGGGGGTGCCAACCAGAATCGTGTATTCGCGCGATGGAGCATCCGGTTCGCCGGCCGGCCGCTTCTCGCGGACAACCAAACTGATGCGGACACACCGTTCGGGGTCCAGACCACGCTGGAGCGGATCAGTACGGTACAAATCCGTGGTCGGGTCGCCGCGGAGGTTGGCCAGCCGGGAGAGAAGGTCCTCAACCCGGTCGCGGTCGGCCAGAAGGGGATTGGGTCCGCCTTCAATCAGCCAACGGTCTTCCCGATCGTCACGGTTGAAGGCCCGCGGGTTGCCTTTTTTTCGGCTCAGTTGAATCGGTGGCTGGTTCGGGCGGAAAATCGTGATCGCCCAGACTTCCTCGGCGGAAAAGCGAGCGACGCGAGAGTCGATCACGTCGGCGGCGGTGGCGAAGATCGGTTGCACCTTGTCCGCTGGCACCGTGACAATTTGCGGATTGCCGTCCACCTGGGCCAAGCGGTAGGCCACAGTCACCAGACGTTTCTCGGTACGTGGATTGACTTCGGGAATGGGCGAGCGAATCGTTTCCGTTTCTTCCCGTTGAACGAAGGTGAATCCTCCCAGCTTCACCGTCACGGTTTTACCGCCTTGCTGCGTCACGCTGATGGCGTGTTGGGAGCGGTCGATACCGGCCCGAGCTTCGGGCGAAATCCGATCGGCCAGGGGCATCAGAAAAGCCCCACTGGGATGAATCCGTGCCAATAGCGCCGGGAGCGGCTCCAGCGGAATCGGCATCATTTGCGCAATCGAGTAAGGGTGATCGACCGCAAAGCCGACTTCGTGCGACGCCAGAAACTTCTCCACCCACAGATCCGGCAGTGCCGCCAGAACCCGTTGCAACGTCGCGGGGTTGGCCTGGTCACGGTGGGGCGCTACCACGATCCAGGCATCGGCCAAACGATCGGGCTGAACCGTTGGTTCGGCGTTTCTTTCCGTTACGGTCGGCCGTGGCGTGGGTGCGATGCGTTGCAGGGTGAAGTTTTCGCTGGCAAACCAGATCGGCTTTCCCCACAGCCGAACGATCTTGCCGCGAACCTGGATTTGCTGCACCGCGGGACCAGGGAGTGTGACGGTATTGGGCACCGGCGGTTCGGGCGGCAAGCCGGGTTGGGTCAATGCCGGTGTGCCGGCGAATTTGACTCGTTCCACCTCGGCAAATAACTGCCGGCGGCGGTAAGCATCGGCCGGGCGACGCAAGACGGGCATGACATCGGGGCCGAGCTTGAGAACCTCCGGGGCATTGTTGATTTGCACATACGCCGGACGGGTGAAGGGCACGTCGCCCGGTTGCGCGGGAGGTTCGCCAAAACGCAGAGTGTATTCGGCTGTTGTGGCGGTTTTCACTTGCACCACAAACGGCTTTTGCGCTTCGGCTAGCCCAAAGGGAGACAAATCGCCATTGGCGATGGGGATGGGATGGAACCGGGTTCGGAGCGTACCCAGGGTGTCGACCAACTCGTTGACTTCCGCTGCGCGTAGCGGCCAGCCACCCGGTTGGGACCAACCATCGGCCTCGCGCACAAACAAGAAGGGATCAGCCCCCGGAGGCCGCACTTCGATGCGAACCAGATTCGCCGGGCTGAAGTCGCGTTCGAGGGTTGCGACCACGGGCGAATCGGCCGGGGCCGCTGGGGGCGCCCACTGCGGCAGCCATTGGTCCCCTTTCCAAAGCCAGGCCCCGGCGGCACCGGTCAGGATCAAGAGCAGAAGCGTACTCTTCCAATTCATGACGTCAGCACCTGCTGTGGAAAGCCTTAGCGCATGCGGCGAATGAGCATGACGATCAAACCCAGGTAGGCGACGGCCACGGGCGGCCCAAACCAGCCACCCCAGCGCCACAAGTTCCGTTGCCGATCGCTGAGGGCAACGCGCGGATAATGCCATGGGGTCACATCCGCCCGCGGTAGGCGATCGTCACGCCCGGTCAGCCAATTGACACTGTGAACCAACAATTTCTCCTGCCCAGGAGTGAGCTCTTTGCCAGTGAAGACGGTACCACTGCCGATGACGATCATCCGTTGCTGGGGCCGTTCGATCCGATCGGCCGCGAGAGTCAACCCGAGCGTGAAGAGATTGTCAAACGGCATAAACAGGGCCGCAGCAGCACGTTGCCGGTCGAAATCTTCCTGCACCCACGCCACCGGGATAGGGCTTTCAATAGCCACGGCGACGGAGAATGGCCCCCGCCGTTCCTCATCGCGGCGACCTTTCTTGGGGTCGCCGATTCCCACTGGTTCGTATTTCGGGGTGTACACCAGCACCCGGGCACCATCCCGGCGACGGCCTACGATGGGGAACGGTTGCAAGTCATTCCATGTCTCAGGCACCGTATAGAGAATCTCGGGGGCAAAGCGCTGCTGCCGGCTGGGGACCACAGTCACTGGCCGCAACGCCTTCAACTTGATGTCCAGATTGCTTTCCGCGGTACGGGCGGTCAGCCGCAGAGCCGCGGCGACCGGGTTGGGTAACAGCTTGGTTTCTGGGGCCGGTGGCTCGGCGACCACCAGTGGTGGCACATCGGCCGGGTTGTTGCCGAATTGATCGGCCGTCAGAGAGCGTGTTTCCCCATCGAAAAGGATGAGGGAGTTGCCCATCTCGATACCGCGCTCGGCAATGAGCCGTTCGAGATCGTCAATACCCGCAGCCAATTCATTGGCCAGGCGTCGGTCGAAGTCGTCCGCAGATTCGCCTTGCTGGGGGTTGACTTGCGGCGTGATGGCTCCGAAGCAGACGAGAACAGGTTTTCCGCGTTTCATGAAGTCTTTGATGACCTGGACCTGTTCGCGGCTGAGCGCATGAATCGCCGCTTCGACCTCCGGCCCCTCCATGGCGTCTTCGGTCGTAAATCGTGGCAGGATCAGGAGATCGACATCTTCGAGTTGTTTTTGGAATTTCGCGCCGATGTCGGTCATGCGGCGGTCTTGCAGGTAGCGTTCGTTTTGCAGCGCTTCGGCGAGGCGTTTTTCGGCTTCTTGATTCGCTTGTGAGGCCTCTTTCAGCTCCTCATCGGCGCGTTGACTGCGACGGTCGATGAAGGCACGGATTTGCGGTTCTTGCTCCTCAAAACGGACATTGTTGAACAATTGGGAATAAAAGGCGCGCCGCTCGGGCCAAGGGCGATTTTTGAGCCGTTCGAGTTCGTCGCGGATGACATTGAGGATGTTGACTTCAGCCACGGCCGTCGCCAGGCGGGCGCTGGCTTCGCGAGCTTCGCTTTCGAGGCGTTCCAGAGCGCTTTCTTCGCGGGTGTCGGCAGCTGGTTGGGTCCCGCCGGGTTGCCCCCAGTTCTTCTTGAGCACAATGTCGGTGACATCGAAGCCAGCATCGTTGAGAGCTTTTCGTAATCCGGCCATGGTGTAGCGGGCACGCCATCCATCGGCGCGGGCGGTGCTGAGGGCTTCGTGAACCACACACACGGCCACCTTCGGTCGCCGTTCTTGTACGGTAAGAATCCGCTGGGCGAACCGGTCGATTCCTTGTGGTAGCAAGACCAGGTTGCCTTGACCATTGTCGAAGGTTCGGCTCGCCGTTTTATCGAGCTGCAGAAACTCGTTGAAGGTCAGCCGTTGCACCCGTTTGTGAGCATGGAAAAAGATGCTGTTCTCGTTGGCCGATTCGATGGCAGCCCGCAATTCGGGGGCATTTTTCGTCAGTTCGTCGAGTTCCGATTGGTAACCGAAGGCTTCCGTATCGAGCACGACGACGCGGAATTGGGGTCCAAAGGTGCGGAATAGATCAACTAAATCCCGAACCTTCTCCGTCACTAGCCGTTCGGCAGCTGAGGTGAAACTGTCGCGTTTGGCTGAGAGGTTGCCAAACATGTTGTGCATTTGCAACACCACGATTGTGGTAGGGGCGTTGCCACGTAGCTGGCTCAATTCCCGGGCCAATTCCGGGGGAAGTGTGAAACGTTGATCCCGGGTGCAATCGAAGCGGCGATGGTGGGTGAATGAGTAGTAATTCACAATCCCCAACAGCACCAACGCCGCGACAATGCTGGTTGTGGCGACCGTTCCTGCCGCGGTGCGTCGTCCTAAACCCAGGATCAGCCCGCTGAGCAATTCGACGACCACAGCGATCGCTACGGCAATAGCGCCGCCCGCCAGGCACCAGGCGGCCCACTGCGCTAAGTCGCCGTGGCGACCGTCGCTGGCGGCGTGGAGTTGATCGGGGAAGGCTTGCCAGCCGTCGAGTGTCGAAAGATCGACACCGGGTAAGCCCACGGCCAGCAACAGCGTGCCCACAGCGACCGCCAAGGCCCCCGTCAGGCCGGCGAAGCGGACGATCAGCCGGAACCAGTTGCCCAGCGTGGTACGTTGTCGTGTGTCGGCCATAGTAGTCGCTTCACTGTCGCAAGTTAACTTCTTATCAGTTATGATTTTTCGATCACTTGTGAATTTTCGATCACTTGCGCGGTGTCGTTCCGTTTCTTGTCACGTCACTGCCACCCTAGCGTAAGCGCCGCGCTTCCAGACTACGGACAGTCAAAAACAGGCAGCAGAATGTGACACTGAGGTACAATACCAACGGGCGGGTATCGATGACACCGCGAGTGAAGTCGCGGCGGAAATGTTCCGGCACGCTGATGTAGTAAACCACCGGGTCTATCACCGAGCCGGTATCGAACTGCCACCGCAGGGCCGCTGGCAACACAAAGCACAGCCCCAAGAGCAACGACAGCATCCAGGCCACCAATTGGCTTTTCACCCAACTGGAAACCAGCAGACCCAGCGCCAGAAACATCGCTCCGGCCAGGACTACCCCCAGATAAGAGGTCAATACGGGAAAAAAATCGATTCCCGATTTGACTTCCAGAAAATATTGCTCATCTTTTGTATAGTGGAGGTATCCGCCGGCGATGGCCAATCCCAATCCCATCAGCCCCAGGAAGAGTATCAAGCCGCTACTCAGCTCGTACCAGAACGCGAGTTTGGCAAAAAGAAGGAAAGCAATCCCCACCATGAGGGCCACACTGAACGGTGTGAACACCGGCCGCCACTGTGCGTGTAGATCAGCCAGAATGGGGACATAGATGAGTGTGGTGGTCCACATCAGCAGGTAGAAGCCGAAGCAGGCGGTGAATTTGGCGAAAACTACTTGCCAATCACGAATGGGTGCAGTCAGGAGCGTTTCGAGCGTGCCGATGCCGCGTTCTTCGGCGATCAGGCGTGAGGTGATGATCCCCGTCACGGCAGGGAACAGCCCCCAGAAGAGAACCCCGGCGACCAGCGCCCACTCGGGGTCGTCGGCTCCGCCAAGCATCACCTGCATCGGGTATTCGACCCCGCGCGGGCCTTTTTCGGTCAACAATCCGACGACCAGAAAGAATAGTAGTCCGTTGAGCACCAGGAAGCTGAACAACGCAACGTACCCAATGGGTCCCAGGAAGTACGCAGCGAATTCGCGTCGGATCAGTGAGAGGGTTGCACGCATCAAATGCCCTCCTGACCGGTGAGCCGAACGAAGATGTCTTCGAGTGCTTGGTTGCCGTGCCGGGACCGGACAGCAGCCAGCGAACCATCTTCCACCACTTGGCCTTGATAAATCACGATCACCGAATCGCACGTGGCTTCCACTTCGCTGAGAATGTGCGTGGAAAGGAGCATGGTATGCATCTGTCCCAGTTCACGAATGAGCTTGCGGGTTTCGCGAATCTGCGCCGGGTCCAAGCCGGCGGTGGGTTCATCGAGAATCAAGACAGGCGGATCGGCCAGCAGGGCATCGGCCAATCCGACCCGTTGCCGATAACCTTTCGACAATGTGCCGATCAATTGACGACGAACGTCCGTCAGCCAACATCGCTCCGTGACGTAGCCCAGTCGCTGCCGGCGTTCGCGACGGCTCAGCCCTTTCAGCCCGCCGCGAAACCACAAATACTCGTCAACGCGCATGTCGCCATACAGTGGGCAGTTCTCCGGCATATAGCCGATCCGCCGCCGCGCAGCCAGCGGGTCCCAGAAGACATCATGGCCGTCGATACGGACTTGCCCTGAATTGGCCGTCAAGAATCCGGCCAGAATGCGCATCGTCGTTGATTTGCCAGCGCCGTTGGGGCCGAGAAAACCAACGACTCGGCCTTTCTCCACGAAAAACGACACATCCCGAACCGCGGGATATTCGCCGTAGTATTTCGTCAGGTGTTGGACTTCGATCATAGTGGTGATCTCTGTCGCGCAGAGGCAGTTGGTGAAAACACCATTAAGACACAAGGCGAAACCCGGCAAGGGGAGGCCACCAACGATGATCCAGCAGCACCCTACAATGGTAATATGAAACACATCGAGGAATTGTTCGCAACCGTGGCCCGACGGGTTCGCCCTCCGGTCTGTGTGGCTTTGGGGCCACCGTGGCCGGTGGCAAATCTGGTCAAAGCCTTGCAGTTGCCAGCGACCGAGGTCAGCTGTGTTCAATTCGATTTGCACCAGAGTGAGCGAGTGCGGCAATGCCTGGCGGAAGTGGGGGCATCGGCCGACGTTGTGACGGTGGCCGACCTGTGGGATTTACCGCCGCGCTTCAACACCATTATCTTCCCCGCAGCCGCTCAATCCGACCGGGAATTGAAGATCGACGTGGTCGATCAAGGCTATCACATTCTGGCGGCCGATGGGGTCTTCCTCACCCTCTCGGAATATGAAAAAGACAGCTATTTCGCGAAACTGCAGAAACGTATCTTTGGCAACTACGGGGCGACACCCAGCAGCCGATATGGCACGGCCTTCTTCAGCACCAAGACCGACTGCACACGCCCCCGCCGGCGGCATGAATTGACCTTCCACGCTCGGATCAACGGCCAACCGTCGATGGTGTTTGTGTCGCGCCCGGGAACCTTCAGTTATGGTCGCTTCGACAACGGCTCCCGGGCCATGCTCGAAGTGGCGGAAATTCATCCGGGCAATCACATTCTCGATTTGGGCTGTGGCAATGGTGCTGTGGGTTGCCTCGCGTGGTCGAAGGCCGCTCCCGAGGGCCATGTGACATTTATCGACAGTAACCTCCGTGCGATCGCGTTGGCGGAATTGAATGCGAAGGCCAATCACATCGCCCACACACGCTTCGTTACGTCGACACGCTTACAAGGATTAGACAAGAACACGTTTGATGTGATTCTCGCCAATCCGCCGTACTATGCGAAATCGGAGATTACCCGGTTGTTCATCGAGGGCACGCGCGACCTGCTCCGACCTGGGGGTCGGTATTACTTGGTCACAAAAATGCCCACCGCCGTGATGCCATTGATCTTCGAAACCTTCGGCGATTGCTCTGTGATTGAGAACCGTGGCTACTCCGTTGTGCTTTCGGGCGTCTGAGAGGAAAGCCGTGACTCCCGGCACGAAAGGGTATCGCCTGTTTGGTTCCTGGGCGTGGTCAGCGTATGGCGTGTTTGGCTCCTGGGCGTCTTCAACATATCGCGTGTTTGGCTCCTGGGCGGTGTCAGCCCAGTGCGGCTCGGAGCTCCTTCACCAATTGACATACCGCTGTCAAAGCGGCGGTGCGATCGCTACTAGCGTTTTCGAGGTGCTTCACTAAGGCACTGCCGACAATCACACCATCGGCAATCGTTTGGAGTTCGCGCACATGGTCTGGTGTGCTGACACCAAAGCCAACGCATAACGGTAAATCGGTGAGCGTGCGCAGCCGGGCGATCTGTTCACGCAGCGCCGCGGGCAAGGCCTCACGCGTACCGGTGATGCCGACCACACTGACGACATACACGAAACCGCGGCAAACCTTGACCACTTTTTCGGCCCGTGCCGGCGAAGTGGTCGGAGTGACCAGCAAAATCGGATGGAAGTTGCGTTCCTGCGCCACCGAGGCGAATTCATTCGCTTCTTCCACGGGTAAATCGGGCAGCACAGCGCCGCACAGGCCGGCGTTCTGTGCCGCTTCGATAAACGCCGTAGCACCCATGCGGTAGATCAGCGAATAGGAAGCCATAGCGACCAAGGGCGTGGGCTTGGCTTTCCACGTCTGATGCACTTCGTGGAGCGAGCGAAAAATATCGGCCAGTTTCAGGCCATGGCGCAATGCCCGTGTGTACGACGCCTGTATCACTGGGCCATCGGCGATCGGATCGGAGAAGGGAAAGCCGATCTCGAAAAGGTCGGCTCCAGCGGCGGCCATTCGCGGTAGAAGTTGTTGCGTGAAAGCCAAATCGGGGTCGCCTGCGGTGAGAAACGGCATCAGCGCTGCCCGTTTTTCGGCTCGCAACCGTTGAAAAAGCGCATCGAGAGGATTCATGAAGTCACAGATACTTGATGCATAGAACACCGGCTACAACCAAAAGCGCACCCACCATCCGCCCGGCTGACAGAGGTTGTTCCTGTAAACCCATCAGGGCAAAATGGTCAAGAAGTAATGAGGCAAGCAGTTGCCCGCCAACGACCAAGGCGATGAACAACGCGGCTCCGAGCCGTTGCGTCAGTGCGGCTCCAGCGAGAACGATGAGAGCACCCAACGGCCCACCGAGCCAATTCCACCACGGCGTGCTACGCAACATGGCCCAACTGGGCGCTGGGGGGCGCCATAGGAGCATAGCCAGGGTGGCCGTGAGGATGGTACCGCAGATCGAGAAATACGCCGCAAAGAGCGGATTATCGCCGAGATTTTTACGGAAATTACCGTTGGCCGAAGCTTGCAGGGCAATACACATCCCCGCCCCGGCTGCTAGGAGCGCAAAGAATACGGTGTGCATGAAGGAAAGTTGTACAGCGCACGACGGTGATGGTCAGCCACCAGGATGGATTCCTAGCAGCACCGAGGCTGGACACTAACACCCCAGAGTACGACGGTGATGGTCAGCCACCAGGATGGATTCTCGGCAGCCGAGTGGAAGCGGTGGCGAATCTGCGGGGATGGGAGATGACGGCGCGCGCATTGGAGATCACGCTTTTGCGCTTTGGTGGTGCTGATCCTCCATGCATTCCTGCCCCCGCCATGATGGGCGCGCATTGGAGAAAGCGTTTCTGCGCCTCGGAGGGGCCTTGGTAGGGTCAGCCGTCGTCTGAGTGTTGTTGGCCGCTAGTGCTCGCCGATGCTTTGAAGACCTCAGAGGGAATTTTGCGCGGTCAGTCGGGCCACTTCGGCACAGTCCTTGTCGCCGCGGCCCGAGAAGCAAACGACTACGACATCATCGGGCGAGCGCGTGGCTGCGATGCGCAGAGCCTCGACGAGCGCATGAGCTGTTTCCAGCGCCGGCAGAATGCCTTCGAGTCGGCCGCACAAGTGGAAGGCATCCAGCGCTTCACGATCGCTCACACTGCAATAGCGGACACGGTGTAAGTCGTGCCAGTAGCTGTGTTCCGGGCCAACGCCGGGGTAATCCAGACCAGCGCTGACGCTATGAACGTCGGCGGTCTGGCCGTCGTCATCTTGCAGAACATAGCTGAAGCTACCATGCAGAACGCCAGGTCGGCCGTTGTTGAGTGTCGCGGCGTGGTCTCCTGGGCGCGGACCACGGCCACCCGCCTCGACACCGACCAATTCGACCGACGGCTCATCGACAAACGGATAGAACATACCCGCGGCGTTACTCCCGCCGCCCACACAGGCGACAATAACATCCGGGAGCTTCCCCAACTGCTGCAGGCATTGCTGTTTCGTTTCTTGGCCGATGCAGCTTTGGAAGTCACGCACCATCATGGGGAAGGGGTGCGGCCCGACCACGCTGCCGATGATGTAGTGAGTCGTTTCGACACTACTCATCCAATCGCGCATGGCTTCGTTGGTAGCATCTTTGAGAGTCCGGCTGCCGCTCTCCACGGGGAAGACTTCAGCTCCCATCGCCCGCATCCGGAAGACATTGAGGGCTTGGCGGCGGACATCTTCGTTGCCCATATAAACACGGCATTCCAAGCCGAAGAGTGCCGCCGCCGTGGCCGTGGCCACGCCATGCATGCCCGCGCCGGTTTCGGCAATCACCCGGCGTTTCCCCATCCGCAGAGTGATAAGGGCTTGGCCCAGGGCGTTGTTAATCTTGTGCGCGCCGGTGTGGTTGAGGTCTTCTCGTTTCAAATAGATGCGAGCGCCGCCGGCTTCACGCGTCAGTCGTTCGGCCAAGTACAGCCGCGATGGTCGCCCAACATAGTCGGCCAACAGACGCTGAAACTGAGCTACGAACGCCGGATCGGACCTCGCCGCACGGTAGGCGGTGTCGAGTTGTTCCAAGGCGAACATCAGAGTTTCTGGAACAAACCGGCCGCCATAAGGACCAAACCGACCGCGGGCATCAGGGACCGCGGAGATTGCGGTTGGCAATGTGGAGTTCATGGTGAGTTATTCATGAGGGACATACAGGATGGGAAGCCCAGATAGAGTAGCCCACGGACAGCCAATGGGAAGCCCAGATGGAGCAGTCCACAGACAGCCGGTGCGATCTGGGTTCGCAGGGGGTAACGATCGGTTGATTCAATCCGCTCCGCCCAAGGCCTCGATGGCTTCCTTGGCCGTATCGTACATGGCCCAATGCATTTCGAGGTTCGTAATCCGCATCAATTCCCGGATGTTAGGATTCACCCCCGCGAGAACCAGTTCACTGCCTCGGGTCGCTAGCAGATGGTGACAGCGTAACAGGAAGGTAATAAACGCCGAGCCGAAGTAAGAAACATTCGAAAGATCGACGATGATCTGATTGGGCGGGTCTTCCTTGAGAGGTGCCAAGACCATTTCCGCCGCCGGCTGCAACAGCGTTTCTGGTAAGTCCTCGATTTGGGCCGTAGGAACAATGACGGCCAAATCCCCTAGCCGCTTGACCTGAAAGAATTCGTTGGTCAGGTCGGTTTTTGATGGCATTGGCAATCATCCTGAAGGGTTCACGCGATGCCAATCGCGTGGAGGTCTCTACAGAAAGGGTAGCCCGGAGGCTGTGTCGGATCAAGAACCTGCTAGGTGTAGCGAGCTGAAGCGGGGTGAAATTTCGCGGACTTGATGTTGACAATCGGAGCTTGCACCCTCAGTATATTCAAAGATTATGGCCTCTTCTCTGTTCCGGCCCCACCGTCCCAAGGCTCCTGCCGCGGAACGGTGGGGTAATTCATTCTCTTTAGAAATACCAACGCTTCAGAAATACCAGCTGAAAAACGGCCCTCAGTGCCCGGATGTTATTCGAGGTTGTGTGAACAGTGACAAGAAGCGCTGCCGCTGGACGAGAAAAACGCAGTGGGGGGCGGGGGGGGCCCCACCCCACCCCCCCCCCCGCGGCGGGGAAGCCAACCACCACCAAGTGAAATGACACCCCCCCCCCCCAAGGCGGGGGCCCCAAACAAA
>JANWYJ010000068.1 GCA_025055115.1 Gemmata sp.
ATCACTGCGGAAGCGGCCAGCGGTGCTGCGGCCAACATAGGCGCAAGTTCTTATTTGCCAATGGCATACAACGCTTTATCACTGCGGAAGCGGCCAGCGGTGCTGCGGCCAACATAGGCGCAAGTTCTTATTTGCCAATGGCATACAACGCTTTATCCGTGCGAATGTACAGGCGGCGGTGGGCAATGGCCGGCGTGCCGAGAGTTTCTTCGCCCAGTTCATTGACGGCGAGAATTTCGAACGTTTCGGCGGTCGCATCCACGACCGTGCAGATACCCGTTTCGTTCAAGAAGTACACTTTGCCATCGCCGGCAACCGGTGAGGCCGAAAATGCTCCCTTGAGCCGTTCGCTGTAGAGTGTTTTGCCGGTTTTGGCATCGGCACACATGACGATGCCGTTATCGTTGGCCGCGAACACTTTGCCGCGGTATACCAGTGGCGATGGCATACCGGGGCGGACGTCTTTGGCCGTCAGGAGGGGTTTTTCTGCCACGCCGGTATCGGTCAGTTGGAAGGCGGTCACGCCGCCGATGGGCATGTACAATTTCTGGCCATCGAGGACTCCGGTGGGAATCGAACCGCGTGTCAGTTGGGACGACCAGCGCTTCTGCCCGGTGGCGGCATCGTAGGCGGTCAGACCGCTGGGGCCGTCGAGGAGAATTTCCGTGGTGCTGCCGACGGTCCGCAGCAGCGGTGTCACCCAGTTGATCTCCCGGGGCCGTTCCACTTTCCACACGTTTTTGCCGTATTTCGTATCCAGTGCTGCCAGAAACGACGTGCCGGCGTTATCCATCGGGACGATGAGCCGATCGCCCACAAGCACCGGTGATGCGGCCATACCGACCTGATTGGTGATCCCGGGGTAATCGCCCACCAGCGACCGGTACCAGCGCAGGGTACCATCGTTGTCGAAGGCCGCACAATCGCCGCTGGCAAACAGAACATAGACCCCGGTGGCGTCGGCCACGGGGGTGTTGGCGGCCATGCAGGTTTTCTTGTGGGCCACGGTGCTGCCGGTGGCCTGGAGGGTCCGCTGCCACTGGAGCCGTCCGGTGTGGGCGTCGAAGCTGAGAATGTGCAGTTTATCGTCGCGGACACCTGAACTACAGGTGACGAAGACGCGATCGCCGTAGACGATGGGCGAAGATACGCCCCGGCCTGGCAGCGCGGCTTTCCATTTCAGCCCGGTGGTCTTGCTCCACTCGGTTGGCAAGTTGTCGTCGGGTGAAATTCCAGTCGCGTTGGGTCCGCGGAATTGCGGCCACGGCTCCGCCAGCACCGGTGGAGTGCTAGTGAGCGTAAGCATGGCCACCAGAGCCACCATCAGGTTGGTTCGCATCACTGTTTTTCCTCCAGACGATCGTTTCTCCATCCCAGCTGATCGTATCCTGCACGCCATCAGGTTGGTTCGCATCACTTCTTTGGTTCGCATCACTTCTTTGGTTCCGAGGGGGCGAGAAAACCGAGGGGCACCCACTTTGTGCGACCTTCGACCAGGGCTTTCTGCTGCAGTGGCAGGGCACCGCCTGTCGCGTCGCAAAGGCGCATCTGGAAGAACCACGCTTGCGCCCAACTTTGGGTTTGGTTGTTCTGGCACACCTTCAGCACCACGACGTTTTCCCCCGGTCGGAGAGTCCCGCGACCGATGTAGGCATCGAAGGCCGCGCCGTGGTGGTATTCTTCGTGGGCCAGAAGTTCTTGGCCGTTGAGGAAAATTTTGATCGCCGTGGGGCTGGTGACGCGGATTTCGCAGGGTTGTTCCTGGGCGGTCTGAATGAACGCCAGGGCATAGGCGACGGCGTCTTTGTGTTTGCCCAACAATTCATTGAGATCGAACTTGCCGTATTTGTCGGTGGTGGCAGCCGGCGTCCATTGCACGTCGCCATCTTTCCCGCGGAAGGAGCCGGTGGTATCGCGGGCTTGCTCGGGGGGGTAGGCTTTGGCAAAGCCTGCACCGCCGGTGCTGTCGAAGGGGCCGATCAACCAGACGTGCGTGATACAACCCAGGTGTTCACTGATGCGGACGCGGCCACCGTGTTCCTCGATCTTTCTGGCGATGGCTTCCACTTGATCTTTGTCGCGGGCATAGCTGAAGAGTTTTTCCAGCTCGGCGCGGATGCTGGGGCGGGCGGATTGTTCGAGAAGGTCCAGTTCCCGGGCGATGGCGGCGCGGCGCAATTCGGCGGCAGGGTCGTTCAAACAGCCGGGCAGAAGCCGGTCTTTGGCGGTCGGATCGTGGCCGACGAGAAGTTCGTAAGCGTAGCGGCGGGCGGAGGGGGCAAAGCGGGTATTTTTCACGAATTCTTCCAGTGACGCGGTGGGCAGCTTCTGCCCGGCGGCGAGATGGTTTTCCACAATGGCATCGACCGCCGTGCGGAGCCAGTTGGTCGCGGTCGGGTGGCGTTCGTCGAAGGCTTCCAAGGCGGGGAATAGGGCCGCAATCCCCTGTTGCACCAGTGTTTTCCACGCCGCTGCGGCATCCTCGTTACCCCGGCCTTCAGGGTTCACCGCCTTGAGTGTCGCAATCGCTCGCCGCGTATCGTCGTTGGCGGCGGCCGCAACCCACGACGCCGCCAGCACGAGGATGGCAGCCAGCCCCCAGCGGTCGTTCCTCCACAGCATTGATCGTCTCCCATCAACACATGGCAAGGATCGTCGTGGCGCACATCCCCTGTTGCTGTGATCGGCAGGGAATGATTGCGTCCGACGATGGCACTTTCGCCCAAGTCCCAAGGCCATACTATCGCTGGGGGCGAAAACACCCAGAGAATTCTCCGGGCCAGCCGTGATCGCTTCACAAGGGCCACGCCGGACCACCGCGACCCATCCCCGAAAAAGGGGTACGGCCACGGCCCGCGGCTTCTGGCATTGGGGGGGGCGGCGCTGCGAGAATCAGGCCAGGGGGGCCGCTGCGCCTTGGAAAGGACAGAAACAACTGGGTCAGCCCCTTTCTGGCGGCGCTGCGAGAATCAGGCCCGGGGGGGCGGCGCTGCGAGAATCAGGCCCGGGGGCGGTGCTGCCGCGAGAATCAGGCCAGGGGGCGACGCTGCCGTGTAGCGGCTTCCATCTGCTGGCGTAATTGGGCGAAGTAGGCGGTCAGTTCGCTCGCTGAGCGCACTTGCCCGCGCGAGCAGGAGCCTGTGGAACACCCGCCGTGGTGGTTGGCGGATGACCCACACGACGAGCAGCCGGAGCCGGACGAGCAGCCGGAGCCACACCCCGGCGTACCGCAGCGTTCCTCGGAAGGATGTTCGGCTGCGGTCGGCACTCGGGCGACATCCAACAAGCGCACCGGCCCGCCGAACTGCGTCGCCAGTTCATCCAACAAGGCGGTGGCATCACAGCTGTGCCAGGCCACACCGTGGAGGATCAGTTGATCGTCGAGTGTCACTTCGGCATCGACGAAGCAGAGGGGAAGTTGGTGGCGTTCAGCGGCGGCGTTGGCTTGGACCAGCCAGGCGTTGGCTTGTTCCGCCAATTGGCCGAGTTGAGTTTCATCCGCGGGACTGGCGCGGCGCAGGATTTCGCCATCGACACGGAGGGTGGTAGCGAAAGGTTCGCGAGCTTCGCACAAGACCGAGCCGATCTCCACACCCCGGCTGCTACGCAGCACCACGCGATCGCCCCGCACCAGAGGGACGCCCGACGTCAGCCGCCCGACGAAACCACAATGGCCGTATTGCACCAAGTAGGCGGACATCACGGCGGAGTTTCCTGTTCAAAGCCGAAAAATTCCCGCATGTTGCGGTCGTATTCATACAAGCCGCTTTCGGAACTGAGGTCCAGCCGCAGTTCATTGATGACTTTGATGCTCAGGTCCTTCAACCATAACATCCAGCAGGCCGAGCAGATGGTTTGGTAGATGCGCTGGCCGATGGCATCGGGGATGGGCGGTGCGGGCAGTTGCACGGCCCGTTGGCCTTCCATGCAGCCGGGACGCTGGCAGCGGAAGCCCGTGCCCGGGCCGCCGCTCGCGGCCACGGGGGTCGCCTTTTTCGGAATCGGCGCTCCGAGTTGTTCCAACAATTTCGCCATGGCATCCCGCGGGACACGATCGCCGCGCTCGTCGGCAATTGTCCAGCCTTGGGTCAGTGTCGCCACAGCTTCAGCCGTCTGCCCCAGTTGGATAAGGCATTCGCCCAACAATTGATACACCTTGGAAAACTCTGGCGTGATTTCCAGGGTACGACGAAACGACTGGACCGCTTCGGCATACTGGCCGTCATTCATCAACAACTGACCCAAGCGGAAATGGGCTAGGTCGTTGTCTGGGTCTTCCTCGGCCATTTTGCGGAAGTGAGCAATTTGTTCAGCCGGAGTATTCATAAGAGAATCGGGGGTTGTTGGTGACGGATACGCCGTTATTGTAGGCCAGAAGCAGGCGGTGGAGTGTCCCCGGGCTTCCCCGTGGCTTCTCGACACCAAGCGGAGCGGTACACCGCTGGGCCGCGTTGGCCCATCTCACGCGATCTTCACGCCGATTGGTTGGTGGGCGACGGTGGCTTCTCGTCACCGCCAGGGCTGCGTCGGGCCGCGTCGCCAGATGGCCCTGGGTGTCTCCATCGTCTGCCCATTCAGTTGGCAGGCAACACGCTGACCGGCAGTTTATAGCTCGCCCGCTTCTTCGCGACACGATCTTCTGCCGTCAGTTCGACCACGAACTTGCCCGGGCGATTCATAAACAGTGGGAATTGCAGGGCAAAGGCCCCATCGGTGGGTTTGACCAAAATCGGCGACATGGCATCTTGCACTTGCTTGAGCGGTTTGTCGAGGATGGGGGTTCCTTTCTCGTCGTACACTTGGAATTGAATTTCGACCTCCGGTTGGTTGGTTTTGGGGCTACGTTCAAAACTGGCAATGCTGAAATTGATGTAGATCGTTTGGCCGACAAATCCTGTTGTCGGTGCCGACAACTTCGCTTCGGCATCGTGAGACGTGAAGACTGCGACGATCCCAAAATCCTTTTTGAGCACGTCGAACTTGACGGTGATACTGCTGGAGGCTTTGGTTTTGGGATCGGTGACAGTGAGTTTGCAGTTGTACGAACCGGGGGGTTGATCCAAGCCCACGGTGATATAAGCGCGTGCCGGCAAGCGATTGCCGCGCAGCGGGACGAAATCTTCGGACTCGCGCGGGTCTTGGCGGAAAATCAGTTTGCCCGCAGCATCGGTCACTTCCATCGCCATCGAGTAACGGGCAATGCCTTTCTCATCGATGGTCAAGCCGTCGATATCGTAGGCGATGAACAAGACATCACCCGGCAGCAGTTTGGAATTGTCGCGGGTGGGGCCTAATTCGCCCACGGTGAGTCGGATGTTGGTCAGTTTCAGGTTGCTGGTCGGTTGCCCCGGGAGAGTGGCTAGCGCCAGTGTGACGGCCATCGTGGTCAGCATGGGATCGCCTCATGTCGAGAGAAAGAACCGGTCGTTCCATCGGTTCTAACGGCGTATTGTCGGCGCTGTTGATGCGAGCGACCAGAGGAAAGCCCTCTCAATGCCGGATCGGAGCCCCGAGGGATGCCCTGGCTGAGTCGCAGGCGATTGTGATGGCGTTGCATCAGATCTCTCAATGTCGGATCGGAGCCACGAGGGATGCCCTGGGGTTGAGAAAATGGTGAAAAAACAGCTATTGTTGGACAGTTGGGAAAGGTATGATGGGCGTGGCTGGAACGGGTCGCGTATCCGTGGCGCGACGGACTAGAGGCGAACGGCAGCGCGGGTCGCGTTGCCCGACGCGGGGCCTGAGAGAAAGGAGGTGGTCCTGTGCCAACTGACCCATGTACCAAGGGTGGGCTGACTTAACGGCCAGCTTCACGGGTGGTCCGTAAGCCGGCTACCCACAAAGGGCCGCGGAAGGTGGTATCGACTTCCGCGGCTCGCCTTTTTCCAGATGTTGATGGTGAGGCTGAGCCGGCGGCCGTTCAACAACCGCCACCGGGCCGTCACCACGCCCAGCCAAACTCATTTCTTGCAGCCAAACTCATTTCTTGCTTTGCAGGGCCACTACCAACACTTGAATCTTCGCTTCGATGCCGTAGCCCAATGCCAGCGGAACTTCGGTCAGTGTGTTGGCTTCCTTGATGTGAGCTTCGAGTTTGACCATATCGGGTTCGACTTTGAGATTCTTGCCCTTGAGAGTTTTGCTGATTTCGACCGGGCCGATCGAACCGTAAAGGTGACCTTCCTCGGTCGCATTGGCTTCGATAGTCACCGCGGGCAGGCGTGAGAGCTGTTCGGCCAGAACCTTCAGATCAGCAATTTTGGCTTCGCGGGCCTTCTCGACCTGAATCTTGTAGCGTTCGAGGGTTTTGAGGTTCTCGGCGGTGGGCAGAACCGCTTTGCCGTAGGGCAGCAAGTAGTTGCGGGCGTAGCCGGGTTTGACTTCCACCACCTCGCCCTGTTTGCCCAGATGGGGCATGTCGTCGACGAGAACGACGAGGGTTCCGCCGTGCGGTCCTTTGCGGACTTGGTTACGGACCCGTTCTTTTTTCTTGGGCAGTTTTTTCCCCGCCGGCGGTGCCGTTTTGGGGGTTTCGGTCTTCTTGGTTGTTGCCTTGGCCATGATCAGGTCATCCCGTTAGCGTGTGAAGCGTGTGGCCCCGGCGCCGGGCTGGTGCCACACGGGAACAGTTGCCAATTCCTTGGTCGACGACGGGCCACAGGCTGGCGCTCAGAATGGGATCGGGTCGTTGTTGCCGCCAGGGCTGCTGCCAGGTCCGCCGCTGTCGTCGTCGTAGGGGCTATCCTCCAGGGGTGGGGCGGCGCGTCCGCCACTGAGGGGACGGCTGCCACTGCCGCTGTCGTCGCTGGTGCGGCTGCCGAGGAATTCCAGGCTATCCACCACCAATTTGTGTTTCGAACGCTTCTGCCCCGTTTGTTTATCGTCCCACGTTTCGTACACCAAGCGACCTTCCAGGTAGAGCGAATCACCTTTTTTCGCGTACTGCTGAATGAGACTGACCAGATCCCGCTTGGTGTCGGGTCGGGAGTAGCATTCGCAGTCGATGTACAGTTGGTTGGGGTCTTTGTCCCAACCGCCTTGTTCGTTGCGTCGGCTGCGGCCGACGGCAAAGCGGAACCGGATGACGCGGGTGCCGCTGTTGGGCAGCGTGCGCGGTTCTTCGGGGTTGTCGGTGAGCCGACCAATCAGCATCACTTTGTTCAAAGTCGCCATGGCGCGACCTCCTTGGGGTTCACCCCGAAAGGGAAGGGTACAGGCTACAGGTCAACGGTAGTGGGTGAACCGACCACCAGATTACGCCACGGTGCCGACTGCCGGCAATGTCGGTAGCGACAGATTTTTGGCCGATGGCTCCTGCCCCCTGATTCAACAAACCGTATGGCTTTCCGCTCCCGGCTACAATCCAGCTTTGTGCATCGTTGAGAAGGCGCAGCCTGATTCAACAAACCGTATGGCTTTTCGCTCCCGGGGGGCAGGGTCCAGGCGTACCTTACTCGGGTTTTTCGGCGGTTTCGCGGCGGCGGCGGCCGGTGCTTTCTCGGGGAGTCGCCGCGGGGGCCAGAGCCTCATCGCCAAGGCCATCGGTGAGGGCCATCGGGTCTGTGGGGATGGCCGATTCATCGACCATGCCGCGTAAAGCGAAGGCATTGCTGGGGTCTTCCCGTGCCACACGGAGAATTTCATCCTGCCATTTGGGATGAATCCGTGTCGTCAGTTGCCGCAGCACCACACCTTCTTGAATGGCGAAATCGCGCTCGAGTTCTCCTTGTTTGGTGCTCTCGAGCGTGTAGTAGATGATATGGTAGCTACCCTTTTTCTGTTTGTTGATGGGGTAGGCCAGCTTGTGGTTGTAATCCCACGGCCGACTGATTTCGATGTGGCCGCCGTGACGCTCGATGAGAGCGTGGAGCTGCTGTTTGACGCCTTCAGCATCCGCCGCCACTTTGGTCGGGTCGAGCAAAAACAGCGTTTCGTAGAGTTTTTTCGCCATAACGTTCTCGGGGTTGGTCCGTGTGGGCGGTCGCGGTGGTTACTTTGGTTCGGGTGAGGAAAAGCTCCCCGGGGAGCTTGTTCCCACGACCCCGCTTGCCCACGGAGCGGGGAGCAACCGGTTGCGGGCGGTTGTTGGCTCAGTTCGCAGGGGGGGGAAAGGCGGTCCCAGCCGGCGGCGGTTGATCCGACGGCGGTCGCTTCTCCCGAGGGGGCGGTGATCCGGGTGGGTTCCTCGTGGCGGTTTTCTTCTCGTTCTTCTCCTGGGTCGTTTCCGGGGCGTTGAATTGGTTCATCGCGGCTGTGATGCCCTGGCGGATGAATACCAATACTGCTTGCGCGGCCGTGGCGATAGCCTGGTCGATCACCGGGCGTTCGCTCGGTCGAAATTTCGACAGCACATGATCGACCGCGTCCCAACTCGGCGGGCCGATGCCAATCCGCAGGCGGGCGTAGGCCGTAGTTCCGAGTTGGTCTTGGATGTTCCGCAGACCGTTTTGCCCGCCGTGGCTGCCTTGGGCACGCAAGCGGAGTTTGCCCAATGGCAGGTTTAGGTCATCGCAGACTACCAGCAGATTCTCGATAGGCACCTTGTAAAAATCGAGAATCGCTCGGACGGCTCGGCCGCTGAGGTTCATGAACGTCAGCGGTTTGACCAACAACACAGTTTCGCCGCCTTCTTGGGTCTCCGCGATCACCGCTTGGAATTTTTCGCGAAACGGCGAACAGGTTGGCGCGGCGGCGAGGTAATCAATCACCTCGAAGCCGACATTGTGCCGGGTGCCTGCGTACTGGGCTCCGGGATTTCCCAGGCCGACGATCACTTTCATAAATGGCTGGTGGCAATCCGGGTGGAAACTATCAGCCAGCGCCCCTCTGCGCACCATCGCGTTCCCCGGAGGTCAAGCGCAGTCGATCGGTCAAGCGCAGTCGATCGCCGCAGGGGCGTGGGGTTACTTCTCGTCGGCCTCGTCCTCGGTCTTCTTCTCTTTCTTGATGACTTCAGGGCCAGCGCCCGGTTCAGCTGGTGCCGCGGGGGCCACTTCCATACCCGGCAACTTCAGTTGCACCACCACGGCATCGGGCGATTCGAGCACCTTCACACCTTCGGGCAATTGCAATTCGCGAACGTGAATCGGTGCGCCGAGGGTGAGGTTGGTGATGTCAATGCGGATGGCTTCCGGAATGTTCCCCAACGGGCATTCAATGTGCAGGGTATGCAGCGGTTGGTCGAGCACGCCGCCGCCGGTGGCTTTCGGTGTGTTCCGCAATTCCACCGGCACGGTGACGCGCACCAACTCCGTGCGGTCTTTCCGCTCAAAGTCTACGTGAATCAGGGATTTGCCCAGATAATCCCACTGCACTTCGCGGATCAGCACGGTTTCGCAGCGGCCGTTGAGTTCCAGGTCCAACACGCGGGCATGGTGAACGCGAATGGCCCGGTCGAGGGCATCCGCCGGTACGGCCACCGCAATATTCTCTTGCTTGTGGCCGTAAAGGATTCCAGGTACGAACCCTCTTTTACGGAGTTTGGCCGCCGCCCGCGAACCGCGTTCCGTTCGTGCAGTGGCCTTGAGGATGACCGATTCTGACATGATACCCACCTTGCGAACTCGCTACTCTCGCCGACGAGGTGGCTCCCCCGTTAGGCTACCCTCGCCAAGTCGCCTTGCATAGCTTCAGATATCGCTACCACGGACCGTCATCGTATTAGAAAGTTGATTATGGAAGTTGAGGAAGTGACCGACAAGGGCCGTCGAGAAAATCCCACGCCAAAGAGCCTGTGTCGGAAATTCCGACACTCCGTCAGAGGCGAAGGCTGACCGGTTCGATAGCAAAAGTGAACGTGTCGCCCGCCACGACCGCAGGCAACGGGAGGATGGCGCGGTCGTGGTGGCGACCATCTTCTACACAGAAGGTCGTTGCCGGAACCCGCACCGCCAAGCCATCCTTGGAACGGTAAATCAGCACCGGGGTCGGCAGATACGGCATCTCGATGTGCGCTTCTGGCCCCGGGCCGAGGATCAATTCATGGCCCATCAGCAAAACCCCATCCACTGCCACCGGCAAGCGGTGCCCGCTGGTCAGCTCGAGCCGGGCGGTTGAACTGATGGCGACCGGTTTATGGAAGAGAAACTGACAACTCGAACCGAGAGTGACGCGATCGCCCGGCGAGAGCACGGCCCGTTTCGTATCCAGACCGTTGAGGCGAATGCCGCGGTTCGATTCGATCACATACCCTTCGCCATCGCGGATGACTTCGGCATGAGCGCGCGAAACATCGGCAAACAGGGGGACGTCCACGGGTCCTTCCGCAGTAGCCTGACCAAAGGTGACCCGTTGCGACAAGCAGACCAGATAGCCGCCAACACCATCGACCCACAGCAAAAACCGCTTTGGCAAGGCCACGCCCGCACTCGAGGAGAGCATCGCAACCGGGGCTGCGCGGGGTGAGGACCGCAGTGCCACCCCACCGCTACTCGGTGGCCGCGGCACAACGCTTTCCCGCAGGGTTTCGCTCGTGTTGCGCAAGCGGACCGCAGAGTCGCTTTCAGCGTCACTGACCGTCGGCCAATCCACCGTTTCCGGAGCGGCCATCATCCACGCTTTTCCACGAATCGCTTTGGCTTCGCGATGCTCCGGAGCGACGGCTAACACGGCTGCCGCCACGGCGATGGCCTCCCGCCAGCGTTTGGCTTCGGCGGCATCGTAGAGGCGAGCGACCGCGTCGCGGAACTGCGCGTAGCGTGTTTCCACGTCGCGGCAATAGCGTTCAAAGCCGGTTTTGGGCGATGGTAACCGCGGCCCCAGCCGTTCCAATTCGGCCAGTGCGCGGAGAAATTCGCCCCGGTCGGCCAGCTCTTGAGCCTGAATCCAATCGTGCGCTGCCGCTTCCAGATGCTGCAAATCGGGATGACGAACGCCATAATCCCGGCATTTGGCGATTTGCTTGATGGCATCGAGAGGCCGACCGGCTTCGAGCATGGCCCGCACTTGCACCACGGCGAGCTTGGCCAGTGTCTGCCGCAGTTCCGCGACCGCTTTTTCCCCGGTGTTGAGCGTCTCCGCGGCGATCAGGTCGCGCCAGGCCGCTTCCGGGTTGTGCTGATCCAAAGCCAACCGGGCTCGGGCCAGATAGGCTTTCACCACCTCGCGGGCCACCTTGTAAGCGCGGCGGTGCCCCTCGGCCAGCAATGGTTCCAAGTGCCGGTGCGCATCGTCCAGACGCCCGGCCGCTAACGCCTCTTGCGCCTGACGCAATACCAACCACGGCGACACAGCCATAACACGGCCATCGCAGGAAACTTGTGTCGAGCACCACTCTCAGTGTATCACATTCTCCCCCCGACAACGACCCCGCATAGCGATTCCCGAGCCATCCACATTCGAATTCCCATTCGAATTAGTATCCTCCGGCCCCCACGGGGAGTATTTCGGGGAGATGGGGTCCATCCCTCCACATTCGAACTGGCATCGCATCATCGTGTGCACTAGGATGGAACCATTCCCCGATTGATTTCTACCGAAGACGAACTCACGGCACCACGCCGCGCAAGTTCGGCTAGGGAGGAAACCATGGTCATCTCATCGCGGGTCGTAGGGGCCTGGGTCGCTGTGGTGATCGGCTGTTGGCTGATGCTCGAATGTGTTGGCGGACAGGAACGATCGGTCCGTGAGCCCGCCAAGAAGGAGAAAGGCCGCCCCAAGGACAACAGCAACCCCGAAGACAAAGCCGTTTCCAAAACTCTTGAAAAAGCCAGCAAAGGCCTGGAAACCGAACGGGACAAATGGCTCAAAGAGCTGAACAAAGCCTTTCCGGGCAAAGTCAGCCCCGGCCAAACGCCGGCCGACTTCGCGCAGTGGTACGAGCTGCTCGCCGGGGCCGGCGACTGGCAGCGCCACAGCGCCTCCCCCAAGCCCCTCGCCGAGCTGTTTGACCGCGTCGCCGGGCGGTTGAACCTCGGGGAAGCCTCGTCGATCCGCCGCGAAGAGTTTCTCGAATATGCCCGGCGGTTTTTACAACCCGGGGCATCGCCCCCGTGGAAGGACCCCCTTGATGAAGCTCGCAAAGTCTTCCAACAACTCGACCGCGACAGCAGCGGTTGGCTCGAACCGGCTGAGTGGTCCGAACGGCTGCGTGCCCAGGCCCGCGACTACGACGCGGATCGCGATGGCCGCATCAGCTTCCCGGAATATCGTGCGTACTTCGAGGGGCGCGTCGTCCGTATCATGACAACCGGCACCGACGAGCCGCTCTCCGCCACCTCACCCGCCCCGGGAGGCGAGGCGAACATTCCCTCGGGTAGGTTCCCCACACCCATCCGCTATGGCCAGCTGCCCTCCGGCCTACCGAAATGGTTCGTCGATCTCGATACCGACCGCGATGGGCAAATTTCCCTTTACGAATGGAAGTCGGAAGGTTACTCATTGGCCGAATTTCAAGCCCTGGACCTCAACGGCGATGGCCTGCTGCCCCCCGAGGAATACCTACGCTATCTGCGCTACCACGCCCCAGCGGCCACTGGCCCGGCAACGGCCACACCGACTGCGCCAGCGAATGCCGCAGCCAGCTCGCCGCGGATCAATACCCGCCGCTGAGGTTGTGGCCGCATTACCTGCCGCTGCGGCCCCAGCCGCAACACGACTAACCAGAATCGGCGTCGTAAGTTCTTTATGAAAATGAATTTACGATCGCTATCAGCGAAAAAATTACGATCGCTATCAGCGGTAAAGTCACAAAACGATCACGCCAGAGCAGTTTCTGCTTGCAGTCGGTCGTTGTTGCGAGTAACCTGCAAAAACCTGCCAATAACCTGCAAAAACCTGCCAATAACGGTCCTGCCTGATCCATCATTCCCCAGGAAGCGTCTGCTATGATCCGGGTTCTTGGCTATCCGAGTCGGGCTTGCGATGGCATCACACGGCGCGAATTGCTCTGCGCCGGCTCGTTGGCGGCTTGGGTCGGTACTGGCCTCCGCACGCCGGCGCCGGCGTCTGCGGCGTCATCCATCCCACGCCCGGCCCGGGCGAAAGCTGTGATTCTGCTCGACCTGTTCGGTGGCCCCAGCCACATCGACACCTTCGATGTCAAACCGAACGCTCCCGCGGAGATTCGCGGCGAATTCGCCAGCATTCCCACGGTGGTGCCAGGCTACCGTGTCTGTGAACACCTGCCGCTTTTGGCGCAGCGGATCGATCGGCTGGCGGTGGTGCGAACTGTGTCGCACAAGTATAATTCCCACAATCCCTATGCGGTCATGACCGGCTTCGACGGCGGCCAGGACCAAACTGACTTCTTCGCCAAACCGACCAACCACCCCAGCGTTCCTAGCGTTTGCCAATATTTCGGCATCGGTCGCAGCCGCGATCTGCCGGGCTACGTCATGCTTCCGGCCTACCCCGGTTACAGCCAAGGTCTCCGCCGCGCTGGTCCTTACGGCGGCTACCTCGGCCCCAAGTACGACCCCGTCTTCGCCACCGCCGACAACTTCAGCGGCTCGGATACTGCCGGCGACAAGGATTTCTACAACCCACACATACCCCTTCTGGGTGAACCGCAACTGCCCAAACTCGACGGCGACCTGACCCTCGACATCCTCCACGACCGCCGCTCGTTGGTGCAACAACTCGAAGCCCAAGCTCGGACCCTGGACACGAACCACCACACCGCCCGTCGCGATGCCGCGTTCGATCTGTTGCTATCGCCCCGGGCGAAAAGGGCCTTCGACCTGTCCCAAGAACCGGCGAAGCTCCGCGACCGCTACGGCCGTGATATTTTCGGCCAAAGCGTATTACTGGCCCGACGTTTGGTCGAAGCTGGTGTGACCTTCGTCACCATCCACACCGAGGCCAAACCCAACGGTCACTGGGATACGCACGACAATAACTTCAACATGCTCAAACACTTGCTGCTGCCGTTCCTGGATCGGGCTTTATCCGCCCTGCTCGATGATCTGGAACACCGCGGACTGCTCGACCGTACGCTGGTCGTGTGTACGGGCGACATGGGCCGTACGCCGAAGGTCAACGCCCGCGCCGGCCGCGATCACTGGCCGCAGTGTGGCTTTGCCCTTCTGGCCGGTGGCGGCATCCGACCCGGGGTCATTTACGGCACCACCGATAAAATCGCGGCCTATCCGGTCGATCACCCGGTCAGTTTGGGGGATTTGGTCGCCACCATCTACGAACGGGTCGGCGTTGATCCCGAAAGTACCGTGCCCGATCATACCCACCGCCCCATCCCGATATCCCACGGCGGCCAACCGATTCGCGGCATTCTGCAATAACGGCACCCGCAATCACAACCAGGAACACAGATGAGCTTCCCAGAAATCCACCGCGTGCTACCTCTCCACCCGGAAGTGAAGCACCGCCGCGCCTCAAGCGCCCAATCGACTACGCATGCTGTGTTGTGCACATGGGCACACCCGATGCGATTGTGTGGGCTAGGCTGACCAAACACCCTTCCAAGTAACAACGACCTACACCCAATGCGATTGTGTGGGCTAGGCTGACAAAACACCCTTCCAAGTAACAACGACCTAGGAGATAGAACCATGCTCACGATCGGGGATATGCGGCGGTTGGGGCGGCGGGATTTCTTGCGGGTCGGTTCCTTGGCCCTTGGCGGCTTCTCGCTGCCGTGGTTGTTCCCCACCGCCCACGCGGGGACGAAACTCTCAGCCTACGGCAAACCGGTGACGGATAAAAGCGTGGTCTTTCTCTTTATGCACGGCGGCCCCAGCCAATTCGAGACCTTCGACCCGAAAATGTCGGCCCCTGAGGAAATTCGCTCGGCCACCGGCGCGATTCGCACCGCCGTGCCCGGCCTGAGCTTCGGCAGCAGTTTCCCCAAACTGGCGGAACGGGCCAACCGCTTGTGCATCGTCCGTTCTTTCGTTCCGGGCAACGGCAATCACGACATCAAAACCATCGTCGGGAAAGACTCGTTCGATGCCAATATCGGCAGTGCCTACGCTAGCGCGGCCGGCAGTAGTCATCCCAGCAACGGCTTGCCCACCAACTGCATCTTGTTCCCCCGCGCAGTCGATCCCAGCGCCGGGCCGGAACAAAAAGGTTTCGGTAGCTTTGTGGCTCACGGCCCGTTCCCGCCGCACACCGCCCCCTTCCAGCCCGACGGCACTGGCACGCTCCAAAAGGATATGAAACTCAACATCCCCCTGGAGCGGCTCGACGATCGCCGCAGCCTGCTGGCGGCCTTCGACGCCGCCAAAGCGGGCCTCGATGACCGCTTCGACCACCTCGACGACGCCCAGCAAAAGGCTTTCTCCCTGCTGCTCAGTAACATCGGCGCGGCCTTTGATGTCAGCAAAGAAGACCCGAAAATCGTCGCCAAGTACGACACCGCCAATCTTTACGACGTAACCAAAATCAACCGCAAGTGGAACAACTGGAAACACTACACCGACAACGCCAAAACACTCGGCAAACTGATGCTCTTAGCCCGGCGGTTGGTCGAACGCGGAGCGGGTTTTGTGACCGTCACCACCAACTTCGTCTGGGATATGCACGCCGATCAAAACAACGCCACCATGACCGAAGGCATGAGCTACATGGCCCCGCCGTTTGATCATGCTGTCAGCATGTTCCTCGACGATCTCAAAGAGCGCGGTTTGGAAGATCGCGTGTTGTTGGTCGCCTGTGGGGAAATGGGCCGCACGCCGAAAATCAACAAGAACGCGGGCCGCGACCACTGGGGCCATCTCGGGCCACTGCTGTTGGCCGGAGGGGGCCTTCCCGGCGGCGCGGTCATCGGCCAATCCACCGCCGACGGCGGCAACCCCGCCAGCGATCCGGTCACCATCCCCAACCTCATCGGCACGATCCTACACACGCTCTTCGACGTGGGCCAACTCCGCGTGATGCGTGGCGTCAGCCGCGAACTACTCACAATGGCCGATTATGCCCCGATTCGCGGACTGATCTAATCAACGGGTCGGCCCCACCGGCCACACACCCCGCAAAATGGAGAATGATGGAACACACGCCCACGCGAGATGCCCTGAGCGGGCCAGCTCCGCCGGCAACACAGTGGTTAGGATGTGGAGGGGAGGCCTGATCGCCACCGTCCTATCAGGGGGATGGGCCGGGCCGTGTTGAATTTCGGATGGGCCAGAGGCGCGTTGCAAACGTGACGAGCGATCTGGTTGAACCTGATAGCGGCTGCAAGTGTTGAATTTCGGATGGGCCAGAGGCGCGTTGCAACGTGTCGTCGGCCAGCGCGAAGCCCGAGGGAACCACGGTCGACCCCGATCGCAACGATGCTGCCCCGCCGGAGATGCCCCGGTTCCAGGAAGCCCGGCAGAACCGCGGCTCAGCCGACGCGGAACACCACCACAGCCCCAGCCCCCGAACCCGCTGCCAGGCTGCGGTCGTCGGGCGACCACGCCACAACCGAAGCTTCTGCTTCCGGAAAACGGAATTCGCCGATCAAAGCCCCTTTGCGGTTCAGCGGCTGCCACAACAATACCTTGCCATCCAACCCGGCCGAAGCCAGTAAGAAGCCACGGGCTTGGTACGCCAACGCGGTAATACTCGTTTCCTCATCGTGGCCCACGAGCATCTGCGGTTTTGAGCCTTCGGGTCCCTTGGGTCCGGCCTGACAATCCCAGATGCACACCACCGGGCCGCCACCCGTGGCCAAATAGCGTGAGGAATAGTCCCAGGCTAGCTCCCGGACCTTGGTGCGGTAGCCCCACATCTGCAGATCGCGCAGCGATTCGAAATACCAAAAGTGGACGGTAGCATCTTGGTTGCCGTGGGCGAGAACCTGGCCATCAGGACTCCACGCCATGGCCAGCGGCGAGCCTTTCCAGGCCAGCACCCGTACCGGTTCGCTGCTGGCCAGCGGATCGTAGGTGGTCGCGGCCCCATAGGCGAGCACGGTGAGCTGTTGCGTGCCGGGACGCCACTTGACATCCATCACCGTGCCCGCTTGGGGGGGCAATTCGCGGACCAAATCGCCGGTTGCGGTCCAAACGCGGGCTTTTTTCCCCGCGGCTGCCGCCAGGTACTGCCCGCCAGGATGCCACACGACCTTCTCCGCCCACGCCGCGCCAGCGTCCAGCTCGTAAACCGCTTGACCGGTCCCCGTATCCCACAGCCGCACGCGCCCATCTTGCCCCACCGAAGCCAACAAATTCCCGTGGGGTTGCCAGGCGATCGCGGTGGTACCAAAGCCATGACCGGGCAGGGAGTGAACCACCTGACCACTCGCCGCATCGAAAAGGGTGATCGGCCCGCTGACCGCCGCCACGGCCACGCGCGTGCCATCCGGCGACCACGCCAGGCTGATGGCATGATCAGACACCGTGGCTTGCCAACTGGGCCGCAAGCGATTTTCCGAGCGGCCAAAAAGACTTGAAAGAGGCATCGGAATTCCCCACAAGCGACTATACCGCCGCCAGCCCCCGCACCCCATTCCCCCGACGGCCCGAGGGACCCTGATGGAATGGTCTATCGTGTTCGCAAAATTTCCCTCGCACCACCCTTGTTCCCGCGACGGCCCGAGGGACCTGCCGGTCCTCCGTCCTCCGGAACGGGGAGCTCGAAGTCGCTCGCACCACCCTTGTTCCCGCGACGGCCCGAGGGACCGGTCCTCCGGTGGCCACAACGCGACCGTGACCCGCCCCACCACCATCGCTGAAGCGGGGGGGCGACATCCCCAGCCCACCGACTCGCCACTTACGCCAGGCAACTCTGGAAGCCCGCGGTCAGGGCTTGGCGATCCAGATTGCGGCCAATGAACACCAACTTATTGGACCGCGGCGTGGTGCCCCACGGCTTATCGAGTTTGCCATCGAAGAGCATGTGCACACCTTGGAACACAAACCGATGCGGCTCGCCTTTGAGGGCCAACACCCCCTTCATCCGGAAAATATCCGGTCCTTTTTCTTGCAACAGTTTGCTCATCCATTGATTCAACTTCTTGGCGTCCAGATCGCCCTCCAAAGCAATTCCGACACTGCTGACCGATGTATCGTGAACATGGTCCGGCTCTTCGGCCATCCCCAGTGAATGCGGAGCGTGCTCGTGTTCGCAGTGGCCGTGCTCGTGGTCGCAGCGGGAATGATCGTGGTGGTCGTGCGCGGGGCGACTGTGTTTGAGAAACTCCGGCTCGTGTTCCAAAATCCGGTCCAGATCGAAACCTTTGATGTTCAGTACATGATTGAGATCGATCTGGGCCTTGTGTGTGCGATGGATGGTGGCCGTGGCATTCATTTTGCGGATCATCCGTTCCAGACGATCCAATTCCACCGGGGTCACGAGGTCGATTTTGTTGAGCAAAACGACATCGGCAAAGGCGATTTGTTCTTGGACTTCGTGGCTATCCCAATGCAACAGAACATGCTTGGCATCCACCACGGTGACAATCCCATCGATGGTGGTTTTGGCTTGGATTTCGCTATCCATGAAGAAGGTTTGGGCGACCGGCCCCGGATCGGCTAGGCCCGTGGTTTCGATGAGGATATAGTCGAATTTGTCGCGGCGCTTCATCAGGTTGCCGAGAATCCGGATCAGATCACCGCGCACGGTGCAGCAGATGCAGCCGTTATTCATCTCGAAGATTTCTTCTTCGGCATTGATGACGAGGTCTTGATCGACCCCAATTTCGCCGAATTCATTTTCAATAACCGCGATCCGCTTACCGTGATTGGCGGTGAGAATGTGATTCAACAAAGTAGTCTTCCCCGCCCCCAGAAAGCCGGTTAAGACGGTGACAGGAACCCGAGCATTCGTGGCCGACATGCGTAACTACCCCTGTTCGAGTCGATGAAGCGAACAGGGGAATTGTACCACGCCAGAACCCCGCGCGAAGGTTGGTAGTGCCCGGGGGGGGGTCGGAATTTCTGACAGAAGACGCCGCCGCGGCGGCTGTGCCGCCACAGCAGAGCGGACCATGCGGCGAAGAATCCAGCGCTATCCGGACGTTCGGGAGAATCCAGCGCTATCCGGACGTTCGGGCCGTCGCGGATTGTTACCGTCCGGCCGACCTGGGCCGAACAGATCGGGCAGGGGGAAACGACCCTCGGGCAACCGTTCGAGCAACCGCTGGAATTGGTCGTCGTTGAGGACTTTTTTCAGTTTCTCCAGAACGTCTTTTTGCATCATTTCGATCGTTTGTGGAATGTCCCGGCGGGCGATGATGCCGTCGCGAACCTTGTCGGCCAGGTCCCGCATTTTTTGGGCCTGAGCTTCGAGCAGTTCGCGCAGATCGCCCTGTTGCCGCTCTGTGAGTTTCAAGCCACCGAAGAGTCGCTCGAAGGCGGGAGGGCGGCCCGGTGCCGGTCCTTCCGGTGGCTGCGGAGCGGGGCGAACGGAGGGCGGTTCGGGCGGTGCCGGCGCAGGACGAGCGGGGCGTTCGGGCGGCCCCATCGGCTCCCCCGGACCGCGTGGCCCCAGGCCCCAGGGGCCACCTCGACCCCAGGGGCCATCCCCCCAGCCCCAGGGACCACGGCCACGCTCGGCGTCGCCGCCGTCGCGTCGTTGAATGTTCCGGTGGATTTCCTGAATCAGCTTCTGAGCCGCCACGGCTTTGGCCGCATCACGCCCTTCGACTAATTGTTCCAACGCCGGAAGAGCGGGCGGACCGACGGCAATCACCGCCATCCGGGCACTTTCACGCACCACATCATGGGGATCAGTAATCCGCTCCAAAAGAACCTTGACCCACGCTTCCACCGTGGCATCGGGTCGCGGCAGGGGGCCGCGGGGGCGCTCGGTCGGTTCTGGCCGAGCGTCCTTCTTGTCACTTTTCCCCTTTTTGTCGCCTTTTTGCTTGTTGTCTTGCGCCGCGGCATCGGAGGGGCCTTGGCCTAAGGGGGGTTGGACCTCGGCGACAACCAGCGACGCCGTGGTCGCCAGACCGGCCATCAAGGCCAAAGGAGCGACAACGCGGGTGAGCCAGAACATACCAACGTCTCCAATCGGGAGCGGGGCGATCCGGGGGTAATCCCGTGCATCGCCACATCAATTCTGTAATAATGAAAACGGCCACCGGAACCCATCGACGACAGGTTCCGAGCTTTTTCATGGGGCTAATGCGGTCCTGATTCGGGCCGCGGGAGCGTTTCAGACCCTTAGCCACCCACGGGGACAGACGATGCCCGCAGAAGGAGAATCGGCCATTGCCGGATTGTTGGAGCAGGTGCGGGCGGGCGACCAACACGCCCTGGCCGAGTTGTACGCCCGCCATCGCGACAAACTTCGGCGCATGATCCAGTTGCGGCTCGATCACCGCCTGGCTGGGCGGGTGTCGCCCTCCGACATTCTGCAGGAAGCTTTTATTGATGCTGTCAAGCGGATTCACCATTATTTTGAAAAACCCGACCAGCCGTTTTTTGGCTGGTTGCGGCTGATTGTCGGTCAACGATTGGCGGATGTCCACCGGGAGCATTTGGCGCTGAAGCGCGATGTTGGTCAGGAAGTGTCGATGTATCGCAGCGGTCCGGGCGCGGATTCGGCGTGCTTGGCGGCCTGTTTGCTCGGCGACGGCACCAGCCCCAGTCATGCCGCGGCCCGCAGTGAGGCCTGCGCCCAACTCGAGGATGCTTTGGAACATATGGACCCCCTCGATCGGGAAGTGCTGGCTCTGCGGCACTTCGAGGAACTGAGTAACACCGAAACCGCGGCGATTCTCGGCATTCAGCCGGCGGCCGCCAGCAAACGCTATGTCCGGGCGTTGGCCCGACTCAAACAGATTCTCGAAGCCATTCAAGGCTGGGGCGCAAGTCGTGAAGGATAAATCCGCCATGACGACCGAAGATCGTGACCCAGTCGATATTCTGGCCGAAGAATTCGCCGATCGGTTACGCCGTGGCGAGCATCCGTCGGTCAGCGATTATGCGTCCGCGCATCCTCAATATGCGGAGCAATTGCGGGAAATTCTTCCCGCGGTGGCGCAAATCGAGTTGTTGAAACGCTTCCGACAACCGCTCGGTTCGTCGGCGTTGCCCGAGCGGCTAGGGGATTTCCGGATTGTTCGCGAATTGGGCCGGGGCGGCATGGGGGTTGTCTTTGAGGCGGTGCAGGAATCGTTGGGCCGCCCCGTGGCTCTGAAGGTGCTGGCTCGGCATGCCCAACTGGATCCCAAGCGGCGCGAACGCTTCATCCGCGAAGCCCAAGCCGCGGCCAAATTGCACCATACCAACATCGTACCGGTCTTTGGTGTCGGGGAGCACGACGGGTGGCCCTACTATGTCATGCAACTGATCCCCGGCAGTGGTTTGCACACGATCATCCACCACTGGCGCATCCAACGGGGTCTGGAGGCGACCACGCCGCCCACAGCCGCCACCGCATCAGACACGCAACCCCCCGACAACCACGAAACGCCACCGCCTCCATCCGCCCGCGCTGTTCCCCAATATGGCGATTGGCGGTTTGTGGCCGAAGTTGGCCGGCAAGCCGCCGAGGCCCTGCACTACGCCCACAAACAGGGGGTGCTGCACCGCGACATCAAGCCGGCGAACCTCATCCTTGATGGCGAAACGGTGTGGATCGCCGATTTTGGCCTGGCCAAAATGACCAACACCGACGGTCTGACCGCCACCGGCGATATTCTTGGCACTCTTCAGTATCTGCCCCCCGAATGCCTGGTCGGCCGGGCCGATGTCCGCAGCGATATTTACGGCTTGGGGGCCACTCTCTATGAACTGCTGACGCTCGCATCGCCGTATGTGGCAGAAAGTCCGGGCCGGCTCATCAAACTGGTCGCCGATACCGATCCGCGGCCCCCCCGCGAGATCAACCCCCACATTCCCCGCGATCTGGAAACCATCGTTCTGAAGGCGATGGCCCGGCGGCCCAACGACCGTTACCCCACAGCCCGCGAACTGGCCGACGATCTCCGGGCTTTTCTCGACGATCGACCGATCAAAGCCCGGCGGACCTCGGCGGCAGCGCGCGCCTGGCGATGGTGTCGGCGCAATCCCGCCGTGGCCTCGCTGGCCGCCAGCACGATGTTGGCGCTGGCCCTGGCAGCCGCAGCCGGCTGGATCGGCTATGCGCGGGCCGAAGCACGCCGCCTCGACGCCGAACGCGAACAACACAACGCCATGCTGGCCAAGGCCGATGCCGAGAAAGCCAAAGCCGATGCTGAGAAAGCCAACGCCGCCGCCCAACAGCTGGCGCGGCGACTCGAAGAGAACCTCCAACGCTCATTAGAAGCCTTCGAGAAGGTCTTTGAAGCGGCGGGGGGATCGAACCCCCAGAATCTGGTCATTCCGCTGCCGCCGATGATGTTCGGCCGCGGTCCGGTGGGGCCGGACCGTTGGTTCGGGGGACCCGGAGGGGCTTTGCTGGCTTTGAGCGGCGGGCCGGAGCGCGGACCGGTGAGCATGGGCGGCCCCGGCGGTTCGACTGGTAGCCCCAACCCCCAACCCGGACCAGGGCTTTCCGCCGCTGTCTCCGAAGCGACCGACAAAGCCACGATTCTCGAAGCCGTACTCAACTTCTACGACAAATTCTCCGAACAAAACCCGCCCACCCCGCAGTTGCAATTCGAAGCCGCTAAGGCCTCGCGCCGCGTCTGCGAAGCCCATCGGTGGTTGAAACGACCAGAAACCTCGGCCTCGGCGATCGTGGCCTTCCGCCGGGCCGTCGGCCTGCTCGAACCGCTCGTCAAGCAATTTCCTCACGATGAGGCCATGCGCAGCGAATTGATCCTCACCTATCTGGCCGCGCCGGAAGAAGCCTTCCCCTACGATCGCGACCAACCCTTCCGCCACGCGGTCGCACTGGCCGCTGGCAACCCGTGGCTGACCGGGACCGTCCAATTCCGTATCGGCCTCATCCAGATGGCCTGCGGCGAGTGGCCGGAAGCCGAAACGGCCTTTCAGGAAGCCCTCGATACCCTTCTGAGTGTACCACCGTCGCAACGGCCACCGCATGCCC
This sequence comes from Gemmata sp., assembly GCA_025055115.1. Lineage (GTDB taxonomy): Bacteria > Planctomycetota > Planctomycetia > Gemmatales > Gemmataceae > Gemmata. The sequence goes on from JANWYJ010000068.1 coordinate 22,867, forward strand.
CGCTCGATATCGCCTGTGTGCGGCTGCATCTGGCGTGGGCGCAGGGTCGGCAACGGGGGTGGACCGCGGCCCGCAAAGTTCTGGACGACTCCGTTCGTGAATTGGCCCCGCTGGCCCCCAAAATCGAACTGCGTGGCCCCTCAGCGGCCCGCGGCGAACCCGCACTAACTCCCGCGCAGCAGCTCATGGCCCTCACCTACTTCGCCCTCTACGATGTGTGCGAAAAACTCAACGACACCGCCGCGTTGGAATCCGTTCGCCTGCGGGCCGGACAATTCGGCCTGGTGATCAACGAAACCGGCGGTCGCTGGCGGAACCCGTGGGGTGGCGGATTCGGCGGCCCCCCCTTCGGCTGGCCGCTCAAGAAAGACGGACCGCCCAAGAAAGACAAAGACGGACCGAAGAACTGACCGCAACTTAACTCGCACCACCACTTGCCGACCCGCACACCCCGGACAGCGGGCGGCATCGGGATGTTCGGCTGATGTTCAGCCCATTACAGGCGGCGACTGCGAGGCGGTAACGGGATGTTCGGCTGATGTTCGGCCTGTTACAGGCGGCGACTGCGGGTACGGCGCGCCGGTTTAGCCAATTTCGGTGTCGGTGGCGGGGGCAGCGGTTCGTTCACTTGCTCCAAGAACCGCATCTGACTGCGTACCACGGGCTGCCCCTCCGCCGGCACCACGCGGCGATAGGTGCCGTCGGGCAATAGCTCGCGCGCTTTCACGTTGTCGGCCAGCGTGGTGCGCAAAATGTCGATGACCCGTTGCTTCAAATCGGGTTGTTCAATGGGGAAAACCACTTCGACGCGGCGGCTGAGGTTGCGGTCCATCCAGTCGGCGCTGCCGATATACACCTCGGGGTTGCCGCCGTTTTCAAAGTAGAAGATACGGCTGTGTTCCAGGAAGCGATCGACGACGGAAATGACGCGAATATTCTCGCTGACTCCCGGAATGCCCGGCCGCAGGGAGCAGATACCCCGGCAGGCGATCTCGATTTTCACGCCGGCTTGACTGGCACGATAAAGCGCCTTGACGACCGCCGGTTCGAGAATGCCGTTGACCTTCACCTGCAGCCGGGCTGGTTTGCCGGCGCGGTGGTTGGCGGCTTCGCGGTCGATCATCTCGATCATCTGGGTTTGCAAGCGCACCGGGGCGACGATCAATTTCCGCATCGGCGGCAGTGTTGTGCTGGCCGTCAGATGGTTGAAAAGCAGGGTGGCATCTTCGGCAAAGTCGGGATGGCAGGTGAACAGCCCCAAATCGGTATAAACGCGGGCGGTCTGGGGGTTGTAATTGCCCGTCGAAAGGTGGACATAACGGCGGATGACGTGATCCTCATCGCGGCGGACCACCAAGGCGATCTTGCAGTGCGTTTTCAGCCCCACAAAGCCAAAGACGACATGGACGCCGGCTTTTTCTAACTCCCGTGCCCACAGAATGTTGCGCTCTTCATCCATGCGAGCTTTCAATTCCACCACCGCGGTTACCTGTTTGCCGCGATCGGCCGCCCGTTGCAAGGCCCGCACAATCGGTGAATCGCTGCTGGTGCGATAGAGTGTTTGTTTGATGGCCAGCACGCGATCGTCGCTGGCGGCGGCTTCGATGAAATCGACCACCGGGGCAAACGATTCATAGGGGTGAAAGACCAACACATCGCGGCCGCGGATGACCGACCAGGGGTTGGTCGCCTGGGCGAAAGCGGCGACCGGAGCGGGTGTGAAGGGCGGGTCACGCAGTTCGGCAAAACCGGAGACACCGTAGATTTGGAACAGCCCTGTCAGGTCGAGCATCCCGGGGATGGGGCAAACGTCGGCGGCGTTGAGGTTGAGGCCATCGGTGAGAAACAGCACCATATCCGGGGGTGCCCCTTCTTCGATTTCCAGCCGCACCGGATGACCGCGGCGGCGGGCGCGGACATGGGCTTCGATTTCTTCCAGCAGGTCGTCCACTTCGTCGTCGAGTTCGTATTCGCTGTCGCGTGTTAGGCGGAAGGCAATGGCGGGGCCGATTTCCAGGCCGGGGAACAGATCGGCCAGATGCAAGCGAATGGCATCTTCCAGCGGCAAAAAGGCGTGGATCGGCGCCGGCGCGGGGGGCAATTCCCCGTTGGCCGAAGGGTTGCGCTCGGTGAGTGAATCACCCTTGATCGGAGTGGGATTGGTTTTCCCTTCCGTCGGCAGCACGAGAAATCGCGGTAAGACACTGGGCACTTGCACAATGGCGTAGATGGTTTCGGCGTTATTGGGGCGGCGGAGCATGACCGCCAGATTGAGGGTTTTGTTGGACAGATGCGGAAAGGGGTGGGCTGGATCAGTGGACAGCGGCGTTAGCACGGGGAAGATTTCGCGGGTGAAAACCTCATGAACATAAGCCCACTCGGAGGGGGTGAGCTGATCGATGGTCCGCAGCACAATACCGCGCGCAGCTAGCGCGGGCAGCACGTCTTCACGCAAGACGCGATATTGCTCGTGAACCAATTCGCGGGTCACTTCGCGAATCCGGTCGAGCTGCACCTGCGGCGGCATCTGATCGGCCCCGGACCCCACCGGGATATTCGCTTGCACCTTCTGCTGCACATTCCCCACCCGCACCATGTAGAATTCATCCAGATTGGAGCTGAAAATGGCCAAAAATTTCAGCCGCTCCAGCATCGGCACGCTGGGGTCTTGCGCTTCCTCCAAGACGCGGCGGTTGAATTCCAGCCAGCTTAAGTCGCGATTGATGTACAGCGCAGGGTCGTCGAGATTCACAACGGTTTGTGGGGCTTGCACGGCCAGTGCTCCCAGGGCACATCCTTCGTCCGATCATCCAGTATACCCGTTGGCACCGCCTCAAGAACAGAGCAACCCCAGCCACGGCCCGCGTCGTCCAACCCCCGGTGTGGATTCTGGCCCCGATGGTCAGCCGCGTAGCGGCCACCATGCTCGGATGATCGCCTGACGATCAGAACTACAGTGACTTGGCGCAGAAGCACTTGCTCTTCCTTTCCCAGCGCGGTTGTGGCATGCTCAGGTGGTATGAAGGACCCGGAACCGATTGTTCCCCCCGCCCCGCCGCCCGACCGGCCGCTACCGGCAGCGACCGCACCCCCGAAACGCCGGCTGACACGCCGGCGGCTACTGCAACTTGTAGGCGGAGCGACGGTGGTCGGGTTGGCGGCCGAGTGTGGGCGTGTGGTGGCGGGGCCGAACGCGCATACGGTGATTCCGGGCCGTGTCTACCGCACCGCGCAGCTGTCCCCGGGGCAGCTCGAAGCCTTCATCGCGGAAAAAGGGATTCGCACCGTCATCAATCTCCGCGGTGTGGGACTTACCATGCCGTGGTATTGGAATGAGTGCCGGGTCACCCATGCTGCCAATGTCAATCAGGAAGATATCACGCTTTCGGCCAAGCGGCTGCCGGCTCCGGCGGAAGTGCAACGGCTGATCGACGTCCTCGACCACACCGAATACCCGCTGGTGATTCACTGCCAACGCGGTGCCGACCGTACCGGATTGGCGGCGACCATCGTGCGGCTGTTGTTCACCCCCGACACCCTGGCGGCCGCCCGACGGCAACTCTCGCCGCGCTATGCGCATCTGCCGGTGGGCCGCACCGCCGTAATGGGCCAATTCTTCGACTATTACGAACGCTATCTGGCCGAACGCGGCGAAACGCACGCGCCCGAGCGCTTGCGCCGTTGGGTGAACACCACCTACTGCCCCGGCCCGTATCGGGCCGAATTACGGCTCCTGACCCCCCCGCAGTTTCCCGCCCAACGCGGCTTCACGTTCACCATCCGGGCTACCAATACCGCGATCGAACCCTGGCGGTTCACCCCCGGAGCGGGTAGCGGGCTGCGCTTGTGCTACACACTGACCGATCCTACTGGGCAGCCGATTTATCGCGGCTATGCGGGCTTTTGGGCACGGTGGGTCCATCCGGGGGAATTCCTCGACATCGTCTGCGGCGTGCCGCCTTTGCCCGCAGGGGCCTATCAACTCCATAGCGACTTGCACGATATCGAACCGATTGAGCTGTTAACCACAGCGTTTGTTCAGTATGGGTCTGAACCCTTGGAAATCCCGATCGATGTGATCTGAAGGAGCGGGTCATGCGCGTCTCGGTTGTGGTGCCGATGAAGGACGAGCGGGAGAATGCCCGGCCGCTGTACGAACGTGTCCGGGGGGTTCTTGATGGTTCGCGAACCGGACCGTGGGAAATCATCTTTGTCGATGATGGCAGTACCGATGGTACCTTTGCCGAATTGGAGAAGCTCGCCGCGACCGACGAGCGGGTGAAGGTCGTCCGCTTGCGCCGCAACTTCGGCCAAAGCGCCGCCACGCAAGCTGGCCTCGATGCCGCGTGCGGTGAAACGATCATCACCATGGACGGGGACCTGCAAAACGACCCCGCCGACATTCCCTTGCTTTTGGCCAAACTTCAGGAAGGCTATGATGCCGTTCTGGGGCAACGCCACCAGCGGCAAGACCAACTGCTTGTGCGCAAGATTCCCAGCCTCATCGCCAATGCTCTCATTCGCCAGGTGCTGGGTGTTCCGTTCAAAGACTTCGGCTGTACGCTGCGCGCTGTACGCCGCGAAGTGTTCGCCGGGATGGTGCTCTACGGCGAAATGCATCGCTTTATCACGGCCCTCATCGTCCAACAGGGGGCCCATGTCACACAAATCCCGGTGCGGCACCATCGGCGCACAGCCGGGACGTCGAAGTATAATCTGACGCGAACCATTCGCGTGCTGCTGGACCTGATGACGGTGAAATTCCAAGGCAGTTTTCAAACCCGGCCGATGCACCTATTCGGTGGGATGGGGATGATCTGCGTACTGGCCGGAATCATCAGTGTGCTGGCCAGCGCCGTGATGAAGTACACCACCGGGCCAGGCATGACGCAAAACCCACTGTTTTTGCTGGGGGCCGTCGCGGGGTTGATTGGCGTCCAATTCGTTTCCCTGGGGCTGATGGGCGAAGTGCTGACGCGCGTGTATTACGAAAGCCAAGGCAAGCGGCCGTATGTGATCCGCGAATGCCGCAATCTGGACCTACCGCCCAGCAGCCAGGCCAGTCAGCGCCGCGCAGCCTAGCTCAGAGCTGCCAACCGATCCTACCGCCGCTGCGGCAACGGGTGTTGGGAATCCCAACAGTATCGATAATGACAACCCATAAGGAGCCTGCGGCTTCCTCGGGACGTATATGGTCACTGTTGGTTGAGAGACAAATACCGCTCCCGGTCCGTCGCGGCACATGAAGCAGGACGTTCGCTCCGCGGCTTCTGGGTCGTTCCGCTTCGTGAGAAGCTCCTGGATGCGATGTTCACACATGCGACTGCTCTTGGGCAGTTACAATACAAGCGTGAGGCGATTCGTGGGGCGGTCTTTCGGCGGTGCGTGAGAAAGGTTTGTGACGAGGATCGCCGATCCGGTGGCATGGAAGTTGTGAAGAGTTCCCGTTTGCGCGGCAGCTGGTCGTTCTCTGGTGGCGGAGAATCCACGCTGTCGTGAACCAGGGGCATTTTACCGTTCCCACGGTACCCGGTCGTCCCAGTGGGCGTCGGTCCAGCGGAGTTGTTGCAGCAGTTGATAGCTCGTGTAGGCTAGCAAGCCGAAGAGGATGGCGGTGAAGATGGTTCCACGCGGCAGCCATCCGGGCAAAAACGCTAGCGCCGGTCCGTTGGCGGTTGCGACGCAAACCAACGAATAAACCACCAGGCTGACCGCCACCACCAACGAAATCTGCAACGCGATACGAGTTCCCCGGGGACCCCAGATCAGACCGCACAGCTCGCGGGCCACTTGCCCGCCATCGAGGGGAACGACCGGCAGGAGGTTGAGAAGGCCCCAATAGAGGTTCACCCACAGCAAAGCCAAATAAAAGAAGCCCACTGCGCGGCCCGCGGTGAGGAAACCTTCCGGGTTCGACGCCCAATGGAACTGCTGATTCGACAGATACACGACCGCACACAGAAGAAAACCCGCACACGGCCCGGCCAGAGAGATAGCGATCCGCCGCCAGCGCCCCGTCACGAAGGCATGAGGTATTGCCAGCCCGCCGAAGACATACAGCACAATCGCCGCCTCGGTGCCAAACCAGCGGAACAGCACAGCATGGCCGAGTTCATGCACCAGAATCGAAATGAGGACAACCGCCATCCAGATCAGCAGGTATTGGAAGCCCATATCGAGGGTAAAGGCTCCCAACAGGGCCGCCCCCAGCCAAAACAGCGGGTGAATGCGAATGGGGAATCCGAGCAGGCGAAAGCGGAGATCGTACGCCGTTCGTTCGGGTTCCACAAGCACCGTTCGACCTCCGGTTGTTGGGTCGTAGGAGGGTTTATCCGCTGTTGGTTTATCCGCTGTTGATTGTAGGTGCCACCGTGCTTAGCTACAATTGCGGCCCGGCGAATAGGCAGGCGGGCCTACAATTGCGGCCCGGCAAATAGGCAGGCCGGCGCTGCGCCGCAGCTGGGGCGCAATGGCGCGTGGGCGGAGAGGGGGTTGTCGGGTGCTACGCCAGCACCGTCCCCACTATTCCAAAAGACGACGACGCAGTCGTTGGCGCACTGGCGCGCGTGGGCGGGGAGGGGATTGTCCGGTCGCGGGGGTGGTGCGTCCGGGAGGCTCGCCCGCGGGGGATGGTCGCGGGGGGCAACGCACAGGCGAAACCGTTGGGGATGAAACGGCAGCACGCACACCCCGGTTCGTATCCCCCTCAAAATAATCGGTCGGTGTCGGCATCTCTTGTACGGATGAAACGGCAGTACGCACACCCCGGTTCGTATCCCCGGGGTGTGCGGTGTTGTCGCTGAGTACCTGTGTGCCGTCCGGCACCGGGGTCGCGTCGTGGTTAGTTAGTCGTCATCGCGAGGGCGGTTGGCCGCTTTCGATGAGCCGTTGAGCGGAGCGATGATGTCATCGACGCTCTTGCCGCTGATGTCCGAAGTGGCCGGCGCTTCGAACACTTTGGGCATCAGTTTGAGCTTTTCGCGTTCGACATCGACGCGGGTTTGCAGCTTTTTGAGGTCTTCCTTGATCTTGGCCAATCGCGTATCGTCGGTTTGGTACTTGCTTTCCATTTGCTGCAACTTGAGAGCGTTGAGTTCCGCTTCCATACCATCGACGGCGACCTTGAGGGTTTCCTTCTGATCTTTGAGGGTTTCCAGTTGCTTTTCGAGCAAGTCGCGGTTCTTGATCCGTTGCGCCAGGGTTTGCTCCATCGCATCCAAGGCTTTTTGCGCGGCGGTATAGCGGTTCACACCCTCTTGCAGTTCAGCTTTGGCGGCGTCGATGCGGACCTTGCGGTTGCCGAACATAACGAATTCCGTGGCGTTCTTGATCGCTTCGGCCCGGCTGGTCAGCAACGCCTTGTCCTTCTCTTGGCGGGCGGCTAACTCTTTGACCTGGGCTTCCAGCTGTTGAACGTCAACACGTTCTTTGGCCAACAGTTCCACGATTTTGAGGATGTCTTTGTCGAGCAATTTGATTTCGTTGCGCAGTCGGGCGATTTCTTTTTCCGGAGCAATGTTGTCTTCGACCCGTTTGCGGGCTTCTTGGAATTCGGAGCGGATGTACGAGCCGATCTTGGTTCCGGCCAGCACCGTGACGCCCACGAACCCAATCACGGCCAAAATGACCATCTTCTTGAGCATAGCGCAATACCTCGGTGTGAGAGGGCTAAAGTCCAGGGCGGTTCGGCTGTCCCGAACACCGGGCTCCTGCCGCCATCACTGTATTGTTCGCGAAAACAGCGTGAAGATTTTTCCGACCCGACGCAAAATAGCGATTTTTTTTGTGATCGATGGCAGTCGGACCAAACCACGGGCTGAAGTGTTGTAATTTCTTTTACGACAATAACTTGCAAAAATTCAGGGTGGATAAGAACGGTTCTCTACGGGTGAACAACCAGGGCGGATGAAAAAAACACGCCGGATGAACGGATGATCGGGCCAAGTTGCCGCGGGTCCCCGATAGCCCAACGGCTGCTAGCTCCTGGTACGGACCATCGCCCCGGGCCGAAGGGAAAGCATACGGGAAGTGATGGCGGGATGGGGTGCGGCGGCCCCCCACGGCCTTGGATAGGGCGGACCACTTCCTCGCCGCGGCCTGGGCGCGGCCCTTCATCCTCGGGCATCACAGGTTGGGTGGGCCAGAACCCACTTGCAACCGGGGGAAAGGCCGCGGGAGAAAGGCCGAGCGGTTGCCGGCCCTGGCTCGAGTGCCTGCTGGGATTCACAAGAAGCCGATTCTCGCTCTGCGGCGGGGTGTGAGGGCGAGCTTGCCCGAGCCGCCCAGTTGGGTCACACCCAATCCTTCCCGCGAATCTGAGCTTTGAGAACGTGCCGCAGGCGCCCTTCGATCTTCTCGTGGGCTTTGGCGATGTCTTTGTCGCTGAGGGTTCCTTTGTGGGATTGGTAGGTCAGCGCAAAGGCCAGGCTTTTCGTACCTGGCGGCAGTCCGGGGCCGCGATAAACGTCGAACAGTGCGGCGGCCGACAGCAGCTCGCCGCCGGCGGCGCGGATTTCGGCCAACACTTGTTCGGCGGTGGTCGTTTCGGGCACCACCACGGCGATATCGCGCTTGGCAGGTGGGAAGGGGCTGAACGGCCGGTAGCTGGAGCGGCGTGGGACGGCGGCCAGGATCGCTTCGAGGTCGAATTCCGCGGCCAGCACGGCTCGTTCGGCGAAGCCGAAGGCTTCCGCGACCTTCGGGTGCAGTTGGCCCAAATGGCCGACCACGGAGCCGGCGAGCGTCAGGGCTGCGGCCCGCATTGGGTGCAGCCAGGGGACGCTTTGCACCGCGACAAACGACGTGTCGGCCAGGTGCAAATCCCCGCACAAGGCTTCGACGAAGCCTTTGAGGTCGTAGAAATCGTAGGCTGGTGGAACAACGCCCTGCGGATCGTCCCATGCCGCCGGCGTCCGCCGCCCACACACCACCAGCGCCAGGCGGCGGGGTTCAGCCGGCAACGGTTCGGCGGCTTGTGGTAGATACACCAGGCCCAGTTCGAACATCGCGACGCTGTCCGTATGGTCGAGGTTGTGTTGGACCACGGAGAGCAACCCCGGCAGCAGGGAACGCCGTAGCACGGACCGTTCGGGCGACACGGGATTGACCAATGTGACGAATTCGCCATTGGTTATCACCGGTGTTAGCCGTCGCTCCATTTCGGGAGAGGTTAGCGCGTAGGTGATGGCTTCCTGGAGGCCCAGATCGGCTAAGATGTCGCGGACGCGCTCTTCGAGTTCCAAGGAGCGATTTCCCGTCGGCGGCGGCAACTCGAAGGGGAGCAAGCGTTCTGGGAGCTGATCGTAACCGTAGACGCGTGCGAGTTCCTCAATCAGATCGGCGGCCCCGGCCTGGATGTCGAGCCGGGTGGGCGGGGGCGTCACCTTCCAGTGGTCGTCGCCTTGAGGTTGCACTTGAAACTGCAGCGCCTCGAGGATGCGAACAACCTCCGGCCCCGGTATGTCGAAGCCTAACAGCCGGCGGATTTCGGCGGCGGTCAGGTCGATCACCGCTGGCACCAGTGGCGCCGGGTAGGCATCGACCATGCCGCGTAACACGGTACCTGCCGCCTGGGTGTGGAGCAGTTGGGCAGCCCGTTGGGCGGCAATGGGGACCAATTCGGGTGGAACCCCCCGGCTGAAGCGGCTGCTCGCTTCGCTGAACAGGTTGAACTGCCGCGCGGTTTTGCGGATGCTGACGAAATCGAAACAGGCACTTTCGAGCAGGACATTGCGTGTCGTGGCGGTGACTTCGGTTTCGGCCCCGCCCATGACCCCGGCGAGGGCGATCGGGCCGGCGCTGTCGGCAATCACAAGGTTCTCTGGCGACAGTTCGCGGTCCTGACCATCGAGCGTGCGGAGTTTTTCGCCTGGCTGAGCGGGTCGCACGATGATCGTGGGAGCCTTCCCGCCGGCGCGTTGGCGAAGAATGTCGTAATCGAAGGCGTGCAGCGGTTGGCCGTATTCGAGCATCACATAGTTGGTAATATCGACGATGTTGTTGATGGGGCGCATGCCGGCGTAGTGCAGCCGGGAGCGCATCCACCGCGGCGCTGGCCGCACGCTGACGTTGCGCACGATCATCGCGGCATAGCGACGACAGAGGCGGTCGTCGGTGATCACAACGTGGACCTGACCGTCGATGGCCTCGGCGGCCGTGGGGACGTGGGGGTCGGGTTGGCGTACGCGGCCACCGGTGAGGGCGGCCACTTCTTGGGCCATCCCCAGCATCGACAGGCAGCGTGCCATATTCGGGAGAATATCGAATTCGATAACGATTTCGCCCAAAACGTCTTGAATCGGCGTACCAGGTTCGCCATCGCTTTCGTCGAGCAGGATGATGCCGGCGCTTTCTTCTGCGATCCCCAGTTCGAATTCGGACATGCACATGGCATCGTTTTCGATGCCCCGGAGTTTCCGCGGTTCGAGCGTCAGGATGGTTTTCTGGCCATCCTTGCCGGTGAAGAAGTAGCGGGAACCACACAAGCCCAGGACGACTTTCATGCCGCTTTGCCCAGGCGCAATGTTTTCGGCCCCCGTGACAACCTGCTTGGGTTGTTTGTGTCCGTAATCGAGTTGGACGAGCTTGAGTTTCTCGGCATCCGGATGTTTGGTGATGGCCAAGACCTTGGCCACCACGAGCTTATCGCGGTCCCAGACAAGGCCGGCTTCATCGGGCTTGACCCGCAGCGTCGGTGGTACCGGCAGGCCGTAGACGCGGACGGCCGCCGCTTCCAACCCGGCCCGGGTCAAGCGTTCGACCAACGCCCCGGGGTCGGCCGGGACATCGACATACTCTTTCAACCACGACAACGGAACACGCATAACACCCCTTTCCGCCCAAGCGCATTAGTAGCAATGCGGACATGTTAGGAGCCTCACGCATCCGTGGCAGTGGGGTTGCCGACGCTCGCCCGCCGTCGTGGGTTGTCGCCCAAACAATAGCCGTCCGACTTGCCCTACGGTGTCCGGTCACTGCCAACGCACACTCAGCTTGCCTTCTTCGCGGGCACGCCGCTCCAGATAGCGCAACGCCCCACGGGCCGCGACGAAAAAGACCACCGCCAATGCCGCCAGGACACTCAATTCTATTGCGACCGCAAACACCCCCGGCATACGGAACAGGACTTGCCGCATGGCGTCCATCCCCAACGTCAAGGGAATGACACTGGCGACCACCGCCAACAGGCGGGGAAAAACCGTGAGAGGAAAGTTGGTACCACTGAGCAAGTACACAGGTTCTTGCAACAGGCTGACCCAATGCCAGGCACCGCGTCCCCACACGAGAAACAGCGACGCCAACAGCATCCCCAAGCCGTACAGAGCGGCCAGCGTGAGGACAAAGGCCAACGCCAACAACCACCAACTCGATGGTTGAATCGGTACCTCGAACAACCAGACCCCGGCCAGCGTGATGGCGCTGGCCCGCACCAGAGTCGTCGTCATACCGCCAAGAGCCATGCCCGTGAGAATGGCCATCAGGGGGGCTGGCGACATGACATACAGTTCCAGATTGCCGTTGTCGCGTTCCCAATAGAGTTGCGCCCCCATGCCCCACAGCACGTTGAGCCAGAAGGTGGTCATGGCGGCTCCCAGCACCACCAACCCCGTGTACGCCGGTGGGGCATGCATCGCCTGATAGGCGTAGGCAAAAGCTGCCACCGCCAGGACCGGCAGAACAGTTTCTTGAATCATCCACGAGTTGCTGCGGAATAACCACGCTACCCGCGGATAGGTCCGCGCCAAAGCCGCTGTCAGAAACAAACGCAGCGACGACATCACGGCCCTCCGGAAGGGGGTGCTTGGTTCCAACTGGCCGCGGTGTCGTCGTTCAAACCATGTCCGACCAGTTCGATGAAAACATCTTCGAGCGTCGGTTCGACCTTCTTGAGACTCAGAATGTGCCCGCCGGTCGTCACCAGATGTTGTACCACAGCCCCAATAACCGATTCTTCTACCAAGGCCACTTTCAGTTCCACGGTGGTGGGGGTGGTCGTTGCGGTCGCTTGGTGCACGCCGGACAATTGGCCGAGGGTGGACCAGCCATTGGTCCCGGGGGCCAGCCGCAATTCATAAAGCGGGTACTTCTGCACTTGCCGCTTGAGGTTGGCGGGCGTGTCGCAGGCCAGCACGCAGCCCTGGTCGATGATCGCCACGCGATCGCACAATTCCTCGGCCTCGGCCATGTAGTGGGTGGTCAGCAACAGCGTCCGCTGGGGTTTTTCTTGCATCCATTGGCGTAGGAACGCCCGAATCGCCCGGGCGCTGGTGACATCCAACCCCAAGGTTGGTTCATCCAAAAAGAGAATCTTCGGATCGGTGATAAAGCCGCGGCAGAAGTTCATTTTCTGCCGTTGCCCGGTCGACAGATAACTGATGCGGCTGGAGGCTTTTTCCGTCAGGCCGACCACAGCCAGCAACCGTTCGATCCGCTCGTAGGCCACCGCGGTGGGTACCCCGTAGATGCGTGCAAACAGCCACAGGTTCTCGCGCACATTGAGAATGCCGTAGCCACTGGATTCGCCCCCCGACACCATGTTGATCCGTGGGCGAATGGCTTGGGCGTGCTGAACCACGTCCAAGCCATCCACTTCGGCGGTACCCGAAGTGGGAGCTAAAAGGGTGGTGAGGATTTTGATGAGGGTGGTTTTGCCCGCGCCATTGGGTCCGAGAAGCCCGAATAATTCTCCCGGTTGCACTTCGAGGGTAACGTCCTTGAGGGCGATAAATTCGCGCTCGGCGGTGTCAGCCGAGGCGGGAGATCGTGACCACGGCCAGCGCCTTGGACGGGCTTTACGATAAGTGCGGGTGAGTCGATGAGTACGAATCGCCGGGGGGTGCATGAGGTCATCTTAGTCGGGGTAGCCAGCATCCGGTAGCGGAGGTAATTTGGGCAAGCTCCTCGCCGCAGGAAGCCAGTGGCGTTCGGTCGGATTACGAAGCGCACTTCACAAAAAATTGGCGAAGAAGGGGAATTGTTCCTTTTTTGGCCCAGCGCGAAATGCCGTTGATTTTCTCAAGAATCCTTGGAGGAATCTTGACGTGGATTCGGGCAGACGTTACTAATCAGTCTACGTTCGGGACCCCCTCCAGAACCCAGCCGCTGGTCGCATCGGCCGCTCGCGAGAAGCCACTGGTCACCACCGCCAACCTGCGGACCGGTTGCGTCGTGGGCAACGTTGGTTGTCGGTGAGCGGATGCCTGCAGCGGTTCAACGTGCAACGAATCAGGTGCCTGATGACTCGTCGCGCGAACCGGCCCGCGCTGTGCGTGAAACCATTGGTGGTTGAACAACTCGAAGATCGCCTCACCCCCGCAGGTTCCGTCGTACCCGCGGGTGAATTCAATTGGACCCAATACAGCCCCAGCGGCGAACTTGGCCAACTCGTCTGGAACGGTGACACCCTCGTGTACCGCTCGCGTGTCGCCGGCAGTTGGCACGAGACGGAAGTGGCGTCGGCTGGCGGTTTTACGGCCAGCCAGTACCATACGCGCGATGCAGTTCAGAAAGCGTCGCAGACGGCCCAATTGGTCTTTACCACCGATGGGACGCCGCATGCGCTTTTCCTGGAAAAACAGTGGAATAGCAGCGTCAACCGGCATCAAACGCTCATTCAGCACTACGCCCGCACCACCACGGGCTGGCAGTGGATCGAAACGATCACCCCGAATTGGACCAGCCAATGGGGGCCGAACAATCTGGTTGCAGCCGCCGGGCCGAATAACTCGATACACCTCATCTTTACAGAGACGAATGCCTTGGCCACGGGGGTGGGCAATTTCGGCACCGGCTTTTTGCACTACGCCACCAACGCCAGCGGACGGTGGCAGTTCAACCGGATCGCCGAAACGGCCGACTTGAGTCAGGACGTTTGGTTCATGGGGGGGCGGTGGGCACCGCGTTTTCTCTCCTTGGCGGTTGATGCCCAAGGGTTCGCCCATGTTACCTATACACCCCAATTCTATATCGCCGGGGCCTTCTCCACGGTCCAAAGTACGCTGATGTACGCGACCAATCGCGGTGGTCGATGGTCGTCCCAGGTGGTCATGGCACCACAGGATGGCACCGCCGACGCCGGTTTGGGCGCCAGCATTGCCATTTCGCCCACCGGGCAGGTGGCCATCGCCAGTTACTATGTCGATCGCTTCAACACTGGTTCGCCACAAAGCTCGCAGCTGTTGTATCACACATTGGTTCAGGGTTCCTGGCAGCGGAGCGTGGTGACCAGCACGCCGGATCGCTACGTCGCCGGCGATGGACCACGATTCACCGGCTTTGCCCCGCAGTTGTTCTTCGATGCGGCCGGCCGAGCGAATATCGTCTTTTCCGACGAAGCCGCCGAACACTTGCCGGTCAGTTTTGCCAACCAATTCGCCGGACAAATTCGCCTGGCCACCCTGCATGGCAGTACCTGGTCGTTGCAAACGATTTATCGGCAAAACGACCCTGTGCGGAATCAATTGTTCTATCCGGTCGCGGCCAGTTATCGCGGACAAATCACCTTCGCTGGCCTGGAAGCGGTCAGTAGCGTCGATGCCAATCGCAATCCGACGCGTACCGACTTTGGCCTGGTGAACGTGAACACGCCCTACGGCTTGTCGGCGCCGCCACGGGTCACGGCCTCGACGCCACCGACGCCTGCCACGACGCAACCGTTGCCGTCTTCTCCCCCGGTCGCGGCTCCGCCGATTGCGGGCAGTCAACGCACCACCAGCCCCACCGGTTGGGCCGTGGCCAACGACGCCGGTGTTCTTCCCTCCACCGTTTCGGTCTATCGACCTGATGGCAGTCTGGCGCTGCGTGTGGTGCCTTTTGGTGATGGCTATCGCGGCGGTGTGCGCATCGCTCGGGTCGACATCAACCGGGATGGTGTGCCTGATCTGATCACCGCCACCGGTCCTGGTATTGCTGCCCGCATTCGCATTTGGGACGGTGTCTCGGCGGCGCTGATGGCCGATTGGGAACCCTTCCCGGGATATCAAGGCGGGCTGTGGGTCGATGCCGGCGATATGGATGGCGACGGCATCCCCGATATCGCCGTGGGCACCGATGGGGGTCTGTCGCCACATGTCAAGGTGTTCAGTGGTCGCCATCTCGGGGAATTGGCGAGTTTCTATGCCTATTTGCCCGGCTTCATCGGCGGTGTGCGCGTGGCGATGGGCGATATCAACCGCGACGGTTTCGCCGATTTGGTCACCGCACCAGGATTTGGTGCCGGTCCGCATATTGCGATCTTTGACGGCCGGGCCTTGAGCCTGGGCTGGGGGCCACAGCGCCTCGCTAACGATTTCTACATCTTCGACCCCTCGATGCGCAGTGGTCTGAACATCGCTGTGGGCGATATTGATGGCGACGGTTATGCCGACCTCATCGCCGCACCACAAAGCGGCCCCGCCCACTTGCGGGTTGTCAGTGGTTATGGCCTGGCCGCTGGCGCAGGCGACATCAGTATTGCCAGTATGTACACCTGGGGCGCCCCCACAGGCTTGCGTGTGGCTGCGGTCGATGCCGATGGCGATGGCCGAACCGACATCATCGCCACCACCACGACCCCCAATAACGGTCTGGTGGCCCGCTTCGCACCGCCCGCTTTGTTGGCCAATGATCCGTCGGTCGTGCAGTGGTTCCATCCCTGGCCGGGGCTGACCACAAGCGTGTATGTGGGCTGAGTTTCGGCGGTGGGCTGAGTTTCGGCGCTGCCTCGGTCGGGGGAACTCCGTCGTGCCGCTGCGTTGGCCAGGGCGGAAATCCTCCCCCGCGTTGAAGGGCCAGGCTGCACCGCCCCTCTTCCCAACCCCCGTGTCCACAGCCGGCCCGCGGCCGATCGGAGGACTTGGCAGCCTCTCTGGGCGCAAATCCGCAAGCGCCCCAGGAGCGGTTCTGCGAGCAGCAGAAGCGGCTTTCCGCCGGTTCGTTTCCAACCGCACATAACCGGTTGCCAGCAGAGCCGTTACGCCGTTACGATAAACAGCACCAGTATTCCTTCCGGCAATGGATGGGTTCATGGCACGCCGCGTTATTGCGATCACGCTTCTTATCGCTTCAGCCTGCCTTTTCACCGCGGCAGGCGAAAGGACCTCGCCTTCTGCCGCGGCGGACCATCCGATTCCCGCACCGCTGAAAAAGGCACCGCCGCGCGAATTTGTTTGCGCATGGGCCGACACGCCCCTCACGATTGATGGCGTTGCGGATGAACCGGCCTGGAAGCATGCCCCACCGATCACCACATTTCACCTTCCGTGGTTAGGCGATCAGGCCCGCCTGGCCCGCACTGCGACCACCGCCCGGCTGCTGTGGGATCGCGAGTACCTCTACTTCCATGCCGAAATGGAGGACTCAGATCTGTTCGCCGACATTACCGAACACGATGGCGCTTTGTGGAAGAACGATGTCTTCGAACTCTTCTTGCGCCCGGATCGTGAGAAAACGGGTTATTATGAATTCCAAGTCTCGGCCGCCAATACTCGGTTCGATGCCTTCTATCCCCTCTATGATCTGGGGACTTTGGAGAATCAGGCGAAGGTGGGGCGATTTCGCCTGGAAACCCAGGTGAAGCTGCGTGGTACACTCCATCAGCGCGAGGATAGCGACCGTGGTTGGAGTGTGGAGGGCCGCATACCGTGGACCGACTTCCGCCGCACCGGTGGCCGCCCCGTACCGGGTGAAAAATGGTTGTTCAACCTCGCCCGCTTCGATTACAACAGCCGCTGGAAGGAACCCGAAATCTCCTGCATTGCCCCCATCGTCACCAAGAAGATTCCCCCGTTCTTCCATCAGACCGACGACTACGCCACCCTGACTTTTGCCGGCCCCGATGCGCAAACCGCCAAGCCCCGGGGGATCGAACAGCGTGAACCCCTCACCACCAGCACGGTGAAGGGTTTCCCTGATCCGCCGCGGCCGTTCGTGGCCACGCGGGTTTTGGATGGCTACCGGCCCGAGCATCCGATCATCACCGTGCGTATTCCCGGGACGCACGAGATGCTCGTGATCACGCAACCGCGCCCCTACGCGGCCACCACGCTGTGGCGGTTCCCCTTTGACGCCAAGACCACGGCCCGCGACGCCGTTCGTCTCCTGGAGACCCCCCACGGCGGCACCGCCTACGACATCGCCTTCCATCCGCAGTGGAAGAAGAATGGTTATGTCTACATCGGCTGGAACGGCCAACGCCCCTCCGACAAGCACAAACGTAGCATCATCAGCCGCTATACCATGACCACCCAGCCGCCCTACACCATCGATCCGAAAAGTGAAAAGGAAATCATCTCGTGGGAATCGGATGGGCACAATGGCTGCGCCCTCTGCTTCGACGATACGGGCTTGCTGTATGTGACCAGTGGCGATGGCACTTCCGACTCCGATACCAACCTCACCGGGCAACGCACCGACCTGCTGCTGGCGAAAGTGCTTCGCATCGACGTGGACCATCCCGCGGCGGGGAAAGCCTACGGGATTCCCCCGGACAACCCCTTTGTCGACCAACCCGGCTTTGCCCCGGAAACCTGGGCGATGGGCCTGCGCAACCCCTGGCGGATCACCTTCGATGCCGAATCGCGGCAACTGTGGGTCGGACAAAACGGCCAAGACCTCTGGGAACAAGCCTATCTGGTGAAAAAGGGCGCTAACTACGGCTGGAGCGTGATGGAAGGCAGCCACCCCTTTCATCCGAATCGCCCCGCCGGACCCAAACCGTTTACCCCGCCGACCGTGGAACACCACCACTCCGAAGCCCGCTCGCTGACCGGCGGCGTGGTGTATCGCGGCCAGAAATACCCACAGCTCCGCGGTGCCTACATCTACGGCGATTACAGTACCGGCCACATCTGGGCCGTGAAGCACGACGGGACAAAGATCGTCTGGCATGAGAAGATCGCCATCACGTCCCTGAAGATCACCGGTTTCGCCTTCGACCCGCACGGGGAGTTGCTCATCTGCCACCATGCCCCCGCCGGCGATGGCGGCTTTTTCACCCTCACCCCCAACACGGCCCAGGCCGACACGTCCTTCCCCAAGACCCTCAGCGCCAGTGGGCTATTCGATTCCGTGAAAGACCACCGGATGAAACCAGGTGTCATTCCGTATTCGGTGAATGCCCCGTTCTGGTCGGATGGTGCCCACAAAGAACGCTTCATGGCCATTCCGCAAGGAACCATCGCCTACACGCGCCACAATGGCTGGAACTTCCCCGATCAGACCGTGCTCATCAAAAGCTTTGCATTGGAAATGACTGAAGGCGATCCCACCAGCCGCCGGTGGATCGAAACCCGCTTTCTGACCAAGCAGCAGGGGGAGTGGTACGGCTACTCCTACCGCTGGAACCCCGAGGGGACCGAAGCCACACTGGTTGAAGCCCACGGCGCCGACGTCACCTTCTCCATCCGCACCCCCACCGGCGTGCGCCAACAGCCCTGGCACTACCCCAGCCGCGCTGAATGTATGGTCTGCCATAGCCGTGCCGCCAACTTCGTCTTGGGGTTATGCGAAATCCAAATGAACAAAGATCACACCTACCCCAACGGCCGCACCGATAACCAACTGCGCGTTCTGGAGCATCTGGGCTTGCTGACGGTCGATTGGGCGCGCGAAGTGGGCGCGGCCACCGATGCCGCCGAACAGCAACAACCCCACCAGCGCACCGCCAAGCCCAGCCCGCTGCTGTGGACTGCGCCGGAGCAACTGCCCCGACTGCCCAACCCCTTCGACCGCACGCAGCCGCTCGAACAGCGCGTCAAAGCCTACTTGCACAGCAATTGTGCCAGTTGCCATGTCGAAGCCGGTGGCGGCAACGCGTCTATGCAATTGCACTTCGCCACACCCTGGGACAAAATGCGGCTGATCGACGCCAAACCGGTTCACTCCACATTCGATCGGCCCGACGCCCGCCTCATCGCCCCGGGCGACCCAGAGCGCAGTGTCCTTTTGCATCGCCTCCGCGTGCGTGGGCCTAATAGCGGCCAGATGCCGCCGCTGTCCACCTATCGCGTCGATACCGCGGGGGTGGAGTTGCTGACTGAATGGTGTCGCCAGCTGAAAAAATGAACCGGCTTCTCTGGCCCTCCCCAGTTCTCTGGCCCTCCCCAGCGTTGCTATGCTCAATGCCGATCTGATCGCGGCCCGCCGGGCGGATATCGACGCCAAACAGCAGCAAGTCGCCGACGTTCTGGCGGCGATGAACTGCGAAGCGGCCCTGCTGCTGATGCCTGCGCATGTCGCGTGGTTCACCGCGGGCTTAACCGTTCGCGGACTGATCGCCGATTCCGAACGCCCCGGTATCTTCACCAATGGCCGGCAACGGTGGCTACTGTGTTCCAACATCGACAGCCAACGGTTCTTCGATGAAGAAATCGACCAACTCGGTTTTCAACTCAAGGAGTGGGCATGGTATGGCGGTCGCTCGGAGCTGTTGGCCAACGTGACGGCCGGGCGGGTCGTCGCCGCCGACCGACCCTTTCCCCATGTGCCTTTGCTCAACGATCGTTTACGCCCTTTCGTTCGGGTGCTCACCGCGTATGAACAGCAGCGCTACTTCGCGCTGGGCCGCTGGGTGGCCCACGCGGTCGAAGCGACGGCCCGGACCCTGCGCCGGGGCGAAACCGAGGAGGAAATCGCGGGGCAACTCGGCCACCGGTTATTGCACCATGGCATTCATCCCGCAGCCCTCAGTGTCACGGCCGACGATCGGGCGGTGAAATTCCGCCGCACCGGCTTCTCCACGGCCCCGGTGACGCGCTCCTGCGTCGTCCAAGCCACAGGAGAATGGGAAGGCCTGTTTGTCACCGCGGCGCGGACGGTTTGCTTCGGCCCCCCGACCGACGAATTCCGCATCGCCCATGAGGCCACTGTGAAACTCGCCGCCGTCTATCGCTCCTACACTGAACCGGGAGCGACCATTGCCTCCGTGGCTGATGTCGCGTCGATTCTCCTGGCTAATACCCCCTTGGAATTCGATGGCCGCATGAGCCAACCCGGTTACGGGGCCGGGCGTTTCCCCGCGGAAGAACTCCGCCGCGCCGGCCGCGACGAACCGTTTGTCGTCGGTCAGGCGCTGCTGTGGCAACCGCGGATCGGACCGGCCGCCAGTGTCGATACGCTATTGGTCACCGCAACCGGTTGCGTCCCCGTGACCCCGCCGCTGGAGTGGCCGTTCAAGCGAATCACCGTCCGCGGCGTCACCACGGATATCCCGGACCTGCTCATCCGCACCGACGAGTGACGTACTGAGGGGCTGGCACGAATTGAGACAATCTGTACACTTTCCCCCCTTTCCGTTCCTCTACAACAACTCCGCTGGCACATCCTGCGCCGGACCTCACTCCAGGAGACATCCGATGTACCGCATGGTTGGTGTACTGACCGTGGGCCTGTTGACGGTAGCCGTAGCTCACGCCCACTTCCCCTTCATTGTGCCCGATGAGAAGGGAGAATCGGCCAAAGTGGTTTTCAGTGATACCCTCGACCCCGATGAAAACGTCAACATCGAGAAAATCGCCAACACGAAACTGACGCTGCGTACGGTGGCCACAGGCCAGGATACCCCCTTGGATTGGAAAAAAGGCCCTTCGTTTTATGCGGTCAATCTTCCGGGCAGCGGGGATCGCATCATCTTCGGCATGACGGATTATGGCGTTCTGCAAAAAGGTGATGCTCCTCCGTTCAAGCTCGTGTACTTCCCCAAAGCCGTGATCGGCAAGGCGAATGCCCAACCGATCGGCGACAAACAGCCGTTGGAAGTCGTTGCTGAAGGCGGCAGTGGCAAGGTCCGCTTCCGGGTTCTGGCGCTGGGGCAACCGGTGCCGGAAGCCGAAACCACAGTGCTCCTGCCCACCGGCGAAAAGAAAGCCGTGAAAACGGATAAAGACGGCTATACGCCACCGTTTGAAGGCGCGGGTCGCTATGCCGTCTACACCAAACTCATCGAGGCGAAGAAGGGCGAACACGCCGGCAAGAAATACGACGAAATCCGCAATTACGCGACCCTGGTGTGCAACATCACCAAGTAGTTGTTCAGTCCCCGCACAGATGCTGACCACTGCGGCGGGCCGCCTTGTGCCCCGGTGGCCCGCCGGACGTTCGTTCACCGGCCTTCTTCCCGTCTCGCGGCCCCGTTGAAGCAGGCTTCGTACCCCCCCGCCTACTATCCCAGCGCCAATAACCTACTATCCCAGCGCCAATAACCACCATAATTCCTCCAATCGCTACAATCAGACTCTCCGCCCCGACGTTTTCCGCAAAATCGCTACAACCCTCCTTGCGCGCATGTCACGGTGATAACAAGTTTGCGGATAAGTGAGAACTCTCGGAAAATCGGGAAAGGATCGAAAAATGCGCTGGGATGAGGTGATCGTGGGGGATTGTATCGAAGTGCTAGCGGGCTTTCCGGAACACACCTTTGACCTGGTTTTCGCCGATCCCCCCTTCAACATCGGGTATCGCTACGACCTCTACAACGATCGCCGCAGCCGAAAAGAATATCTGGACTGGGCGAAAACCTGGATTGCGGCCTGTGTCCGGGTGCTGAAACCTACCGGCAGCTTCTTTTTGGCCATTGGCGATGAATTCGCCGCCGAACACAAAATCCTCCTCGACGAAGCCGGGCTGCACTGGCGCAATTGGATCATCTGGCATTACACCTTTGGCGTCGCTTGCACCAAGAAGTTCAACCGCAGCCATGCCCACATCCTCTATTACGTCCGCGACCCCAAGCGCTATACCTTCCACGCCGATGCCATCCGCGTCAAGTCAGCCCGGATAAGCACCTACGCCGATGCCCGAGCCAACCCCGCCGGCAAGCTCCCCGACGACACCTGGGTCCTCCGCCCGCAAGAAAGTGAAGAACACTTCCAACCCGAAAGCGACACTTGGTACGCTTCCCGTGTGTGTGGAACCTTCCGCGAGCGCACAAGCCACCCCTGCCAGATGCCCGAAGCCATCCTCGAGCGCATCATCAAAGCGACCACCAACCCAGAAGACCTCGTGCTCGACCCCTTCGCCGGCAGTGGAACCACCCTGGCCGTCGCCAAGAAGCTCGGACGACGCTACCTCGGCATCGAACTGTCGGCTCACTACGCCGCTCTTATCCGCCAACGGCTCCAGTCCATCGTTGGTCGCCCGGAATCGGTCATCACCCCACCGCAAACGCGCCGCCAAGCCTCTGCGGCACTTGCGACCGCGGCCAAACGGCCACGCGGGCCGGGCTGAAAGTTGGGTGGGTCGATGGCCGGTCTGTGGTGCTCGTGGGACTGCCTGTGATGCTCGTAGGGCTTCCCTCCGGATACGTTTGTGTTGAAGGGCTGCGGATGTGTCGGCAACTGTCCTCGGCATCTGGGGGCCGACGATCCGTGGCCGTCCTCATGGTGGCCGGGTGGTTGCGGGCATCACTCGCGGTTGACGATGATAACGTGTTGGGGTGTGCGCACGTCGATGATCCGGCCGAAGATCGGATCGGCAGTGATCGAACCACGCACGCGGATCGTTTGGCCGAGATACTCGTGTTCCAGTTGTTCCCGGCGGTGGCCGCTGGATTGGAAGTAGGCTGCAGGAATCCGTACCGAGAGGTTTTTGTTGGTCAGTTCGGTTTCGGAATTGAGGAGGACATCGGCCCCGATATTCACGGAGCGGACAGTGAATTCCACCGTATGGACTTCTCCCAGTTTGCTGGCCGCCTGGGCCGGGGTGAGGAGAACATCCGCAGGGCTAGGGAGATGATCGCTGGGGCTGTGGGCCTCCGGCGGCGGGGTGGGTTGGGGAGGAAGCTTGCCGGCATCTTGTCCCAACTTATAAGCGATGGTCACCGCGACCGTCAGTACCACCACCGCGCCGATGGCGGCCGCCCCCACCAACCAGGTGCGAACCGGAAGCCCCCAAACGCGCGGCGCGGAATCGAACTCCGCCATCGGCCCCGAGAGCGTCGTTCGCACGGGCGATTTCATCGCGGTGTGAGCGCCCGAGCCGTTTTTCCCTGGCTGCAGCGCTGGCGGAGTGGAGCGCGTGCTACCCGGGGATGAAGCCAGCGCTGCGGCCGGGGACGCGGCCGTTTCCCCCGGGGCCACGGGGAAAGCCGCATTGCTGGCCGTGGCCGAATCGGTGCTGCTGCTGCCATCGCGGGGCCGGAGGTTCACCGAACTGCCGCCAACTCGGGTAAACACCCCACGCCCGGGTGCGAACAGCAACCGCGATAACGATTGCTGCGCCGCCCCCTTGTCCGCCGGACCCCCAATCAGCGAACGCACCAACGGGCACAAATTGGGCATTTCCCGTTCCGGCGGCGGCGGAATGGGAATCTCCGTCCATTCGGCCAACGCTTCGGCCACCTCAAGGGGAGTCTGATAGCGTTCGTCCACATCCTTGGCCATCATTTTCCGCAAAACCGCCAATATCCCCGCGGGAACATCCGAGCGGAACGACTCCACCCGCTTCGGTTCGCGAGTTTGATGGGCTACCAGCTTGGCGGCAATCGTGCCTTCGGGAAACGGTGTTTGCCCGGTGAGCAAGAAGTACAACGTGCCCCCCAGCGAATAGATATCCGCGCGTACATCCACAATATTCGTAACCGCCTGCTCCGGAGCCAGATAGTCGGCCGTTCCCAACACACACTTGTCGTCGTATTTCTCCGTGACGCTATCTTGTTGTTTGTTGAAAAAACGGGCCAGTCCCATATCGAGGACTTTAATGACCCCGGTGCGGTCGAGCAGGAGATTGCCCGGTTTGATGTCGCGGTGGACCATCCCCAGCTCGTGGGCGTGCTGCATACCGACAGCCGCCTGCGCGATATAGTGAGCTGCTCGAATGGGGTCAAAAAACTTTCTCTGTAAGACATAACGGGCGACAATCTCCTGCAAACTGTGCCCGTCGACATACTCCATGACCAAAAAATGGAGCTTGTCGAATTGGTCGATGTCGTAGGCGCGAACAATGTTGGGGTGGTCTAAGGCTGCCACCGCCCGGGCTTCGCGGTAAAAACGATCGACGTTGGACGGATCGGCCATTTTCTCATGGGGCAGTACTTTCAAGGCGACCAAACGCTTCATCAGCATGTGTTCGCACAGGTACACCGCGCCCATGCCGCCGGCGCCGATCAGCTCCAAGAGGCGATATTTCGAGCCAATCGTGAAGCGTTTGTAGCGGCCATATTTGATCTGTTTGGCTTGGAAATAGGTGAGCAGGCCATCGCGGATGAGAAAAGCCGCCGCCTGATCGACGTTCTGTGGCGTCCCCGTAGCACGGTGTTGGGCCAACAGTTGGTCGATCTTCTCGGGGGCAACCAAGCCGCTTTTGCGGACTAATTCCAAATAATCGGGCACATTGGCAGGTGCCGGCATGGGTGCTGATCCTTCTGCCCAATAATACTGTGCAAAGATGGGCTTGTGGC
Organism: Gemmata sp.; assembly: GCA_025055115.1. GTDB lineage: Bacteria > Planctomycetota > Planctomycetia > Gemmatales > Gemmataceae > Gemmata. The sequence goes on from JANWYJ010000068.1 coordinate 47,237, forward strand.
GAACGGACCGGCCCGCGTCTGTCCGATACTCTGATTATCCCAAGAAATACGAGCAAGGGAAAGATTCGGATTTTATGGAGAATTCAACGAGTGCCCACGTTCTCTGGTGTCGGAGCGGCAGGGTCGCTCGCCAGGCCCCGGATTCGCCAGGGACTATGAGCAATATATGGCCGGCTTCACCCGGTGGCGAATGAGTTGTTCGCCCCTGTCAAACTCGGCCACGATCCGCGGGGTGGGCCATCGGAATGGGTCGGCCGCGGGCAGAGGTCGTCGCTATTCCCACGATGAACGCTATTCCCACGATGAACGCTCATCTGCCGAATGAGCTGATCGGACCGGAAGTAAGCCCATCGGGGACCGGCGATCGTCTGATCGTGGGGCCTGGCGCAGCCGCAATCGGCTCCGGGTCAGATCGGGCCGGAATCTTGCACGAGCGCCCGGTCGGGGCGGAAGGGCCGTGACGTGGCGACAGGCGGTGATGTCCTGGGCGGTGATGTTCTGGGCGGGCTTCGTCGTCATGGCCCACAGCGGGCGCGGGGGGAGTGGGGTGGAGGCCCCAAAGCCACAAGGCGTGCCCCCCTGCCGTGCGAACCGATTCCGCGGTCGCCGCGTGCTGGTGCGGAGTCATCGGATCGCGATGGGTTTCATCATCTGTGTTTCATCATCTGAGGAAGGAAACGGATGCGTCGTTCTCTGGAAACCGTGCGTACTGTGAAGGCCGTTTGTCCGCACGATTGCCCGGACACATGCGGCATGCTTGTGAGCGTCGATCCGGCCACGGGCCAGGCGGTGGACTTGCGCGGCGATCCCGACCATCCTTTCACCCGCGGCTTTCTCTGCCAGAAGGTTCACCACTACTTGGAGCGGGTGTACCACCCCGACCGGGTGCTTTTCCCCCAAAAACGGATCGGTCCGAAGGGCCAGGGCAAGTTCACCCGGATTTCCTGGGACGAAGCCATCACCACGATAGCGGACCGGTTCCGCGCCATCGCGGCCTCGGCGGTCGGGCCGCAAGCCATTCTGCCGTATAGTTATGCCGGCACGATGGGCAAGCTGATGTACGGCAGCCTGGATCGGCGTTTCTTTCACCGCTTGGGGGCCAGTTTGCTCGACCGCACGATCTGTGCAACGGCCGGGGCCGCCGGCTGCGACATCACCCTCGGTACGCGAGCGATGGTCGATCCGGAAGCGAGCGTCCAGTGCCGCTACATCATCAATTGGGGTTCGAATACCGCCGTGACCAACAGCCATTTCTGGCGGATTGAGCATGAAGCCCGCAAACGGGGGGCCAAGATTGTCACCATCGACCCCTACCGAAGCCCAACAGCCCAGAAATCGGACCAATGGATCGCCATTCGCCCCGGTACCGATGCCGCCTTGGCGCTGGCGATCATGCATATCATTTTCCGCGAAGGCTGGGAGGATCGCGACTTCTTGACGCAGCACTGCGTGGGGGCTGACCAACTGCGTCAGCGGGTGGCCACTGAGTACGCGCCCGACGTGGTGGCTCGGATCACCGGGCTGACCGTGGCCGAAATCGAAGGCTTGGCTCGCGAATATGCCAGGGCACGGCACTTGTTCGGTGGGCCGGCCCTCATTCGCCTCAACTATGGTCTCCAGCGGCACGGCGGCGGCGCGATGGCCGTTCGCACCATTGTCTGTTTGCCCGCCTTGACCGGCGATTGGCGCTATCCGGGAGCCGGCGCTTTCCTCAGCACCAGCAAAGCCTATCCGTTCGACGACGAATTCCTCACCCGGCCCGATCTCATCCCCCCAGGGACACGAACAATCAACATGGTGCAGTTGGCGGAAGCCCTCCACGGCGAACTGCCCGGCCCGCCGATCTTGGCGTTGTTCGTGTACAACTCCAACCCGGCAGCCGTGGCCCCGAACCAATCGCGCGTGTTGGCCGGGCTGGCTCGGGACGACCTTTTCACCGTCGTTCACGAGCAATTCCACACCGATACGACCGATTTCGCCGACATCGTACTGCCCGCGACCACGCAACTGGAACACTTCGACATTCACGGCAGTTACGGCCATCTGTACGTACAGGCGAACAATCCCGCCATCGCGCCGCTGGGCGAAGCCAAACCCAATACCGAGGTCTTCCGCTTACTGGCTCGCGCAATGGGCTATGAACCGGAGCTATTTGACATCTCCGATGAAGAACTCGCCCGGCAAGCGCTGGAAAGAACAACTTCGGCCAACAATAGCTCCTTCCGCGGCCTCACCCTCGCAGCGACCTGCGCGGGGCCACAGCGACTCAATCTCCCGCGCGATTGGGCACCATTTGCCACCGGGGTATTCCCCACCCCTTCGGGAAAGTGCGAACTGTATTCCGAACGGGAAGCCCGCGCCGGCCGCGATCCGCTGCCGCACTACATCCCGCCCCACGAAGACCCCCAAACCCAACCGCAACTGGCCGCGAAATACCCCTTGCAACTGCTGACCCCACCGGCCCCACCGTTTCTCAACTCCACCTTCGTCAATATCGATTCCCTGCGGAAAGCCGCGAACGAACGGACCCTCGAGATTCACCCCCTCGATGCCGCCCCCCGCGGCATTCGCACCGGGCAGATGGTCACAGTGTTCAATGACCGCGGGCGCTTCCGAGCCAAGGCCATCGTCGCGGAAACCGTCAAACCGGGAGTGGTCGTGTCGCTGGGGTTGTGGTGGCGGAAGTGGACCGACGATGGCGTCAATTGCAACACGACCACCAGCACCGCACTCACCGACCGCGGCGGCGGTGCAACATTCTTCGACAATCTCGTGGACGTGCAACTGGCTACCCCATCGGGACATGATGCCCACGGTCGGTGAGGCCGGTCGGTGAGGCCCCCCCGGCCATCGCCATTGCGGCCGGTAGCCGTCGGGCCGACCTCCCCATCTGTGACGCCCCCCAGCCCTTGCCATCGCACGCGCCGGGGCGATAGGGATCGAGCCACTGTCCCAGCGCGGGGCCTTTTGCTGGAAATATCGTTGCCTTCGGGAAACAGCCGCGATGGAAATTGTGGAAGAGGTCGGAGAGCTTGGCACGAAGCGGTTATCCCTCCAGCCCATTCTCAAGGCCAGCCAGAGCCGCTAACCGCCAGAGCCTCTCAAGGCCGACCAGAGCCGCTAACCGCTAGAGCTTCTCAAGGCCAGCCAGAGCCGCTTCGAGATCCGCCCGCAAATCAGCGACATCTTCAATCCCCACACTCAGGCGAATCAGCCCATCATCCACGCCGCGTGCTTCCCGTACCTCCTTGGGAATGCTCGCGTGCGTCATCGTCGCGGGGTGGCACACCAGTGATTCCACACCCCCAAGACTTTCGGCCAGACTGAACAATTTCGTTCGCGTCAAAAATTGCCGCGCCGCGGGGATACCCCCGCGCAACTTCAGGGACACCATCCCCCCGAAGGTCCGCATCTGCCGGGCCGCGATGGCGTGGCCAGGATGATCTGGCAACCCAGGATAGTACACCTGGGCCACCGCGGGATGCCGGACGAGCCACTCCGCCAGAGCCGAAGCGTTCTCACAATGCCGATCCATCCGCACGGCCAGTGTTTTCAAGCCGCGCAGAACCAGGTACGCATCAAATGGCCCCGGAACCCCCCCCGCGGCGTTCTGGTAGAACTTGATCGGTTCAAGTAAGTCTTTGGCGCCGATCACACAGCCGCCGATCACGTCGGAATGGCCGCCGAGGTACTTCGTGGTACTGTGTACGACCAGATCGGCCCCCAATTTCAGCGGTTGTTGAAGATACGGTGAGGCGAAGGTGTTATCGACCACCAGTTTGGCTCCGCGGTCGTGGGCTAGCTGGGCAATCGCGGCAATGTCGAGGATTTGCAACAGCGGATTGGTGGGAGTTTCGATCCACACCAGTTTGGTTTGGGGCGACATCACTTGCGCGAAGCCGGCGGGGGAAGCATTCTCGGTGTATCGCGTGGCCAGCCCCCAGGGCTTGAACACCCTCTCCAACAACCGGAAAGTACCACCGTACATATCGGCCGAGGCGACTACCTCATCGCCTGGTCGCAGCAGGGCGCTGAAGACCGCGGTGGTCGCCGCCAGGCCGGAGGCGAAGGCCAAGCCGCGTTCGCCTTCTTCCAAAGCGGCCAGAGCCGTTTCCAAGGCCGTTCGGGTGGGATTGCCACTGCGGCTGTACTCGTAGCCTTTGTGCTGGCCGGGGGCCGTTTGCGTGTATGTACTGGTGGCGTAAATGGGTACGACCGTAGCCCCGGTGGCCGGGTCGGCGTCTTGCCCGGCGTGGATGGCACGCGTGCTGAAGCCGTGCCGGTATTCACTGGCCATCATAGTATCCCTTCTATCCTAAGCCATTTCGGCGATACAGCATCCTGACGCCGCCCCACAGTGTAGATCACTGAGAGCAAACCACCAAACATAAGGCCATTTCGGCGCTGCAGCGTGCTGACGCTGGCACACAGTGGCGTTCGAAGGTATTCCCTTCCCCCATCAAGGGGTGCTTTCAGAGTACCGTATGACCGGCCATCGCGGCCAGCCGAGTCGCTCTCGAGGAATCGAGAATTCGCCGTGTTGCCCCTCAGCTGTCACCAGCTGCAGGTGCAGGAAGGGGGAATTCGCCGCGTTGCCCCGGGGAGGTCTCGACTTCGCGAGTTGTTTCGCTTAGACTAATGATATTATTTAGCTGAAACTTATTAGTTAGGCCGGAGGAGCCTGGGACCGATTATGGGCACAGCCAAGCGGAATGCAGTTCTGGCGGTGGTGGTCGTGGGCTTGGCGTTGGGTGGCGGTGGTTGTTCCAACGGGCCGCCGGAGTTTCGCGAGCCGCCGGTGCGCGTTGTGGCGACCACTACACTGGTAGCCGATTTGGTGCAGCGGGTGGGAGGGGAGCGGGTAATAGTCGATACGCTGATGGGGCCGGGGGTTGATCCGCACCGCTATCAGCCCACGGCCGGCGATCGTAAGAAGCTCGAAACGGCTCATCTGGTTTTCTTCAACGGTCTGCATCTGGAAGGCAAAATGGCTGATCTTTTGGCCAAAAATGCGGGCCGTTTTCGGGCTGTTGCGGTCACTGCGGCCTTGGCGCCTGCGGAACTATTGCCCGCGGATGGCGAGGGTGGCGAATTCGATCCGCATGTGTGGTTCAACGTTTCGCTGTGGGCGAAATGCCTGACCACGGTGACAAACGCCTTGGCCGAACTCGATGCCGCTGGGCGCCCCCTGTACGAAGCGAATGCCGCCGCCTACCAGAAGGAATTGGAGGCTCTCGACTGGGAGATTCGCCGCGAATTGGCCAAAGTTCCGTCGGCGAAGCGGAAACTCGTGACCTCGCATGATGCGTTCCGCTACTTTGGGGCCGCCTACCACTACGAAGTCCGCGGCTTGCAGGGTGTCAGTACGGCGAGCGAGACGAGTACCAAGGACCGGATCGAATTGGCCAAGTATCTCAGTGAACACCGGATTCCCGCGGTGTTCACGGAAACTTCGGTGCCCGACGAAGGGCTGAGAGCGGTTCTCGACACCTGCCAGCGTGACTATGGCCACACGGTGCAGCTTATCGGTGGCAGTACCGCGTTGTTTTCGGATGCCTTAGGCCCCCCTGAGACACCGGCAGGCACTTACTGCGGCATGATTCGGCATAATGTGCAGGTGATCGTGACGGCACTGGGGAACTGAAACACCCACCGGGAGAGCATCGCGTCATGCCGGAATCGGGAATGAGCCGCGCTGAGTCGTTGGTGACGCCGGTGGTTTCGTCGCCCTGGGCGATTGAAGTTCACGATCTGACGGTCGCTTATCGTGACAAACCGGTGCTGTGGGATATCGACCTGAGCGTACCACCGGGGGTGCTGATGGCCATTGTTGGCCCCAACGGAGCCGGTAAGACGACGCTCATCAAGGCGATCCTGGGGCTGATCCGACCGGTGTCGGGTGACGTTTTGGTTCATGGCCGGCGGTATTCGCCGCGGTCGCAGACGATCGCCTATGTGCCGCAGCGGGGGAGCGTGGATTGGGATTTCCCGACCACAGTGTTCGATGTTGCCTTGATGGGCACTTACGGACGCTTGGGCTGGTTCCGTCGACCGGGAGCCGCAGAGCGTCACGCGGCGGCGGCGGCACTGGCCCGGGTGGGTCTGAGCGACTACGCACAGCGGCAGATCAGCCAACTATCGGGAGGGCAGCAGCAGCGGGTCTTTCTGGCACGCGCTTTGGTGCAAGAGGCTGCGGTATACCTGATGGATGAACCCTTCCAAGGCGTGGACGCCGTGACCGAGAAAGCGATTGTGGACATCCTCCGCGAACTGCGTTCCCAAGGGCGAACCGTGGTGGTGGTGCATCACGACCTAGCCACCGTCGCGGAGTATTTCGATTGGGTGATGCTGCTGAACGTGCGCAAAATTGCCAGCGGCCCGGTGGGGGAAGTCTTCACGCCGGCCCATCTGCAAGCGACTTACGGCGACCGTTACCGCGCCTTGCGCCTGTGAACCGTGCTTTCACGGCTCCCCCCCTGCCAACAACCGACAGCAACCGCCACCGCGCCGTGCGCCGCGGAACACAGCCTTCAGGCTCCCCCCTGCCAACAACCCACAGCAACCGCTACCTGGCCCTTCGTTGCTGCGTTGTGGGCGAAAGGACCCGACGCCCTGTTACCAACCCGTGGACCACTTCCACTTCCAGCGCGTGGCCCACCGTCTGGTTGCCGTCGAGAGGGCAAGAATTTTAGTGCCGAAAGAGCTAACTTCCACTTCCAGCGCGTGGCCCACCGTCTGGTTGCCGGGATGGGCACGACCACGACGGCCTTCTCCCTCCAGCGCAACTCCCTCCAGCGCAACCGATGAGAGCGTGTCTGGATTCGGATGCCGCGAAGCCGTTGTGGCGGGTTGGGTGTCACCAACGGACTGACACAGAAAAACGGCCACCAACCGTTGCCGAGCAGCCCTGGATAAACGTTTGCCGTCACCGACGGAGGCGCCTGGAGAAGCAGAGGGGAAAACACTCGGAGGGAAGGATTAACGATTTCCACCAAGTCTGCACCGACGGAGGCGCCCGGGGAAGCAGAGGGGAAAACACGGCCGCAGCACAGACCGCCTGCCAGCCGTCACCACCGCTCGATGCGCCAGGCTGCCCACTGCCGGTGGAAAGGGGGGGTCAGGCGCTGGTGGGTGGGCGGTGGGGGGCCTGGGCGTGGTGCTGGAGCAGTTGTTTCATCTCGCGCACGGCCCGTTCCATCCCCACCAGCACCGCCCGGGATACGATACTGTGCCCGATGTTGAGTTCTTCAACGCCCGGGATACGGACGATGGGGATCACGTTGGTGTAGTTCAGCCCGTGGCCCATGTGAACGTGTAAGCCCAAACCGAGGGCGAAGGCGGTGGCCGCACGTAGTTTCTCCCATTCGTGGGCGATAGCCGCAGCGCCGCGGGCTTCGGAGTAGCTGGCGGTCTGGAGTTCGATGGCGTCGGCTTGCAGGGCTTTGGCGGCTTCAATTTGGGCCGGCTCAGGATCGATAAAAAGCGCAACGGCGATGCCGGCGTCGTGGAGGCGTTGCACCGCGGCCCGCACCGTGGCGGTGTTGGCGAGCAGGTCCAAGCCGCCTTCGGTGGTCAGTTCTTGCCGCTTCTCGGGTACCAATGTGGCTTCGTCGGGCTTCACCTGCACGGCCATGGCCAGGATGTCCTCGGCGGTGGCCATTTCGAGGTTCAAGCGTGTGGTGACGGTTTCCCGCAAGCGGAAGACGTCGCGATCTTGGATGTGGCGGCGGTCTTCGCGCAAGTGAATGGTGATGCCGTCGGCTCCGCCCAAGGTGGCGAGGATGGCCGCGGCAACCGGGTCGGGTTCGTGGGCACGCCGGGCTTGCCGCACTGTGGCCACATGGTCGATGTTGACACCCAAACGGATCATAAGAATTCACAGTTCTCGTAACAAGGCGACGCACGGGGGCGTTGCCGCGTCTGGGGCTGGTGCCACGGTTGAGGAGTCCGAATCTCCACCATGGATACCACGAAACCAGCCATCTTTTTCACTTCAGAATACGCCTTGACCCGTGGCGGGGCCGGTATTTGCGCCGTGGATCGGTGGGGGCGGTCCGCACGGGGGCTGTGGACTGCCTTGGGAGGGCTATCTGCGGTTGTTATAGTGCGCCAGGTAATCGAGAACGGCGCGATAGCGATCGAGTTCGCGTTGCAAAATCCGGTAGGCGACAATCGCCAAGAGCATATCCAACAGCCGTTCGGCCACCGGGCTGACAATCGCCATGGAGAACCACACCGAAAAGACGAAATAGTTCAGCCCCAACAGAATGAAAAACAGCGGAAAGGCGATTTGGCCCAGTCGGCTGAGGCGGTAGCGCGGATCGAAATACATCTGCACGGCCAGGCGGCACTCCGTCACCAACTGGAGCAAAAACCAGCTGCGGCGGGGCGGTTCCACCGGTTCAGGGGGAATGAGAATGGTCCCTTCCGGAGGGGGTGGCAGCAGCCGCACCAGTGGCAGCACCGTGGGGGCCGGAGCCGATTCGGCACAGTCGGTCGTGGTGACCCTATCCGTTGGCGTGGGCGTCATCGACGGCTCAGTCATTCCTCGTCCCTCACCGACTCGACAATTTCGTCACCACCAGAGTAATCCGGTGGATGCCGGCAGGGAAGAGCAACTGGGATGCCGCGATTCCGCGTCAGCCAAAAGAGGCGTTTTCGTGCCGATCGAGCCACCAGGCGCGGTATTCGTCCTACGACGTTTTACTTTTTGGCCGGAAAGCGGATGGCTTCGATCAGCTCGCGATCCCGGGAGCCGACGGCTTTCGCCCGCTCGGGTTTCATGGCCACCGTCAGAGCAACTTGATCGCCTTGCGGCCCGGCCAGCAGATAGAAGCTCTGGAGTACCGGAACGTCGTCGGTGGTTCCTTCAGCGACGATTTTGTACAGCCACCGACCATCGGCGGTGGTGGTTTCCCGATCTTCCAGAACGCGTTTGGCGACCCAACCGGGCGTGGCCTGGACGGCTTTTTGGAACTCGTGGGCCGGGGTGTGTTGGCCGGGCGGGGCTTTCTTCCACGCTAGCACAGTCGCTTGGGCGATGAATTCCCCGCGGTCGAGCAAGCGGAGAATCAGGTGCTGTTCGGTTTGCCCGGTGATGTGCCAATCGCGGGGATAGACGAGGCTATAGCGACCGTGGGGGTCGTCGTGGCGCAGTTGCGTCATCGTGGCGGGAATGGCGTCCGAAGGGACTGCGGCCACGGCGTTATCGTCGAGTTCTTGGGGGATGTTGGCCAGGCGTTGGCGCTTCAGGTGAAGCGTCACTTCGACGCGCGACGCCGGGGCGATCGGCCCTTGCTCGCGTTGGTCTTTTTGCTTCCAGGTGAGTGTGGTGATGCGCTGCGTGGTGAGGTCGAAGGTGCCGGTGGCGGTGATCGCTAACTTGACGACGGCCCCGTGTTCGATCCCTTCCGCGGTCCCTGCGAGGGAAAACTCGGCTTGCCCGTTGGCCGCGGCTTTGAGCTGACCGGTGAGATCGTGCTTGACCAGACGGTCGAACAGACACGCGGCCTGCACCGCGGCTGGGCTGAGGTTCCAGGTGTCGCCCACTTGCACGGGCTTTCCGGGCAATAAGCCCGCCAGGCACTGCGGGTTGAAATGCTCCGTCACCAGATCGAGTTCGTCGCGCGTCAGGGGGCCAGCGGGACAGAAACACAGCGGCCCCTCAGAACGTCGCAGAACCGCCACCAAACGCCGATCGGCGGGCAGGGTCCGCTGCATCTTCTCAACGTCGACCACGGCTGAAGCGACGGCATCGGTGTAGTACCGGGCCGACCGCGCGGGCCAGCCATCGACCACGGCCAGCGTTCGTTCACTGAAACTATGGCGTGCTTTCGCTTCCAGGCGCAGTTCGTGTTTCGATCCGTCGTGCAGGATAAGCATCTGGCCGCGGAGATCGAGTTCGAGGTGGTAGTGGAAGCAATCACCCGCCGCCGCCGTTTCGGCCAGGGTGACCGTTTGGGCCACCACCCCGGGCGCATCGGCCACCACCGCCACGACCGCAACAACCAGTCCACGCATCATCCGCTACCTCCTGCCTAACTCGGGTTGGCACCACGGAAATCGGGTTGGCAGTCGATACCCGGCGGAGGAAGCTTCGGTCAAGGCGGACCTGGGAGCCGGCAACCCCAACGAGCCGCCGCCCAGCCCGATCAGCCTCAAGGATCACAAGCGCTTGTTGGTGTCGGCGTGCCCGCCCGGGGTTGAGGGGGCTGCCCAAAGTCCCATCAGCCTGAGGATCACAGGGACCAACGGGGGGCCGTCGCCCGCGGCGGTGCCGTGGGCAGCGCGTTGTCCACGCATCATGTCGGATTCGTTATCGTTGATGAGCTTCCCCCTGAAAATTTTGCTGTTGACCGAATTTCTACGGGTCGTTGTGACTATTTCGTGAATTTTGGCGCGGCGGCCCTTGCATTTTCTGAACAATTGCTCATATTTTAATTGACAACTGGATACGTTACCACAATAGGTTGTCGGCTAGTACAGATAAGGTTATTTTGTTGTAACAATCGAACGAGCGACTGTTGCGCAATCGCAAGAATTTTGATTTTTCAGCATTCTGAGGGAGGTTATGGCGATGGCCGCCCAGTGGTATTATTCTCATGGGGGTAAGACCTACGGCCCGGTGACTTCGCAACAGCTGCGAGATTTGGCCAATCGGGGGATGATTCTACCCGACGACATGGTGTGGAAAGAAGGCGTGGCCGAGGGTGTGCCCGCCAAGACAGTGAAAGGGCTTTTCCCGGACGGATCGGCGGCATCGTCCCCCCCGACGAGTACCGCGACAACTACCCCCAAAGGTGGCTCTGCCAGTGTTGGCTGGTCGGGAATGGCGTCGTCTTCCAGTTCGACCGGACCGAGTGATTTTGATGATGATGATACAGACTACCGGCTGATGAGGAAGAGGAAGGCGTACGGGAAACAACTTCTCTTGGATTACCTGTTCTTCCGGCGGATGATCTCACCGATTCTGATTCAGATCTTCTTCTGGGTTGGCACCGCATCATGTATAGTCATCGGAGTTTTTCTCTTTTTTGGTGGCCTGCTTGTAGAGACTGATCCTGTTCGAGGAAAGTCGGGCATGAGTTTATTCACATGCTTTGGTGGTTTTTTACTGATAATCTTTGGCCCCTTTTGTCTCCGTATCTTGTGCGAGAACATGATTGTGTTGTTCCAAATCAATGAAACCCTTACGGATATTCGCAATCAGGGCTTGTAGCGTTGGTGGGTGATGT
>JANWYJ010000043.1 GCA_025055115.1 Gemmata sp.
ACTTCTCTCCGGAGGTTTGGTCATGCGTCGTCGAGGTTTTACGCTCATTGAGCTGTTGGTGGTCATCGCCATCATCGCGATCCTCATTGGGCTGCTCTTGCCAGCGGTACAAAAAGTTCGCTCGGCCGCGGCGCGGATGAGCTGCCAAAACAACCTGAAACAGGTCGGCTTGGCATCCCATAGCTTCCATGATGCTTATGGTCACTTCCCGCAAGCCTATCGACGGATTGCCCCGATCAAAACGTGGGTCATTGACATGTTGCCTTTTTTTGAGCAAGACAACTTGCAACGCAATTGGGATTATGTGAATCAGAACAACAACTTTGGCACTGTAGCTTCCGGGGCGCGGGGGGCGCAAGAGATCAAGATTTTGGTCTGCCCGGGTGACCCAGTCTTGCCCCGGCCGGCCATCGACACCACGCCACGGAACCCGCAAATCGACTATGGCCTGACCAGTTATTACGGCTGCGCCGGCACCCGCTCCTATCGCGATAGCGCCGGCTTGCTGCTCCGGGATGGAATTATCATTCCTGTGACGGGCGCCGCCTATCCTGAAATGGTTGTCAAGATGCTCGACATTACCGACGGCACCAGTAACACCATCCTTTTTGGCGAGCGGAGCTTCCTCGACCCGGTATTTGATGGGCCGACCGCTGCGGGTGGCTGTGGTGGGAATCTGATCGCCTGGGGTTGGTGGGCTTTCCGTGCCCCCGGGGATACCATCCTCTCGTCGTGGGTTCGCATCAACTATAAAGTGACCAACCCCTGCGATACTGTGAAATATGATGAGCGTATCAACGCGTTTGGCAGTGAACATCACGGCGGTGCGAACTTCTGTATGGCCGATGGGTCGGTCCGGTTCATCAGTGATAATCTCGACCTGATCACGTTCCGCGCGCTGACCACCCGGGCTGGTGGAGAAGCCGTCAACCTGCCCTGAGACGGTGGCGATTGGAGGTGCGGTTGTTCTCTCCGTGTTGTTGAGGGGCTTAATTATGAGAAGCCGGACAAACCGCTGGTGGGTCGGGGGCGTACTCCTGACTGCCCTCGTCGGTTGTACAACGTCCCCCCAGTTGGCGGAAGTCGAAGGAACCGTGACCCTCGACGGGAAACCGATCGAGGGTGTCCGGGTCGAGTTTATGCCCGATCCCGAAGCCGGTCACTCCGGCCCCAACTCCACCGGAGTGACCGACGCCCAAGGGCGATTCCAGCTGCGCTGTGAAAACCAACAGAATGGCGCGGTCATTGGTAAACACCGTGTCACTCTCACGGACCTCAAACAATGGGAAGGACTAACCACCAGCCGTGAGGACGCCAACAAACCACTCAAACCCTCACGGATACCGGCGAAATACACGGATGTGGTGCAAACACCCTTCAGAGGTATTGAGGTCAAAACCAGCGGAAACACTATTTCATTGGAGGTGAAGACTCCGTGAGAGAGTTTCTCAGCCTCTGGAGCAGAGTGGCGAAATCCGCAGGCGGGGCAACCTCCCAACTCATCCGCTCGCCCGTTTCGGGATGAACAAAACCCAAACGGGCGGCGTGGAGCATCGGTCGCAGAGCGCCGCTGTCATCCGCCAGCGGCCGCCCGTGGAGCGGCCGGTCGTACACCGTTTCACCACACAACGGTGTCCCACATTCACCCAAATGAATCCGTACCTGGTGGGTCCGCCCGGTCTCCAGGCGACATTCCACCAGCGCAAAACGGCCCAGCACTTCACGAACTTGCACATGCGTGACCGCTCGTTGGCCCCCTGGGGCCAGCAGATCCGTGGTGCTACCGCGGCGACCGTCCCCCCGATCACGTACGAATACCGATTCGATCCGGCTCGTGGCAGGAACACCCCGGGTTAGGGCGAAATAGCGGCGATCAACACGATGACGGCGAAATTGCTGCGTCAGGTGTTCCGCGGCTTGAGGTGTGCGGGCAAACACCACCAATCCCGAAGTGTCGCGGTCGATGCGATGAACGGCGATGAGAGGTTGATGGGGCCGACCGAGCATCGCTGGCAGGTAATCGGCCAGAGTTTTTGGCAAATAGCGGCGTGCTCGCTCTCCGAACTCTGCGGCTTCCTGGGCATGCCGCATCGTCGTCAGCCCCGCCGGTTTATTGACCACCACAATGGCGTCGTCAACATAAACGAGAGCCTCAGGAGACAGGGGCGGCTGGGACACGTTTCCGGTGAGTGATGGTTGGCTGGAGCCTGGAGCATTGGCTGCATGAGGCGTGGTCCGCGGTGGGCGGGAGCGGTTCGAGGCTCCGCCACGGGGCGGTCGCGGCGGTGTTGCCGCCGTTTTTGGGCCAGCGGGAGATGCCGAAGGCGTTCTTATGGGCTTTCTTGCCGGTGTGCACGCTGGCGATGGAGGGGAAGATTGCGGCGATGGGGTTTGTTTCGCTTCGGGAAGCGACGCCGGCAGGATACCGCTAGCCAGTTCCACACGCTTACCTGCTTGGAGCCGCCGCGCCGCGTTGGTTTCTAATTGGCCGCTGACTTTCACATGGCGACGTTCGATGAGTCGTTTGGCCTGCGACCAACTCAGGCCCAAACGGCTCTTCAACAGCGCGGCCAGTGTTTGTCCGGCTTCGCGGCGATCGACCCGAAATTGAATCGGCGGCACCCGTCAGACTCCTCACAATAATGAAGTTATCCGTTAATGAACTTAGCCGTTTGACCGACCGTCACCATTGTATGGGATTGAGTCATGCTGTCCTTCACGTTGAAGACCCGCCAGCGCGAGGAATTTGTCGAAATTACCGAGGAAGTGCGGCAGTGCGTTCGCACTTGTCGTCTCACCACGGGGGTGGTGGTGGTTTACTGCCCGCACACCACGGCGGGGGTGACCATCCAAGAGAACGCCGATCCGGACGTGGTTCACGATCTTCTGCTATGGTTTCAGCAGCGCATTCCCCAGCATTTTCCGGGATTTCGCCATGGGGAAGGCAACAGCGATGCGCACCTGAAAAGTAGCCTGGTGGGAAGCTCTGTTACCCTGATTGTCGAGGGGGGAGATTTGGTTTTGGGGCGTTGGCAAGGGATTTATTTTTGCGAATTCGATGGACCGCGAACACGCACAGTCCATGTGCAAACTCTCGGTAACACCGAGTAACTGGGGGCAGATGGGCGAACGGGGGGCAGATGGGCGTTGGAGTCGATGACAACCGACCTTGACAGGTCGGGTTTGGGCTTCGTAGCCTCAGAGAAGCTGAAAAAAGCGGCCTGGTTGCCGCGGCGCGGGCAACCATGAGGGTTTCCATGCAATTGATTGCCCCCGACATTCTCGCCGAAGCGCGCGGATTAACGCCCGCCATGACCGGAACACTCGGCGTTATCGGGCTGGCTCTGTGGATTTTCGGTTGGCGATGGCATCGGTTTTGGATTGTGGCCGGCATGACTCTGACTGCCGGACTTGTCGGTCTGAACGTCGGTCGCGCTCACAGTGGTACGCAGTTGATGGCCATCGGGCTTCTCCTGGCGGTATCGGTGGGGATGATGGCCATGGAGTTAGCGAAAGTGTTGGCGTTTGTCGCCGGTGGCTGTGGGGCGTGGCTGGCGGTGCAGTGGGTTTTCCCCCAGGCTCAAGAGTTGTGGGCTGTTTTCCTTTGCGGTGGGCTGTTCGGGATTCTGCTGTACCGATTGTGGGCGATGTTGCTCACTAGCCTTGTGGGTGTGTTGCTCGCGATGCATGCGGCATTGCTTCTTGCCGAAAGCATCTTCTCCATCGATGCTGTCCGTTGGGCCACGGAGCAGGTTGTGTTGCTCAATGGTTTGACTGTGGGGTTGGTAGTCCTGGGGGTTCTCATCCAAGCGGTTTCGGCACCAGCCACTGAGTCTTCGACCGCCCCTTCCCAAAAATCATCAGCCAAGGATTCACCCCCACAAAACTCTGTCGTGGACAAGGCCACCGATGCCCCGGTAGGGACTTCAGCCGGGAAACGCTGGTGGCGCTGGCGTGCCCCAGTGGAATAGGCGGCTGGGGACCTCGACCCCTCGGACCATCCGGCGGGGCCGCTAGCGTTCCGTTGTTCGTTGTTGTAGCGCGATGAGTAGGCCGCATTTCACGACCATTCGGCCCATCAGAGCCGCCTTGTGGTGTGTGCGCTGAAGGGATTGGGTGTGTGCGCTGGGAGGGATTGGGTGTATGCGCTGGAGGGATAGAGCGCTCACGCGGCGGTGCCGTGATTGGGGAAATTCCTCATCATTGGTTGTTATCATGCAGCTGAAGGGACAGTCGTGCATTCATGCAACTGAAGGGGCAGTCGTACGGGCGGACCAGAACCGCTCCCCGACCCTGCAGCGAGGGGACATGCGTGTTGAGGCGAGCCTCGCAGGCGTCACGAGGCTCCCTTGAACCCACGATTCGTCAAGAAAACTCTGCATCGTGTTGGGTGCTACGGCGGACAGTTCATTCGTCGATCGGTCCTGGGAAGGGGGGGCGCTGTGGATTGTCGAGCCGGGCCGGGCGCGTCGCGAGCTTCACTTTCACCGTTTTGCGGGTGGTCCCCCGTTGGACCTCAATCTCCACAATCGCCCCGGGGCGGTATGTGCAGATGTGAGCGACAATCTGATCGAAGCTCTGTGGTTCGAAGGAGCCGATCCGAACAATCAGATCACCGGGTTGAAGCCCGGCTTTCGCTGCGGGCATACCCGCTTCGACGCTGGAGATCATGGTGCCGTCGCCTAGCGTGATACCGAGATAGCCGCGGGCAAGGGGATCGGGTGGGGGGTCGGGCGGCACCGGGGCCTTCGCCGGCAGGGCGAGGATGACCAGCAACAGGGTGCTCGTCGATAACATGTCGGACTCCTTCACCGCAAACCCACAAACCGAGCCATCAGGCCGACTTCACCGGGGCGTGCTGAAGTCGGCTTTTCTTCAGTCTTGACTGAAGCCGGGCCGAAATGCAAGGCAGAATCCCCGCGACCGAATCCCGGGTTTCTCGTCGCATCGGGGTGACGGCGGCGCCGGCAGCGGCTTAAATGCCGTAAAAAGCGGCTTAAATGCCGTAGAACCTGATCGCATTATCGTGGAAAAGCTTCTTTTGCTGCTCTTCGCTGCGATCTTGGACGATCGTTTTGAGGGCATTGAGCCAATCGGCGTATTTTTCTACGCCCAGCAAACAGACGGGCCAATCGCCGCCAAACATGACCCGATCGGGGCCGAAGCAGTCGAGGGTGTGGTTGATAATCGGGGCCAGATCATCCAAGGTCCACTTGCCGCGACCCGGAGCCGACGCGATAAATCCGCTCACTTTGCCGACGATGTTTTTCCGTTTGGCTATTTCGGCCAGGTCTTTTTTCCATTGTTCCCGTTGCGCGGGGGTGTGTTGCAAGTTGGCGTTACCGCAATGGTCGAGGATAAAGCGGGTATCGGGGCATAGGTCGATGAGTTTGATGAAATCGGGCAACTCGGCCGGACGAATGCACAGATCAAAACTCAGACCCAGTTCACCCAGGAGGCGGATACCTTTCACAAATTTCTCATCCAGACAATACCCGGCCGGCGTACTTTTGACGTGGAGAACTTGGCGAATGCCTTTGACGTACTTATGACCCTGGAATTGCTTGGCGTATTGGGCGAAACCCTCAGAGTTGGGCCGTCCGGAAACCACCGCGGCGCAGGTGACGGTTTTGCCACTTTCGCACAATCGGATAATGGCATCTGCTTCCTTTTGCTGTTGCTCGGGCACGACATCGACTTCCATGTACACCGCTTTGACGACGTTTAATCCCTTCGTCGCTTCGTCATACTCTTTGGGTGTGAAGTTGTGGCCCAGGATGCGGCCTTCGGGCGTTTGCGGGTCGAACCACGCAAGCTGGAATTCCTGCAAATTCCATAAGTGCTGATGAGTGTCAACCACGGGAATCATGGGTTTTGCCTTTCGTGCTGGGGCTGGGGTCGGCGACGCGGCTACCAGCGTGCTGGCAGCCGCGGTGGTGAGAAAATCGCGTCGATTCATGAGCGTCCCTGGTTCTCGGCTCCCGAGGAATTCGTACTGTTTCGACACCCGATGGTAACGCGCCGCAAGCCGAGTACAACAGGCTCATGAACTCTCTCCAACGTATCGTCGTCACTGGTTCGGCTGGGCACATTGGACAAGCGGTCGTTGCAGCGTTGTCGGCCCGGGGGCATGGCGTGGTTGGTTTTGATCGCCGGCCCACGGTGGGGCTGCCGCCGGAGTGCGTGGTTGTGGGCACTTGTGAGGATCGGGAAGTACTTTCCCGTGCTCTCAAGGGCAGTCAGGTATTGATTCACCTTGCCGCGACACCGGATGACGCCCGGTATCCACGTGGGCCGGCGCCCAACGATGGCGATAACTTTCTCACCGAGTTGGTACCCAACAATATCGTGGCCCCTTATCACGTTCTGGAAACGGCCCGGCGTGTGGGGATTCGCCGGGTCATTCTGGCGAGTTCAGGTCAGGTGATCGATGGCCATTTGCGCGCTGGCCGTATTCCGGTGACGCCCAGCAGCTTGCCACAGCCGCGGTATTTGTATGCCTGCACCAAGGTTTTTTTGGAAGCTCTGGGCCAGGTGTACGCTAAAGAGCATGGGCTGGAGGTGCTCGCAGTGCGGCTGGGCTGGTGCCCACGCCCTGGGCAGGAGGAGGAATTCTGCCAGAGTTTCCACGGGCGGAACGTCTATCTCAGCCCGGCGGATGCCGGACGGTTCTTTGTCGCGGCTGTCGAAGTGCCAACATTGCCCCCTTTTGCGATTGTTTACGCCACGAGCCGCCCCACGGATCAATGCCTCTACGACCTGTCCGCGACCCGGGAATTGCTCGGCTGGGAACCACAAGATCGGCTTATTCTCTGACTGAGTCGGTAGTGTGTGTTACGACGAAGACGGTGGTGTGCGACCGCCTCCGGCCAGTCCCGACGTGGACACCCCATCCGGCGGCTGCCGTTCCTGACCGGCCCGCAAGAGTGTCACCGCCTGAGTGGTGATGAAGTAGCGCGCCAACGCCTGGGACTTTTCCCAAGAGGGGATTGTTGACGGGTCGTGGGCATAACGAATGTAGTCGTCCAACACGGCGGCGAAATGATCTTCGTGGTTCGAACGCCAGTGTTCGGGAATCTGGATGTGCCCTTCATAGCCGCGATCGGCCACCGACAAGCCAGCGAATTCGCGCTGCAACGACAAACACTTTTGCCGCAGCTGCTTCATTAACTCGGCATGATCAGAGGGGTGGCGGGCGGACACCGACAGTTCGGGAGGATGCGAGGGTTGTTGCCGGATGGTGATGATGCTTCGAGTGCCACGTGCCGTGCATTCGTGCATGTCACTCCCGGGGCTTTGCCACTCCCAGACGGTGTTTAGCCGCACATAAACGCCGCGAAGCCGGAAGGTCGCAACCTGATCGCCACAATACACCAACTGGCCCTGTTGCAAGTAGGGTTCGAGTTCTGGCACAAATCCTCGCAAACCGGTGATGTGGCGAAACTGATCTTCGGAAAGCCCCAGCGGCTGCTGCGTGGCGGAGAGCATTTGAATATCGTTTCGAAAATCGACGGCTTGATCGGGGGCCACCAATCCTAACGCCAAGTCCGCCAGGTGAGTACCGACATCGGCCATCGCTTCCCCCGCGATGCGGCGGTCGAACCACCACCACGGGCGAAGCAGCGGTTGACCGCTCACCAGCTTGTTCAAAAAATGAACACTTCGTAGCACCAGCCCCGGCTCCTCCGGCGTGCCGACCTGCCATGTGCCGAAGATGTCTGGATCGCGGACGAACTCTCGTTGCAGCCAGTTGGTGATTTCCCAACGTTCGGTGAGGATGTCCCAGACGATCACTTCACGCTGTTCGGCGGCGTGTAGAAGCCGTTGCAACCGGGGAAAGTCGTCGGGTTCGATAATCCACGGTTTATCGGCCAGAACATGCAGGCCATTCGCCACCGCCACTTCCATCCAGCCGATTTTGGGCCTATTGCGCCCACTGAGGACCACGGTGTTGCCGGGTTGCTCGCGCACGAAGCGTTCCAGGTAGTCTGAACAGGCGTGGACTTCGAGTTCCCAAGCGGTGGGGTTGTCGGGACGATGGTTGAAGCGGGCGATGCGTGCGCAGTGGGCCAAGGTATCGTCATCGAGCGGTCCGTAGACGTGTACCCGGGGATGAACCCCCGGTCGGGAGTACTTCTGCACCAAGGCGGCATGAAAATGCCCTGGTGCCAGTGTGATAAAGCGAATCCAACCCATCAGCGACCGCCTCCCAGGCAACGACATTGTTCCCATCGCACGAACTGCTCCTATTCGGTGGCAAGTCGCGTTCCGCGGGTATAATAGTTAATTCCAGGATCGACCGGGGGCGGAGGCCATCTCATGCCGGTTCGCTTCATCATGATCGGTGGTTTTCTCGGGGCGGGCAAGACCACGACCATCAGCCGTTTGGCCCGCGAATACCAACATCAAGGCAAACGCATTGGCGTGGTAACCAACGATCAGGCCAGTAACCTGGTCGACACGAACACACTCCGTGCCCAAGGACTGCAGGTGGAGGAAGTTCCTGGGGCCTGCTTCTGCTGCCGCTTTGATGAACTTGTGGCTCGTGTCGGTGCGTTACAAGCCGCGCAACGCCCCGATATTATCCTGGCCGAACCTGTTGGCAGTTGTACCGATTTGGTAGCCACAGTCATCCAGCCGCTCCAAGACCTCTACGCCGGACAATTCGAAGTGGCTCCCTATACGGTGCTATTCAAACCCAGTCACGGCTTGCGGATTTTGCGGAATCAGATGGCGGGCGGTTTCAGCCCCAAAGCGGCCTATATCTTCAAAAAACAACTCGAAGAGGCGGATGCGATTGCTTTGAACCGCATTGACGAACTCTCCAGCTTGGAAATCGCGGACATCGCCGCACTGGTGGCCCACCAATTCCCCAATACACCCCTTTTACGCATCAGCGCCACCACCGGGGCGGGGTTCAAAGGCCTTGTGGAATGGCTCGACCAACGCGGCGCTTTTGGCCGAAAAATCCTCGACATCGACTACGATACCTACGCGGAAGGCGAAGCCGAACTCGGTTGGCTGAATGCAACAGCCCATCTGCACAGCCCACGACCGTTTGATCTGGATGGGTTGCTCCTGCGGATTCTCGAAGAATTAGCCATCCATTGCCGTACTCTGGGGGGCGAAGTGGCCCACCTGAAACTCATTGGCATGGACGAAGCCCTAGCCTTCGCCGTGGGAAATTTGGTCAGTAGTTCGAGCCGCCCCACTCTGTCGCTGCCCAGTGGTCTGAAACCGCTGCGAGCCGAATTGATTATCAACGCTCGGGTGGCGATGGAACCGGCGTTGCTGGAGGCGGAAGTGAAGCGTGTCGTACAGCGGGAATGTGACCAGCTTGGCGTCGCCGCCCACTTCCGCACCAGCCAGAGCTTGCGTCCCGGTCGCCCGGTCCCGACGCATCGCTACGCGGTCGCCAAAAGTTGATCAAAAAGTGAACAAATAATCAAAAACCAATGTTGCTGGCTCTGAACGTTGCTGGCTAGGATGGCTGTGCGTTGCCGCTGCGCGTGGGATATTTAGCCTTTTGCTGGTCACCAACCAACGTTGCCGGCCATGATGGCTGAGGTTCGGGGATGCGTCGAGTTACTTCATCCATCCTCGTACCATTCTGGTCGGGTACCCTTCTGGGTCATCGCTTCTCGTACCCTTCTGGTTTTTCTCAACTATTTCTCATACCACGATGTGCTACCTTCTCATACCACGATGTGCTACCGCGACTTCGAGCTACCGCGACTTCGACTGACCTGATCAATCCTCGTGCGGTTCTGGGAGTTTGTAGGCGTTGCGGCAGGCGATGTACGCTGGGCCTAATTCCCGGCGCATGATCTCGTAAGCCACGGCGGGATCACCTGTGAGTAATTCATCGCGGATCGCTTCGAGCTTTTCGCGGAGTGTGTCGGCGGTCGTCTTTTGCTCCGCGCTGAGACGGAACCGACGAATATAAACTCCGACCATCAACTTCCGCACGGCTAAGTCCATCTGCTCCAGTTCACGAATCGCTTCGGTGCGCTTGCGGGCAGCTTCCTTGGAATGAGGGTTTTGCGCTCCGGCGACAGCCGCCGCGACATCAGCCCGCAACGCGTGGAGTTGGTTCAAGGCTGGCTCAGTATCCGGATAATAAATGTAAGCTCCCAGAACACTGAACGCGACCAACCCCAACAGGGCGATGCCGGCTAAAACCGGTCCGGGAATGACAATGTCGTATTTTCCGACACCCGAGGGCGTCGCGGGTTGTTGCGTCAGCCAGCGTTCAACCGGGTAATGCCGATGCAACCAGCGTGCGACCATACCACTTACGATCGCCACCACCCATAGCGGCATGGCCACCCATTCCAGGACCTCGGCTTTTTGCTTCAGCTTGTCGATCAGGATGGGCCAACTGATATCGGTAGCGGACGTGAAGGGGTTGCTATAGTCGTCGAAAGCGTGGGTGTGATCTTCGGCTCGCGCTGGGGTCGGCAGGCCGATTTGGAGGACATAACTGGTGATCACGCACACTGTAACCACCGCGACAAACCACACCGCCGCCCGACGCAGACCCTGGAACGAAGCAATCCACACCACCAAGCCTATGTTGATTCCTAAGCCCATGATGAACAGAACAAACGCCGCCGCCACCGAGTTGCCATGATCGAACATCAGCCCCAATTTCATCATGCCGTTGAGTGGGGAGTTGAATGCGGGCAAAGCCACCGCGGTCATCTGAAGTGGGGCGGTGAGGTCGTCGTATTTCATACTCGTTTGTAACATCCCAAACGGTAGAGCAGCAGCCATCAGGCCGGAGCCAGCCACGCCCAGCAGAGCTAACTTCAGAACCGGTCCGGTGGCTTCGCGGGCGGTCGTTTCCGCAACCGCCACGAGGCGTTTGATCCCGGGAGCAGGTAGTTGTTCGGCGCTTTCCGCCGGTGCGGTATCGGGGACGTTACTGAAAGCGTAAGTCCAGAATTGGCCAAGAATTAAGGCCAATATCAAGGATGTGGCGGCGAACGTCAGAATGACGATCGGCTCCGAGAGAGTCAGACCATACAAGAAAGAAATCGGGTTCAACAACGGCGCAGCCAAGACGAACGCCAGAACGGTTCCATCGGCCACGCCGCAACGGCGCAATTCCCGCGCCACCGGGATAACCCCCAGCGAGCAAACGGGTAACAACATCCCAAACGCCCAGCCACGCACCACACCCCGCCAGCCCCCGGTGCCAAACGCTCGACGAACGCCCGCCGCCCCGACCATCCGTCGCAAGATGCCGGCGACCAAAAAGCCGCAAAGAAGCGTCGGGGTGGCTTCGATCAACGCTTGACCGGTTCGCACCGCCACACCGGCCACAACAGTCATGAAACTTGTCATCATTGATCCATCCGCGCTTACACAGGAACTGGGACCGATTGCAGCAGTTCAGAAATCACCGAGCGGCCGGCTTCTGGCACCAACCCCAGCCGCACTCCCAACACTGGCTCAGCCACTGCTTGAACATCGTCTGGGGTCACAAAGTCGCGCTCGGTGAGAAAGGCCCACGCCTGCGCAACACGCTGCCAGGTGAGTAGCCCACGGGGACTTAAACCCAAGGTTACTTGCGGATGTCGGCGCGTCGCGCCAGCCAGGTCGACCAAATAGCCGCGAACGTTCGGTTCCACCGCGATGCGCGTCACACTCTGCTGCAGCTCGCGCAACTGACCGGGCTGAAGCACGACCGGATACTGCCGTTCCTCGGGGCGCTGCCCGATGGCGGCACCGAGCATGCCGATTTCATCGTCACGCTGCGGATAACCGATCGACAGCTTCATCGCGAAGCGATCCAGCTGCGCTTCGGGAAGTGGATAAGTGCCATGATGTTCCACCGGGTTTTGCGTGGCGATGACAAAAAACGTATCGGTCAGTTGGTGCCGAACGTTATCCACCGTCACTTGTCGTTCAGCCATGGCCTCCAAGAGAGCGCTTTGCGTTCGCGGGGTGGTGCGGTTGATTTCGTCGGCCAAGAGCACATCGGCGAAGACAGGACCCCGAAGAAACTCGAACTCGCGGGTCTTTTGGTTGAAAACGCTGAATCCGGTGATGTCGCCGGGAAGAAGGTCCGGGGTGCATTGGACACGTGCGAAACTCCCACCAACGGCGGTGGCCAAGGCTTTGGCGAGAGTTGTTTTCCCCAAACCGGGCAGGTCTTCCAAAAGCAAATGCCCCCGTGCCAACAGACAGGCCAAAACGTATTCCATAACCTGCGATTTGCCGCGCAGCGCCGCATTCAGCACTTGCCGAAGCCGTTCGAGCTGATCGGTGGCAGTCATCCGTTGCAATCCTGTCGCTATCACGTTGTTGCTCCCACGACGGATGAAGATAATGAACACATTTTCATATTTGGTTCACGGCTGTGGCGCTCTGGCCGGAGCGGGAGGAGGTGGAAACTTCCGCAGCGCGTTGTACGTGAAGCAGGACAATAGCGCCGCACAAACGGCTTGGGGTGAATCGACACCCGGCGGTACATCCCGGGGAGCGTAGCTGGCTCGTTCAACCAACCGCGCCAAGCGATCGCAGCCCTCGAAGACCGAAGAGTAGTGACGGAGCCAAGCGCGAACCGTCAGGCCGACCGGACGTGGCCGCCTCGCCCATCGGGCACGGCGTTCTAACAACCGCACGGCTCGCCGAACCTGCTCTTGCCAGCTCGCCGCAGGAAACAACCGCCATCGCCACAGTAGGACGCGGTCCCAGAGCTGGCGCCGGTATAACACAGTCAAACAAATGGCCCCCAGGACAACGGTGAGGGCCACCTCATTCCGGTAGGCCCAAGCCGCCAGCGCGCGGAGAAATTGGACAATACGTTCTGTGAGCGGCTGACGGGCAGCCAAGGTTTCGTACCCCGGCGTCGGCTCGACCACCAACCACTGACCATCCCGCAACTGGACCTCGGGCCAGAAATGGAGGTCACTAGCTCGGACTGGGGTGTGAGCGGTTTCCCGATCATACGCTTCGGGCGAAACGTAATACCCTAAACACAACCGAGTGGGGTAACCGAGCGTGCGCAGAAGAAAGGTCGCCGCGCTGGCGAACAGATAATCCGGCCCGCGCCGCGACTCCATCAGAAACCACAGCACCGGGCAAGGATGATCGGCGGGTGTTCCGATGTCGGGGTCCAACGTGTAGTCCGTGCGGAGTTGATGGAGAATCGCGGCGATTTGCGGCCAACCGCGGGGGTAATCACCGGCCCACAGCTGGGCCAGTGGGGCGATTTCGTTACGAATGATCGGGGGAACGTCCTCCAGGTGGGGGTTGAAACCCGGTGAGGGGAACGCTTCCGCCGCCAGTCGGGACGGCTCGAGGGTGCGGCAGATCGTGGTGATGACGATACCCGGGGGCGTTTTCCGACGCCCTGCCAAGGCCACCACCCCCTCATATTCCCATTCGTAGTACTGTGGACGATCGACTTTTTTGATGCGGAAACGTGTGAGTAGCGCCGGTGTGGGGACAAGATTTGTTGTCATCGCGGCGGTTTTGATGCGGTGCCGATCGTCTTCGGCATACCAGTTGGCTTCGCGTAAGTGGCCCAAGCGCATCCAATCCCCGTCTTCGGCTTCCAGGTGCGAGGTGGTCGGTTTTCGGGCTTCAAGCCACTCCTGACGGTTGGCATCGTAGCGCGTGTAAACGACTTGGCGAATATGCAACGGGGTGCGGCCTTCGACCTCGAAAAGCCCACGGGCCAGCCGGCTGCTCGGCTTGCGCCCGGGGGGGCGGCCCTGGCGGCTTGTATCGAAGTCGCGGCTGGGGCGTTGGTTTTCCGGCAGTTCACCATGATTTTGGATCACGTTGGTCAGCCCGCCAGCCACCATCTTTTCCTGATGCTTGGGCGGTTTGTGCGGCATGCCGAACATATCGCTGACGGCGTCGATGAGGGCGTTTTTGTTGTCTTCAATCATGGTGTCGGTTTCGACCATACCGGCGGCTTGGGCGTTGTCGCCGGCGACTTCTTCTGGGCCATCGCCAACGCCGTAGCGGGCCCACGGATCAACTTCCCCCGTACCTCCGGAAGTGGGTAGGAGTTCCCCCAGCCATATTCCGACATGTCGCGGCCCCAGGGCCAACACGGCCACGGTGGAGGCACAGACGATCAGAATGGCGATCAGGGACACCGACGGCAGGCGAAGACGATCCGATGCCACCGCGATGGCGACCTCATACTGGGGGGTCGCGAAAACCCGCTGCAAGCTGGACCAATACACCAGCATCAACCACACGCCGCCCACTGCTGTGTAAAGTCCCAAGAGAACGAAACTGGCGGGGTGATTCGTCATAGCGGCGGCAAAGAGCATCAAAAACAGGCTCGTGACACAGGCCAGACGCAGGCAGAGCAGCCATCCCGAACACGCCGCGAAGGCCAATCCAGCGTTTCTCAAGCCCATGACCATCTGCAATTCGAGGGGGTAGCCCTCGCTGCCGTAACTGCGGCGCAACGGTTCAATCGCCAGTGGTGCTAGCGTCAACGCCAGAACGATCAGCGTTACCCACCCCGGGGGCCGTTGCCGCGGTTGTGCAGGTATTGGCATTCGCCCGGCCATAACCGCGGCGATACCAATCCACACCGCAGCCCGGGCTACACTGTGTAGCACAGGCCGCGTGTCCATCGCGGCAATCTCGACCGCCACGGCAGCGATCGCCAACAGAGCGAAGGTGACTCGTCGTACCGCTTGCGCAATATCAGGAGCCATGGCGTGCCTCCCGCCATCCGCAGCGCAATTTCGTGGGAATTTCCTGAGGATGATCGATGCGCAACCACGGCTCGATGCACAGTCGGCAGGGGACAGGGGATGATTGGTCCCCGGCAAATCCGTGGTAGCTAAGAATCACCCACCGTTGATGGTCCGCGACACAGGCACGGCAACTGGGGTGGGAATGACCGCGATCGGTAGTGACGATCACTTGGAGGCCGTCACGGAATTGATGGCAGCGGGGGCCGTGGAGAAGTTCACCCAACGGTTGATGGATCGTCTGTGGCAGAGCCGCGAGGGCGTCGAGAATCCGTAGCAACTGGGAGCGTCCGGAGGCCGGCGGAATTGCTCCACCCGCCCAGACCAAACCCACCTGCGCTCCCGCCTGGAGCCAACCCTGCGCCAGACTGGCCACGATGCGAATGGCCCATTCCAGTGAACTGTCGGGACCGGCGCCGCTGTGGACATGAGCATCAACATCTAGCACCAGTTGGATCATCGGACGGGAATTCGCTTGCAATTCGCAGACGATGAGCCGGTCGTGCTTGGCGGTTTGTCCCCAGTGGATGCGCCGAGGGGAATCGCCACGACGGTAGGGGCGAACTCCCAAGACATCCCCGGTGCTGCCCACTCGGTTGCGTGACACATTCCCTTCCACTTGATAATCACCGCTCATGGGTGGAATAGGCCCAACGGGGAAGGTTCGCGGCCAAACGACCAAAGCTTCCTCGACCGGCAAGGCACGACTCGGGTTCCACAGGCCGAAGGGAAAACCCGTACTCAGCCGTGGCGCTGCCCGCGGATAGACTCCCCGTTGGGGAGGAATGAACGACCAGCGGCCAAGCGCTGTCCGCCGCGCTGGTGTGGTCGCAACCGCCACGACGACCGCCTGATCGTCGGTGGCAAGTCCGCCGCGCACCGCCAGCCCCCAGGCCGGTACCCACAGCCGGTTATGAAGTGTCAGTTGGACACCAACGGGTTCTCCTTCTGTCGCCCGGGTGCGGTCGAACGCCAGCGACCCCCGAACGGCTCGGACCGTCAGCCAGGGCCAAATCATCCCTAACCCAATCACCGCGACGACACCGCCAAACAAAGCCAGCCCCTGGGCGTGCAGAACCAAGCCGCACAGCAGAGCCGCAATCGCTGCCAGAATCAGGATTCCCAAAGGGTTGTACAAGGCCCGGCGGACCCGCGCACTGAAGGCCGGGAAAAGATCGTAGGTTGCAATCCTGCGAAACCATCCCGCAAAATTCATGGAGGCACGCTGGGGGCTGTTCAGGTATGTCGAAATCAGCAGGTTGTTGAACAATATCAGACTTAATGCATGTTCCAGTAATGTAATATAACACTAAAAATTATAGTCATAAATAATATTACAGCGGGCGCCACTTGTAAACCCTGATTCCTATTCGTGGTTGGGTTCAGGATTCTCGACGACGTGGAGAGGTCTACTTCCGGTGGCGCGGGGCCGAAATACGGCAGTTCGAGGCTGTTTGCAGACGCTCAGTGGCCTGGCTCCAGAAGCCTTTGGTCATGCCGAAGCAGAAATGCGGAGGCCGAAGCAGAAATGCGGAGATTCGGGGTGGTTTTCGGACGCTGGCGATGCCGTCGCAGGAACCACGCATTCCCCCGTTTTTCCGGTTTTGCGTTCGGCTTCAGGTCATCGGGTTGGGAAGGGGATTGCGGGCGAAAATCCATTCCTCGATGGGTTGACCGTTGATGAGATGTTCCTCGACGAAACGCGCAATGCGCTCGGCGGTCATCCCGAAATACCAGGTTCCTTCGGGATAGACGACCAGGATCGGACCGTGGCAACAAACGCGTAAGCAACCGACTTTCGTCCGGTAGCAGGCGTTGGGGCCGGTTGCGAGGGAGAGGCGGCGTTGCTTGAGTTCATCCTTGAGCTTCTCCCATGCTGCTAAACCGACCGCGCTATTGCAGCAGCTGTCGCCGACACACAAGAGGACATGCCGGTGAAACTGCCCGATGAGCAATTTCCCGGCGATGGCTGTCAGTTGTTCGTGGGGTTCCGGCATAGGAGATCGCTGTTGAGGTTTATTGTTCCATCACTTCTTTTTCTTTGGCGGCGCTGAGGGCGTCGATTTTGCTTTCGTAGGTTTTCAGAAGGTCTTGGATTTTCGCTTTGCCTTTGTCGCGTTCGTCTTCGGTCATGGTTTTGGCTTTTTCGGCATCATCGAAGTGTTTGTTGCTGTCGCGGCGGATGTTGCGGCAGGAAACTTTGGCCGCTTCGGCCGACTTTTTGATTTGAGCGACAATTTTTTTGCGTTGGTCGCCGCTCATCGGCGGGATGGTGAGGCGAATCACTTTGCCATCGTTGTTGGGGGCTAGTCCCAGGTCGCTGGAGCGAATGGCTTTTTCAATTTCTTTGAGGCTTTCCGCAACATACGGTTTGATCACAAGCGTGGAGGCATCGGGGGCGGTGACGGAGGCCACGTCGCGAATGGGCGACAGCGTGCCGTAGTTATCGACGCGCAGTGCGTCCAGCATTTGTGGCGAGGCCCGCCCGGTGCGCATGCCGCGGAGGTCGTGCTGAAAGACCTCTAGCGCTTTTTTCATACGCTCTTCGGCATCTTTGAGAATTTCTTGCGTGGTCATGGCCACACCCTCATTATGTCCGGTGATCCCGTCGTCTTGTGATGATATTGTGCCATGTCGGCCGCATGCTGGAAAGGGAGAGTGGCCGTTGGCCACACGCTAGCCGATGGGTGGTGCTACTGCGGGCTTCTAACCGCTGATGAGGGTACCGATGGGTTTGCCAGCAATGGCATTTTCCAACGCTCCCTCATCTTTGTAGTTGAATACGAGAATGGGCAAATTGGCGACGCGGCAGGTTTCAAAGGCCCCAATGTCCATGACGCGGAGTTGTTTCTGAAGGACTTGTTGAAATGTTAACGTGTTGAATTTGACAGCGTATTGGTTTTTCAGGGGGTCGTCGTCATAAACACCGTCGACTTTCGTGGCTTTCATCAACACATCGACTTGCAGTTCGGTTCCCCGCAGGGCGGCTGCGGTGTCCGTGGTGACAAACGGATTACCAGTACCGCCCGCCAGAATCACCACCCGGCCTTTCTCCAAGTGCCGGATGGCCCGCCGGCGGATGTAGGGTTCCGCGATGGTTTCCATCCGGACCGCACTTTGCAGACGGGTTTCGATTCCCAGGGCCTCCAAGGTGTCTTGCAAGGCCAGACCGTTCATCACCGTGCCGAGCATGCCCATATAATCCGCGGTCGCGGGTTTGATCCGGGTGTCGCCCCCCGCGGTGAATTGCGCTCCGCGAAGGAGATTTCCCCCGCCCACAACGATGGCCAGTTGCACGCCAGCATCGACGACCCGTTTCAGCTGTCGCGCGATTTTTTCGGTCTCATCTAAATCAATGCCCAGTTTCCGGTCGGCGAAGCCCAAGGCCTCGCCGCTGAGTTTCAACAAGACCCGTTTGTACTTCGGTGTCAGCAAACCAGACACTTCGGGCATAGTTGCGGGGGTGTCAGAGGAGTTTGGGGGATGGTCGCGCGGTGCTATCGGCGCGAGCCGCGACGGGCACCGTGGGGTCAGAGTACGAATCACCGGCGTTGGTGTCCGCGGGGGTTCAGCCGATCATCAGAGACGCTCCAATGCCGGTCTCGGTGCCCACCGCCAATTTGAAAAGACCCAGGGCCATTCCCACCAGGATGATACCTGCGACAATCCGCAGCAACAGAGCCACCTGATTGTTCAGGGCAAAGCCCAAGCAACCGAAGGCCAACAGAATGAACCCGAAAAGCTGCCCGTAGCCTTCATAGAGCCGCAAGCGCTTGTTGCTGATCTCGGTGGCGCGGTGTTCGTCTTCGGCTTGGAGGAGAAGGGGGAGGTATTCGTCTTCAATTCTTTTTCGCTCGTCGTTGAATTTGGTCAGTTCACCGCCTTCCAGTTGGGAGGGGTCCGTCTTACCTTTCGGCAGGAGTTTGCGAATTTTGATGTCTTTCTCCAAGACCAACTTGTTGCGGTATTCGGCGGCACGCAAGTTCGCTTCGGTCCCCAATCGCATCATGAAGGTGAAGAACAAGATGAAAACAATGCCGGTCGCGAAGAGAAGGCCGGGCAAGCCGCCGATGGGAGCGAATAGCTCTCTGGCACGGAAGCGGGCTTGGCGTGACTGTTGCCAGGGTGGCGGAAGGGTGAGGTCGTCATCCGGTTCCACACGGACGGGGGGGGGCACAGGAGCAAAGGGGGCGGTGGGAATATCAGTTTCGAGACCCTTGTCGGTGACTTTCAAAGGGGCGTTGCATTTTTTGCATTTCAGACGCCGCCCGATGTCCTTTTCCGTGACATTGTACAGCACGCCACAACTGGGACAGGTATTGTTCATGCGATGAAGTTCTTGCGCTGTGGTGGTGGTGGGAGTTTCAGTTGTCTTTGTGATGGAACTACCAAGAAAAAGTGCTGGCATTTTAGCGGGGTGGGCACGTTCTGTCATAGCCCAGCCAAGGCCATCCCCGGGGGATGTTACAGACGGTCCGAGGCGTTGCGCGGATGGGCGATGCGGTGTTTGAGTCGGGCGGCGTCTGTGACACTGGCCATCACATCGGGAAGAAGTTCCGCAACAGCCACGGGGGCATCACCCGCAGGGGCGGCTTGGACATTGTCGGCCCGTTCCAACTGCACGGGTCGCTGGCCCTTGAGGATATCCAGCAAGGCCAGCCCGAGCCGGGTGAGGCGATTGTGCGAAACATCGAGCAACGTCAGTTGATCCAACAGCCGTTGGAGGGGTTCGTGAACCGCGGCAACGCCGTTATCGGTGAGCTGATTGCGCGCCAAGCGCATGACTTTCAGGCGTGTCAGATATGGCGAGCGGAGCAGGGCGGCGATTCCGGCATCGCCGAGGTAATTATTGGAAAGATCGAGCGTCCGACATTGTGCCAAGGCGGGGCAATAAGCCAGTTGCTGCGCTCCGGCTGGTCCGATGGCGTTGTCGCGAAGTACCAGGGCCTTTTCCACGGCTAGCCAACGGGCCAATAGGTGTGATGATGTCAACACGGCGATGCCAGCATCCCCGATGCGGTTGGCGTTGCAGCGCAACGATTGCAATCGGGCCATGACAGGGCTGGCCACCACGGCTGCGAGGCCCCGTTCATCGATGTCGTTGCCAGAAACATCGAGATGACGAAGAGCCGCAAAAGTGGCGGAGTTCGCCAGAGCTTCGAGACCGTCGCTGGTGATCTGGTCGTTGTCGTTGAGGGCCAATGTGGCCAGCTGCGGCATGCTCGCCGAACGGGCCAACGCCACAACGCCCTGATCCGAGAGGCCGTTGAATCCCAGATCGAGGGTCGTGAGCTGTTTCCAATGGGCGCATTGCGCCAGACGTTGAACGCCGGCATCACCCAGTTCGGCTCCACAGACATCGAGTTCGCGAAGTTGTGCCAATAGCGGGCAACAGAAGAGTTTGTCGATCACCGGGTTCACTTCGAGCAGGCGGAGCCGACGAATCGGAAGCCGTTGCATCAGCTCGCTGCCGTGGTGGAGAAAGGTAGTGGCATGTACCGTAACCGAATCGGGAATTCCGCGGCGAAAGTCGATGCCAACCACCCACCGGGCCAGCGGTTGTATCCAGACGTTCCGATTGTGATGCAACAGTTCGGCCTGACGATCGAGTAAGAAACTGCGGCGTGGATCGTTATCGTCGAGGTGAGCTAGGGCGATTTGCACGCGGATGAGTTCGGCGCGTTCGGGTTGCCCAGCATCATCGAGGAAATCGGCGTATATTAACCGGGGCCGATCGTCCTCATAGCGGTCAAAGATGGCTTCGAGAAATGGCTGTTCGTCCGTGCGATTCATGCTTCTAGCATAACGTCTGGCGAATGGGTGGGTAGCCCGGAGTGAGTAGGCCACGGGCCAGTTTGTGACATCGTGGTATTTCCGCATCTCTTTGGGATTGGTTATGTTTTTGGGAATCGAAATTGGTGGAACGAAGTTGCAAATCGGGCTGGGTTCGGGGGATGGGGCGCTGGTCGCCCGATGGCGTGGTATGGTCAATCCCGCGGCGGGCAGCGCGGGTATTCAGGAGCAAATAGCCCAGGCCCTACCAGAACTCCTGGCCAGATCTGGCATTGCGCGAGGGCAGCTGCGCGGGGTCGGGGTGGGCTTTGGTGGCCCGACCGACGACGCGACGCAATCGGTTATCAAATCCCATCACATCGCCGGGTGGGATGGCTTTCCGCTGGCCCGATGGATGAGTCAGTTGGTCGGTGTGCCCGCCGTGATTTGCAATGATGCCGATGTCGCGGGGTTGGCCGAAGCCTGCTATGGTGCTGGTCGTGGGTTCTCGCCGCTCTTTTACATCACGGTGGGCAGTGGCATCGGCGGTGGCTTGATTATCGACGGGCAGATTTACCGCGGTGTCGGTCGCGGCGCAGGGGAGGTGGGGCATCTGCGACCGGTCTATCCGAGTCAAGCTCCGGGGCCGATCCTGGAGTTTTGGGCGTCCGGGTGGGGAATCGCTCAACGCGCCCAAGCCGCGGAACACCACGGAGCCGACGTGACGGCAATTCGCACGGCGGGCAGCGGTGCCATCACGGGCAAAGCCGTGGCCGATGCAGCCAGCCATGGCGACCCGACCGCGCGGCAGATTCTCGATGAGGCCATTCAAGCTCTCGCCGAAGGGATTTGCTCGGTGATCAAACTCTTATGCCCACGCCGGGTGATCATCGGGGGAGGCGTTTCCCTGATCGGAGAAGAATTATTCTTTGCCCCGCTGCGGCGGTATGTCGAGGAACGGGGGTTTGCCGCTTTCGCCGGTCTGACGGAAATCGTGCCGGCAGCGTTGGGGGAAGATGTGGTGGTCCATGGCGCGATCGCCTACGCCCGACAAAAACTGGGCGGGTAACGCTGTGACTCATCCGTCTTCAGCAGTCCAGCTCGCCGAAGCGAAGGTTTTCTCTTCAAACCATCGCAATTCCAGTAGCCCAGGTCCATCGCAATTACAGCACCCCAGGTTCTTTGGGATCGACGGCCAGAAGCCCTGCGAAGGATTTCAACACTTCGACCATCTTAAGATAGTCGTTGAAGTGTTCCATAAACGGGTCGGGTATATCCGTCCACACTTCGACACGCCGACCACTGGCGATGAGTGCATCGGCTTCCTGCGGTTCGACACCCGCAAGTCGTTCCACCAATCCTTGTGTTTCCGTCGACACGTCGGCCCCACTGCGCAGGGCTAAGGCGATCCACCATGACCCATCGCTGACCACGATTTGGTCAGCCTCGCGTGTGAGGGTGAAATTGGGGAATTGTGAACGCAGTCGCGCTTCGGCTTCGTCGAGGGTGAAATCGGTATCAGGTCGTAAAAGACCCACAGCGCGATACATCGTTGAGTCCCTCACAAAGTTTCCACCACGCCAAAGACAGTACCACCACCCTCACGGGGGTGTGGTCGTCGATCGCGCGCTGGGGCGGCCCCTGGGCGGATGATGGGGTATCTCCCGCAGCTTCTGGTCCTGAAGTTTACCTTGTTGGTGCGGCCATCCGTAGGTCAGTTGTTCAGGCGCGGACGATTTTTTCCCGACCCTCGCGAACGGCTTTGGTGGCATTGCGGGTGTCGATGACTAAGCGACTGTGTTTCACGATGAAGTTGTAGTCGAACGCGGTGTGGTCGGTGGCGATGAGCACGGCATCTTGGGCCGCAAGATATTCCGCGGTCAGAGGGGAGCTATTCATTGGCTCCAAGTGCGGCCAATGCCGCATGCGCGGCAGGGTCGGGATGTGGGGGTCGCTGTAGGAAACCTGCGCTCCCTTCTTGAGCAGTAAATCCAGGAGTTCAAAACTGGGTGATTCGCGGGGATCATCGACATCTTTTTTGTAGGCCATGCCGAGAATGGCAATGCGGCTGCCGCGGACCGGTTTGCCGGCGTCGTTGAGAGCGTCGGTCAGTTTACTGATGACAAAACGTGGCATGGCGGTGTTGACTTCACCGGCTAACTCGATGAAGCGAGTGTTCATGCCATAGTGCCGGGCGATCCAAGTGAGGTAGAAGGGGTCGAGGGGAATGCAGTGTCCGCCCAGACCCGGACCCGGATAGAAGGCTTGGAAGCCGAAGGGCTTGGTTTTGGCCGCGTCGATCACTTCCCAAATGTCGATACCCATCCGGTCGTAGAGAATTTTCATTTCGTTCACCAAGGCGATATTAATGGCCCGGTAGGTGTTTTCCAAAATCTTGCAAGCCTCGGCGACTTCCGGGGTCGAGACCCGCACCACTTGGGGAACAATTGCGGCATAAAGGGCACAGGCAGCCTGGCTACTGAGTTCGTCCAAACCACCAACCACTTTGGGAATGTGGGATACCGAATGTGTCGGGTTGCCAGGGTCTTCTCGTTCTGGACTGAAGGCAACAAAGAAATCGCGGCCCGCGGTTAACCCCGAACTTTCGAGAATTGGTAGCATGACACCCCGCGTCGTGGTGGGGTAGGTGGTGCTTTCGAGTACCACCAACTGCCCGCAACGCAACCGTGAGGCGATGGCCTGAGCACTATTGACGACGTAGGTGAGATCGGGTTCGCGGGCGGCTGTCAGCGGGGTCGGCACGCAAATGAGAATGGCGTCGGGTTCATGGAGCCGCTCAAAGCGGTCGGTGGCCTCAAAGCCTTGCGCGCGCATGGTGACTATGGCTTGGTCGGGGATTTGTTGGATGAAAGAGCGGCCGCTGTTCAATTTTTGAACTTTCCCTGAATCAATATCAAAGCCTAGAACACGGAAACCGGCGTTGGCCAAGGCCCGTGCCAGCGGCAAACCGACATAGCCCAAGCCGATAATGCCCACCGTGGCGGTTTTGTTCTCCAGGCGCTTCAACAAAGTCGCGAACGATTCAGACATGAATTCCTCATCCATCCGTGGATTTGGCGAACTTTCCCCACAATCGATGTTCGCGAAAAACCGGGGGCCTTGTCAACCCGAAGTGGCCGGGTGGGTCCTGTCGGGTGAATCCGAAGTTGCGGCTGGGGCGAAATGTTGGTGGCCGGTGTTCCCCATTCTTTTCCGAAGGTCAACAACTATGCACATCGTCCGAACGCTTCTCGGTCTTCTGGTAGTGGCCTCGAGCGCAGTGGCCGCGGAGCCTGCGACGTGGACGCAATGGCGCGGGCCTTACCGCGATGGCCACGTTCGTGGCCCGGCATGGCCCGACAAAATCAGCGGCGATGCCCTGAAACTGGTCTGGCGGGTCGACAAGCTCGGCCCAAGCTACTCGGGACCGATTGTCGCGGCCGACCGCATCTTCACCACCCAAACCGTGGACAAGAAGATGGAGGTCGTCACCGCTTACGACCGCAAAACGGGCAAGGAACTGTGGAAAACGAGTTGGGAAGGGGCGATCACCGTACCGTTTTTTGCCGCGAAAAACGGAAGCTGGATTCGCTCCACCCCCGCGTTCGACGGCAAAACGCTCTTCGTGGCCGGAATGCGCGATGTTCTGGTGGCTCTCGATGGCGCCACGGGCCGAGAACTATGGCGGCTAGACTTTGTGAAGGAATGCGGCACACCGCCACCCGATTTTGGCTTCGTCTGCTCGCCGTTGGTGGACGACACCGGCGTGTATGTGCAAGCCGGCGGCGGCGTTGCGAAAGTGGATAAGAAAACCGGGAAAATCCTGTGGCAAACGCTCAAAGATGGCGGCGGGATGATGGGTTCGGCGTTCTCGTCGCCGGTGGTGGCTCGGCTGGCGGGTACGGATCAGTTGGTCGTGCAAACCCGCACGCAGTTGGCCGGTGTCGAGCGGGATAGTGGTAAAGTCTTGTGGTCCAAAGAGATACCATCGTTCCGCGGCATGAACATCCTCACACCGCTGCCTTTTGGCGACGATGGTATCTTCACCAGTACCTACGGAGGCAATACTCGGCTGTTGCAGATCAAAAGTGCCGGGGGGCAGTACACCACCGCCGACGCTTGGACCCTCAAATACGAAGGGAATATGTCCACGCCCGTGGTCCTGGAAGACCATGCGTATTTGTTGGGGAAAGATAAGCGACTGGTGTGTGTCGATCTCAAAACCGGCCGAGAAGCGTGGCGGACCGAAGAACGCTTCGGCGACTACTGGAGCCTCGTGGCCAATAAGGACAAAATCCTGGCACTCGACAATCGCGGTATTCTGTTTCTCATCAAGGCGAATTCCCGGGAATTTGAACTGCTCGACAAGCGCCAACTCGATACCAACGACACCTGGGCGCATCTGGCCGTCTGTGGTGACGAGATTGTGATTCGCGACCTGAATGGATTAACCGTGTGGCGTTGGCTTTCGAAGTGACCTTGGGTGGCGTGGGGGGAGCCGCCTCCGCAGTATCCCCCCGGAATGGCCGCTGGAACCATCTGAAAAAACCTGGCTCACCTTCATACATACCGCCGGGCGCGACCCATCCATACTGGGGGCGACTCATCCATACTGGGGCGCAACCCATCCCCTCGCAACGTACTGCTCGGACCCGCGGGTTTTCGTCCATAGACTCCGAAAACCCGCGAAAATGGTTGCAGCATCCCTAGAATCACCGCTAAACTGATAAGTGCCTGCCCGCTGTCAACCTGCGGCTTTTTCTCCATCCTGCCGAGGTTCGCGTCGATGCGTAGACCCGAAATTCTCACTTTCCTTCTGACGGTTCTCATCCCCGCAACGCTTCGGGCCGACGAACCGGCTAAAGTGAGCTATTACAAAGACATTCGCCCCATTTTTCAGCAGCATTGCAACGGTTGCCATCAACCGGCCAAGCCTCTGGGCGGCTATATCACCACAGAGCACGCCGCCCTCTTCAAGGCAGGAGAGCGGGAAAAACCCGGAATCGTGGCGGGTAAACCTCAAGAAAGTTATCTGGTCGAGCAAATTCGCGTTCACGACAACGGCAAAGCTGAGATGCCGAAGAACCGCGATCCGCTCAACCCGATTCAGATCAAGCTCATCACCGATTGGATCGCCCAAGGGGCCACCGACGATACCCCGGCCAGTGCTAAGGCCGTCGTGGTGGATGCGGCTCATCCTCCGAAGTACTCGGCCCCTCCGGTGATCACCTCACTGAGCTTCAACAAGGACGGCACCCGCCTAGCCGTCACCGGGTACCACGAAATCTTGATTTACGATACAGAACGTTACGAACTGCAATCCCGCCTCATCGGGATTTCGGAGCGAGTGCAGTCGATAGCTTACTCGCCCGACGGGAAGAAATTAGCAGCGGTCGGTGGGGCACCAGGGCGATTTGGGGAGGTTCAGATTTGGAACCCCGAATTAGAAAAGCTCCTGGTTTCGGCACCATACACCTTCGACACGCTCTTTGGCGTCAGTTGGTCGCCGGATGGTAGCAAGATCGCCTTCGGTTGTGCCGATAATACCGTGCGGGCCGTCGATGCCCTTACCGGTAAGCAAGTCTTGCAAATGGGGACACACGCCGACTGGGCCTTGGGAACTGTCTTCTCACAAGATGGCGAACATATTGTCTCCGTTAGCCGCGATATGAGCATGAAATTGACGGAAGTTCAGACGCAGCGATTCATCGATAATGTCACCAGCATCACTCCTGGGGCGCTGAAGGGTGGGTTGATGGCGGTGGATCGCCGCCCCATGAAAGAACGGCGCATGACGAAAGTCCCCCAGGACGAAAAAGGTGTCTTCATTGAAAAAGTCTACGACGAAGTGATTGCTGCCGGCTCCGATGGCACTCCGCGGCTGTATAAAATCCACCGCGAGGTCAAGCGCGTCATCGGCGACGACGCCAACAAGATTCGCGAATACGAAAAAATGATGGGGCGGATTTCCGCCGTGGCTTTCAATGCCGATGGCAGCCACTTCGCAGCCGCCAGCAGCCTCGATGGCAAAGGCGAAGTCCGCATCTATAACACGGAGACCGGTGCGAAAGTGGTGTGTCAGGGTGTCACCGGGCCAGCTTACGCGGTGGCTTGGCATCCCAACGGCCAGCTCCTCGCGTCCGGCGGATTCGATGGCATCGTTTGGATCCACAATCCAGTTACCGGTCAGCTCATTACCAAGTTCACCGTGCTACCGAAGTAACCAACCCGAGGACCAAAGACGCTCTCTCACCCGATTCACCCGATTGAGCCGCGACGATACCACAACGGCTCCAGTGCCAACCCACCCACAGAGTGAGCCTGCACGACCCATGAGACCCTGGCTGTGAGACCCTGGCTGCGACAGGACGACCCCAGCTGAGATGTGCGATGAAGGAGAACCGCCTCCAAGACGGATCGCCCTAGTGAGCGTTTGTCCAAACCCACAGCCGCGGCCGATGGTGTTACTGGCTTCCGACGCCCGCTGGCGCGTGGTTTTTCCGAACACCCCAAGAGAAGAACTCCCATGGACCGTTTGCAGCTGGCCGCCATCATTCTTATCGGCTTGAGCACTTCCCGCGTGTGGGCACAAGAAACTCTGCCCCCCAGCGGGAAAGTGACCCACCTCGAAGTCCGCCCCACACAGGTGGAGATCGATGGGCCTTTTGCTTACGCGCAATTGGTGGTCACCGCCACGTTGGATAATGGCGAAACTCTCGATGCCACCCGCCTCGCCACCATCACTGTGCCAAAGTTTGCCGCCATCAGCAAAACTGGCCTGGTCCGTCCCCTCGACAACGGCCAAGGGGAAATCACGATTGTTGTCGGGGCGCAAACACGCCAAATCCCCCTGACGGTACGGGGTTACCGCGATGACAAACCGGTGAGCTTCGTGACGGATGTTCAGCCAGTTCTCAGCAAACTGGGGTGCAACGCGGGCACCTGCCACGGCGCGCAATCCGGCAAAAACGGCTTCAAATTGTCCCTGCGGGGTTACGATCCACTGTTCGATTTCCGGTCCCTGACGGATGATCTGGAAGGTCGCCGCTTCAACCGTGTCGCTCCGGAAAAAAGCCTGATGCTGATGAAACCCGCCGGTGCGGTGCCGCATCAAGGCGGCGTGATGCTCCAGCCGGAAGACCCCAACTACGAACTGATCCGCCGTTGGATCGCCCAGGGCCTCAAACTCGATCTCAACGCCCCCCGGGTGCGCTCGATCGACATCTACCCCAAAGACCCCACGATCCACCGCATGGGTCAGAAACAGCAATTCGCGGTCATCGCCACCTACACCGATGGCCGCGTCCGCGATGTGACAGCCGAAGCGTTTATCGAATCCAGTAACACCGAAGTGGCCACCGTGGACAAAAACGGCCTGCTCAGCACGCTGCGCCGCGGTGAAGCCACCATGTTGGCCCGCTATGAAGGCGCTTACGCCGCCAGCACCGTCATCATCCTGGGCGATCGCAGCGGCTTTATCTGGCAACAACGCCCGGTCTACAACTACATCGATGAACTCGTCGATGAGAAACTCAAGAAAGTCAAGGTCCAAGCCAGCGAGCTGGCGACGGATGCCGAGTTCCTCCGCCGCGTGTATCTCGATCTGACCGGCCTGCCCCCCACGCCACAGCAAGTTCTCGCCTTCCTCAACGACCGCCGCGACAGCCGGACCAAACGCGATGCCATCATTGACGAACTGATCGGCAGCGAAGCCTACATCGAACATTGGACCAATAAATGGGCCGACCTGCTCATGGTCAACCGCAAGTTCCTCGGGGATGCGGGAGCCGTAGCATTCCGCCAGTGGATTCGCGACCGCATCGCCGATAATACGCCCTACGACCAATTCGCCTACCAGATTCTCACGGCCAGCGGTTCTAATGTCAGTAACCCGCCCGCATCCTACTTCAAGATTCTCCGGACGGCCGATGCCATCATGGAGAACACCACACAACTGTTCCTCGCCGTCCGCTTCAACTGCAACAAATGCCACGACCACCCCTTTGAGCGCTGGACGCAAGATCAGTATTACGAACTCGCGGCCTATTTCGCCCAAACCACCCTCAAGCCCGACCCCAAAGCCGGCAACCAGCGGATCGGTGTTACCGCCGTCAACCCGCAAGGCGCACCATTGATTGAAATTATCGAAGACGCCAAGTCCGGCGAAATCAAACACGACCGCACGGGCGAAATTGCCCGCCCCAAGTTCCCCTACCAGCCGCACATCGCCGTGCCAGCGAACGCCAGCCGCCGCGAACAAGTGGCCCGGTGGATCACCTCGCCGGACAATCAGTACTTCGCCAAAAGCTATGTCAATCGCATCTGGAGTTACCTACTCGGCGTTGGGCTGATCGAGCCGGTGGACGACATCCGCGCCGGCAACCCGCCCACCAACCCCGCCTTGTTGGACGCGCTCACCGACGACTTCATCAAACACGGTTTCGATACCCGCCACCTGATGAAGACGATATGCAAGAGTCGGACCTACCAACTTTCCATTGTGACCAACAAGTGGAATAAGGACGACGAAATCAACTACTCACACGCCATCGCCCGTCGTCTGCCCGCAGAAGTCCTGTTCGATAGTATCCACCAGGTGACTGGGTCGAAATCGAAACTGCCGGGACTACCGCCCGGCGCACGGGCCGCGCAGTTGCTGGATAGCAACGTCGAATTACCGGGCGGCTTTTTGGAGCTGTTCAACAAACCCGCCCGCGAAAGCTCCTGCGAATGCGAACGTAGCAGTAGCCTCAATCTCGGCCCCATCCTTGCCATGGTCAACGGCCCCATCGTCGGGGAAGCGATCAAAGACCCCAACAACCGCATCAACCAATTCGTCTTACGGGAAAAAGACGACGGGAAAGTGGTCGATGAAATCTATCTGTCGGTTCTCAACCGGCTGCCGACACCGGCAGAACGAGAAGCCGGCATCGCCGCCATTCGGGCCGCCGGCCCCGACCACGAGAAGCTGGTCGCGGAGTACCAACCCAAGGCCGCGGCCTTTGAAGCCTACAAAAAGACCCTCGACGCCCGGCAAAAAGCCTGGGAAAACGACCTGAAAACCCTAAAACCGACGCCTTGGGTCACCCTGGAGATAGCGCGCGCTGAGTCGCAGCACGGCCAACCCGCCAACGCCAGACCAGGGGCTACACTCACCATCAATCCCGATAACTCCATCCTGGCCAGCGGCAAAACTTCCCCCAACATCGACATTTACACCGTCTTCGGCCTCACCGAGATCGACCGGCCGATCACCGCGATCCGCCTGGAAGTGCTGCCCGACGACAGCCTGCCGGCCAAAGGCCCAGGCCGTGCCGATAATGGCAACTTCGTACTCAACGAGTTCCGGCTGTTTGCCAAACCCCTCGATGATCCCGATGGAGACTTCAAAACTCTCAAGCTAATCGCCACCCAGGCACTCCACGCGCAGGATGGCTACCCTGTGCAAAATGCCGTGGATAACAACGCCGCCACCGGTTGGGCCACTGCCCCCCGCTTTGGCCAAATGAATGCCGCTCTCTTCAAATTCGAGCAACCGGTTCAAGCCAATGCCGGGGTGTACTTCCGCGCCGTACTGGATCAACGTTACGGTAACAAACACACCATTGGCAAGTTCCGCCTTTCGGTAACGACGGACACCAACCCCCGGCTGCAAAGTCCGCTGACGCCCCAACAAGTCGCCGCCCTCGATACCCCAGAGGAGCAACGGACGGCAGAACAGAAAAACCTCTTGCGCCAAATGTATTTGGCGCAAGACAAGGAATATCAGCGCCTCGCGGCCGCTGCGGCCGATGTGCCTCCGAGTGATCCGCGCGTTGTGGGAGCGCAAGACCTCGTCTGGGCCCTCATCAACACGCCGGCATTTCTCTTCAATCGCTAACAACCCATGCTCCGCGGGTGGCACCTCCCCCGCCACCCGCTAAACTGGTTCTCATGGCCTCTGAATCGGCTCTACCAGCAAAACTGCTGCAGTTTTTGGAATGGGCCGTGGATACTGGCGCATCGGACCTGCACCTGGTGCCCGGTCATCCGCCGGTGATTCGTTGGCAGGGTGAGCTTCTGACATCACCCGTCGAGCCTCTGAGCGCGGAAGAACTCGAACCGCTGCTACTGTCCACCTGTTCGCCTGCGGTTCTGACGCGACTCCAGGAGCAAAAGAACGCCGATTTCTCCCTCGCCCACACAATTCTTGGGCGTCACATTCGCTTTCGTGCCAATTTGTTCATAACCGGTGGGCATCTCGGTGGCTGTTTTCGTGTTATCCCGGACGCCATCCCCGACCTGGATTGGGCTGGCTTCCCCGTGGCGTTAGCGAACCGGCTCACGCAGCTGCGTGATGGGTTGGTCATTCTCACCGGGGCGACCGGCTCGGGGAAAACCACATCGTTGGCGATGATCATTCAGCGCTTCAATACGAGGGGGGGCTATCGGATTATTACCGTGGAAGAGCCGGTGGAATATCTTTTTCCCCGCGAGCCTAACTCGGTGATTACGCAACGCGAAGTCGGTACCGATGTTTGCTCGTTTGCCGATGGCTTGAAGTACGGTTTACGTCAGGACCCGGACATCATCCTAGTGGGTGAAATTCGCGATCGCGAAACGGCGCAGATGGCCCTTTCGGCCGCGGAAACAGGGCATTTGGTCTTCAGCACGCTCCACACGCGCGATGCCAAGGGGGCCATCAGCCGATTCCCCGACCTGTTTGCGCCCGAGGCCCAGCCAGCGGTGCGTGCTCAACTGGCTCTGAGCCTGCGGGCGATTATCAGTCAGCGGTTGCTACCCGGATTGAATCCGGGTGACAAGCGCCAGTTGGCATTGGAGGTGATGTGGAACACCCATCCCATCGCCAGTGCGATCCGCACGAACAAGCTCGAGAGCATTGATAACTACATTCAGACCGGTCGTGATGAAGGCATGTTCACATTCGACGACTCGGTCAAGCAATTGTGGCGAGCGGGAAAGATCAGTCGCGCGGTGGCCGAACAGAATGTCCGCGATATGACATACTTGTAAATCAGTACGAGCTACTTCAGCGGCTCAACTTTTCCGCTTTGCGTTTCCTGGCCACGGGGTATCTGTGGTAGACTGGCATAACGGAAGTGCATAGCCTCTTCAATTCCGGTTCAGCAGCTCATGGATTCGTCCGACTCGCTGAAGATCGACGAGGATTTGGCACGCTTCCTGGCGGCCTACGATCAGTCGATTGAAGGGGGGGAAGCCGGGCCACAAACCATCCACGTACCGATACCCCCAGACCTGATCCCCTCATCAGCCCCGGAGCGGCCGATCACCCCGCTGACGCCGGGGGCCACACATCGTGGTTCGCGGTCCGAAGTATTACCCGATGCGTCGGCTCCTCCGGCTTCGCCCCCTCCCTTGGCGAGCTTCAGCCCAGCGCCGTTGGTCGGCGGACCCCATCGCATCGGTCGCTTTGAATTGCGCCGGCAGTTGGGCAAAGGCGGCTGCGGCATCGTGTTTCTCGCCTACGACCCCAAACTGCAACGCGAAGTGGCACTGAAGATTCCCCGGCCCGAAATGTTGATGAACCGGGACGCGAAACGCCGGCTTCTGCGCGAGGCCCTGGCTGCGGCCGAATTCGATCATCCGAATCTCGTCCCGGTATTCGAGACCGGAGAGATTGGCCCGCTCTGTTATATCGCCACAGCCTTCTGCCCCGGGCAGACCTTGGCGGAATGGCACGATCGGCAGGCTTTTCCAGTGCCCATTCGTCAGGCCGCGCGGCTCATTGCGATTATCGCTGAAGCTGTGCAACATGCGCACGACCGCGGCGTTTTGCATCGTGATCTGAAACCCAACAACATCATCCTCCAAGAACTGAAATTGGCCGCCAACGACGACCCGCCACCGGGCAGTGTCATGCTACGGGGCGAATATTTTTTGCCACGACTGGTGGACTTCGGGTTGGCCAAACTGCTCGAGCGTGGCCCTTCCGAAACAGGCACCCGGCAGATTGTGGGTACTCCCAAGTACATGTCGCCGGAGCAAGCCCAAGCCCGTCGGGAAGACATTGGCCCCCGGGCCGATGTCTACGCTTTGGGTGTCATGCTTTATGAATTATTGACGGGCCGCGCGCCTTACGATGGAGCCAGCGATGTGGAAGTCTTGCGCCAAGCCGTTGAAGGCAAGGCGATTCCGCCACGGCACCTGCGACCCGATCTGCCGCGTGACCTGGAAGCCATCTGTTTGAAAGCCATGGCACGCGACACCGCCGAACGTTACCGCACCGCCATCGACTTGGCCGACGATCTGCGCCGCTTCCTCGATGGCCGCCCAACGCTGGCACGCCCTCTCCATTGGTCAGGCCGGGCCGTTCGTTGGCTGCGACGTAACGATCAATTCTTTGCCATTCTCGTGCTCACGTTCATGGTGTTGGTCATCATCGGCTTGGGAAGTTGGAATTGGTATCAGTCGCGGTTGTTGCGTCGAGACCATGCGATAGCTCTCAACGATCGCGCAGCGCTCTATCGGACCGAACAGGAGCGCGAATATTCGCGGCAGATCCGCGATGCGTTCGTGGCATGGCGCACCGGCAATGTTGCCCGCGCCGCTGGAGCCTTGGCCAGCGCCCGAAGCATCGCGCTGGCCTTGGATGAAACTCCGGAATTCACGCATGATTTTCTTCGCAGCCTCCTGAAACATCGACAATTGATGATTGTCTGCCCTGCTGGGGCCGTGACGGCGCTGGCCGTTTCACCCGATGGCACACGGTTGGCCAGTGGCCATGCCGATGGCACAATCAGCGTTTGGGATCGGCACACAGGCCAACCACTGGCCAGTGTGCCGGCCTATCCGGCAGAAGTCCGCAGTCTGGCGTTTGCTTGTGGCGGCCGTCGGCTGATCGCTTTAGGCTTGGATGCGAAATCTACGCCGGCGATGGCAATTTGGCAGTTGGTAGCTGGTGAAACCACTCTGCTGCGCCCCGATTCCCCATGCGTGGTTCCCGATGCGATTTATGCCTTCGCGGTGGCACCCGATGGTCAGACCATCGTTGCGGGGGGTGAGGAGGGCCTGTTAGTCCGATGGGACTTGACCAACACGCAGCCACTTGTTGCGCAATCGCGTCGGGTGGGCACACCGGCGATTCGTCATGTCGCTGTTTCTCACAATGGCGAATGGATTGCCACCTGTACTAGCCGGGGTGAGCTCCGCTGTTGGACCGCCGCGTTGAGGCCCGCCAATAACCGGGA
Organism: Gemmata sp.; assembly: GCA_025055115.1. Classification (GTDB taxonomy): domain Bacteria; phylum Planctomycetota; class Planctomycetia; order Gemmatales; family Gemmataceae; genus Gemmata. The sequence continues at coordinate 33,716 of JANWYJ010000043.1, forward strand.
GTATCACGTGAACGAGGAGGTCACGGCATTGGCCATCACCAATGGGGGCGAACCGTTGGCCGGGCTTGTCAGCGGTGGCCTGTGGCAACCGCAGACGACACAACCAACAGTCACGACCGGTCGTGGTCGCGTTCGTTGGATAGCGACCTCTCCCCAGGGACCCTTTGCCTTCAACCTGCGGGCCAATCGGGTCTGTCTCAGCGACGGCTATGAGTTTCCCACGGGTGATATGGGTGAAATTCTGGCCGCTGTCTATTCCCCCGATGGTCGTACGCTTTTCACGGCCGGGGAAGATGGCATCATTCGTTCGTGGAATCTTGTCCACGATCGGGCACGATTTGCAACGCACACGATTGCTCCGTTCACCCACCTGAGTCTTTCGGTCGATGGGTCGCAATGGTTTGCTGCGGATGGGCGGTGGATTCGACACAGCAGTGGGGCTGCGTGGCAAAATCATTGGGAGGCCGGTTCTCGGCGGATAGCCGCCCTGCGGTTATTGCCCGATGGAACCATGCGAATTGTCACGTTCGATGGCACCACCTTCATTCTTGGTACTCCGGCGGGAAAGGCCGCGCTCCGTGAGGTCTTCCGTGATCAATTGCCAGATCATCGGAAACCGACAGCCGCCGCCCTTGCGGCCAACGGTATGCTTGTCGCTATTGGTGATTCGGCGGGTCACATTGCGGTTTGGTCCGTGGCGGAGAAACGCTTGCTCGGCAGCGTCGACACTGGCACGAACGCACCGGTGCAGCGGTTAATGATCTCGGACTCAGGATTATCGTTTGCTGCGCCAATTCCCGAAGGCATTGGCATGTGGAGTCTGAGCCATCTCGACTATACAGTGAAGCTCGAGGGTGATGAGCAAACGGTGTTTCGTTTCGATGCTCGCCGGGAGCGACTCATCACCGCGGGCCGGGATGGTGCCATCCGTTTGTGGAATGCCGATGGCCGCGAAGAAACGGCGCTCTATGGCCATGTAGGCCGAGTCACCTGTGTGGCCACATGCCCCGATGGCCGCACCCTCGTCAGCGGGGGTTCGACCGGCGAGGTCAAATTCTGGGATATGCGCACTGGTATGGAACTGCTGAGCCTGCCGCGGCATTCCCAGCCGGTAACATTGATGGAATTTTCCGCCGATGGCCAGGTTCTGATCACAGGCGGCAGTGGCCAAATGGCCATCTGGGATGCTCGGGAATAGTTTGCATAACGGCGCGTCTTCAGCGAAGACTTGATGGTAGTCCGTCGTGTCATGATCTGTTTTCCCTTTCTTCCGTTGGTGGGCCTGTAGTTGCGTTCTGTATGGTAAAATGAGCTGTACACTCTTGCTGGGCCAACCCGTTGGGGCGAAACCGTTGGCGGTAGCTACGCAATGTGGTGAAATATCGTTATGAAGCTACTCACTTCGATGTATCCGCGTAACGGTCGTTTGCTCCCTGCGGGCGGATGGTTTACCCTCGCTCTGGGAGTCTTTCTTGTTACGTTGGAAATTGTCGGTCGTTATACCGTCAGTGATTTGCATGATGCACTGGCGGCATTTTCTTTGCTTATGGTGGTTTGTGCCGTCGTCGCGCGGCATCGTCGTGAACCGTTGCCGTGGGTGAACCAACTGCTGACGGTTGCCAATCGCTGTCTGGATGCCCTCGCCTGTTTCCGCTACGACCACGGCATTGATTTGCGTGGAACTCCCCCGTTGCCGCGGCGAACTCCGACCTTGGTTTTCGTCATTCTGCTCGTTTTGTTGGCATGGGCCGCAGCTGCGGCTGGAGCATGGGCCGCCTTCCCTACAGGCTGGCGCGTTCTCAGCTACTACCTCCCCTACACCGTGTACCTCCTCTTCATGCTGGCGCTGTGGGGTATGCTGATTGCGATTACCGTTGTTGGCATTTTCGTTCCGGTGGCGATGTTGGATACCCGGCTCAAATCCTGGGTCGGCGAAACCGACCGACGCGGCGCAGAGTTGGCGGCGATCGTGGGTTATGCCGTTTTAGTCGCTACGGTCGCCTACTTTGTCCCCCCGGTGGCTGTCCTGGCTTTATGCGTGCTGGTGGCTGTTGTCGCATGGATCGTCTATCTGCCGCGGGGCAACGACGGGGCCGCGCTTTTGTGGCGAAGTTCTCCCGGCACGCCGATTTATGCTGTACCCCTGCGCCGCGTATTGGCTGTTGTCGTGGGGCTGATTGCCTTGATAGCCTTCGATGTTCTGCTGACAGCCTGTGGTGGCCGCTTGCTCGATTCTTCCCGTGGGAATGACACCATGCCACTGACTGCGCTTTTGGGGACAGTGGCGGCTTGGATGATGCCGGGCCTGTTCGCTGCCTTTCTGTTGAAACTCTACTCTGCCCGGCGCAACGATCCGGCCCGCCGCACGCCCCCCACACTGCACATCACTGGGGCTGACCGAGCCGCAGTTCGCCGCGCAGCCCAAATTGCCGCCACGTGGGGATGGCATGTCCGGCTGGCCCCTGCGAAACGTGAAGCCGCCTTTGTCGGCATCGAAATTGTTGAACCCCATCAATCCGAAGCCAAAGACTTCAACCCCCGTTGGCCGCTGAAAGTCAGCCTCGCCGACCTCGAAGAAGGTACTGTCAAGGCTCGCCTAGACCGCCGTGATGAAATCCATGTTCGCCGCCAACTGTTCCGCGGATTGCAGAAGCTTTTCAAGCGTGCCTGTATGTTCAAAGGTCCAGCCGGAGGGGGGTTCTGGTTGGCTCCGCACTGGTGGTTTGTTGAAGCCGTGGCTCGCGAAGATGCCGATGCCTCCACGGAAGAATCGCCCCCCTTGGTTGGCCCAGCCTATGGACGAGTCATTCCGCCTCGCGCTCGGCAGCACTCCCATGCTGTCCTGCGTGCGACCCAAATCGACATGATCTTTGTCGAAGATGGAGTTTCTTACCGCAGCCTCGAACGCGCTTTGCGGGTGTTGACCGAACTTTACGATGTTCACGCCGGCCAGCGCCGCGCCGAAGAACTTCATTTCCGCGGCTTGCCCAAAGTCAAGGTCATGATTCACGACTACGAGCCGGGCAATCCTTTCCGCTCCGACCTCTACCCCGAACCGAAATTCGATGACCTTTCGCGGGTCCGGGTACTGCACATTTTCCGCGATCGTGGTGGCCATGAGGAAACGATTGAACCTCCTTTCGATTGGTCCTCAACACCTGTACCCGTGGGGGCACTCGGATAGTCGTTCACTGGTCTGAAACGTGATGATCAAAGGTCCGAAACGCGATGGCCAATCGACTCTGGTTGGTCGGGTTGCTGCGTGGCGTGATGTCACGCGTTGCTTTTGGGTTGCTAATTCACACGGCGGTCGAAGTCGGGAATTTGCGTGAAAGCGATGCGCGTTGGGGCGGTGTCACGCATGCCGAACATAGCACCCAGATATAGGACATTCGCACCGAACTGATTATTCACCGTGTCTAGTGCATGGGAGATGTCTTCCCCCTTGCGGTCGTCGTCGAATAGCGACGGTGTGGCACTCCGGGCCGGCACCAAATCACTGAGAACCGTGGACACTTTGAATGGCACGCGTCGCTCACAACCTGGCGACCCAGCCTTCCACGGCCGCCGGTTCCATAACTTCACCGCAGTCGCAACGAGCGCCGGAGTGTCGTGACAGCGGGGGACGCGGGCATATTCTTCCCACCACACTGAATCGCCGCGTTCCTTTCCCCAAAAACTCGCACCCACAGATACTGCACCACACCAATAGCCGATCTTCCGCAGCCGAGCCGCGGCTTTGTGAACCAAACGCATCAGTACACCGAACGCGCCCTCGTCGGTCCGCAGGGCCGGGGGCAGAACGTGCGAGTGACTGACCGTTTGCCGACGCGTAGGTGTGTCGGGAACATCTTCTCCACGCAACAGACGATACCACCGTTCACCAAGCTTTTTACTGCCCCAGATTTCACTGAGGGTTTTCGCGGAAGCTCGGCAGAATTGCTCCACCGTGAAAATGCCGTGGAGGTTCAACCGCCGTTCCATTCGCGGCCCAACGCCGGGAAAATCCGTTAGCTTCAACTGAAACAATGCTTGGGGCATTTCGGCATCGGTCAGAAGAGTCAGTCCATTGGGTTTTTGCATATCAGCGGCAATTTTGGCCAACAGGGGGTTTGGACCAATACCGATGGAGCAATGCATCTGGTCGCCAACGCGGGTGTAAATAGCGTTTTTGATGCGGTGGGCAATCGCCCGGGCAAGAAGGGGTTGGCGCTCGTCGCCGGTCAATCGGCAGGTCATTTCGTCGATCGACATGACCGTTTCGATCGGCAGAACCCGCTCTACCGCGTCCACAACGCGATGATGCATCACCACATAGCGTTTGTGATCGGCGACTTGGAAGACGATACCGGGGCACAATCGGCGGGCTTCCCACACCGGCGTTCCCGTTCTGACGCCGTAGGCCTTGGCCCGATAACAGGCAGCGATGCAGGAAGTCGTTTCAGCGTCGGTGGGAATAACAGCCAGTGGTCGATTCCGCAAATGGGGTTTATCTTGCTGTTCGCACGAAGCGAAAAAGGAATTCATGTCAATAAACAGGTAGCGTAAAGGCATAAGCCGGTACCCTCGCTGGGGATGTTTAGTGTTCAAAGGTTTATATATGATAATTTGTGAGCTATTTTGGGCGAAAAGCAAATGAAAAAGTGAAAAATTTGCCCCAAAAGTGCGCGTCGGGTCGTCTTGGTAGGAGGTGGTTTGTCTTGTATGCTCACCAAGAGGCACAGTTCGTGAAGCCTGAGGACGGCCCCGTGTGATAACGGTACCCCGCCATGAAGAAAGCTCACAAGCCCCGTGTTTACATTGAGACGGTGGGTTGTCAGATGAACGTGTTGGATAGCGAACTGGTGATCGGGGCGCTGCGCCAGCACGGTTATGAACTGACTGACTCACCGGCCGAGGCAGATGTTCTTTTGTTCAATACTTGTTCGGTTCGGGAGCATGCCGAGGAGAAGACGTATTCCGCGCTGGGTCGGGTACGGCATCTGAAGCGACGTCATCCTGAGGCGGTTATTGGGGTGCTGGGTTGTATGGCCCAGAAAGATCAGGAGTTGATCCGTCAGCGAGCGCCGTATGTCGATTTGGTGGTAGGTACGGGCCAATTGGCGGCTGTGCCCGAGCTGGTGGCGCAAGTGCAAGCCACTCGTCAGCCGCAAATAGCCGTTAGTTTGGGGCGTGCCGATGCGGGGCGGGAGGAAGTCGAGGCGAGTTTCATCAGTTACGATCCGGTCCGCGATCCGAGCATGCGGCCTACGCCGTTTCAGGCCTACGTTCGCATTCAAATTGGCTGCGATAAGTTTTGCACCTATTGTGTCGTTCCCAGTACTCGTGGGCCGGAGCAAAGCCGGCCCCCGCAGCACATCTGGAACGAGGTACGCCAACTGGTGGATCAGGGCTGTAAGGAAGTGACGTTGTTGGGCCAGACGGTCAACAGTTACTTTTACCGGCAAGGTGATCGCGGCACGCGCCTGAGTGATCTGATTGCGGGCATGCACGATATCAGGGGTTTGGAACGCATCAAGTTTGTGACGAACTATCCGAAAGACATGACGGACGATTTGCTCGATGCCGTCCGCGCATTACCCAAGGTGGTGAAGTATTTGCATGTTCCTGCCCAATCGGGTTGTGATGAAGTGCTGCGGCGGATGAAACGCAACTACACTGCCGCGTATTACATGGACATGTTGGCCCGTTGCCGCGAGCGGGTACCAGGTGTGGCGGTCAGTTCCGATTTCATTGTGGGTTTTTGTGGGGAAACGGAAGAAAGTTTCCAGAAGTCGGTGGAGATGGTGCGGAGTGCAAGGTTCAAAAACTCGTTCATTTTTAAGTACAGTGAGCGAGCGGGGACCAAAGCGGCGGAACGCTATGCCGATGATGTTCCCGAGGAGGTCAAAAAACGTCGCAACAATGATTTGCTGGCTGTTCAAAACGAGAATAGCCGCCTGGACCACCGCGCCCAAGTGGGGCGGATCGTCGAGGTGTTGGTCGAAGGGCCAAGCCGGATGGCCGCGAAAATGGCCACACCCGTGGCCGACTCGACAATTGTTCAATTGACTGGCCGCACCATGACCGATCATATTGTTGTCTTCGACGGGACACGCAGGCTGATTGGCCAAATCGTTCGCGTGGCGGTGGAAGATGCTTCACCGTTCACGCTTTACGGCATGGTCGTGACGGATGACGTGGTCAACGCTGCCGTGGTTGGTGAAGGAGAAGGATCGCCGCAGGGTTGGCCTCGACGGCCGAATCGGTATTCGCTCCCGATGGTGTGATGATGGCCGTCGAGGAGCATGACATTGTGGTTTGTCATCGTGTCTTGGTCTTGGCCTGGGTGGAACACAGACCAATATCGTGAACAGCTTTTGTACCGACGAGGTGATTTCTGACCGCCGGCACAACACCTGTAGCGGCTTGTGGTAGCCACGCGGTAGGATGCTAGCATGGCTGCTGCGGAAGAAATTGTTGTGGCGTGCCTGCGCGATGCTAATCGCGGGCGACGCAATCTCACCACTCTGGCCACGCATCTGGGGCCGTCCTATCGCGAGTGTGTGTCGGCGCTGGCGCGGGTATTACCCCGGTCGGCTGATCCCGATATGGCCCTGAACAACTTGGAACGGTTGTTGGCACGGCCAGAAGCCCGCCTGCGCTTGCCGATGTTATTAGACAACCGAGCACGCGAACTGGAAGCCACTGTGCAATTGCTTGCGACCTCGCAATTCTTCGCGGATACTCTGGTCGCTTATCCGGAATTCCTTGCGAGTATCCTGTCGTCGCCCCGCCGCAATCCCTCGACGGCTGAATTGATCAACCAATTGCGCAGTGAAGTTGAAGCGGCTGCGGATGATGCCGGGGTGTTGCGTGCCTTCCGCCGCTTCCGTCATCGGCATATGTTGCGTATCGGCATCAGCGATGTGATTCGTGATCGGCCGTTGGAAGAGGTGACGCGTGAGTTGTCGCGTCTGGCGGATGCCTCGATTGAAGTGGCCTTGCAACATGCGTTGCGGACGCTCGCGGCCCGCTATGGTCCACCGATGACGCCCAGCGGCCAGCCTGCCAAACTCGCAGCTTTGGCCTTTGGCAAATTGGGTGGCGATGAACTCAACTACTCGAGCGACATTGATCTGATGTTCGTTTACGATTCGGAAGGGGAAACTCAACGCCGGGGGGGGCTGAGCAATGCTGAGTTCTTTGCCCGGGTGGTCAGCGAGGTGGTGCGGCTGCTTTCCAGCCATACGGATCGGGGCTGGGCGTATCGTGTGGATTTGCGGCTGCGGCCGGAGGGTGATCGTGGTCCACTGGCCCGCAGCCTGGCCAGTACGCTCAGCTACTACGACACCATGGGCCGGACGTGGGAACGGCAAGCCCTGATCAAGTTACGCCATGTTGCCGGCGATGCCGCCGTGGCACGCGATTTTCTTCGGGCCATTGAACCGTTTGTGTATCGCAAATACTTCAGTTTCTCCGAAATCAATGAAGTCAAGGCCCTCAAACGGCAAATGGAAGCGAAAGCCCAACGGACGCAAGACGAGTCCGACTTTCTGCGGAATGTGAAAACCGGCCGCGGCGGCATTCGCGACATCGAATACACGGTGCAGTTTCTCCAGTTGCTCAACGGCGGCGATATTCCCGCTGTGCGGCAACGCAACACGCTCTTGGCACTCGAAGCCCTGGAGATCGCAGGTTGCCTCACCCCGCAAGAAACGTACATCCTCGCCGATGCCTACCGGTTTTTGCGGAAAATTGAACACCGGTTGCAGTTGCTGTTCGACTTACAAACCCACCGTTTGCCCAGTTCGGAAGAGGAATTGCGGAAGTTGGCCCGCCGGATGGGTTATGCGGAGCCGCGCAGCCCGCGCAAAAGCCAAAGTCCCGACAACGCTGAGGAAATTCCGAAGTGGGACGACGCCACGGGGAATTCTCGGCCACCCCTTGCGCCGCAAAAACGCTCGCCGTTGGATGAGTCCACACCACCGCCCTTGGATACCCGCGATTTGCTGGTCGATCCCCTGGATCAATTCTTGAAAGACCTCCACGATAAAACCAGCCTCGATCGGACGATTTTGAACCACCTGCTCCATCAATCGTTCCAAGGAGCCGATGAACAATCCGAACCGGAAACCGACCTCATCCTGCATCCCCATCCCGATGCCGAGACGATTCATGCGGTGTTGAGTCGTTATCCGTTTCACGATATTCCGAAAGCCTTTGCGAATCTGTCGGCACTGGCCCGTGAGAGTGTGCCGTTTCTTTCCACACGGCGGTGCCGGCATTTCCTGGCGAGCATTGCCCCGCGCTTGCTGCGAGCCGTCGCCGAGACGCCCGACCCGGATGAGGCCCTGACCAATCTGGAACGGGTCAGCGCGTCGCTGGGGGCCAAAGCCGTACTTTGGGAACTATTCAGCGTCAATCCAGCCACGTTGAAGTTGTACGTCGAGTTGTGCGCTGGCAGCCCGTTTCTATCGGGTTTGCTCATCAATAACCCCGGGATGGTGGACGAATTGCTCGATTCGCTTGTCCTCGACCAACCACGTAGCGCCGAGGAACTCCATGCCGAATTGACCGAACTGCTCCGCGGTGCCACCGACCCCGAACCGATTCTGCATAGCTTCCAAGATAAAGAATTCCTCCGCATTGGGGTGCGTGATCTGTTGGGCAAAGCCACAATCCAAGCGACAACCGCTGCCCTTTCCGATGTGGCCGATACGATTGTTCATCATGCGTTGGAATTGATGGAACCGCATGTGGTGGCCAAATACGGTTGGCCCCAAAGCGCCGGCGCTGCGGCTGGAGCGGCAACGGAATCGCCGTGTGCCTATGTGTTACTGGGTTTGGGAAAATTGGGCGGACGGGAAATCAGCTATCATAGCGATCTTGATCTATTACTCGTTTATCAATCGGATGGCTTGACCACACGCGGCGAGGCCAACCGGCAGTTCTTCACCGAATTGACACAGCGTGTCATCAAACTCATCAGTCAGCTCGGCCCGATGGGGCGATTGTATGAGGTCGACATGCGCTTACGGCCTACGGGGAAATCGGGCAGCCTCGTGCTGTCGCTGGATGAATTTCGCCGTTACTTCGCCAGTAGTGCCTGTCAGTTGTGGGAACGGCAATCGCTGACGCGAGCGCGGGTCGTTCGCGGAAGTGCTCCCTTGGCCCACGACGTGATGGCGGCTGTTCGCGAGGCGATGCTTGGTCCGTCGTGGTGCCCAAGGATTGCCCACGAGATCCGTACGATGCGGCAACGCCTCGAGGCCACGGCCAGCCCGCGCAGCCTCAAACGTGGCCCCGGCGGGCTGAACGACGTCGAATTCGCGGTACAGCTTCTGCAGCTGAAGTATGGCCGTCACTACCCGCAACTGCTGCACGCAAATATCTGGGACGCGATTGCCGCGCTCCACCAAGCCCAGTTACTTACCACCCGCGAGGCAAGCAACCTGGAGAAGGGCTATTCGTTCCTGCGGACCGTGGAAGCCCGCTTGCGGATTGTGACCGATCGGCCCTTGACGGAGATTCCCGAAAGCGCAGAGCAGCAACAGAAACTCGCCCGCCGGCTGGGTTTTGCCAACCCCGCCGAGTTCCAGGCCGTTTTTCGCGAGCACACCGCGAAAATCCGGGCGTGTTACGAGTCCGTTGTCAGCCGTCATCAAGTGGCCTAGCCTAGCCGAAAAAGTCGGCTCTGTGGTCGAATTTTCCCATTTTCCTGGGGGGGACGAGACGATACGAAATCCGTGAAACCACGACGGGGGGTACGGGGTACAATGAGGCGTGGTCGATCCCCGCCGTTGATCCGGGCCACGGGTGGCCGACCAACATTCGAGAGGGTTTTTCACATGTTCCATCGATCATGCTGGCTGTTGGCCGCTGTATACGCCGGTATTGTGGGGGCTTCCACGCTTCGGGCGGCTGAACCCGATAAGCTGCTGCCACCCGATTCAGACACCGTCATTTATATCAACTTCAAACAGTTGCTCGGGTCCGACATCATCAAGAAGTATGCCCTGGAACAGATCAAACAGGCTCTCGATGGCCAAGAAGCCAAACAACTGCTCCAGGATATGGGCCTCAACCCCCTGGAAGACATCGAAAAAGTGTGGATCGGCACCAGTGGCAAGGATCGTGACGACATGAAAGGGCTGATTGTCGTTCACGGGAAGTTCGACCCAGAAAAGCTCTTCAAAGCCGCGGAAGCCGCCAGCAAAAAAGACGCCGATACCTTCAGCATGGTGAAAGATGGCGACGTGGTGATGTTCAAGTATCAATCGGAAGAAGGCAACCCCGTGTACGGAACGGTCGTCGATGAAAAAACCATCGTCGCGGGGAGCGATAAAAACGTCATCACCAAAGCCCTCAAACAATCCCGTGAAGAGAAACCCGCTCCCCTCAACCCACAACTGAAGGCCCTTCTCAAACCGATGGATGAGAAGTGGTCCATCTTCGCAGTCTCCATCGTCAAAGGCAAATTCAACGATGTCAACATCCCCGGGGAATTGCCAATCGACCTGTCCGGCTTCACCAAAGCCCTGCCCAATGCGGACACACTGAGCATCGTGGTGAAAATCGCCGCCAACATCGACCTCGAAGTCACGTTTGGTATGAAAGATGAAGACGCGGCCACCGAGATGGCCGATGGTCTGGCGAAAATGTTGGACAATATCAAACAACTGGTTCCCCTGCTGATTGCTGTGGAGCCACAGGCCAAACCCCTGGCGGATGTCGTCAAAACGCTGACCACCGACACCAAAGAAAAGAACGTCATGCTGAAAGGTCAGATCACCGGGGAAAACCTCGGCAAACTACTGACCCCGCCGGAAGAAAAATAACTCCACGGTCGTCAAACAAACCTACTTGACACCACACCAGTACTCAGCGAGGGTGAACGGTGACAAGAGAGGCCGAGGCCATCCAGCCTTCGTGGATGGCCTCGGCCTGCAGACGTTGCGTGTTGAGATAACAAATGCCATTGTAGTTCTCATCACGTGCGGCCCAAATCCTCGTGACTGGTGAGCAAGTTGACTCTCTGGGGTGAATCCGTTGGTTCTGCAGTTGCCACTCCTTTTTGCTGTGCTGTTGATCGGGTTGGTGTGTAGCATCCCGCTGGCGATGTATCTGTTCTGGCTTGCGAACCTGACGCGGCGCGACCGACCAACCCTCTTGAATGGCCCCCAGGATTTTGCAGCCCTCGTCGCGGGGTTGTCTGGCTATATCCTGGCCGGCGGAGGGTTGCTACTGACCTTGTTGCAAACCAATTTTCGCTACTGGATGCGGGGAAATATGGAGGCTCTCCGGGAGGTGTGGATTCAGGAGAAAATGAGCTGGATTCTGTTGGTGGTAGCGTATTTGTTGGCGGTGGTGGGTACTATCGTCGTCACGTATCTCGGTCGGCGCTATTCGCTGGTGATTTACAACATTGAGCCGGCTGTCTTTGAAGGCGTGCTACGCGAAGTGTTCGATCATCTCGGCCGGCCCCTTGAACGACAGGGCCGGCGTTGGAGCAGTGGAACTCCACTGTGCGAGTTGGATGAGTTTGACGGCGGTCGCACCGTCACCCTGCGCTGGATTTCTCCCGATTTGACGCTTTTTCACGAAGTATCCCGACACCTCCGCGCCGCTTTGGCGGCCCAACCGGCTCGGGAAAACCCCGCCAGCCACTGGCTTGTCACGGGAGCCGTCGCCATGACGGTGCTGGCAGCGTGTTGCGGAGGGTTATTCATCTTCGGGATGACGCAAATCCGCTGATTAATTCCGCGTATCGCTCGCGTGGGGTCGGGTGAAATGCCGATACAACGTGTAGCGAATGCTCAGGCGAGGTCCCATGGCGAGGGGATGAACAGATGCAGCGCATTGGACTGACATTAGCGGCGGTGATATTCGGCACCAGCGGACTGCAAGCCGATTGGGGCGGGCGAGTACCGCCGCCGCCGGGCAGCAGCGGGGCAACCCTGCAGCTGCCGGAAATCGGCGGACCGAACACGCTTTGGGGCGCCGGTGAACCCTACAACGGCGTGGCCCCCGACCGGTATGGACTCAATCCACGACTGAAGAAGTTTTTCCGTATTGGTTCTCTCAAAGAACCGGCCTCCGTACCGCCGCCGTACTATTGGCCCATGATGGGCTACAACCAAAAAGGCCCGGCGTACAATCCGCAAGGGTATCCTCCGGGAGCCTACGGGCCGATGCAAGGCACGTTGGTTTTCCCGCACCATCCTTTCGTTCGTAGCCCGCGCGACTTTTTCATGTACGAGCCGAAGTAAACGTCGCCATTGATTCCACCGGCGAGTTGGTGAGGTGGGGTCTGAAGGTGACTCGCTAGCCTCACGTTGTGAACCGCTCGCCGGTGGCCGACAATGGCATCACGCTAAACGAGCGTCTGCGCTGCGCAGACCTAGCCTTCGCGTCTCGGACCTAAGCTTGCGCGTCTCGGACCTAAGCTTGTGAATCGCTCGCTGGTGACTGAGACCAACCTTCCAGTACCTCGATGGCACGCCGAATGGTGGCGGGGAGGGGACATTTGGTCGCGTGGCGATAGTCGTAACTGACCAGAACAGCTGTTCCCTCGCACGCCACAGCATCCCACGTCTGACTGATCAGCCGGTGTTCGAAAGTGACCCGATCCGATTGCATCTCTGTGGCACGAACCCCGATCTGCAAATGGTCTGGATATTTCACCGGTTTGCGATATTTGGCTGCGGTACTTTTCACAATCGGACCCAGCCCTGTTTCGGCTTTCAACTGCAACCAACCGATACGGTGAAGGTAGACCAACCGGGCGTCTTGAAAGTAGCGGAAGTATACTAAGTTGCTGACGTGGTCGAAAGCGTCCAAATCGCTCCAGCCGACATCGATATTGTACACCACTGGAAAGCCGACCAATGCCGGGTGAGTCATAGGGCCAATGTCCTCGGCGCAGACGGATTATTTCCACCGATTGTGACGCTCCAGCTCCCGGAGATAATCCAGGGCCTCATCGACGGTACAAACCCAGACCCCAGGAACTCGTCCGCGGTTATCCAAATCCCGCAGTAACATCAAATCCTCAAAGTGTTCCGACTGTTCCAGTCGCTGGCGTTGTCGATGGCCCAGGGTGCCCTTTTTGTACTCCAGTGCATCCATGTGATGGCCAATCAGAAAGGCGGTTCGTTCGGTGATCAGGCCCGCAAGCGCGTCCAGCCCAGCTCTCACATGGTCGGTGGGGTCGATGCCTTTGCCAACGTCGTGGAGCAGCGCCGCTTGTAAGAATTCTTCGTCCCACGGTCGCTCCTGGCGGGCCAACTCGAAAACTTGCAAGGAGTGATACAATACGTCGCCCTCGGGGTGATAGCGAGGATTTTGTGAAACATTTTCCAACGGCGCAAGCAGTAGCCGAAACAATTGATATGGATCAACGGCCTGCTGTTGCTGCCGAAGGGCTTCTTCGATGGCCACCTCGGGATGTTCGCGCGCTATCAACTCTTCGAGTTCGCGCAGGCTGGCCCGTTCGATAGGTTGACCGGTGATTGACGATTTGAAGACGTAGTGAGCTTTGTCTTCCGGGTAAACGGTCAGCTCGAAAGGGTATACGTCGAAAACGTGGATGTGGGTGAAGATGCGAGCTTCCCCCTGTTTGACAACGTGTTTGCGCTCGACCTCATAGGGCAAGCCTTCGGTTTCCAGGATTGCCGTGATGGGTTCAATGTGGTCGCTGAATAGATGCAAGTCGATGTCGGAACCTTTGCGAATATGCCCGGTCAGGACGCTGCCGATCAATCGCGGGCGAAATCGGGCTAACAAACGCATCAGGCGTAACGCGTGCAGGCGCATATCGCGCAGATGCGCCGTACGGGCCTCCCCTTCGTGTACGCGCGCCAGAAGCTGAATTTGGTCACGAATCTCGGCGTTACTCGGCAGATCACTCGGTTTGACCAAACCGCGGCACAAGCGCTTGGCCGCTTGCCGTTTGGCGGTGAAATACTCCGATTCCAACCGCTCGTACATCAATCGTGCCGCTTCACGGGCAATCGCCTGACGCAACTTCGCGTCGGACATGCAATCATGCGGCGGTTGCTGTTGAGCCTATCCACGGCCGCCGCGAGGCTCATCCGGAACACCAGAAACCACCCAAAACTCACACAACCCGGACTATTCATAGTTTAACTGCGAGCGACCATCCGCCAATAGTCCAAAATATCGGCCAAGGATTGTTCGAGCGGAATTTGTGGCCGCCAACCGGTCGCGGCCTGGAGTTTGCGGACGTCGGCTCGTGTGACTGCCGTATCTGCTTTGCGTCCTGGCTCTATTCTGACGTTCACTTGAATGGGAATGCGGGACATCGCGACCAGTCGGTCGAGAATATCCTGAATCCGATACGAATCACCCCGGGCTGCGTTGTAGGCTTCGCCCCGTACGCCCTTTTCCAACAACAGCGGGAACGCGGCCACAATATCGCGAACGTCGGTGATGTCGCGTTTGGCCGATAAATCCCCCGTCTCGACGATCGGGGGCTGCTTACCGACCTCCGCCGCCGCGATCTGCCGGGCGAAGTTGGCGATTGCGAAATCTGCACTTTGCCGCGGACCAATCTGGTTGAAGAGTCGTACGCGGATAATGTCCAATTCCGCACTGCGGGCGTATTGGTAGCTCACCAAATCGGCTGCGGCTTTGCTTGCGGCATAAGGGCTGGCGGGCTTGAGGGTGGTGAATTCATCACAAGGTTCATCAGCTTTGTCAGGTTCGCCATAAATGAGACCGGTGGAAACAAACAGCGTCCGCGGTTTCAACCCGGAACGGACGATGGCATCGTAGAGCGCCCGGGTCGCAGTCAGGTTCTCGGACCAAGCCCGTTCGGGGTCGCGGAACGAACCGCCGGTGTTGGCGTAGCCGGCGAGGTGGAAAATCCAGTCGGGTTGGACCTCGCGCAGAATGGCTTCGATTCGAGGGACGTCGCGCAATTCACCGGTCAGCAGTTGAGCCTGGGGGGCCAAGTGGGCCAGAACGGTCGGCCATTGTCCTTTGCGGCTGACGCCAAACAGCGCATGCCCACCCAACGACACCAGGTGTTCCACCAAGTGCCCGCCGACAAACCCGGTAATCCCGGTGATGAGGATACGCATGGAATTTTGAAGGGATGATTCCCCTTAGCGCACCGCAGCTGAGGCCCCACGGCCATGACCGTTTGGCCGTCGCACGCCAATAGTAGCGATCATCAGATTAGTAGCGATCATCAGATGCCTCGGGCCTTGAAGTCGGGAAGCGGCTTGCCTTGAAGCCGGGCAAGGTCCGCCTTCACCATCCGCTCCACCAATTGCTCAAAACTGACCTCGGGTTTCCAGCCCAATATTCGCTTGGCTTTGCTGGGATCGCCAATGAGGAGGTCCACTTCCGCAGGGCGAACCAAGGCGGGGTCGATTTTTACGTATTTTTGCCAGTCCAACCCGACGACGGCAAAGGCCAATTCGACCAGCCGACGAACGGTGTGGGTTTCCCCCGTGGCGACCACATAATCGTCGGGTTTGTCTTGTTGGAGCATCAGCCACATCGCACGGACGTAATCGCCGGCGAAGCCCCAGTCCCGCTTGGCTTCGAGGTTGCCTAAGCGTAACTCCTTGGCCAGACCCAACTTAATGCGTGCCACCCCATCGGTGACCTTGCGTGTGACGAACTCCCGACCTCGGCGTTCGCTTTCGTGATTGAAGAGAATCCCGCTACAGCAGAACATGTTGTAGCTTTCGCGATAGTTCACCGTGATCCAGTGCCCGTAAACCTTCGCGACGCCGTAGGGGCTGCGTGGATAGAAGGGAGTGGTTTCTTTTTGGGGCACTTCCTGGACTTTGCCGAACATTTCGCTGCTGGAGGCTTGGTAGAAGCGGATGCGATCGGGACCCAAAAGACGAATCGCTTCCAGCATCCGCGTCACGCCGATAGCGGTGAATTCGCCCGTGAGTACGGGTTGTTTCCAACTGGTCGGCACAAAGCTTTGCGCCGCCAGGTTATAGACTTCGTCGGGCTGTGTTTCCTTCATCACGTCGATGATTGAGAGTTGGTCGAGCAGGTCGGCTTGATGAAGGGAAATCTTGCCGGCCAGGTGTTCGATGCGCTCGAAGCTTTCGGTACTGGCGCGACGAACGATACCGTGGACCTCGTAGCCTTTGTCGAGGAGCAGTTCGGCGAGATAACTTCCGTCCTGACCGGTGATTCCGGTGATCAGCGCACGCTTCATGCGAATCGCCTTCTGTTTGGTGGAAATAACCCCCCGCCTGGCGTTTGCGGCGGGTGGGGCCATCGCGGTAGTTGTATAGCGTTTTGGCAGGTCAGCACAAGTGGGAAACGGAAGGCCGCTTCGTGGGGGATGGCAAGCTCTTGGGTCGGGGGCGTAGGTTTCAATTTTTCGGTTGTTTGAGGACGAACAAGTAAGTGGCTAATAGTTGGTGGAGAGTTGCGTAGGTCTTGTCGCCGCCGGGGGGGGCGGGGCCGAACACCAGCTTGTGTTTCGCCATGTGCTTGGTTAGGTCCGCAACGACGACCCCTTCTGCGGCCCATTTGGAGTCAATGAGTCCATTGGCCAGTCCGGATTTCATGACGTGGAGGGCATTGGCCAATTGGTTCAGAAACTTACGCGCGGCCAGGGCATCGTCGAAAGGTAAGTCTTTGATGCGTGGATCGACCGCTTCGCGCAGGCGTGCCAAGCTCATTTCCAAGCGCTGGAGGGGGATACGCTCCGGATTTCGCCCCGCGAGCACCGCAGCGCTGGCCGCGGCAAAATCCTGTTCGACGGCTGCCACCAGTTCGGCCAAGGCCGGCTCGTCAAAGAGCGGTGGGAATTGTAAACGGCCGCCGAGCCGAGCGAGGTTGACCAAATCCGCGGCTGGGCCACCGGCAAAAACGATGTTCTCCAGCAGTAGCGGGTGAATATAGCCAGAGGGTCCGCGAGCGCCTTTGGCTTCGAGGGCGCTGATCTCCTTCAGAAGGGTATTGAGGGCTTCCCCCGAAGTGATCTGGGCAGGATCGGCGGGAGCCAAGGCCACACGGATTGGCTCCGGGAGAACTGGGGGCGGTTCACTCTTCGCCGACGACGTGCCCCGTTCATAGTTCCATTGGTCGGAGATTTCGGACTTTGCGGCGGAAGATGGGGCGGCTTCGCGTTGGGCCCGAGCCAGGTTACGCTGCGCTGCGACAACGTAATTGGGTTTCACATGGCTTGCACCGGTCATGTACGAGCCGGTCTGACCATAGGAGGCGATCACCGGGATCAAGTACGGGGTGGGGGTCACCGGTGGATTGACGCTCAGGGTGGTTTGCTGAAGGCCAAAGCTGGCGTTCAGCCCAGTCACGCCGATG
The DNA here is from genome assembly GCA_025055115.1 of Gemmata sp. Lineage (GTDB taxonomy): Bacteria > Planctomycetota > Planctomycetia > Gemmatales > Gemmataceae > Gemmata. Next base: position 51,026 of record JANWYJ010000043.1, read on the forward strand.
GCCGAGCTGGAGTAATAGCGGGGCACGAAGTTGAAGGGGTTGATCCCGGTGGGAATGATCGGAATGTGGGGAATGTGGGGAATGCCGCCTGGGAGGCCGAACGGTCCGGGTCCAAGGCCATAGGGCCCTGCGCCCAGGCCGAAGGGGCGACCAAATTGTGCCATGGCCGGCGCAGGCCAGCCCAGCAACCCCGTCAACATCAGAGCTGCAACCATCATCCGCGGCGTCATAAGGCACCTATGTTCCGAAGTTGTTCCGCACCAAGGGGGGAAGCGATCACTACCCGCTCAAAGCCTGCGTTAAAAGGCACCTAGGTTCCGAAGTAGTTCCGCTGGCTCGCTTTCCGGTGGGCCGTTGGACTTCAAAGAGGCCTTTCCGTGGAAAAAGAGGCGTTTCCGTGGAACCGCCCCAGCGCGCAGAAAAGCCCGATAACTTGCGTGCAGGCGGCTCGGCCAACCGTGTTGCTCCTGTGATCGTGATTATAACCACAGAGCTACTATCACTTTACTTCTTCTTGCGGGCCGGTGGAAGCTCTCCTGGGGGAATCAGCCGGCGCCATTCGTGTTGCGTTTTCTCGGCCTCTGCGACAGTTCCGTTGGGCTTGAAGGGAATGTTTTTCCCCTCGGGGACGAGGCGAATCAGATGCCAAGCGGCCAGATTGCGTATCGCGGCTTTTTCATGGCCCAGGTAGTCGATGAGCACTTCGTAAGTTTCAGGAATTTGTAAGAGGTTGGGGGAGAAGCCAAAGAGTAGTTGTAAGATCGTTTTGGCTTGGGCTGGGGTGTAATCGCGCATGGTGATGAGGTGTTGGTAGAACTTCTGATCTTGCCCCGGGGCGCGGCCCAGCCAGTGCCGCAATACTGTGATGCCAAAATCCCACTCGTCTAGGGTTTTGGCGTTGACCAGGGCTTGGCCCAAGCGGCTCAGTTCGTCAAGAGCGCCCAGGGTGATGAGGGCGAGACGTTGTTCGAGAGGCTCGGGCGAATCGAGGAATTGTTGCAGTGCCGCCTCCGGATTCTGGGCCCGAGCTTGGCGGAACTTTTCCACCGCAGCCGCAACTTTCTGACCGCGTTCGCTCAAAGCCTGATCAGCATTGGCCCAATCGGGCAACTGGGCGAGTTTCTGAGGCTGAGCGCTGCCCCCGTGAACGCTATCCCATTCCATCACCGCCGGTCCCGGAGGAGCGCTGACAGCAACGGTGGTATCACCACTGGTGATTTGCCCTGAGCCTTTCAAAACCAACAGCACCAGCGTTGCCACCGGGACCGCTGCCGGTGTTTCGCTTTTCGGATCGGCAACGCGGAAACGTGCCCCCGCTGGCCAGCGGCCGCAAAACTCCAGGGCGATCCGCGTTCCCGGTTCATCGAGTTGAATGACCCACGTTTGATCCCAGAAATGGACCTTCACTTGGCTCGGCCCTTGTTCCCGGGTGTTGGTGATGTCCACCCGGCCGCGGTCGAGGGTGAAGACCAGGTCCAAACCCTTTTCGGGAGGCCCCAGCAGCAGAGCCGTTTCCAGGATCGGCAATGGCGAACGACCATCGTAATCGGCGAAGGATTTCACGGTTACGCTGCCCGCGGGGGATTGAAGTGTCGCGTGAGGTAACGCCACAAGCAGATCACCCGCGTACAGATCGGCATTGGTGGGAGGAACGACGAAATCCTTGGCAGCAGCACGGCGGACGGCGAACGATCCCGCGGGGGAGGTCGCCTTGGCGACCAGCGGCTGGCTTTGGGCCAGGGCCGTTGTGGCCATCCCACCAATGGTAATGACAACCCCTAACAGACACGGGGTCCGCAGGACACAAACTGCCCGGATGGCCATAGTCGCTCCGTGTTACGAGTTCACCAGCGAGTATTCAAAAGCCGTCGCTCCTACTACGGCGCTCCGACTATCTATTCTACCACCGGGCCGATGCGATCTATCCGGCACGATATCGGGTTACGCCCTAGCGGCGGTGCGGTCGGGTTAGGCCGCAGCGGCGGCACTGTCGGGCACGATGATGATTTTCCCGGTCAGAGTACCGGCTTTGCGGAGCGTGTTTTCTTCCTGAAGTTGATGAGCCGCCGCTGTTTGTGACAACGGAAACTTCGCACCAACCAACGGTCGCAGTCGGCCTTCCTGCATCCACCGATTGATGTCGGCAGCACAAACCGCCTGTTCCGCCGCGGTCATGTTGAACATGGCGAATCCGAGAAGGGATAATCCTTTCACATAGAACGGGCCGTTGGGTAAGACCGGCCGGGCCGCTCGTCCGGCCATGACCACGATTCGCCCGCGGGGGGCCATCAACTCAACGGTTGTGTCGAAATCGCTGGGGGGTTGGGTTTCATACCACACGTTCACCCCCGCCGTGAGTTCACGGACGCGGGCCGGAATATCGTCGGTTTTGTAGTTCAGAACGCAATCTGCGCCCAACTGCCGTGCCCGCTGCGCTTTTTCGTCATGGCCGACGGTGGTAATGACCTTGGCCCCGGCGATTTTGGCCATCTGAACCACCATCGCACCCACCCCCCCGGTGCCGCCATGAACAAAAACCCATTCCCCGGGCTGCAATTGGGCACGATGAAACAGACCGAGGTGTGCGGTAATGCCCACCAAGGCTGCAGCCGCTGCGTCAATTTCGCACACCCCCTCAGGAATCGGGTAAACCCATTGCTCGTGGGTGGAGACAAACTCCGCACAGGTCCCCTGACGCCCTAATAAGCCTTGATTACTACCCCAGACGCGATCCCCGGGGCGAAAGCGCGTCACCTCGGCCCCCACCGCATCCACAATTCCTGCGAAATCGGTGCCGGTGATCGCCGGGCGCGGCAATGGCATGGGCGCTGCACCACTGCGAATGTAGGTATCGATCGGGTTAATCGAGGCCGCCAGGACACGCACCCGGACTTCATGGGCCTGTGGTTGCGGGGTGGGTACTTCGCCCACACGGATGACATCGGGAGTCCCGGTCGTTTCAAAGAAGGCGGCTTTCATTGGATAGCTCGTTTTTTCCTCAGAGGAACTGTGTAACAGGCACCGTCTGGCGCGTCTTTAGTCGCTAGAATACCTAATAAGAAGGCCGCGGTCACGCGGCTCCGGTGATGACCCTCTCCCTCAACCGGACACGACTCCGAAGGTGTTGCGATGAATCAACCCGAAACCCTGGTGGAATACGGTGTCGTGATCGACGCCAAGCTGATGGTGGAACCGCCCGATGTGACCGAGTTGGTTCTCGACCCCGGCCATCCCGGCGAGAACGACCCGGTCTACATCGCCCGCCGCAAAGAGCTGTTTGCCCTCACGCGCAAACACCGGCTCGAGAACCTCGGCCCGCCATTGATCGACTACACCGAGGAGGAAACGCGTATCTGGCGGGAAGTCGCACCCCAACTGGACCAACTGCACCGCCAATATGCGTGCAGCCTCTACAACAAAGCCAAAGACGACCTGGCCATCACCCAAACCGAAATCCCACAACTGCGCACCATCAGCCAGCGGCTGGAACGCGAAACCAACATGCATTTGGTGCCCGCAGAAGGGGCTTTACCGTACCGGACATTCTACCAATACATCGCGCAGCGCGGATTCCCGGTGACGCAATTCATCCGCCACGGTTCACACCCGGAGTTCACCCCGGAACCGGATATGATCCACGACTGCCTCGGCCATGTGCCGCCACTGATGAACCAGGATTACGCCGAATTACTCACCCTCATCGGCAAAGCAGTTGCGACCACGCATCGGGGCGATCAGGTTCTGGCCCTCAAACGCTTCAGCTGGTTCAGCATCGAGTTTGGGCTGATCGAAGAGCACGGGGAAATCAAGGTCTTTGGGGCAGGGATTCTGTCGAGTATCGGAGAAATTCCGCACGCCCTGTTCTCCAAGGATGTCTCCCGGCGGCCGTTTGTCACCGAAACTGTGATCAATACCGACTACGACCCATCGTACATGCAAAAGGACTTTTTCATCGCCCCTTCGTTGCCATTCTTGCGCCGCGAGTTGGAGACACTCGTTCGCCGCTTTGGCATTCCCGTGCTGTGAGTGGCCCACGGCTGCTGTCGATCGGCCAGTAGCCGCGGAGGCGTCGTCGAATTCTATAACGCGTCAGACTTCGTGAAAACATCGCTGCTATCGATTGGCCAGTGGCCGCCAAGCAGCAGACTAACAAAACAGCAGACTATTTCTCATCAATCCCGCAACTGCGGGGGGCATCCCAACTTCCTGACGACCATGAACGATATACCTCTTCGTAAAATTGATCACGTTCGCTTTTTTGTGGGCAACGCGCGGCAAAGCGCCTTTTTCTACCGCAATGCTTTCGGTTTCGATGTCGTAGCTTATGCCGGGTTAGAAACTAAAGTCCGACACGAAGCCGGGTACGTCCTCAAGCAAGGCGACATCACCTTCGTTCTTACCTCGCCGCTGTCTGATCAACACCCCGAATGTTACCGGCTCATCAAACACGGCGATGGCGTGATGGATATTGCCTTGGAAGTGCCCGATGTCCGAGCGGCGTTTGACGAGGCGGTCCGCCGTGGTGCCCAACCCGTACGGCCACCCGAAGCTCTGGAGGACGAATACGGCGTCTATGAAACAGCCAGTATTCTCGCCTATGGGGACACTACCCACTCGTTCGTCAATCGCGACCGCTATCGCGGCGTGTTCGCCCCGGGCTTCAAACCCATCGACCCCGATCGCTATAACCCCAGCACCGCCCGCCCCGTCGGCCTGGTCGCCATCGACCACATGGTGGCGAACGTCGAAGAAGGCAAGATGAATGAATGGGTGGATTGGTACGCCAAAGTTCTGGGCTTCACACAACTGATCTCCTTTGACGACAAAGATATCAGCACTGAATACTCAGCGCTGATGTCGAAAGTGATGCAAAATGGCACAGGTCGGATCAAATTCCCCATCAATGAACCAGCCAAGGCCAAGCGCCGCAGCCAAATTGAGGAATATCTCACCTACTATGGCGGCCCCGGGGTCCAACACATCGCCATGATGACCGGCGACATCATTAAAACCGTCCGGGCGATGCGAGCCAACGACGTATCGTTCCTCCGCGTACCCAAAACCTACTACGAGGCCCTGACCGACCGCGTGGGTACCATCCAGGAGGATATTAGAGAATTGGCCGAGCTGGGCATCCTAGTCGATCGCGACGACGAAGGCTATATGCTGCAAATCTTCACCAAACCGGTATCCGATCGGCCTACGCTGTTTTTTGAAATCATCCAGCGCCGCGGTTCCAAGAGCTTCGGAAAAGGCAACTTCAAGGCCCTGTTTGAGGCCATTGAACGAGAACAAGCCCTCCGGGGCACGCTCTGACCGTTGCCGGGGGGGGGGACCCTATCGCCCCACCACGGCTGAGCAGAACGTTGCTCGCAACTCATCTGCCCGTGGCCCGGCCCGTGGAAATGCCCCCAGGTCCATCCTCCTTGGGCCGGTCGATGTGGTGATGAGGCGATAATTGACGTAAGTTCAGGAATATCCGTAGCTTCAGGTTACTACCCGCAGCTTCAGGTTTCGGAGGGTGATTCATGCCCCAGTACCTCTCCCGCGGCCGCATTCCGAAAAAACGACACATTGCCCACCGCACCAGCCCCGGGTTCAAAGGGGAGGGGATTTACTATGAAGAAGTGATTACCACACAAGGATTTGCTCGCGCCTACTCGATCGCCTACCATTTACGCCCGCCCACACGTGTGAAACAGCTCGCAGCCGCGGGGGAAATGCGTGTGGAGAAAGCGGAGGTTCGCGAACTGCGGCATTTTCACCTCAAAAGTGGGCGGCTGACGCCTCAGGGCGACCCGATCACTGGCCGTGTGCCGCTGTTGACCAACGCGGATGTGACCCTGTGGCGCTGTCGCCCCACACAGCCGCAAGCAGAATTGTTCCGCAATGCCCTCGCCGATGAAATTGTCTTCGTTCACAAAGGGCGTGGCCGGTTGCTGACCCATTTTGGCGTTTTGCCCATCCAACCCTTCGATTATGTGGTCATTCCGCGTTGCACCACCTATCGGTTCGAATTCGACACCGACATTGCCCCCGATTTGCTGGTGATCGAGTCCGCCGGGCAAGTGAATATCCCGCCCCGCTACTTCAATCACGATGGGCAACTGCGTCTGGGAGCGCCTTATTGTGAGCGGGACTTGCACGGGCCTACCGAACTTCTGACCATCGATGAAGAGAAGGACACTCCCGTGCTCATTAAAGACGGTACCCGGCTGACCCGCTACATCCTCGCCAGTCACCCGTTCGACGTCGTCGGTTGGGACGGCTGCGTTTACCCGTTTACCTTCAATGCCGATGACTTTGAACCAATCACGGGAACCATCCATCAGCCGCCGCCCATTCACCTGACCTTCGAAACCAATGGTTTTGTCCTCTGTACGTTTGCCCCGCGGATGCTCGATACCCACCCCGAGGCTATCAAAGTCCCCTACGCTCACAGTAACGTGGAAAGCGATGAGGTGTTGTATTACGTTCGCGGCCGCTTCGGCAGCCGCCGCGGCGTGGAGGAAGCCTCGTTCACTCTACACCCGCATGGGATTCCCCACGGGCCACATCCGGGCACCATTGTAGCCAGCCGCGACATGAAATGGACCGACGAATTGGCGGTCATGGTCGATACCTTCCGCCCGCTGTTTGTCACAAAACAAGCCTTGGAAATCGATGATCCCCAATACCCGTATTCGTGGTTGGATTGATCCGCAGTTGAGTCGGGCAATCGCGCTTTCCTTGGAGCGTCTTCTGTAACTTCTGAAATATGCTACACTTAGGGAATGATCCGACCTGCCAGCGCCAGCGATGCACCCACATTAGTGACCCTTTCGGCCCAAACGGGGTTCTTTAAGCCCCACGAAATCGACACGCTCGAAGCAGTCCTTGCGGATTATTTCCACTCCACCCGTGACGACTACGGCCATCGGTGTATCGTTTGGGCCGACCATGACACCATTATCGGCTATCTGTACTACGCCCCCGAGGAAATGACGGACCGCACCTGGTATGTGTGGTGGATGGCCGTAGCTACCTCCCGGCAAGGGCAGGGCATCGGTCGGCAACTTCTCCAATTTGCGGAACACGACATTCACACAATGGGTGGTCGGTTGGTGGTCATTGAGACTTCGGATACAGCCCAATACGAACCGACCCGTCGCTTCTATCTCCGTTGCGGCTATGCGGCTACCGCCCACATCCCGGATTTCTACGCGGATGGCGACGGGATGGTGATTTTCACCAAACGGCTGGAGGTTGTTTCAAAACACCGGTGATGTAGCGGAACCTCCTCATTTTGTGGCTCATCTCAGGTGTTAGAACGCCCTTTGGCCACGTTGAGGGTTAGGGTTATACATTTCCGGTTCACGCGCAGGTGCCGAGGGGTTGTTCGTCTTTGAGGCGGATTTGTCGCGGTTTGGTCGCTGCTGCCCTCCCGGGATGGAACCAGGAACCTGCGGTGGTGGTCTTGTCGGCGGAGATATGATGGGTTGCGGGCGGTAGAACCGGAGCAATCGGTTCGACCGGTCGTCCTGCCACGGAAGGCATGTCTTGGCGAAGAGTTCACACCGAAGTTACGCATCTAGCCCGAACGATCATTGTGACTGACAGAGCGGACGTCCGGAGGCCGGTGGTCGGTCTTGAGTCGTTCGCCCGTACCAGTGGTTTGTCTGGTGCCGGAAGCCATCGCAAGCCCGAACCGCCTAAATTCGCGAGTTTTGCGAAGTTCGACGGTTCCTCTAGCCGATGGAGTTAGCGTCGCAATCGTTACTCGCGTGTTCGGATAGACTTTCCGAACTTGCCCAACTCCGCGGGCTTGGCCGCCGAGTTTGCACGCGGGACCGAGTGACGCCCCAAGACCGGCTCCCCAGAGAATGGCTGGTCGTGTTCATACAACCTCGCCGTCGTGGCTCCCCTACCACGATGGTTACCCTCGCCCCGAGGGTTGATCCGCCAGGAACCCACGGCTGTTGCCGATGATCATCGCGCCACGGCCGCTACCCACAACGATAGAGTGCTATCGGAGTTGGGATCCTTTGGGTTGGGTTATGGCGCGGGGTCGAGCGAGTTCAAACGGAGTGTCTCGCCATGAAAAAGGTGTTTACCACCGGGCAGGTCGCCAAAATTTGCAAAGTAGCCCCCCGGACGGTTTCCAAATGGTTCGATTCCGGCCGCTTGAAGGGATATCGCATTCCCGGCAGCCAAGATCGTCGTATTCCTCGCGAGCAACTCATCCGCTTCCTGAAGGAACATGGTATGCCGCTGGGTGAGTTGGAAGAGGAAGAATGGCACAAAATCTTGCTGATCGGCACAGAAAAACTCTTCAACGACCGCATCAAAGAACTGCTACCGGAAGATCAAGACTTCAAATTCGAATTGGCCGATAGCGGTTTCCAAGCGGGTATTCTCGCCAGTAGCTTCCATCCCGATACCATCATCATTGATTTGGCCCTAGGCCGAGCCGAATCGATCCAAATTGTCTCCAATTTGCGCAAGGATGAGGCCTTCGCGACCACACTGATCATCGGTATGGCTAGCGAAGACGAGGCCGCCCCCGAACAACTCACCCAGTACGGCTTCAACGATGTCTTCAAGAAACCCTTCGACATTGCTTTACTCAGCGAAAAAATTAAAAGTATCGCCGACGCCAAACGGGAAGATTGAAGCCATCGCCGATGGGATCGAGCCGCGGTGCTAAGGTGCGTGTTGCAAGAACGCTCGCCTTGGCATCGCGGTTGCGCTTTGACTTGGACCCCGGGCCATCTCTTGGCCCATTCGCACCCGAGCCTCGGGAGCCGGAGTATGAACCGCCGCTTGTTTCTCGCGTCGTCCCTGGTCGGCCCCTTTGCGCATCTTCTACCCGTAACAGCACTTACGGATGCCAAAGCCTTCGGGCAACAACGCCAGGTGCCCCGTGAGTGGAAAGCGGATCTCGCCATCATCGGTGGAGGCGTGGGCGGCGTGGCGTGTGCCTTGGCCGCCGCTCGCAATGGTTTGCAGGTCATTCTGACGGAAGAAACCGATTGGATCGGTGGCCAGTTCACCGCTCAAGCTGTTCCGCCGGATGAGCACCCCTGGATTGAAGAACGCGGCAGCACGCGAACCTATCGCACCTTCCGGAACAGAGTCCGCGACTATTACCGGCGCCACTATCCGCTTACTGAAGCTGCGGCGAACGATCCGAAGCTGAATCCGGGTTTAGGTACTGTCTCAAAATTGTGCCACGAGCCGAAAGTGGCCTTGGCGGTGTTGTTGGAGATGCTCGCCCCGTATGTCAGTGCGCGGCGGGTACGGATACTTCAGCCGTTTGTCGCAATGGCAGCGGAGTTGGACCGCGACACGGTCACGGCGATTCTGGGCCGCACACGTTCTGACCGAGTCATGGTCTTGGAGGCGAGTTATTTTGTGGATGCCACCGAGTTGGGGGATCTACTTCCTCTGGCGAAAGTTGAGCATGTGACCGGTTCGGAATCGCAGAACGATACCCGCGAACCCCATGCTAGCCCCGAGGCACGCCCTCACAATCACCAAGCCTTCACTCTCTGTTTTGCGATGGACTATCAGCCGGATCGCGATAATACCATCGAAACGCCGCGCAACTACAAGAGGTGGCGCGAGTATATCCCCCAACTCAATCCGCCCTGGCCCGGTCCGCTGTTGTCGTGGGTTATGTCCGACCCCCGTACACTCAAAAAGCGGGAACTTGCCTTTGATCCCACGCAACGTGCTGGGAAGGGGCTGAATCTCTGGACATATCGTCGCATTCTAGCCCAATCGCATTTCGCTGACGATGCGGGATTCCAGGATATTTGTCTGGTCAATTGGCCCCAAAACGACTACTGGTTGGGCAATCTCTTCGGCGGTGGTCCTGACGACCGGGAACATTACTTGGCAGCTCGCGATCTCAGTTTATCTCTGCTCTATTGGATGCAAACTGAAGCCCCCCATCCAGATGGCAAAAAACAAGGTTGGAAAGGGTTACGCCTCCGCGGTGATGTCACAGGCACCGACGAAAGCGATGGATTGGCGATGGCCCCCTACATTCGCGAAAGCCGCCGCATTCGAGCTGTCTTCACCGTCACGGAAAACCATATTGGGACCGAAGCCCGGGCGAAAGCAACGGGGAAAAAAGTCGGCGAAGTCACGGCGGAGCCGTTCCAGGATACTGTCGGCACGGGGAGCTACCGGATCGATTTGCACCCCACCAGCGGTGGCGATAATTACGTCGATATCAGTTCGTTACCCTTTCAAATCCCCCTTGGGGCACTGATTCCCATTCGGGTGGAGAACCTCTTACCCGCGTGTAAGAACATCGGTACAACCCACATCACCAATGGGTGTTACCGGCTGCATCCGGTGGAATGGAGTATTGGCGAAGCGGTGGGGGAGTTGGTCGCCTATTGCTTAGCCAAGAAGCGAGTGCCCCGGCAAGTACGCAAAGATCAGAAACTGTTGAGCGATTTTCAAGCCCGTTTGGCCCAAGCCGGCTGTGATCTGCATTGGCCCGAAGAGATCGCCAAAATCCCTCGCTAGGCACACTCTCTCGCTGGGGCCGTGGCTTGGCCACATCGGCGCAAGGCAGATCGCAACGCCTTTCCCAGGCTCTACCACCTAGATCGTCGCATGGCGGCCGGTGGTCACGCGACGCTCGGGTTTGTTGGCTCGGCTAGGTGTGTTAGCTCGGCTAATCCTTCTCTTCCATTTCGGGTTTGGCTAACTCAATTTTGGCGGCTATGAGAATTTTGTTGAACGTCTTCTCTGGGGCTTCACTGATGAGTAGGACTAAGGGTTTATCAGCCGCGTTGGTGTAGATGTAAACCCATCGACATTCGAAACAAATGAGAAAATCGTATGTGCTTCCTTGGTACTTGGCCCGCAGTCCGTGTCGCGGGATGAAACAGCGTGCCCCGCGGCTGCCTTCTTCAATCCCTTTCTTGATAGCCGCGACCACTGTTTTGCGGTCCTTCGCTTGGGTGAGGGTCGTTTGGCCCAGAACCTTGGCCCCGTGCCAACCATCTTTGTGGCTGAGTTCTCCATTGAGAGAGTAGATTGTGATTTCGTCCGCTTTTTCTAAAGCCTTGGCGATGTCGTCGGGCAGTTTGTTGTCGGGTGTATCCTGGGCGGTTAAGGAGCCGAGGAGGAGAAAACTCAGAGTCAGGCCGCAGGAGCGAATCCACATCGTCGTTCTCCGCAGAGGGGAATAGCCGGTGGCGTACTGTGATTGTCGCCACCTGTGGGCAGTATAAGAACCTGGGAGTTTTTGCACACGGCCAAGGTTTTCCTACGGGGTGATGAGGCTGGGCCATGTGTGCGCCGCGGGCGAGGGGTGTGGGGAGGATGGACTAGCGCAGTCTCTTTTCCGCGAGACAACCTCGGTGTGATCACCCAGCACCAAGCAGGTGGGGAGGATGGACTAGCGCAGTCTCTTTTCCGCGACAAAGGCCATTAGTTCGGGGTAGAAGGCGTGGAAGTCGGCGGCTATGGCCGCATCGTTCTGAATGAGAATTGGGATGGCATCGGTAAGAGGGATAGCTCGGTGGGGAAGGCGTTTGGCGATCACTTTGGACACGCGGGCTAACGTATCTTCGATGCCTTCGCGGGTGGCATAGCGGTTGAGGCGATCTTGGTCGATGAACTTGCGGATGAAGTCGCGCGCGTCGTCGACCAGAAGCGGCAGGTGGTCTTCCAGGACACGGTAGCTGCGGGCAGCAAACTCCGGCAGCGGAACGCGGCTATATCGGGACCATTCCCGCGCCAAGATGTGGTCGTAGTAAATGTCGATGACAATACCGCTAAACCAACCCATGACACGAGCAACACGGCTGATGCTGCGGAGGGTGATGGGGTGGCGATCGGTGAAGCCATCGATGAGGCGATGCAGCATCACACCCCGGAGGATATCGGGCTGCAAATGGGGTAGATCGGGGTTGCGGATAAAATCGGCCGCGACGCCCCCGGCCATGTCGCCGGGGTCGCCATCGGCCAAATGGAGGTGTGCCAGAAAGTTCATGCTCGGGTATTCCCGTGACCGGCTGTTGCTTTCAGTCTACGCAGTCCGGGACGCTCCGTCGCAAGACCTTTGCCGATGCCGCCGCCGCGGGATTCGACTATCGGCGTGATCATTGGGGATTCGACTATCCGCGTGATCACTTCTTGGGGCGGCTGGGGGTCGCATCACCGGGGAGTTGACCGGTTGCCCACTTCAACCCCCCGAAGAGGTGTTGTTGGAAACGCTCATCGCGCCACACTTTCGGATCGTGTCCAAACGAGGTATAGAACACTTTCCCCTGACCTTCTTCGCGGCACCACGAAATCGCATAATCCCCATCTTTCCGCTCTTGCTTTTCATTGAGTTTCGTGTTGACCCATTCCCCGATGCTGAGGATGATGTGCAACCGGTCCCGGGAGAACGGCTCGTCGCGAAAGATGTACATTTCGTCCTGATATTCCATACCATCGGTGAAACCGGCCGCGGCAGGATGCCGGGGGTCTTCCACCTTCACCTTGATCTTCTGCAACCCGGGGGGGTGAGTCTTGAAATACGCGCCGATCAGATCGCCGTAAATCGTTTGCCGGTAAAGAGTATCGGTGGCACAGTGTGTGCCGGCCAAAGCCCCACCGCTGCGCACCCACGCCCGCAGATCGTTCAATTCGTCGGGCGTGAGCGGATCGCCGGTGGTGAAGAACAGCACGACATCGAAATTCTTCAATGTCTCCTTATTGATACGGCCACAATGCTCCTTCTCGACCGTCAGTTTCGTAGCCGCGCGGAACTTGTCGCGGTAGACCTCCAGGGCACTTCGGCCCGATTTGTCACGGGCGTCCGGATCGCCCGTGAAACGCCAGCAGGTGACGTCGAAGCCGTGTTTCGGCCCAATTTCCTTCAACACCTCCTCGGCGGTGGCCACCGAGGCGTGCACAAAGCCGCCACTGTGTGTGACCAACAACAGCCGCTTATTGTTTGTTGGGGCCGGGTTGGGCTTCGGTTGCTGGGCGACGAGGCACGAGAGACTGCCAAACGCGGCCGCAGCGACGGCAATCGACAACAGCAGGGGCTTCATGATGAGGCTCTCCAACAGGAGGGTAGGAAGACGCAAGGGGGTGGGCAAATCGATTGTAAACATCCCCCCGGGTGCTGAGTAGAGGGGACATCACCATGGCCACCACACGGACTCAATTCCCTGTCGAATCTTTGGAACCAACAGGGGGCTGAGTAGCGGAGACATCACCATTACTACCCCACCGCGACCTTGCAACCGGTGAGGTCATGCTAGCGAGACGCAGAATCCACACGTTTGACGACGACCAAAGTTCGATCATCGACGGGTGTGGTACCAGCCGTAAACAGTGACAAGGAAGCGAGAATGGCCTTCAGCAACGCCTCGGCGGTGGGGTAGCAAGTCGTGAGTTCTTCATCGATGGGGGCGGAGCCAAAAACCTCTCCTTCGGTGTTCACCGCCTCAATGACACCATCGGTAAAGAAAACGACTTGATCGCCGGGCAGCAGTGGCACGGTCTGTTCGATGTAGGTTTCGTCGAGTTTGATTCCCAACGGCAGTTTTTGGGCACGGTTGAGGGCGATTTTGAAGCCGTCGGCAGCGCGCAACAAGCGTGGCGGGTTATGACCGGCACTGGCGTAACTGAGGGTGCCGTGGCCTGGGTCGAAAACCGCGTAGAATGCTGTGACGAAGCTACCCGTGGGTCGGGTGTAACGGCGCGTGAGGTGAGCATTGAGGTAAGTGAGAAATTCCGCCGGCCGTTGCGGCGGTTCTGCGCGCGTGTGGGCGATGGTGTGAACTACCGCCATCAGAACGGCCGCAGGTGCCCCGTGCCCGCTGGCATCGGCAATCAAGACTCCCAAACGATCGTTGGATAGCGGGAAGAAGTCGTAGTAATCGCCGCCGGCACGTTTGGCGGTTTGGTAATACACGGCGACATCCAAACCCGGCACACGGGGTTGGCTTGCCGGCAGCAACGACCGCTGAATCTCCGCAATCGAACGAAGCTCGTAATCCAGCCCATCGAACGCTTCTTTGACGGCTTGAGCCAAGACTACGGTTTGCGTGGCCCGGGCAAACAAGTTACTCAGCAGCACTAAGTCTGCCACCCGCTCCCGAGGGAAGTTGTCGGTGTCGTCGCGGGTGACGACGACCATCGTTTGGGCTGTTCCGGATTCGTAGTGGGGAATGGCTACGAGAGTGCGTTGCCCCGCGAGGTAGTGGATGGCTGGGTCGTCAACTGCCAAATGCAGGTTGTCGATAATACGGGGTTGGTCGTTGTAGAGTAATTCCGCCAATAATCCGCCGCTGTGAACGGGCAGACGGTGAGCCTCTTTCCAGGGGTTGATCGGCTCTTTCCACAAGCTGAACCGAGCCACTCGATAGTCGGGGTAGCGCAGTCCGCGACGCGAAATGGTCAGATGACGGCTAACAGGGAACAGCTGCGTGATCCGCCGGGTAAAAACGGTGTACATTTCCTGCGGGTCTTGGGCGCGGCTGAGTTCGCGCATCACCTCCACACTGACGGTCAAGCGGGTCCGCCAGTTGCGCGGTTCGGTGTCGAAGAAGTCGGGCGCTTCGGTCATAGGGCCGCCTCCGCGGCACGGACTTGAATCAATCCTTGGGCGAATCGACCCGACAGGATATCGCTAGTAGACCGTTCCTACCACCAAAACGCAAGAACCACCATGAAGTTAATGCGATTTTCATCAAATCATCCGTCGTGCTAGCCAGCTTCCGTGTACCACGGAGCACCCCGTTGTGATCAGTCCTGGTTCGTCGTGTCGACCTCTGTGAAGACACCCCTCGGACAAGCCCTACCGATGGTTCTTTCCGAGGGGGATTTGACATAAATACTGATTTTGAAATACTTTGTGTCGCTTCGTCCGATCGGTCGGAACGGCGATGCCTTGCAGATCGGTCTATTCAACTGTATAACAAAATAGAGTGTGACGAGCGGTGGCTTCCAACTGCCGTTCGATGGGCAGTCCCATTGCGGACAGGTGACAACGCGGGGTTGAGTTACCCACGAGGCCGAGCAATGCCATCTTTGAAGCTGCGGCGGATCGATCTGACAACCTCGAATGCTGCAGCCCAAATTATCAAACTTCGCGATCAGTTCCGTACCGATGCGGAAGTTGTATCGGCAGCTAGCAAAAAGAAAACCCAAGCCGTTTTTGGGGAACCGTTGCCCCCCGGGCGTGCCGTGGAGCGGATTTGCTCCGAGGTCCGCGACAAAGGGTTATCCGCGGTTCTCAACTACACTGAACTTTTTGATGGTGTGAAGCTCAAGCCCGATCAGATTCGGGTTTCGGCCCAAGAAATGGCCGCAGCGCATGCGGCCGTCGAACCGCAATTTCTGGAAGTTATTCGCCAGGTTCGCGACAACATCGTGCTTTTCCAATCCGGCTTGCTCCACAGCGATGTGGAAATGCGCAAGCCCCTCAAGCACGATCTGCAGGTTCGTTACCGGCCGCTCAAACGGGTCGGGGTCTATTGCCCCGGCGGTGCGGCGGCCTATCCTTCGACCTTGCTGATGACGGTTTGCCCGGCCCAAGTTGCTGGTGTGCAAGAAGTTGTGGTTTGTATGCCCCCCAATGACCGCGGGGCCTACAATCGTGAAATGCTCGCGACCTGCCACGAACTAGGGATCAGCGAAGTCTACCGCTTCGGGGGTGCCCAAGCTATTGCTGCGATGGCTTATGGTGTTGAGGGTCTCAAACCCGTGGATATGATCGTGGGTCCGGGGAATCAGTATGTCGCCCTCGCCAAGAAATATGTCTTTGGCCAGGTGGCGATTGACTGCCTGGCCGGACCCAGTGAAATTGTCGTGTTGGCCGATGATTCTGCCCATCCCGACTATGTTGCTCTGGATCTCATCGCCCAAGCCGAGCATTCCCCCGGGGTTGCTATTCTCGTCACATGGTACGAACCACTGATCGATGAAGTACACAATGCCCTGCAGAAACGGCTGGCCAAACTCACCCGCGCCGATCTAGCGCGGGATAGCCTCGAACGCTACGGGGCATTAGTTCTGGCACCCAATAAGGCCGCCGCGGCCGATTGCGTCAACACCCTTGCCCCGGAACACCTTCACATCCAAACCCGCGACCCCGACGCGACCCTGGAAGATATTGACAGTGCCGGTGCGGTCTTTCTAGGGCCGTTCACCCCCGTGGCGATCGGTGATTACCTGGCCGGCCCCAGCCACGTTTTGCCGACCGGCGGCACGGCACGCTTCGCCAGTGGCCTCAACGCCAACGATTTCCGCAAGCGCACCAGTATCATCCGTTTCACCCGCAAAGGACTTCAAGAAATTGCCGACGATGTGATTTACATCTCGAATAAAGAAGGGTTGACCGGTCATGCCGCCAGTGTGGAGCTGCGAGCTAACGACAATGGCCCCGCCGCTCGGCCCAAGCCCAAGCCGGACAAGCTCGCCTCGTCGCTACCCGCGAAGAAGTGACGGTGTGCCATGACCGTGCGCGCCAACATCCGGGCCATGAAGGGCTACACCCCCGGTGAGCAACTCAATGATCCGGGCATTATCAAACTTAACACCAACGAGAACCCGTATCCGCCCAGCCCGCGTGTTGTGGAGGCGATTCAGGCCGCACTGACCGCGAACAACTTGCGGAAGTACCCCCAACCGCTAGGCGACCAATTTCGCCACGCTGCTGCGGCCGTCTTGGGTATCGACCCTGACGCCATCCTGATCGGCAATGGTTCCGACGACCTCCTGACGATTCTCACGCGGGCTTATGTGCCCGAAGGCGGGATCGTCGCTTCGCCCACACCCAGCTACGTTCTGTACCAAAGCCTGGCCGAGATTCAGGGCGCGCAGTACCAACCTCTTCGCTTCCAAGCCGATTGGAGCCGCCTGGCTGAAATGCCCGCCGCAGCGGACATCACCTTCCTGCCCAACCCCAATTCGCCCTCGGGAACCGTGGTTTCTGCTGATTTCCTGAAAGAGTTGGTGCATCAGCTCGAACCACGGCCTGTCGTTCTCGACGAAGCCTATGCCGATTTCGCGGACAGCAATGGCCTGCAACAGGGTTTGGCCCAGGCCCCGAACGTCATCATCACGCGCAGTTTCAGTAAATCCTATGCCCTGGCCGGAATACGGTTTGGATTCGCGATCGCTCGCCCGGCCTTGGTGCGTGAACTCATCAAAGTGAAGGATTCCTACAATTGTGATGTCTTGAGCCTGGCTGCGGCCACCGCGGCGATTCAAGATCAAGGGTATTTCCACGACATTCGGAGCAAAATTCTCGCCACCCGGGAACGGATGGTTCGGGAATTGACGGCTCTCGGTTTTGAGGTCACTCCCAGCCGAGCCAATTTTGTCTGGTGCCGACGCCGCGATCGTGATGTCCGAGCGATTTACGAAGAACTCAAACGCCGTCAAATTCTCGTCCGTTATATGAGCTACCCGATCGGACCGATGGGTAGCCCCGATGAACCCTACACGGGCCTGCGCATTTCCGTAGGTACCGATGCGGAGATCGACCGTTTACTGAGAGAACTCCAGGCGATTGTCTAATGCCCCGCACCGCGCAGATTGAACGCCAGACGACCGAGACCGCCATTGAGCTGAGCTTGAACCTCGATGGAACTGGCACGGCGGCCGTGGCCACGGGTGTTGGTTTCTTCGACCACATGCTGACCCACATCGCCAAACACGCCCTGTTCGACTTGAGCGTCCGCTGCCGCGGTGATACCCATATCGACGCCCATCACACCGTCGAAGATGTTGGCATTTGCTTTGGTCAAGCCTTGGTGCACGCGCTGGGTGAGAAACGGGGTATTCGCCGGTTTGGTGATTGTACTTTGCCGATGGAGGATACGCTGGTCACTGCGGCGGTCGATCTGAGCGGCCGGCCGTATTTGTTGTGGCGCGCCGAGGTTCCCCTCGAGCTTCTGGGGAGCTTTTCCTCACAATTGGGGGAAGAATTCTGGCGTGCGGCCAGCTCGGCGGGCCTGTTCAACTTACATGTGGTGTTGCATCATGGGCGCAACACCCATCATATCCTTGAAGCGATTTTCAAGGCCACCGCCCGAGCGTTGCGTGCAGCAAGCGAACTCGATCCGCGCAGCGGTGGCATTCCCTCCACCAAAGGCGTTCTCTAAGCATTTCCTCGTTGGTTGGGCGGATGAGGCTTGCTTGACACAGCTTCGTGCAAGCCTTGATATCCTATCCTGCCGACTGTGCCGGTGGGGCGGCCGTGGCCCCCGACACCTGGCACAGAAAACCTATTTTTCTTTCTATAACTAACAGTAGCCTGATGATGAGGGCATGGACGTGGCCAAAACAACAAAATCCCCCAAAGTTGTTTCCATTGACGAACTTATCACTGACGCCTTGATAAAAGCTGCCCATTCTGTTCACCCGGTCAAACTCATGGGGAAAGAGGGGGGACTTTTTGCATCGGCCAGCGGCGCCAATAAGGCCGCGATCGCCGCATGTTTTGATCCGGAAACACCTTTGCTGCAGAGTGTGGGCAAGCAAGATCGTCAGGAGTTGGTAGTTCTCGCTCCTGCCGGCTTGGAGCGGGTGTTGCCCCATTTACCGCCCGAGAAGGTGGGAGCGGTTGCGAAAGCGGTCATTGTTGCGGCTCCACTCTCAGTGCGTGCCAAGCTTATCCAGAAAGTGATTTCTCAGGTTCCGGCCGCTGCTGGCGAACTGAATGCCATTCTCGAAGAAACGATTGCCGCCGAAGCGGCCGAGGCCGAAGCCCGTATCCGGACCGCGCAGCAGCGGCGCGCCGAAGAGCACGACACACAACAAGCCTTGCAACGAGCCTTGGAATTGATCCGCCAACGGCAGCAAGCCCGACTCAAAGCTCTCCAGCGCGAATGGGAAGCCGAAGGTCAAGACCCCGAGGAGTTGCTGCGATTACTGCCAAAACCGCATCGTACTACCCCTGACGATGGCCAAAAACCACGAAAGCGGAGGGAAGATTCCTCGAAGGACACGGCTCCACCGCTCAAAACGCAGGAGGAAATCGATTTCCGCCGCCAGGAATGTGATCGCCTCGCTGCGGCCTGGCGTGAGGCCTGGGACGATGGCAAGCACGAAGCCCAAGACTATCTCGAAAGCGCGATGTGGAACATCCTGGGTTTTCGCATGATTGGAGAGGTTGGAGCCATTGTGGATTTTGACGCACGCTACCATGAATGCGATCAGCCCCTGATGAGTGGGAAAGTGCGCGTCATCCGTCCCGGATGGTTACTCAAGGAGCCGAAGGGGGATTACGTCGCCCTCAAAGCCGTCGTTACCACACTCTGAGGTCGGTCGTGCTGGATTACATCTTTTGTATTGACTTCGGCAGTGCGTATACCAAAGTGGCCCTGCGGCCCGCGCCCCAAGACAAGACAGTGCTACTGCGATGCGACGACACCGCGGCGGAATTCTGGGTACCCACGATCGTCGCGGCCGACTATAGCGCGGGCAGCCATCCCCAGATGAAGTTTGGTTATGAAGCGGCGGGTATCAAGCCGGGTGGTTCGATTCACGTCTTCACTGACTTCAAGCGTCATCTCTTTTCGACAGCTCCCACCGCGGATGCTGAACGTTCCCCGATGGAGTTGTTGCTGCGTTCTCCCGAACTGGCGGAACTGGCGGCCAAATTTGGTGTTGCGTCGACGGAGCTGGCCGCCCTTCGCCATCTGGTGGCAGCGGCTCGGGACCTGAACGGTCGGCGCGTGGGAGCCGGTACTTCTTCCCTGGCGCGCACGATTCATAACGCTCAGGCTGCGACTCACCACTACCTCACATGGCTGCGGCAACGTGTCCTCACCGCGTGCCAACAATTACCGAACCGCCCGCCACGATGCGAGGACATCCCGCTGCGCTTGGCAGTGCCAGCCGTCGCCCCCGCCACCAAGTTGGCGCAACATGTGGGTTGCCAACGCTTGCGCGAGGCACTGGTGAATACCGGTTGGAAACTCGATGAACGCCCCTTTGTCCCCGAGCCGGAATCCAACGCGATCGGTATCCTCACCCGTGGCCTCAATGCTCTCCGACCCAACAATCGTCTCATTGACTACGGCAAAATGCTCGACTCCGGACCGCTGCTGACGGTGCTCAAAGGTGACCGCTATCATCCAACCTACCGGGCCTTGGTGATCGACATCGGCGCCTACACCACCGATTTCGCGGCTCTGTCAGTCGATACCGGAGGTCAAGTCCCTGACCTCGACGAAGGCATCCACTTCACCATCGAACAACACTCACTGGCCTATGGCGTGACCAATCTGGATGAGGCGATTCGCAATAACCTGCCCCGCGAGCAGCAAACCGCGTTGGCCGCCCTCTCACGCAAGGACTTCGAGGCATTTCAAATCAATGCCTATACGGAAGGGATTGGCTACCGCCTGGCACGCGGGCGAATTCTTGGTGGCCCAGCCGACCAACCGATGATCCAAACGTGTCTGCGCGACTTTGCCCAGCGGCTGGTGGAGGAAACGCGTTGCTTTTGTCAGCGCTTAGGCCCGCCCGCCGCGATGCAGGAGTTCATCCTCACCGGCGGCGGCGCGAATATCCCTCTGGTGGCAGAGACTCTCATTGACGCTATCACCACCCTCCTGCAGCCCCGAAGAATTCACGCGAGCCATCTGCCGCCCGCGATCCTGAAAAAACCGTTGCCGCAAAAACTCGATGGCTCTTGGACGCGGGCCGCCAGTGCCCTGGGGGGCGCCAGTATCTACTACGAACCGGCCGTTCATCTCTAACATTCATCGATGGCCACAGGGGGGCCATTTCAAGTCCCGCGCAATTCCGTTCATTCTCAGGGATGGCCTCAGGACGTGGTATTGCATGGGGGAAGCAATTGCCTTCTCGCCTCATAGGGTTTACAAACACATCTGAGTGATGTGATGTT
This sequence comes from Gemmata sp., assembly GCA_025055115.1. Lineage (GTDB taxonomy): Bacteria > Planctomycetota > Planctomycetia > Gemmatales > Gemmataceae > Gemmata. The sequence continues at coordinate 71,895 of JANWYJ010000043.1, forward strand.
TTCGGAAGGCCACCACCGGATAGCCCATGTCTTCCAATCCCAATAGCCCTCCCCCACCTCAGGGCCTCCCTGACGCTCGTCACGCTACAACGGAGCCGAGTGAGCCTGCGGCACCCACCACCGACCCGCAACAAACGATTCACCGCGAGTCGACCGCCGTCATTCCAACGGATCCCGATCAAACCGTCCGCCGCGAGCCATCGGCCCCATCGTCGTTACTACCTCACGAGGCCAACACCGTATTACAATCGAAACCACCGGTCTGGCCGGGTCACCTGAATGCCACAGCGACTCATCCCTCCCCTTCGGACCAAGAACTCCGGGAGCTGGAACAGGAAATCGAACAAAGCCAGCAGGACCAAGGGCAGGCACTCGCGGGGGATCACGAGCTGATTCGCCCTCTCGGACACGGTTCCTTTGGCATCGTTTGGGAGGCTAAGAATCGCCATACGGGGGAACATGTGGCGATCAAGTTCTTTCGGGCTGAGGATGCCGATTGGGCCAAATTGCTCAACGAAGTGGGAGTGGTGCAGCGTGTTGAAGGTTGTCGCGGGATTGTGTTGGTGAAGGAAGTGCGGCCTGGTAGCCCGGGATGCCGTCCTTACTACGTCATGCCCTTGGCCAATCGCGGTTCACTGGCCGATTGGATCAAAAACGCGGGGAATCTGTCATCGAGTGAACGCCTGCGGATGGCGGAGCATATCTTTGCCCGTGTCGCCCGAGCGATGGCGGTGGTGCATCGTCGCGGTATTCATCATTGTGATCTCAAGCCGCACAACATTCTTTTGCATGCCACCGAGGAGAACGCTGTCCCGGAACCGCTGGTGGCCGATTTTGGCCAGGCCCATTTGGCCAACGATCGGTCGCCGGCCCACGGTACCTTCTTCTACATGCCGCCCGATCAGATCGACGCCATTCAAACCCAGGCCCCACCCGATACCCGGTGGGATGTCTACGCGTTGGGGGCTGTGGTGTATGAAATGATCACCGGCGACGCTCCGCGGCGCACGCCAGAACTACTCCAACAGATCAAGGATGCTCCCAAAAACCTCACACAACGAATGGCCATCTACCGCGCTGGCATCCTGGCAGCGCCTCCACCGACCGCGCACCATCGGTATTGCGACTCCATGCTGGCCACCATCATCGACCGCTGCCTAGCCTTGCAACCCGACCGTCGGCCCGCGGATGCCGGGGCCGTGCTCCAACTTCTGCAAGCCCGTGACCGGTGGCGGCGAACACGACCCCTGCTCGGTTGGGCCATCGCCGCGACCATCCTGGTGATCACCATGGCCTTGGCCGTGGCATGGTGGTGGGCCCAGGATGTCACAGAGCGCGTCAAGAGGGACGTCACCGCGGAGCTATCCAAAAGCCTCGCCCGAACCAGTGGTTTTGCCGCCCGCGCTGTCGAAGACCGCCTACAGAAAAACATTCTGTTGCTGGAACATTGGGCCGAAGACGTGCACAGTCACAATCCCGCCGTCATCCGCGCCCTGGCGCAGGCCGCCGCTATTCCACGCCGTGCGCAGCTGACGGAATGCCCCGTTTTGCCGCAGGACGAGCATCAAGAACTCGGCCGTTGGCTGTTGCATCTCCATCGCCAGCGCGTCCGCCTCATGGGCCACACCAGCCATTTCCCAACCCTTGGGGTCATGTTGGTGACCGCCGATGCCGACAGCTCCACACCCGAGTCCCGGGGTTTCTTCTTGGCACGCGTCTTACAAAATGGTCGCGTGGAGGATTGGGAGACGTCGCGCGGAACGGTGGGGCAGGCGATTTACCACACGGATTTATCTTACCGCGATTATTTTCATGTCGGCTCGGGGGAAACGGAACATCCCACCACGCCCCATCGCGTTGTTCGCTACTCGCACATCAGCCGCCCGTTTCGTTCCCGAGGCAATGATTTCACGGGCAAAGCCATCGAGGCCCAACGGTGGAAATTCAACATCGTCACACCCTTGTGGAACGATCCCCACCGACGCGAACGGATCATCGGACTGTTGGTTCTGGGCTTTGATGTCGAAAACGATTTGGTTCCGTTGCTCGATCCGTCGTCGGAATCCTCCATGCCCTCACAGTCGGCGGTCGGGGACTTGGAGCTATCCTACAACATTCATCAACTCACAAAAGTCGTTGTTACCGATCATCGTGGCCATTGGATTTGGCATCCCGATGCCCGCGAGGTCATCGAATCCAAGCAATCGGCGCTGGAGCGGCTCCCTGCCTATCCGACGTTGATACGAGAATTTCACTATACTCGTGACCAGGCGGGGCCGTGGGCGGCGTTCGTGTCCGATCAAGGTGATGGGCCGTCCTTCTCGGGGCAGCCATCCGACAGTTACATCGACCCGCTCGAAACGAAAATTGATGGGGATCGGGATGAAGAAATCGCCGCGTTTGTGACCTTCAACCCCTTTGCGGCGAGCACTTACACCCGCGCCGATCGCGAACATCCGGCCGCTCCCCCCCGGCCGTGGTTGTTGATCGCTCAAATCGATAAGAAACAAGCCCTGAAGCCTCTCGATGATCTGGAACATCGGATCATCTTGCGCGGCGGGGCTACAGTTGTCGGCATCATGACCCTGATTGCCGCGGGATTGTGGATCGGTCTGATCTGGGTTCTGCGACGACTCGATGGGAGTTCCTCCCCCTAGGCCAACTCGCTCGATCGTTTGGCCGTAGGGCTATCGTTGCGACGACTCGACCTGACATCTGCTCTTGACCAAGACGTTCGTCGCTCCAAGACGTTCGTCGCTCCAAGACACAGTGTCTCCCAGAGGCTGAGTTGAGAACCTCGGGAGTGTTGAGTTGAGAACCTCGGGAGTGTGTTGGTTCGAGAACCGGCAAAACCCTTGGGCGATGGAAGTGGAGGCACCGCGCGCCAAGCCGGTGCCGATCACTTGGGTTTCGTGTTTGGATTTCGTGTGCCGATCACTTGGATTTCGTGTCGAAGTTGAATTCGTTGGGACCCTCCGCGGTGACTTCGCGCACAATTTCGCTTTTATCGCCGTAGCGGGGAGGAAGAGCGTTTTCTTCCACTTCGGAGTCGTATCCCGGGCCGTCGAAGCCCATCTTCTCCTTCATCGACATCTTGCGAATCGCGGCGATGCGCACGCGGTTTTTGCCGACGGCCGCCAAACCCTCGTAGCGGCCGTCGAGGATATTCATCACCGCGGGAGCTTCTCCATTTTGGGGGTCGAAAACAATGGTGCCGGTGGGCAGTTCTTTGCCATCAAGGGTCACTTTTCCCGAGACGCGAACCCGTTTGACATCCTTGACCTTTTGTTCACATCCCAGGGAGATGACCAAGGCCAGCACAAGAAAGCTGCAAATGCCAATACCAGTACGCACGGTCAACCTCATCGCTGGTTGGGGGCTGCCGCCCGCTGGCACTCGCAGCAGGCGGGTCCGCACGATGTTGGGGGAAGCCGAGATTGGTGACGCTCAGTTGTCGCTGACGGGCAGGCCATCATCGCGGGTGGCGAGTGCGGCCAGAGTCGCCAGCGGTATTGAATCGCGCATGAAGCGTACGGAACCATCTCCCATCAGAACATTCACGCCTCCGCTGTGGGCCGAGTTGAGCGGGATATTGGTGCCCATGTTGTCACAGACACCCGTTTGACCGCAGTGGCCAGGTGGGTCGGTCCAGCCCGTTTTACGGTTGATGGTGTAGCGTATGGTCGTCATTTGGAACGTGCGCGCATCGGTGACACTGCCGTTGGCGGGAGTTGAGGCGGAGTGCCAGCCGATCATCCAGCCGTGCAACAGCCCCGCTCCCCAACGAACCCGCGTGCCGTTCTGGGTCGTCAACCAGTCGTTTTGTTCACTGATGAAAATTTGGTTGCTGCTGCCATCGGGGATTTGGTTAATCGCTAACCGGAAGGTGATGCCAGGAATCAAAGCTCCACTGCCGCTGGCAATCCCACCGGCGCAACAGCTGGCGGTTCCGGAGTTACCTTGCCAGAAGCGCGTATCATTGAAGCCAGGGATAATGCCAGGTACAGCGCCGGTGACTGCGACATAGTGGTTCATGGAAATATTGGAGCCACTGTGGGGACTGGGTGTAATATCGCCCACCGACGACGAGGGACACAGATAAATCGTCATCCGAACGTTGCTGGCTGCGGCACAGTTGGTACTCGCCGATGCTCCCCAGCCTGAGCCGCCATTGAAAACAAAGTTGCGGAACAAGTTTTCTTGCTCAATGAATGGCAGGATGAATACGGTCCAGGCACTGCCCCAACCGCCGCCGCTGCCAAACGGCGGGGTATCCGTGACGCCTCCGGGGGGCAGATGACCGCGCGCGTCTTGGAAGGAGTGAATGGCGATACCGATTTGCTTTAAGTTGTTCTGACACCGCATGCGGGCCGCGGCCTCCCGCACCTTCTGCACCGCCGGAAGGAGCAGGCCGATCAAAATCGCAATAATCGCAATAACAACCAACAGTTCGATCAGGGTGAACCCACGACGGGTCCGATCCAAGCGAGAGAGAGACGACATGGTGAGCCTCACAAAGAACGCCGATGGTGAAACGAGTTACAAATCGAAAAAAGGAGATGGCGGATGAGGTGTTATCGCAGTGCGAGTCTGCAACACCACCTGATCTCCAAATCATCTCGAATTTTACTTGATCCAATAAGCCATGTGCAAGCAGAAAATTCTCCCCGAGGGTAGAGGATCGAGCGTGGCGGCACCATAGCTGAATGTCCGGAGGCTGCGCGAGGTTTGCAACCGAGACCGTCCGCATAAGTACATGGTCGCCAGTTCATATTATACTTATGTTCAAAAATTCTCGTAGTGGCCGAATTCTGGGCCTGGCGGCGGTCGCGGCCACGAATCCCTGGCAAGCCAAGAAAAGTCGCCCCGGGGAGTGAGAAGTTGTGGCCACGGGGAGTGGAAAGTCGTGGTATCGTGGGCATTGATTGTTCCGTGAAATAATGTCCGGGAGAAGTCGCTGTTCGGAATTGAAAGTCGTCGCATCCGGCCTAAATTAACGTCGCGTCTGAAGTTTTTTGGCGGTTGCCGCTCCCGCCGCCGTGAAGGTGAGTTCTCGTTTCGCTTCTTGGCTGAGGATGCTGCATGCCCGGTCGTACTATTCGCTCGTTTACTGTGCTGCCGTGCTTGCCCGACCGGCTTCGCCCCCTTCAAAAACTGGCATATAACCTGTGGTGGTCGTGGAATGCCGACGCGGTGGCGCTGTTTCGCCGCATCAACCCGGACTTATTTGAAGCCCTCGATCATAGCCCGATTCGGCTGCTGGGGGCCACCGATCAGAAGCGGTTTGAACAGCTTGAGCACGACGATGGCTTCGTCGCCCATATGGACCGCGTCGCGGCGGCGTTGGAACACTACTTGCAAGCCCCCACATGGTTTCAGGAGACATTTCCCAACGATCGGGATACGCGCATCGCCTATTTTTCTGCCGAATTCGGCATTCATGAGAGCATCCCGGTGTATTCCGGAGGTCTGGGCGTTCTCGCGGGCGATCACCTGAAAAGTGCCAGCGATCTGGGTCTGCCTTTGGTCGGGGTCAGCCTCATGTACCGCCAGGGGTACTTCCGGCAGTATCTGGACGTGGACGGTTGGCAGCAGGAACGCTACCCCGAGAACGATTTTTTCACCCTGCCGCTGGTTCCGGAAGTCGATGCCGACGGCAAGCCGATCATTGTCACCGTACCGTTACCTGGGCGCGAGGTGGCGCTGCGCATCTGGCACATTCAAGTCGGTCGCGTCCCGCTGTATCTGTTGGACGCTAACATTCCCCAGAATGCCCCACAGGATCGGGAGATCACCGCACAACTTTATGGCGGCGATCAACACACACGCATCCAACAGGAGATCGTACTGGGCATCGGTGGCATTCGCGCACTCCGGGCCTTAGGGCAGATGCCGACCGTTTGCCATATGAATGAAGGGCATGCGGCTTTCACCGGTCTGGAACGTATTCGCCTCTTAATGGAGGAGCACAAACTCGATTTTGCAACAGCCCTCGAGGCGGTCAAGGCGGGCAGTTGCTTCACAACGCACACCCCAGTGCCGGCTGGTAACGATGCCTTCCCCCTCCACATGATCGAACAGTACCTGGGGGAATACGTGGGGAAGATGGGCATCGACCGGGCCACCTTGGCGGGCCTAGGCCGCCAGCATCCCCACAATGAACACGAATTGTTCAGCATGACTGTGCTGGCCATCAAACTCTCCAACACCTCCAACGGCGTTAGCCAACTGCATGGGCAAGTGTCGCGGAAAATGTGGCGGGAGCTGTGGCCGGAACTGCCCGTCAATGAAGTGCCCATCATGAGCATCACCAACGGGGTCCACACACAAAGTTGGTTGGCTCCCGAAGTGGCCCAACTGTACGACCGCTATCTGGGCATTCAATGGGAGGCGCGGCCGACCGATTTTGCGATTTGGAAACGGGTGGAACACATTCCCGACGGCGAATTGTGGCGGACCCACGAACGGGGCCGGGAACGCCTGGTAGCCCTGGCCCGCGCCCGTTTGAAGGCGCAATTGAAGCGCCGCGGATCGCCACCCTCCGAGGTCGATGCGGCCGACGAAGTGCTCAACCCCGATGCGCTGACCATCGGCTTTGCCCGGCGTTTCGCTACCTACAAACGAGGCGATCTCATCTTCCGCAACCCGGAGCGGCTCGCGGCGATCGTCAATAACAAAGAACGGCCCGTGCAATTCATCTTCTCCGGCAAAGCCCACCCCCAAGACCGCGGCGGCAAAGAACTGATTCAGCGCGTGGTTCATCACTCGCGCAAGCCCGAATTCCGAAACCATATCGTCTTCATCGAAGACTACGACATGAATATCGCCCGGCACTTGGTGCAAGGTGTCGATGTTTGGCTCAACAACCCCCGCCGGCCACAAGAAGCCTCCGGCACCAGCGGGATGAAAATTTGCGGCAACGGCGGCCTCAACCTATCCATTCTCGATGGCTGGTGGGTGGAGGGGTACGACGGCGACAACGGCTGGGCCATCGGTGCTGGCGAAGAATATGGCGACAATATCGTTTATCAGGATGAAGTCGAAAGCCGCGCACTCTTGGAGCTGATCGAAGATGAGATTGTGCCGATGTTTTACAAGCGCGATGCCAGCGGCCTACCCCGGGAATGGATTCGCCGGATGAAACGCTCCATCATGAGCCTGGTTCCAGTGTTCAATACGAACCGGATGGTGGAACAGTACACCGAGTTGTGTTATCTGCCCAGCCATCGCCGAGCGGCGAAATTGAGTGCCGATCACCTCAAGGCCGCCCGGGAACTGGCCGCCTGGCGACGACGTTTGCTCGCCGCGTGGCCCCAAGTCAAGGTGGAGACCGTCGAAGGCAAGGTGGGCGATGTGATGCGAGTTGGCCATAAGTTTCCTGTGCGCGCCCGCGTCCACCTGGGGCCGTTCCAGCCCGATGAGGTCGAAGTGCAACTCTACCACGGGGTTTTGGATGCGATGGGCGACATTGCCGAACCGCACGTTACCCCGCTGCGTGTCGATGGGGTGGCCGATGGTTCCAGTGTCGTGTTCACAGGAGAAGTTCCCTGTACCAATAGTGGTCACTTCGGCTATTGTGTTCGGGTGCTTCCACGCCATCCCGATTTGCCGCACGTGTTTGAACCGGGGCTGGTCACCTGGGGCTGACAGAGCCAGCGTACTAGCTCCCGAAATTCTTATCCGGTAATAACTTCCGTATCTGGTAATAACTTCCGTAATCCGGTAATAACGTCTGCAATAGGTGGGCCACGAAGGGCAGGCCCCCTGGCTCGCCTGTTGTGGGTTCGCCTGTTGGCGGTTCGCCTGTTGGCGAAGCTCACAGATGGGATAGTTGCTCCGCGATGCGTACGACCTCCTCCGGCAGCGGATTCCGCTTATAGCGGTAGACTTCCGGGCCATAGGTCACATCGCCTTCGTCGGCGCGGAATTGGTCGGAAACGCACAACACAAACCGCCCCGGAGCTTCGTGGCGAAGTTTGCGATAATGGGCTTCCAGGTCCACTTTTCGCCAAAAGCCGAAGACATCGACCAACACTTCGCGTCCGGTTTTGCGGTGTGTCAGCTGGAAATCGGGAACCCAAATGCCGCTGGGCAACGTGATGGGGTGTGGGTCGGCGTTTAAGGTCCAATCGCGGATTTTCGCGCGGAAGGCCTCCACAAACAGTTGAAGTTCGGGTGGGGTGTACGTTCCAAAATCCGCAGCGGGTGATTTCAAACCATCCAATCCGGATAAGTGAAAGAGTTTCTCTTTGCGCTGCGTGCCCCAACGAATATTGGCCCGCAGATCGAACGCCTTGCAGTGCAAGAGCGTGGGCAGGAATAGGGCGAGTTGTAAGCCGTATTTGCTCGTGCTGGAAAAGAGCGAGAGCGGCCCATTGAGTGTCAGTTTGTAGCTGTTGCCGGGGGTCTCTTCGATGGTGCAAATGAGGCGATGAAACTTGACCGCCCGGAACAGTTGCCGGAAGCGGGCGGGGGTTTCGGCGTAGACCCGCACTTCCATTTCGGTACATCGCAGGAGAAGAGCTTGTGCCAAGGCGACGTTGTAGCGCTGGAGCAGCTGTTCCGGCGTCAGGTCGTTGAAACTCACCACCCGTTGTTCGGCTTTCAGATCGGCGAAGAGGCTTTGGTCGATTTGCTCGGCCGTCAGCGTTAACGACAGTCGGGTGGCGATGTCCGTTAAGACCGCTTGGCGATCGAAGGATCGATGCTGGGTTGCCGCTTGGGCACGGGCGAGGGCCGCGGCGTGGAAAACGGCGTCGCGCAGGTCTTCCGGAGGATAGTCCGCGGCAATCTCGAATTGGCAGCGGTCTTCACACAGTTTCGCCAAACCTAAAGGAAGCAAGCCGCGTGGGCCTTCGGGAATGAAATCCTTCAATTCGTCGTCGATTTCCCCGCGCGTTCGCCCGAGCGCAGAACGATACACCCACAGAATCTGCTCGGCCAGCCCAAGCAAACCGGCATCGGTCGGTTCAACATACAACGGTACAAGCCGATTCTTCGCGTGGCGAACACGCACCAATTTCCCCGTGAGCATGGCTCCATTGTCGCCGCTTCCAGGAGTTGAGGCAATCGGAACAATCCTACTTACCTTCCTCGGATTGTTCCAACCCGCTACAACTAAAAGATGGTTGCAACTTCATGAAGAATCAAAGGTTCGGTGGTGCTAGCCAGGACTGGGGGAATGACACAACCGGCGCGATTTACGGTTTTGGCCAGTGGCAGCGATGGAAATGCCGCCTTTTTGGAGTACAACGGCTTTGGCCTATTGATTGATTTGGGCCTGAACGCGGATCACCTGACAGCTCGGTTGCGGTCCATCGGTGTCTCGTGGTCGCGCATTTCGGCCGCGATTCTCACCCATATTCACACTGACCACTGGAAAGATTCCACTTTGGCAGAATTGTGCGACCGCCGCATCCCGGTTTACGGCCACTGTTTACATTTTGAACACCTCGAGGCAGCGTCTGCGTCGCTGGTGTCGCTCCGCCAAGCCGGTCTGCTGCGCTTCTATCAGGAAAATACCCTCATCCCCCTGAATTCTGCATTGACCTGCTGGCCGGTGCGCGTCTCCCACGACGCGGAACCTACCTTCGCCTTTCGCTTGGATGGACTTGATCATGAATCGAGTTGGCCGGGTGAAAATCAAGCCCCCTGGCCTGCCAATCCGGCCTGGGCCATCGGTTACGCCTCCGACCTCGGCTGCAGTTGCGATGAACTGATCACGGCATTTGCGGGTGTCGATGTCCTGGCATTGGAGTACAACCACGATGTTCATCTGCAACGCACCAGCCGCCGCCCCCCCTGGTTGATCAATCGGGTTTTGAGCGATCGGGGCCATCTGTCGAATAAACAAGCGGCCGAATTGACCGCCGCGATTGTGGCCCAATCGGCCGACGGTTTGCCGTCGTACCTTGTCCAGCTTCATCTCAGTAGCCGGTGCAACCGGCCTGAATTGGCGGCCCTCGCGGGCCGCGAGGCTTTGGTGGCATTACGACCGCGAACGGAAGTCATTACTGCGAAACAAGATACACCGACCAAAACGATTGTGCTGACCCGTCAGCACAACGCGCCACAACGATCCCTTCCGCGAACCAACAAGTCAGGCAAACGTAAGAACGTGCAACAGCAACTGCCCGGACTTGAGGAAACATGGTGATTTCCCAACCAACACGCGTTGTGCTGTGACTCTAGCCCCCCGCAACTGTCCCAAACTCGTTGTTGAAACGAAAAATAACTATATCCCCCCGTTGTGCTGTGACTCCAGCCCCCCAACCGTTCTGAGGCAGCATCCCCCATCCGCATCGTCGTCGCAGGCTGTACACACCAAGGGCTTCGAAAGTATTGGCACCAGCGGTTTCGCGGTCGCTTTCCGCTTCCTTAAGGCATGCCGTGGTGGAAAGTATGCCGTGGTGGAAACCTGTGCGGGTTGTATCAATTCGCTTTGGTGAATTGTGTTCGCCGCGTGGATTCCAACTTCTCCCCAGTTCCCGGCGGTTCCGAAATTGCGCTAGGAAGTGAATTGCTCCGCAGGGAGGCGGAACATGAAGCGGTTCCTCATAGCGGTCCTGACCAGTTGTTGTACATTCTCAGTCGCTCTGGCGCAAACGGGGATGTTAGCTCCGACGGTGCCCGTTGTACCGTCACCGGTGCTGCAGGATGGACGGATTCAGAATCCCGGAGATAGCCGCCGCTGGCACGCGACCACAACGCCGCGGTTATTTTCGGCGAATTGGTCGCCGTTTCGCAATCCCGTGGTGGCCAGTCCCAGTGCTGGGCAGCTTGCTTCCGCCTATCCGTATCACGGTTATACCTTGCCGCCGCTGCCTGCGGGGGTCAGTGATCCGGGGGTAGTGGGTGATGCCCGAGCGGTTTCGGCGGCCCCGGTGGGCACGCCTGTGGCGGAGAGCCATCGGTCGAAAAACGGATGGTGTTGGGAACGCATCCGGGCGTGGATCTGTTATCGACCTTCGAAATCCGATTTGCCGAAGCTGAATCCGGTACCGTACACAACACCGTTGCAAGGTATGTTCCCGTGTGTGTCTGTGGGTGGTGCGGGGCCTTGCTGTCATCCGGGAAGCTATCCCGCTATTCCGTCGTCCCCGATGTTGCCTCCCGGCTACCCCGCGCCGTTGCCGATGCCTGCACCGATGCCCAAACCCGGCTCCAGTGACAGTCCACCGGGGGTAATGCCCACACGGGGGGTGAGTGGAGCGGCCCTGCACCCCGCGTTGAGTGGTCGGACTCATGCTGCGTATGTCAATGGTGCTGTCGCTCCGAGTACTTCGGCCAGTTCTTCGGCAATTCCTGCCACGTTACCGCCGCTTGGGCCGTCCGGTCACCACGCGTCGAATCGTTAACGAAGTGGAGCTAGCACCCATGGGATCGGGTTCTGGGTAATGAGCTTGGGCGTCAGGGGGTGATTCCCTACGCCCAAGCCGTTGTGTGGTGGTGATTGCCGCCCAGCGCAAGGACATGAACCACGATCAGTTCCCCGCGGCTTTGACGTCGTAGCAATGGAGCACGGTCTGATCGCGGATGTACATTTTCCCGTTGACGATCACGGGGTGAGGCCAGCTGGCCCGGTAATTCGGTTGATCCGGAGGAGGCAGTTTGAACGAGGAGACGACTTTCAATTCCTCCGGCGAGGGTTCGATCAGGACCATCACACCGTTTTCGTAGCGGAAGTACAGCCGTCCATCGGCATAAAGTACGGCCGCCGAACGCTGCCCGCCGGCGGGGGAGCGTTCAGGCCCCCACTTGATTTCACCGGTCTTGAAATCCACGCACACCGGGCTGCCGCCATTTTGATCGTGGCCAAAGTAGATGTAATCGCCCACTAACACCATGCCGCCGTGGTGATTGTTCAATTGGGGTTTCTTGTAGGTTTTTACTTCTTTCACTTCAAACTGGTCTTTTCCTTTGGCGTTGATCTGGAGGAGTGCAGCGCCGCCATTGTAGCTGGTCGAAACCCAGACTTTGTTATCTTTGACGATCGGGATGGGAATTTGGGCAATCCCACCGGTCGCCGCGGTACCTTTGTATTGCCACAGCAGTTTCCCCGTCTCGGTATGAACACCGACGACACCTGATGAAGCCCCTAACAGGGCCACATACATCGGTGTGCCGTGGATGGTGGCTTTGAGGGCTGAAGAGTAACCATTGGCTCCGCCCACGTTGCCGACATCGGTCTTCCAAATGACCTGGCCGGTATCGGCTTTGAGGGCCACGACCGCAGCCCCCCGTCCGCCTGGCAGGCAGATGACCTTATCGCCATCGACCAGTGGCGATTCGGTGAAGCCCCATTTCGGTTGTGCACCGCCAAAATCCTGGACATAGTCTTTCGTCCACAAGGATTTTCCCGTATTCGCGTCAAGACAGGCCAATTTACCGCTGGCACTGACCGCGTAAAGTTTGCCATTGTGATAGGTTGGTGTGCTGGCAGGGCCGTTGGTTTGCCCGCCGAGGCCACTGGCCGCTGGGGCAATCGGAGTGAACCACAATTCCGAACCATCGGCTTCTTTCAAGGCCCAAATACCGTCTTGGCCATTGCGGGTGCCGATGCCGAAAATCTTGCCGTCGGCGATGGAAGGCGTTCCCCAGCCCAGGCCGAGGTTCTTTGCAGTCCACAATTTCGTGGGGCCATCTTTCGGCCACGATGGTAATAGCCCCGTTTCAAGGCAAATCCCATCACGATGGGGGCCACGAAAAGCCGGCCAATCGCCCGCCACAGCCGTGGCCGCAAGCCAAAACGCACTCGCCAACAGTGGCATTCGCAAGGTCATAAGCAGCGACTCCAGAAGGAGTTTCGGCAGGATACAGGGGAGAGAATGTCAGTGTAGTGGCCCACCACCCGGACGAAAACCCCACAGGAAGAAACGCATCGCCAAGAAACGCATCTCCGCGGCCGTCCCATCCGTGAACCCCAATCAGCTCCAAGCGTACCGTGCTTGCCCCCATTTCAAAACGGGTGATAGCCATTCTGGGGGCACATGGAAAAACCCTGTGCCGATTGAAGTTGTCAAAGAACACCCGGGTACGGTGCCGCGGCGTTTCTAACACCAGACATCTAGCGGCAGAAATAGAAACCACCGCTATAGCGGTAGCGCACTGGAGGCCCGACCACCATCACCGGGGCGGGACGAACTACCACCGGTGTTGGAACAGTTTCATAAATCACGGTGGTAGGGCGTGGATCACGCACCACCACGGGCGGTGGGGTCACGGCTCGTGAAGCCTGCATCTCAGCGATGACACGATCGGAGACCCCGCTGTTTTTCAACATTGTGAGGTCCGAAACGGTCAGATGGAAGGTGCTTCGCGTACTACGGATTTGGTTGATAATGACCTGGTCGTTATGCCCCGCTTGGGCGAGAGCGATGACATCGGCAATCCCCAGTCGTTCGCGCTGCTGGTGGGCTTCCGCCAGAGCCGCGGCTTGTGCGATTTCCCGCTGTTGGGCCTCGTCTTTGTCGGCCTCGTTGCCTAACAGTGCTCCGCCGGCGGTACCGGCCAAGCCACCGATGGTGGCTCCCAGTAGCGGTTTGCCGGTAGCGGCACCAATCGCGGTGCCGGCGGCGGTGCCGATGATGCCCCCGCCCAAGGCTCCGCGTTCGGTATTGTTCATCGTGGCGCAACCGCTTGTTGCGCATGAAGTTACTATCACCAGAAGCCCGAAGGTCCGCCAATTCATTCCACACATCGGTCGATACTCCAGTCGATCCGTGGATGGCATATGCCCTCTGTGGTTGGTGGGGTCAATCCCGGTTGCGCTCGCTGTTGAGTTGTGGTCGCTGTTGAAATGCGCGCCGACTCCCGGACTTGCAACGGCCTGCGGTGCGATTCGGCGACTTCATACGTTGTGAAAATGGGGTGTTGATAGAGTTTTTGTGAAGCTTACAGTGGTCTTCGGTGCGATTCGGCGACTTCACACAACGCAGTTTTTCTTTCCCAACCGACATTCCTTACTCAGAATTCGGAAGTAGCGCAGGCAAGCACGCTCACGTTCGGCGGCCGAGAATATGTCCCAACCGACATTCCTTACTCAGGATTCGGAAGTAGCGCAGGGTGGGGTGAGTGAAACCAGCCGTGAACCTCGGCCATGAGCCGCGGTGTCGGTAGAATGCGAAAGTCCGCAAATGTCGAACACGAAAGAGCCGCTATGACCGATCGGCCTGTCGAAAATGCTCCCTACCTGACGCACACCCACGGCACCTTGACCATTGAGGGCTGGTCCCGGGCCGCGGTTCAAAGTTACTGGCGCATTCCCGAGTTGAAGATCGGCTTTGATCTCGGCGCACAGCCATGGGACTTCATGGGAACGCCGACGTGGTTTGTTTCGCACACGCACTTGGATCATGTCGCCGCGCTGCCGGTCTATGTGGCCCGCCGGCGGATGATGAAAATGGACCCCCCCACACTCTATGTTCCTGTAGAAATGGTGGACGACATCCGCCGGCTTCTGCACATCATGCACCGGCTCGACCGTGGACGGCAATTGGCAGAAGTGCAAGGATTGAAAGCCGGCGATGAGGTGGAGCTGGGGCGAGAACATGTGGTTCATGTATTCGACACCGTCCACACGGTACCGAGTCGCGGGTTTGTCGTTTTTGAACGGCGTCACAAGCTCAAGGAAGAGTTTCTCGGCCTACCGGGCGAGAAAATTCGCGACTTGAAGCTCAGTGGTGTGGCAATCACCCGGGAAGTGCGGATTCCGCTGGTCGCATACACCGGCGATACTGCGCCGGCGGGCTTGGATGCCTGCCCGGCATGCTTCAATGCCAAAATTCTCATCACGGAGATGAGTTTCATCCGGGCTGCGCATCGGCGCGATAAAATCCACAAGTTTGGCCACATGCACCTCGACGACTTTGTCGAACGGGCATCACAATTCCACAACGAATTGATTATTGTCGCCCACTACAGCACCCGCTACCATCCCAACGAGGTCCGGAAAATCCTGGATGCTAAGCTGCCGGCGGAACTCAAAGCGCGGATGAAGCTGTGGATCTGAGCGGAGCGGCCCAACAACAGCCCCCGCGCGGGGGGCACATCAGAACGCCAAGATCATCTCGACGAATCCGGAGAACAGGGTGGGGGCTTTCCCCTTTTGGTTGTTGTACAATTGTCGGAAGCCACCTCCGGGAATCAGGCATGAAAGCCCGGTGAGCATGATCGCCTGGTTATTCAAGCGCGGGCGATATTCGGCCCCGGTACTCAGATCGACCCCGATGAAACGATTTGTAACTCTTTGGTAAATAAAGGTTTCGAGCGAATTGGTCTTGTCAAAAAATAACACGTTGACGTTGTTGACCGAGCGCAAACGCGGGGTGACGTCGAAATCGACGCCACTATTGATCAACCACAACCCTGGATTAACGAAGTTACTCTGCCCCTGAATGCGGCTGGAACGCAGGTTCACCAACTGGCTTTGATCGTTGGTCAGCCCCACGCCAAAAAGCGGAATCCGCTGGCGACGCCAAAAGCTGAATTCCCCGCCGAAGTTCTGTTGGTCGATGATGGTATCAAATCCGGTGCCGATGCCGTTGTTGGCGTTGCCATCGCCCGAGGCGTAGAGGCCGCTGACACGGAAGCGGGCCCAATCCCGGTCGTAGGACAGTTCCACGGCAGCGAATTGGGCATTGATCGCAATTGGCTGGCCAGCCAAGGGATTGCGGCTATCACGCCCGATCACCCAATAGAAAGCATGGGAGATGTTGTAGCGGTCAAGATGCCCATCGCCGGCCCAGCCGAAATAGTGAGCTTCGACACGGTGGGGGCGAAATACCCCAACGGGGTCGGGGCGAGCCAGAAAGTCGTTTTTGTCGAACTGGAAGTCGGGGCCGTCATTGTTGTAGTGGTAACTCAGCGAGGCCGTATAACCGGGGAAAATGAAGTCTTGCCGGTAGATGTTGGCGATGATGATGTCCTGATCGCGATCGGTGAAGGTGTTCAGGCCGCTGTTGATGTCTTTGTCGAGCTGTCGGAAGTAGGCCAGGTTGAACTGCGTGCGGTTGCCATCGTAGTTCCCAAACAGACGAATACCGCGGTTCACGTCGCTAAAAATGAAACCCCGGAAGTCGGAGGTGAACGGTTGGGAACCGGCGCGTACGGAGATGAAATCATACTGTGGGCTTAAGTCGGCCAATTTGTATTCCACAAACCACTCTTGGAGAGTCGTCCACGAGCGGTTGCGGATCAGCCCTTTGCGCACATCGGGATTGATCACCGCCAACTCTTGGGCACTGAGCGTGTTGGCATTGAAGGCGGGGGTGAGGACGACGGCCCAATCGCGCGGTTTGAAGGCGGCATCGCCACGGAATAGCTCGAAACGCGTGGTTATTAATTCGGAGAAGACAAACTGACCTGGTCGGCCAAAGAATTCTGTGGTGAAGGGCCGTTGCGTACTTTCAAACGGGGTGGTGGCCGTCGGGATCATCCGGCCTTCAAACAGTGTGCTACTTGTGCCGGTGAAGTTGAAGAAAATATGCTGCCCGATGACCGGGTAATCGCCTTTTAGCACGTTTTGCCGGTAGGGATCGTACCACCGGCCCGGTTGCCACGGGTAATCGAAGACGCGCGGATGACCCAACCCATAACGATCGTATTCGGGAAGACCGATCCGCCAGCGGTCTTCCATGGGTTCGTACTCCTCATTGGCCCCGCTCCGCGGCATGACCCCGCTTTTGCCGGCAAAACCGGGGGTGGGGAAATGGGGATAAGCAGCCGCGTCCACTTCCGCCGCAACTCGTTCGGGGGTCGGTAGGGGACTGGCTGGTTGCAACAGCCGGTCGATGGGTTGACCGGTGGTGTCCCGCGGTAATGGCCGCGGCTCGGCTTGGGCGACCCCGGGCGCTGTCGCCAGCCTCAGGGTATGTGGAATTTCGGGCCACAAGCGATGCCCTGGCCCAGGCTCTCCAAGCTCTCCAGAAGGGACCGGAGCTGGGGAGCGCGTCGACGGGATCGCAGGGGCGTTGGTCGACGGGATCGCAGGGGCGTTGGCTGTGCGTAGGGGGAGGGGTTCCGGTAACGACGCCTGCGGTACCACGGGTTCGGCCGCAGCTGTCACCGATCCTCCGAGCAAGACGAAGCCGTTGGCAACGGCTCGTCGCCATGTCCACCGACGGTCCATGTCCGAACCCCGTGAGATTCGCGGTGGTGAAGTCTCCGCTGCTTAGGTCTGCTGACGTTTTCGTAGGTCTGCTGACTTTTCCATCGGTTCCGGTCTGGCTGGTCATGAGGAATCTTCGGAATGTAGCCTCTTTATCAGAAAATCCGTGCAGTCTGAGAATTCGCCGAACCGATGGGAAGATAGGGGGAACGAATCGACCTTCACCGGGGTGGATTATGGACACCGCCGCAACCCAACGCTTGGCCCGGCGTACCGCCCTCGGCTGTGAGCCTCTCGAAGACCGGGCCTTGCCAACCACCGCCAGCGTTTTTGCCAGTACACTCACCATTGCTGGTACTGCGGGCGATGATCGGATTCGCGTGTTTTCCGACGGCCACTCCGTGCGCGTCTTCGAAGGAACCCTTGAAATCGGCGCGTTTGACCCCTCAACGTTCACCGCGATCGCGGTGGCAACGGGCGATGGCGATGATGTCGTTCTCATCGATCCGCAACTGACTCAACCCACGACAATCGTTGGGGCCAGCGGTCGGAACAAGTTCGTGGGGGGAGGGGGGGCGACCACTTTCAACGGGGGGGCCGATCGCGACATCTTCTTTGGCAGCAATAACGCCAACACGTTCAATGCCGGAGGTGGGGAAAACGACATTTATAAAGTGAAGACGGCGGATGTGGTCGTTCCCCATCCGGGGGATCGCTTTCTGGCCGCTTTGCCACCAGCCACGGCCGTGGCGGTACCGCAGGAAACCCTCACAGCGGCGGAAGTCGAAATCTTGCTTCAGCGGGCGGCAGCGGCTTCAGCCAGCGACGACGCGATCATCGTCATTGCGGATCGCAACGGCCGTATTTTAGGTGTTCGTGTAGAAGCTGGCGTCGATCCGGCTATCACGAGCAATATCAACAATCTCGTCTTTGCGGTCGATGGCGCGTATGCCAAAGCCCTCACGGGGGCGTATTTTGGGAACAATCAGGCCCCGCTGACCTCGCGGACGATCCAATTCATCAGCCAATCCACTATCACCGAACGGGAAGTCAACTCAAATCCCAACATCACCGATCCGAACTCGACAGTCCGCGGGCCGGGGTTTGTCGCTCCGGTGGGAGTGCGGGCGCACTTCCCGCCGAATGTTCCCTTCACCCCCCAAGTGGATTTGTTCCAGATCGAGCATACCAACCGCGACGGCACTTTCCACGTCGGCAACGACCGTATCAAAGGCACCTTCGACGATGTCTTGTTGCCAGCGCGATTCAATATCGACCCAGCCTTTGTACCACCGGGTAACATGCTCTTTGCGCCCGATTCCTATGGGTTCCAATCCGGTTTCTTCCCCGGAGCGCAAAATCGGGGCATTGCGACCTTGCCGGGGGGGATTCCGATATTCAAAAACGGACAAAGTGTTGGCGGCATAGGGGTGTTTTTCCCCGGTAAAACCGGCTATGCCACCGAAGAAAACTCCGTTCTCAGCACCACTTACGACCCCACTCGGCCGGATCGGTCGTTGGAGGCGGAGTGGATCGCTTTTGCCGCCCTCGGCGGAACCCGCACGGCCGTTGGAAACGTACCCATTGCCCCGGTGGATACTCTCAATGGCATTCCGTTGCCGCCGGGGATTGGCTTACCGGCCGGCCGGATCGACCTAGTGGGCATTCAGTTGGAAGTCTTTGGACCAGGCGGTTCCGTGGAAGGCCCGCGGGTATTGCTCGAAGTTGGCAACACGGTCGGTCGAGGCGACCCCAATAGTGGGACCAATCTGCCTGTGAATCCGGGACCCGATAACATTGCCGGAACGGCCGACGACATCTTTTTCCGCGACGGGTTGCCCGTGCCTGAGGGCTTCTTGGTAGTTCCGCGGGATGGAGTCGGCATCACGGCGCAAGAGGTGGCAGCGATTATTGTTGCGTCGCTCGAACAACAAGCCAAGACCCGGGCGGCGATTCGTTTGCCCGTCGGAACGCGGGCCAAATTCGTCATCGCCGTGAGCGATTTGGAAGGTAACATCGTCGGTTTGTTCCGCGAACCGGATGCGACCGTCTTTTCCATCGATGTTGCTGTGGCGAAAGCCCGAAATACGGCCTATTATGCCAACCCGGCGCTATTGCAACCGCAGGATCAGATTCCGGGTATTCCGGCGGGTACGGCCCTGACCAACCGCAGTTTCCGTTTCCTGGGCCAACCGCGCTATCCGCAAGGCATTGATGCCGCCTTCCCCGGGCCATTCTCACAACTCAACGACGACCCCTTGGGCACGAACCGCTTCACGGGTCGGTTGGCTGGCCCACCGCAGCCCGCGTCGGCCTATCAGAGTGTGGTTGGCTATGATGCGTTCAACCCGGGGACCAATTTCCGCAATCCGGGCAATATTTTGAATCAAAACGGCATCGTCTTCTTCCCTGGCAGTGCTCCCCTGTATCGCCACACTGGCGGCACAAGTGTTCTCATCGGTGGTTTCGGTATCAGTGGTGATGGGGTAGACCAAGACGACGTGGTAACCGTCGCCGGTCAGAGTGGTTTTGACGCTCCGTTGGCGATTCGGATTGATCAGTTCTTCGTCAACGGTGTCCGCCCGCCGTATCAGAAATTCAATCGCAATCCGGAAGGCTGATCGAGCCGATAAGCGAAAGAAAACACCGTTTGGGTCGTCAGAAGTGGGATTCTGGCTCCCAAGGTGAGTTTCCTTCAAAAAGGCTCGGTGCCCAATGCGCCGGTATTTCTGGGTTTTGGTAACTCTTCTGATCCCCCTTGCGCTGTCGCTTCGTGCGGGGGAATTCACTTTTCTTGAGCGTTGGGCAATGCGTACGCCACAACCGCTCAAACCCGTTGAACACTCGATGGCGCGGGCGGGTTATCCCCTTTCGGTGAACCGCCTGGCTGCTCCCAGTGTAATGCGGAACGAACTGGGGGGCTATGTCGGTGGCGGTTCGTTGAAGAAGAATGATTGGCTCGCCCGAGGCCCGATGTCGGCCACCGGTCCCCTTCAGGCGGGAACCTACGGCACGGATTTCGGCGGGTTCCGACAACGGCTGAGTCGGGTTTTCTTGGCTCCGTCGAACGATCCATCGCGGGGGTATCCGATCAGTTGGAACTACCGGGCCGAAGGTCCGCGCCTGACCGATATTGGCACGCTCCGTCCGTTCCGCAAGGCCGTTCTTGAGTGGCGTGACGACGCCGCGCAGCGCCACCACGGTGGGGACGGCCACCCCACCGACTCTCTGCACCCTAGGCCAGCACCCTAGGCCATGAGCACGGGTTCCGCGCGCCCGGATTTCTTCACAATGGTTGTATAAGTCCTTTCAACGATTGATCTTGTGGCCGAGAAGCGTTTTCGTCTTCCGTCGCCTCGGCTTCGCGTGGTAGGGTGCTGACGGTTGTAGGAGAAACGGATGCCGACACGGTGGCAACTGTTGCTGGCAACGGTGGTGGTGGCGCTGATCGTGGCGGCCCCCCTTGTCTATTCCGCGCACTACCAGACCCACCTGCGGAATTTCCGGGTCGTTGAAGACGGGGTGTTGTACCGAAGCGGGCAGTTGACTCCAGAGGGACTTGAGCGCGTCATTCGCGAGAAGAACATCCGCCTGGTCATTTCGCTGCGTGGCTCCCGCCGACCCGGGGATCCCCCCCCGGATGCCTGGGAGGAAACCTTCTGCCAAGCACGCGGGGTCACTTATGTCCGGCTGGAACCCCGCGTGTGGGGTGAGAACGACAAGGGCGAAATCCCCGCCGAACACAACGTGACACGCTTCGTCGAATTACTCGCGGATTCCCACAATCATCCGGTGCTGGTTCACTGCTTTGCCGGCATTCATCGCACCGGGACCTTGTGTGCCATCTATCGTATGCACTTCCAAGGCTGGCCAGCCGATCGGGCTATCGACGAAATGCAACTGTATGGCTTCGCCCCGGAAGATATGCACGAACACATCGCCGGCTATTTACGGAACTATCCCCATCGTTGGCGGAAAAAGTAATCGCCGTTCCCCAAGAGGATGTACAGCGTTGCGGCGGTTGGAAGTGGGGCTGTACTGTTGCCTTCGTTGAGATTGTCCGCTACTATTCAGAGTGTTGAACGACCAATCAGACGCGGATCACGATGCTGACCAAGCGAATCATACCGTGTTTGGATGTGGACCGCGGGCGGGTGGTAAAAGGCACGAATTTTGTCGGTTTGCGTGACGCGGGCGATCCGGTCGAAGTGGCTCGGCGCTACGATGAACAAGGGGCCGACGAACTGGTTTTTCTCGACATTTCGGCCAGTCACGAAGGCCGGGCGATCATGGTCGAAATGGTGCGGCGAGTCGCCGAAGCCATTTTCATGCCCTTTACCGTGGGGGGAGGGATTCGCTCGCTGGAAGATGCCACCCGCCTGATTCAGGCCGGTGCGGAGAAGGTCAGCCTCAATTCGGCCGCGGTGAAGACCCCGGAATTGATTGAACAGGTCAGCCGTCGTTTTGGTTCCTGCGCCACCGTTGTCAATATCGACCCACGACGGGTGAGGAAACCACGGGCGGGAGGCGAAGCCCCCTCCTCGGCCGGGGAGGAATGGTGGGAAGTTCACATCAACGGCGGTCGCGTTCCCACCGGCTTGGAAGCGGTCGCTTGGGCACGGCAGGTCGTCGCCTTGGGTGCCGGAGAAATCGTGTTAACATCGATGGATGCAGATGGAACTAAAAACGGCTACGATCTACCGATGATTGAAGCGGTCAGTCGGGCGGTTGACGTACCGGTTGTTGCCAGTGGCGGCGCAGGCCATCCCGAGCACCTCCGGCAAGCCCTGGCCGCGGGAGCCGATGCGGCACTGGCAGCCAGTATCTTTCACTATAACGAATATACGATTGCGGAAACCAAGGCGTATCTGGCGTCGCAAGGAATACCCGTTCGTGTGGTGTAGCTTGGATCGAAAGCCAGGCGCTTCTACCATCGCAGGAGACACCGGTTCGGCTCGTGAAACAATCGTCGAACGGTGAGTTCATTGTTCGAGGTCTTTTTCGCGTCACCAGGAACAGTTCGTATGCCCCCGACATCACCACCGCCCCCTCCGGCACCGGCGCCGGCCTCGGCCCATGCCCCGCCGATTCCGATCAACTCGCCCGAACCTGGGCTGAAAGTGGCTCCCCTGCCGCCGGGGGAACCCCCCATCAACCAGCTTTTCCGAACCGTGATGTTGCACAAAGGTTCGGATCTGCACCTCAAAGCCGGCTTGCCCGGGATGATGCGCCTCCGCGGTGTGATCCAAAAAATGAACACACCGATTCTCACTCAAGAAACCTTGGAAAAACTCATTTTCCCCATCATGCGGGAAAAAGACAAAAAGGTCTTTGAAGATACCGGAGGAGCCGACTTCGCCCATGTGGTCGGCAATGGCGAAGCCCGCTTCCGCGTCAATCTGATGAAGCAACGCGGCCAATTGGCCTTGGTCGCCCGCTTGGTGAATCAAACCATTCCCTCCTTCGAGAAACTGTACTTACCGCCACAGATCGAAAAACTCTGCCATTACGAGATGGGTATGGTGTTGCTGGCCGGCGTGACCGGCTCCGGCAAATCGACCACCATCGCCGCGATGCTCGATTACATCAACCAAAACGAACCGCTGCACATTCTCACCCTCGAAGACCCCATCGAATTCGTCTTCACCGACAAAATGAGCGTGGTCAACCAGCGCGAAATTTACCTCGATGTGTGCGACTGGCACACGGGGCTCAAACACGCCGTCCGGGAAGACCCCGATATCATTCTGGTCGGTGAATTGCGCGACTCGGAGACCTTCGAAGCCGCGGTGCATGCCTCAGAGACCGGTCACGTCGTCTTCGGCACGATCCACGCCTCAAATGCCTACAACACGATCGACCGGATTTTGGGGTTGTTCCCCCCCAGTCAGCACGGGGCGGTGCGGCAGTCGCTGTCGTTCAACCTGAAAGCGGTTGTGGCGCAAAAGTTGCTACCCTCGATCATTCCGGGCGTCTCCCGGGTGCCGACCAACGAAATCATGATCGTCAACCCCCGCATTCGCGAACTGATCCTCAAAGGCGAAGACTCGAAACTGCTCGACGCTATTCGAGCCAATTACAACGAAGGCATGGTGGACTTCAACGAAAACCTGCGGCAATTGGTCGAATTGCAGCGGATCGACAAGGCCACCGCCCTGGAGTTTTCGCCCAACCCCGAACAGCTGCGCATGGCCCTCAAGGGGATCAAAGTCGCGGCCAGCGGCCTGGTCTAAGCCGATCTTCCGGCCCGAATCGTTCGTTACTGCAGCAACAATCGTTCGGTACTGCAGCAAAAGCAAAAAGCAAGCCGGGGCGTTGCCGGATCACCGCCGCCAACGCCCCAACAGACCCGTGAAAAAAGGTAAGGGGGGTAGGGGCGGAGCGTTGCCGGATCACCGCCGCCAACGCCCCAACCGACCCCCTCTTGGCGCTGGAAAAATCTTCAGCTTCTGAACTTGCGTCGAATTCTGAAAATTTGTCCAATTTCTGGTCACTTGGCCAGACTGAAGCATTTCAGCTCTTTATCATTGCGAACAAAAATGCAGCGGTCCGCGAACGCCGGGTGCATCCAAACCACCAACCGGCCACGGCCAGCCATGGTGTTTGTGGGTTCGATGATGTGGGCCCGGTCGATTTCCTTGTAGCCCTCGGGGCTGAGTTCCGCGATGATCAGGTCGCCCTGTTCGTTGAAGAGGAAAAAGCGCTCGCCGTGGGGAATGAGAAAGGCATTGCTCCAGCGTTCGCTTTCTGCGGGGGTGTCTTCGGCGGCCACTTTCGGATCGGTGCGTGCACCCCGGGTGGCTTGCATCGTTTCCCAGAGGCGTTTGCCCGTTTCGGCTTCGATACAGCGGAGTTGGCCATAACTACAGATACCGTAGATGTACTTTCCGCGCACCACGGGCGTCGGCATGATGGAGCTGAGGTCCGTGGTTTGCGTGGGCCGCTCACCACGGGCTTGGCTTTTCCAAACCACCTCGGCTTGGTCGGCGCTGACTTTCAGCAGCAGCGAGCCGTTGTAGAAGGAGGTCACGAACAAATAGTCGGTGCCCACTTGGCGGGGCGTGGGGGCGGTGAGTGCCGAGCGAACGTCAAAATCGACTTTCCAGAGGCGTTTGCCGGTTTCTGGTTCCAGGCCCACAACGGCCCGGGTATGCCAAATGATCAACTGTCGCTTGCCGCCGAAGGTGTAAATCATGGGAGGGCAATAGCCGAAGTCGCCGGCACAGCTCTCCGCAGCCCACAATTCCTGACCGGTTTTTTTGTCGAAGGCCACCACGAGCCGATTGTTGCTTCCGCCCACCAAGCAAATGAGCTTGTTGCCGTCGACCAACGGATGAGCGGCAAAGCCCCACACGGGAAGCCCGGCTTCGTAGTCTTTCATGAAGTTTTTCGACCACACTTCCGTGCCATCCGTGGTTTTGAGAGCTTTCAGGTCGCCCATCGCTCCCAGGGTAAAAACCATGTCGCCATCGACCGTTGGCGTGCACCGCGGACCGGCCGGGTAGCTCATGGTGTACTCGACCGGATAGCGAATTTTCCATAACTGCCGACCCGTTTTGGCATCGAAGCAAAGCACCCGCTCATCCCCAGCAAAACGACCTTTGGTGAAGCCGCTGGCAGGCAAGGTGGTTTTGTCCCCCTTGGTGAAATCCGTCACAAAGACCTTCCCTTGAGCCACCGCGGGTCCGGCGTAGCCGATACCGATTTCGGTTCGCCACAACAGTTTCGGCCCGCCGGGCGGAAATTTGTCGAGAATGCCCTCTTCACGCCATAGTCCGTCGCGTTGCGGGCCTAACCACTGTGGCCAATCGTCGGCGACAGACACTCCTCCCCACGCAGCAAGCACAAGGATATTCCACAACCAACGCATGGTGCCTCCGGAAGTTCGTCAGGGCGCGAAAATTATTGCTCAGGTGTAGCTTTTTTCAGGGGCTGGGGCTGTTTCGTCCACCGTGGGTAACCCGCCACACAACCGGTTCCCCGGCGCTCCGACCAGGCGCGGACCTGCTTGGGCGAGAAGGGGGCCGGAAGGGGTCCTGTTGAAGCGGGCTGCTCCTTGTCTTAGAGTAAACGCATACCCGAGGCGACGGCACATCCGAGTTCCGTTCAGGTGGCGTCTTATGTTTGAAGGGATTACGCGATCGTTGGGTGAAGCGCTGAAGAAACTCCGCGGTCGCGGTCGATTGACGGCGGAAAACATCAAAGAAGGGCTGCGGGAGGTGCGTCGCGCCTTTCTGGAGGCGGACGTGAACTTCAACGTCGCCAACGATTTCATTGCGCGCGTTGAAGCCAAATCGCTCGGTCAGGATGTTCTGGCCCGGGTCGATCCATCAGAACAGATCATTAAAAACGTTTACGAAGAACTCGTGGCCTTGATGGGGCCCGTCGACCACACCATTCCGCGCCGCTCCGATCGCCCCGTGGTGTTGATGCTCTGCGGCCTCCAAGGTTCCGGGAAAACCACGACCGCCGCCAAATTGGCTCTCACTCTGAAAAGTCAAGGCCGCAAACCTCTTTTGGCCGCTGCCGACTTGCAGCGCCCTGGGGCGGTCGAGCAACTCCGCACTCTGGGCGAACAAATTGGGGTTCCAGTCTATAGCGAAGCCACCAATCCGGTGGATGTTTGCCGCAACGCGGTGGCCCAGGCGAAACGGACCCTCTGCGATGCCGTCATCCTCGATACCGCGGGCCGGTTGCAAATCGACCAGGAACTGATGGAGGAATTGAAACGCATCGACAAACTCGTCAAACCTGACGAGGTGTATCTGGTGGTCGATGCGATGATTGGCCAAGAAGCGGCCAATGTCGCCAAAGCCTTCAACGATGCCCTGGAACTCAACGCCTGCATCCTCACCAAGCTCGATGGTGATGCCCGCGGCGGTGCGGCGCTATCGATCAAAGGCGTCACCGGGGTGCCCATCAAGTTCATTGGGATGGGGGAGAAGGTCGATAAGCTCGAAGAATTCGTGCCCGAGCGCATGGCCGGCCGTATCCTCGGGCAAGGCGACATGATGGGGGTTGTCGAGAAGATCGCGGCGATTCAACGGCAAATGTCGGAGGAGGAGCTACGCAAACAGCAGGAAGCGATTCAGAAGGGCCAATTCACCCTCGACGATTTCCGCAAGCAATTCGGGATGATTGCCCAAATGGGCATGAAAGACCTTATCAGCCGCATGCCCGGAATGGCCGAGATGATCCCTGAGGGGGAAGACCCCGAGGTGGCCCTCAAACGTGTTCAGGGCATGATCGACTCGATGACCAAGCAAGAACGGGCCAACCCGGACATCATCGACACGCCCCGCCGCCGCCGCATCGCCAAAGGCGCGGGGGTTGAACCCCATGAGGTCAATCAGTTCCTCAAACAATTCGAGCAAGTGCGTGTCTTGATGAAACAAATGGCCCAAATGAGCCTATGGCAACGGTTGAAGATGGTCACCGGTTTGGGGAAGATGGGAGCCTTCCTCCCCGGCGGGATGGACGGCCTGAAGCTCAAAGGCGATACCGGCCACCGCAAAAGTGCCAAAGAACGGGCCGAAGAACGCAAAAAGAAGAAAAAACGCCGCTGAAAAGCCCCTGTGGTGTTGGCTGCGGCGAAAAGCCCCTGCGAACTCAGGCACAGAAGGCAAAGGAAGTTCCGCAGAAAAGCCCCTGTGGAGTTGGCTGTGGCGAAAAGCCCCCGTCTTCCGGCTTTCCGATGCCCCTCTACGTCCTCACACTCGTTTCAGGGGAGACTGTGGGATTATTGACCGCCAACCCCCCAGCAGGCCATCGCCAGCAAGCGTTGCCACACTCGTTTCAGGGGGATTGTGAGGGGATTGTGACCCCCTATAGGAAGCTCTCGTTCCCTTCTACGATGCGAAAAAATACGATGCGAAAAAAACACGCCGCGATGGCCTGCCGCGGTAGTCGCGGATATCGTGGCTCGCTATCATAACTGTTCTCTGGGAATTCCGCTGTTGGGGAGAATCGAACGTGGCCGTTCGTATTCGGATGA
This sequence comes from Gemmata sp., assembly GCA_025055115.1. Lineage (GTDB taxonomy): Bacteria > Planctomycetota > Planctomycetia > Gemmatales > Gemmataceae > Gemmata. Next base: position 98,996 of record JANWYJ010000043.1, read on the forward strand.
AGCAAATGGGCCGGACGCACCGGCACTTCTATCGCATTGTGGCGATCGACAGTCGCCAACCGCGCGATGGCAAAGTCATTGAAGAGTTAGGAACCTACGATCCGCACGTTCCCGATGCGGATAAATCGGTCACTCTTCGCCCGTCGCGCATCAAATATTGGCAAAGTGTCGGGGCGAAAGCTTCGGAACACTGCGAAGCTATCTTCAAAAAGTACATGAAAAAGTGGGAGGAGATTGAAGCCCAACAAGCCGCCCAAGCGGCCGCGGCCGCAGTTCAGCCGGACGCAAGTGCTTCGCCACCAACAAGTTAAGGGCAATTGATCGCCGGAGACACCGGCTCCAGCCATGCCCCGCACCATCCGCTTTGATGTGCTCACGTTGTTTCCGGGCATCTTCACCAGCTACTTGCAACACAGCATTCTGGAGGATGCCATTACGGCCGGATTGGTGCAGGTCCATACTTGGAACATCCGCGATTGGACCCACAATAAGCACCACCGCGTCGATGATCGCCCCTACGGTGGCGGACCGGGAATGATCTTGGCGGCACAACCGGTCGTCGATTGTGCCGAAGCGGTCCAGGCGATGGCTGAGCCGCCGGGTCGGATCATCCTGTTGACCCCGGCCGGTGAACGGCTGACCCAGCGGATTGTCGAGCAATTGGCCCAAGAACCGCGCTTGCTGCTGCTGTGTGGCCGTTACGAAGGGTTTGACGACCGCATCCGCCAGTTGCTCAATCCTTGGGAAATTTCCATCGGCGATTTCATTTGCAACGGCGGTGAAGTCCCGGCCATGGTGATTATTGATAGTGTCATCCGCCTGATTCCGGGGGTTTTGGGCGAACAAGCCAGCATCGTGGACGAAAGTCATAGTGAACTGGGCTGTCTGGAATATCCCCAATACACGCGACCTCGGGTCTTCCGGGGCTTGGCGGTACCTGAGGTTCTACTGAGTGGTAACCATCAAGCGGTGGCCCAGTGGCGCAAAGAGCAAAGCGAGCTACGCAGCCGCGCTCGTCGCCCAGCGCCGCCTCCGCCATCGCCCAACCCACGACCCGATTGAAGCGCAAGATTAGTAATGTCGATCCGATTTCGCTGCCGAGAAGGGTGAAACATGATAACGCCGCTGATCCAACTTGTTGAAAAGCCCCAGTTGCGGACCGACCTGCCCGATTTTCGCGTCGGTGATCGCATTGAGGTTCACCAAAAAATCCTCGATGGTGCCAAGGAGCGGATTCAGGTCTTTGAGGGTGATGTGATCGCCCGGCACAACGGCGGGATTCGCGAAACCGTGACCGTCCGGCGGATCGTTCAGGGGGAAGGCGTCGAGCGGATTTTCCCCATTCACTCCCCCCGGATTGCTAAGATCGTCGTCAAGAGAGCCGGGATGGTCCGCCGGGCTAAACTCTACTACCTGCGCGATCGGGTGGGTAAAGCGACCAAGATCCGCGACGATGTCAAGCGCCAAGCACAAATCGACTTGCAACTGAAACAAGCGGCTGAAGCGGCCGCGAAAGCGGCCCAAGAAGCCGCGGCGGCCGCCACGGCCGCCGGTGGCGAGAGCAAATCGGCCGCCAAGAAACGAGCACGCAAAGAAGCGGAAGCTGCGAAGAAGAAGTAAGCTGTGGCTGCGCCTGATGTTAAGTCCCGCGACGCCGAACCGCCGCCCTGGGTACCGTGGCGGTGGTGGCGCCGTTGGTTCGGGCAGCGCAGTGAACGCGCGGCGGCCCAATTCCTGCGGCGGCGAGGCTATCGTATTCTCGCGGCCAATGTGGCCGATCGCCGCGGCGAACTCGATCTTTTGGCCCTCGATGGGGATACCTTGGTGGTCGTGGAAGTCCGTTCGACTTCCAGTACCCACCCTGACGCCCTGACCCTCACTGCGGCCAGCGTTGATATTCGCAAACAGAAGCGAATTACGGAAACCACCACGCGGTTTTTGGCCCAACGCGGATTATTGGGGCGCATCGCAGTTCGTTACGATGTGTTAGCGATTGTTTGGCCCCCCGCGGCCCGCCAACCCACCATCCGGCACATCTTGAACGCGTTTGAATCAACCGGGCGGTTCCAATTCTTCACCTAAGACCCAATGCCAGCGGTTTGAGGTTGCTATGCCCTTTTTATCGGTGGACGAACAGCTTGCGATCCTGCTGCGCGGCGTTGCCCAAGTGGAGACGCGCGAAGAACTTCGGAAAAAACTCGAACGCAGTGCGGCCAGCGGTCAACCCTTGCGCGTCAAATACGGCATCGATCCTACCGGCTTCGATGTCCACCTGGGGCACACGGTGCCCTTGCGGAAATTGCGTCAGTTCCAACAGCTGGGACATACCGCAGTTCTGATCATCGGCACCGCCACAGCCGCGGTGGGCGATCCCTCGGGACGGGATGTCAGCCGGCAAGGGCTGACCCCGGAGCAAATCGAACACAATGCCCGGACGTATTTGACGCAAATCGCGAAAGTGATCGATGTTACGAAGACCGAAGTTCGTCCAAACGGGGAGTGGTTCAACGCCTTCCGCTTCGCAGATATGCTGCGGTTACTCGGGCACACCACGATCCAACGCATGCTCGAACGCGACGACTTCACCAAGCGCCTCAAAGCGGGTACCCCGATTTACCTTCATGAATGTCTCTACCCACTGATGCAGGGACACGATTCGGTGGTGGTTCGGGCCGATGTCGAGCTGGGGGGGACGGAGCAGTTGTATAACCTCATGGTTGGTCGTGACTTACAGCGAGCCGCCGGACAGGAACCCCAGATTTGCCTGACCATGCCCATTCTTCGCGGGCTGGATGGCGAAAAGAAGATGGGCAAAAGCCTCAACAACTACATCGGCCTCAACGAACCGCCCAAAGAGATGTTCGGGAAGACTATGCGGATTCCCGACACTCTGATGAAAGAGTGGTTTGAGCTTCTCACCGATTTTTCCGACGAACAGATCGCGGCATTCTTACGTGGAAAGCCCAATGAGGCGAAAAAAGCGCTCGCCGCCGCGATTGTTCGCTTCTACCATGGCGACAGTGCCGCGGCCAGTGTTCTGGACGACTGGCGGAAGCAGTTTGAAGAGAAAGGCGACCCCGATGAAATGCCTGAAATTACCATTCCCGCTGGCAAACTGACCCACGGGCAACTCGCCGCCGTCGATCTGATCGTCGAAGCCAAGCTCGCCAGCAGTAAAAGCGAGGCGCGTCGCAAAATTGATGAGGGCGCGTTCAACTATGGCCCCGACCGCACCAAAGTGACCGACGTGAAAGCCACCGTACCTGTGGCCGATGGCCTGGTGGTTCGCCTAGGGCGGAAAATCGTTCGTGTGCGGATCGGAGAGTAACCTGAAGGAAGGTGGTAGCCCCTGGGCCAGTCGGTCGACGATTTTCATTTTCATCATGAAGCCCCTGACCGCGTCGCGGATCGCATCGGGGCAACCTGTCACGAGTCGATGTACAAGGAAAAGGTTGGCACCTGCGGTAGATGGCTCCTTTCGTCCCCTGCCACATGCTCTTACGAGCCGTTATACGAGGAAAAAGTTGGCAGCTGGGTACCGAAAACGAGGGCGAGATTGATCGGTGTCAACACTTCCGCCGGTGAACCTTGGCATTGAATCGCCCCATGACGCAGACACATCACCTCATGGGCGTAGGTTCGCACCATGTTGAGGTCGTGGGACACCATCAACACGGTGACTCCGGTTTCACGGTTGATTGTGGCGATCAGGTCGTAGAACCTCTGCTGATCCTTGAAGTCGATGCCCGCCGCGGGTTCGTCGAGAAGTAGCAATTCCGGTTGGGGTTCCAGAGCCAGTGCCAGAAGTACCCGTTGGAGTTGTCCGCCGGAAAGTCCTTCCACCGGCACGTCCAAACATTCGGCAGCACCAACGCGTTCGAGGATGCTTTGGCTTTTTTGGGCTGTGGCTCGGGAAATGCCGAAAAACAAAGGCCGGCGGGAGAGTGTAAGGGCGAGAAAATCGCGGACCGTCAGTGGTAAGCGGGCATCCAGGGTGAGCCGTTGGGGAACGTAGCCAATGGCTTCCGGGTAAGGTTGGGAGTGGTCGTGGCCGCAATGGAATTCGATGGTGCCCGTGTGGGGGTATTCGTTGACCAGAGTACGAAGCAGGGTGGTTTTTCCCGACCCGTTAAGGCCAATCAAAGCTGTGATTTGTCCGCGTGCGATGTCGGCTGTCACCCCGCGGAGTATGGGTTGCCCTCCCAGCACAACCCGGACATTGCGGAGGGAGACCAAGGGTTTCGTCGCAACGGGCCGTGGCGGTGGGCTGATCATTTGAGCTTCTCGGCCAATTCGGCCAGGTTGGCCCGCATGCGTTGTTCATACCACTCAGGGGTCAGGTCCGCTGGTTTCGCAGTTTCCAGGGTGTCGATTTCTGCCAATACCGCGTCTTTAACTCCTTTGAGTTCCAACTCTTTGCGGAGCACTTCGCCCGAATTGCTCTTGGAATACTGGGGTTCGACCGCGATGACCCGTGTTGGTTTTGTTTCGTCGGTGCAGATGCGAATGAGTTTTTTCATTTCCCGTTCATCGGGTTCTTGACCGGGTTTTGGGTCAGCACACCGCGGATTTCGAGCTGGAAGCAGTTGGCGAAATAGGTGAGTGAGTCGTGGAAGCTGACAAGCCGATTATTGGTTTTGCCCGCAAGCAGCGCCAGTCCGTCGGCTTTGAGCTTTTCCAGCTTGGCGATATACTCCGCAGCGCGGCGGTCGTAGTTGGCAGCACGGTCGGGATCGGCCGATTTCAGCTCATCGCGAATAGCCTGCACGAGATAAATCGCGTGTTCGGGGCTGAGCCAGACGTGCGGATCCAGGTCGTGCTTGTGGTCCGGATCATCTTTATGGTGAGCGTGCGTGCAGACGCCTTCGCATAATTTATGGGAGGGAATTCGTGCGGCGAGTTCCACAATGCGGAGTCGGGTGTTCCCTGAGCCATCCTTCATCTTTTGGGCAATGTGTTCGTCCAACCCTAGCCCAATGACGAACATGATGTCGGCTTGGGACAGCAGCCGGGCGTCTTGCTCGGTGGGGTTGAAGTCGTGAGGCCCCGTTGTGGTCATCACATTCTTCACATGGGCATCGTCGCCGGCGACATTGACCGCAAAGCAATACAGCGGAGCAAATGACACAACCACTTTCGGTCCCGGTTTATTGGGCCAATGCTCGGTCTCCGCGTGGTTGCGATCGCACCCAGACAAAGCGCACACCACCGACCAGCAGATGCCCACCCACGCCAGCGTTTTGCCGAAGGCCCGATCAGAATGCATGCCATCCTCCCGCTCGGGTTCGGGATAACAGGGTTATACCACCGTTATCCTATCCCTTACCAAATACCGGGACAAGAGAACGCCTTTACAACTCGGCAAAAGCTTGGAATTAACAGGTTCGATGGGATGGAAGGGGAAAAAGTCGCAGGGCACACAATCATCACTATGTGTATGAATATTGACCGAATGACTCTAGAACCATCTCTCGGAAACCGTCCGGCTTGCTGACACTGTGGCAGGCCTGTTGCTGGCCTTGAACCTGTCTTTCGACGTTCTGTTCTTTGTCTTTCGACGCTCTCTTCTTGAGGTAGACCAAGCTTGCTAACGCTGTGGCAGTTGATGCTGTGGCCGGTCTGTTGCGAGAGCGGTGAGAGTGCCTCCGGGGAACTGCTGATGGAGACGACAACAGCCGCCTTCCTGGCATCGAAGACGACAACAGCAACCTTCCTCGCATCGCCGAGCCTCATCCCCGTGACATCGTTCCAATCCCACGATCTACCGACCCACGCCGGGGGCGAGTTCGAATCTCGGCGGGTACCACCCATGTGCCGTGGGGATGGCTCGATGCGCCCAAGCCACCGCGTATGAGGAATCGTTGGTGGCGAGATAATCGTTGGTGGCGAGATCAGGATGTTAGACCTTCACACAATTTCGCGAGGGCTTCGTACTCGATTTGTCGGACGCGTTCGCGGGTCAGACCCAGTTCGGCGCCGATTTCCTTAAGAGTTTTCGGCTCTTCATCATCGAGGCCAAAGCGCATCCGCAGCACAGTAGCCTCACGGGGGTCCATCTGATCCAGAAGAACCATCACTTGCTTCAGATCGTCGGTTTCACCCAACAGATCGTCAGCTGATCGGCACCGCGAATCAGTGAGCATTTCCTCAATGGTCCAACCTTCCTCGACACATTCGGTTTGTGAACCAGCACTGGCAACACGGATCGCCTTCTTGATGATCGCCAACTTTTTCTTGGATAAGCCGAGAAATCGGGCGATTTCGTCCTGGGTGGGAGGGCGACCGAGTTCGTCGGTCAGCTTATTGGTGGCCCGGCGCCATTTGGTGAGCAGTTCGGTCATGTAGGCCGGAATGCGAATCGTCCGCGCCGTATTGATAATCGCCCGCTTGATGCTCTGTTTGATCCAGTAACTGGCATAGGTGCTGAAACGGGTGTTCATCGATGGATCGAAACCTTCGACAGCCCGCAAAAGCCCCATATTTCCCTCCGCCACCAAGTCTTCCAGCGGCAATCCTTTGCCCACATAGCCCCGGGCAATGTTGACCACCAAGCGAAGATTGGCACGCACCATCTGATCGCGAGCCTCGACATCACCTTGGAGGACACGTTGGGCCAATTCGCGTTCTTCCTTGGCGCTGAGAAGTGGCGTCCGATCAATCTCGCCCAAGTAGGTACTAAAAGGTACTCGATCCGATGCGGTACTCACGGTTGTTGTGCCCGAAAAAATATTGAGTGCGAGTCGGGAGACGTTCAGGCAGGTGAAGAAATCCTGCGTCGCTTGAATGTGGTACACGAATTTCAATCCGTCAAATCAGAAAAAGCAGCAAAATGCTTGTTCCTCATCGGATTGGTAATTTGTGCTGATGGTGAAAAAGTTGATGTCTGAGAAGAATTTGCGGCTTCGGCAAGAATCGTAATTTTCCGCTTTGGTGCGAATCATTCGGCGGCAGGGGCACGCCATCAGGCGGTTTGTCATCCTGTCGTTCACATTTTGGCATACTTCATGCACTTCTGAAGCATGATGCCGCACGGCAGAGTTGCGACCACATCTTCTGGTGAGGGTGAAATGTTCAGCTTGAATCTGATGCCATCGTCCCAAGACACGTTGGCCGACGACAATCCCCGGTATTTTGTGAGTGAATGGCACAATCGCGATCTCGATCCCGGGTGGTGGTTGGAATTGGGGCATGTGGAGTTGGAAACCATTCACCCGACCGACAACCGGTCGTTCTCCCTCTGAACGGAAACGCTCATCACGGGAGAACGCTCATCACTTGCGAGAAAAACTTCCCCAAAAAGGATGAAAATTACAAGGACGCTGCAATGAAGGACAAGATTTTCGACCCGTATTTGACGTTGTTGCTCGATCCCTTTCTAACCGCGGATGAAGCGGCGCGAGAAGCGCAAGCCGCGATTCAAACCGCGCCTGGGCTAGTCTTTCCTCGTAACCTAGTCGATCGGCTGAACGTGCGGGCAGCCACCGCGTCGGTGAAGTTGAATACACCAAGTTGGGACTTTTAACGTTGTAGCAGCCTCTGTGGCCGAGGCGTGGGTGGGGGCGACGGTGATGATTCTGATCGAACGACGGGGGCGGAGGTCAACTGGATGGATGGCGACGGAGTAGTTCCACAACCGCAGCGATCAAACCGTCTTCGGTGTACGTGCGGGCCTCGGCTGCGACCGGTAGGCCACACTCACGAATGGCATTGCCCGTCACGGGGCTGATGGCGACCAACTGAAGCTCACCCCGTTCGACGCGACCACGGATCGTTTCATCGAAGGTGGCTATGAACCGGCGGGCAATTGTCGAACTGGAAAGCAGTACGAAGCGTATTTCGCCGCGGCGGAGAGCATCCAACACCTGGGGATCGGGTTCGATAATGTCGACCTGATCATAAACCGCGATTTGTTTGACTAGGGCCACAGTGGCGAGCTGTTCGCGGAGAACGTCGCGGCCGCGATTGGCCCGCGCCAGCAATACCCGTTGACCGGCCACATGCGGTTGGAGGGCTTCCACCAGGCCTTCCGAGGAAAAAACGTCCCTTGGCACCACATCCGCTCGTAACCGGTAGTCGCGAAGAGCCTGCGCCGTTTTGGGACCAATGGCGGCTAAGCGGATGCGCCCCCAATCGCGCAGATCGCGGCCTGACGCATCGAGCCGACGGATCAATGCATGCACCCCGTTGGCACTGGTGAAGACTAACCAATCCCACTGCCCCTGGCGAATTTCCTCCAAAGACTGGTCGATGGGTGCCCAATCGTGCGGTTCGTGAATTTCCACCACCGGCAGGCGGGTCACCACAGCCCCCAGGTGCTCGAGCTTACGGGTTAGCCCATCGGCTTGGTGCTTGGGTCGCGTAACCACGATCCGTTGACCAAACAGTGGCCGGCTTTCAAACCACGGATGGTGGGCGCGGTGACTGACCGCATCGCCAATCAGGATCAGTCCGGGGGCTTCCAAACCGGCTTGGCGACGGGCTTCTTCCAAGCGGGCCAATGGGGCGAAAACTGAGCGTTGTTCGCCTGTGGAGGCCCGTTCGATGATTCCCGCCGGTGTGTCTGGAGGTTTGCCATGTTTGAGCAACTCGGCAATGATCAGCGGCAGCCGGGCGATGCCCATGTAGATGGCCAGTGTGCCGGGGAACGCAGCCAGGGCTTTCCAATCGAGTTTCTGGCCAGGTTTGTTGGGAAGTTCGTGACCGGTGACGAGGGCGAAGGCGCTGGCATAAAGTCGGTGTGTCAGGGGAAGCTCCAAGTACGCTCCGGCGGCCAAGGCCGCGGTCACCCCCGGAACAATCTCATAGGGGATTCCCGCGGCGCGCAAGGCCTCGATTTCCTCACCGCCGCGGCCAAAGATCAGGGGATCGCCGCCTTTGAGCCGGACAACGGTTTTGCCCGCCTGGGCCGCCTCAATGAGTTTTTGATGAATGTGCGGGTATTTGTCCGGATGTTGGCCGGGGAGGTCACGCACACAGACACGTTCTGCCGTTGGCGGAGCGAAATCGAGTAATCGGCTGGGGACCAGTTGATCGTACAACACAAGGTCGGCTTGCGCGAGCACCTCGGCACCACGCAAGGTCAAAAGCCCCGGATTGCCGGGACCAGCACCGACAAGAAACACACGCGGGGAGGCAGGGTCAGGATTCATTGGCCATTCACGCCCGGATCGGCGGTGGTTGCCAGATGGCCGATCAGTGGATCACGAAAGACTTCCGGGGCTGGTAACGCCCCACCTCTAGACGGCCATTTCTTCCGCTTCTTGGTATTCTTCGTCCTCGTCGGGGTCGAAACCGGGGAAGAAGTGACAGATGGCGATGCCGAGCATGTACAGCCCAAACATCGGGGCAAATAAGTACATCATGGTGACCACATCGGGTGTCGGCGTGATAATCGCCGCAAATAACGCCAGGATAAAGCAAGCGTAGCGCCACTTCGAAAGATAATCAGCGGCCGAAAATACCCCAATGCGGTTGAGGAAAATCATCACCAACGGTGTTTGGAAAGAGATGCCAAATACCAACGGCAAGATAATGGCTAGACTGAGCCATTCGTTGAGCCGAATATCCGGGTCGAAGCCCAAAAGCTCGTTGAAGCGTAACAGCGCTTTCACAGCTCCGGGCAAAACGATGAATTGGCACAGCAACACCCCGGCGACAAAGAGAAACAAACTAGGACCGAAAAACATGTACACATAACGCTTTTCGTGTGGATACAAACCCGCCGCCACAAAAGCCCAAAATTGATAGAAAATGAAGGGACTGGCCAGCACAATCCCACACAAAATCGAGACTTTGAAGTAAACCACAAAGCCCTCTTGCACACTCAGCGTGGTCAGATATTGCCGGGCTTCGAGCAGGGCTGCCCCCTGTTCACTGAAGGAGCTGATCTGCGCGGGGATCACATCGACTTCGAGCTGCACCTCCGCGGCTTGCACCTGTTCGGGGGGAATGCCCAGCGCTTTGGCCAGTGCCGCCGTTTTCACGAGCATCGGCAGCGTTTGCGGCGCCCCCATGAGTTTGGCGCGCTCGTCGGCGGTCAGTTCCGTCAGATTGTTGCCGTTGAGTTCCAATTTCTGGCGGATGCGCTGAATTTCCGCGGCATCGGTTTGTGCCAGTTCCTTGAGCTTTTCATCTTCGATCCGCCGGTGGCGGCGGTAGTAGAAATCCCGCACTTGCGATTCCACCGGTTCGGTAATGACCGCCAACATCGGTTTGCCAATACCGATGTTCTTATTCCCCACCATTTCGCCGATCGCGTCAAGAATGAAACCGATGACCAGAAACAGCAGAAGCCACTTGAGGGCATAAATCATCCGGGTGCGGAGCTCTTCGATATGATCGCCCAAGGGCATCCGCGAGCTGGCGAAGATATCGTCGGGATATTCGTCGTATTTCTGGACGAACTTTTTCAGGGCTTTGGTGGCCATGACGGCAACCCCGCGCTGGGAAGCCCAACCCGAGGCGAAGGTGCCCAACCGGTTGGCAGATGAGTTCAAAACGGCAGGTTTGTGTTTATCGTATGGATCGGTCAAGGATGGCTCAAGACAGCCGCCGGGTGCCTTCCCGGACAGCCAGTTGTTCTCCCCGATGGCTTCTTAGCAGGGCCCCAGCGGTTGGCGACTTCACAACGGACGTGGCGGAAGGCTTCGGGGGAGGGCCAGCTCGAGAAGGGGGGTACGGTGGGTTTCGTGGGACAAGCCAAAAGAGGAAAAAATTCCGGTTTATAGTGGATGGTCGTTTTGAACCTCTCGGTGCTTGTGGGAAGTTGCTGCACGTTCGAATTCCGTTATGGCGATAATGGCGGGGAAGGGCGGGGGATGGCGTCCGAAAAGGAGGCGACAATGGGTCGGTACTTGCTGGGTTTGATGGCCTTCGGTCTGCTGGTGGGTTGTAATCGCTTCAGCGGCCCCTTGGAGACGCGGCGCTGGGAACGTCCCGATGCTCCATCACCCGATGGTGTGCCTTATACGATCTACGAACAGCAGAAGCGGGGCCGCGAACGCTTGGCCATCTCAGAAGACGACTTTCGCATCGGTCCCAAAGCCTACATCGACCGCCCCAGCCCAATTGGTCGGTAAACCAGCCCGATTGGTCGGTAAACCAGCCCGATTGGTCGCGAAAAAAAGAGAATATTCTAAAGCTCTATCATGGGGCGTCGAACTTACTGTTGAGCGGAGATACGCCTCACCAGGAGAGTTTCCATCCCTGTAGAGATTTTCCTGTAGAGATTTTGAACACCGGGGCAGTTAATCCTTTACCCGATGGCGTTTTTCCGGCACACTGGGGAAGTCCCAACACACTTCACTTCTGGGGGAGAATCATCATGGGACTGATGGATTGGGCGAAAGGGCAGTTCATCGACATCATCGAATGGACTGAACCGAGTCAGAATGAAATCCTGGCCCATCGCTTCACACGGCACAAAAATGAGATTAAAAACGGAGCAAAACTGGTCGTCCGGGAAGGTCAGGCCGCGGGCTTTGTAAAAGAGGGCCAACTAGCCGATGTGAAATTCCCCGGCATGTACACCCTCGATACAAAAAACCTCCCCATTCTCTCGACGATCCTAGGCTGGAAATACGGTTTCGAATCTCCCTTCAAATGCGAAGTGTACTTCATTTCCACGCGGCAATGGACCAACCAGAAGTGGGGCACGCAAAACCCCATCCTTTACCGCGACCCCGAGTTTGGTCCGGTACGGCTCCGCGCCTTCGGCAACTACGCCTTCAAAGTCACTGATCCAGGGACCTTTTTGAAGGAACTGGTGGCCACCGATCCATCGTTTGAACTTTATGAGATTTCAGCGCAGTTCCGGAACGTGATCGTTTCGCGCTTTGTTGATGCTCTCGGCTCGTCGCGGATTCCAATGCTGGATTTGGCCGGCAATTATGAGAAGGTCAGTAAGATCGCGCTGGACAAAATCGCTCCAGAACTGGCCAAAATGGGCATTTCCTTGACACAATTCTTCGTCGAGAACATCTCGCTGCCGCCCGAGGTGGAAGCGGCCCTGGATAAACGCTCGCAAATGTCGGTGCTGGGCAATCTCGATCAATACACGAAGTTTCAAACGGCCGAGGCCATCCCCACGGCGGCAGCCAATCCCGGTGGCTTTGCGGGTATCGGAGCGGGTCTGGGGGCGGGAATAGCAGTCGGCCAACAGATGGGTAGCGCATTGGCCGGGGCAGCAGCCAGTCCTGGAACCGTGACTCCGGGTCACACGACGCCCCCGGCCGCAGGGACGAGTGCCCCTCCACCCCTCCCCACCGCGGTCGCTTTCCATGCCGCCATCGACGGGGCAGCCGCGGGGCCGTTTGACCTGGCCACCCTCGCCCAACATGTCGCTGCGGGCAAGATCAACCGTAATACCCTGGTCTGGAAAGCGGGTATGGCCAACTGGGTTGCGGCTGGAACCGTTCCCGAATTGCAATCGCTTTTTGCGAACGTTCCGCCGCCGTTGCCCTCCTGAGAGATTCACCAGCCCGCGCATGCTCGTCCTCCAGAAGCGCGGGCTGATTCGTACCGTGATTCGCACGGCCCTGGCGCCAGCGAATGGGCCTGACCATTGCCGATGGCCGATATGGAATCACCCTCCATCACCGCCTCAATGACCGAATGTCTTGTGGAACGACCGCGATGAGTCTACCGCCGCCACTACCCCCCGCTGAACCCACGCCGCCGCCCTTGCCCACGCCCGATGCACCGGCCGTGACCAAAGCCCCCACACTCTCCAAGACTCCGCCGACCGGGAAACTTTTCCCCTGCCTCAGTTGCGGCGCAAAGGTTGAATTCGATCCGCGCTTGCGCGCGTTGAAATGCCCCTATTGTGGTCATACGTCCGCTGTCGAAGATGGCCGCGGGGATGTGGAAGAGCGGGACTTCAACGCCTACGTCCAACGGCTAGCCCAGCAAGACTTTCAGCCGATTGAAGGGCGATCCACCCAAACCCGTTGCGGCGGCTGTGGGGCTATGGTGTTGCTCGAAGATAAAGTGGTCACGGATGCGTGCCCTTTTTGTGGAACCCACTTGGAAAATCAGCCGGAAGCAGTCCGGCACATGATGCCCCCCGAATCCTTGATCCCCTTCCGCATCGATTTACGCCAAGCGCGTGAATCATTCACGCAATGGCTCCACGGGCTGTGGTTCGCTCCCACGGAACTCAAACGTGTGGCCAATCTCGGCCAACTGACCGGCGTCTACATCCCCTACTGGACGTACGACGCCATGACTTACACCCGCTATACCGGCATGCGCGGGGATAACTACCAAACCACCGAAACCTACACCGAACGCGACGCCAACGGCAACATGGTGACGCGGACCCGCACCGTCACCAAAATCCGCTGGTATCCTGTCGCGGGCGAAGTCGATCACTTCTTCGACGACGTGCTCGTGTGTGGCTCGCGGAGCGTCCCGGCCCATCTGGTCGATCGGCTCGAACCGTGGAACACCCAGGAATTGGAGCCGTTCCAAGATTCCTTCCTCGCCGGTATGAAAACCGAACGCTATGCCATCGACCTCCAAGAGGGGTTCACCATCGCCAAACAAAAGATGCAACCGGTGATCGAAAACCTCATCCGTAGCGACATTGGCGGAGATCACCAACGCATCCTCACCATGAACACCCGGTATCTGGGTGTGACGTTCAAACATTGTCTGTTGCCGGTGTGGGTCGCCCACTACCGCTATCATGAAAAACTCTTCCAAATCCTCATCAACGGACGGACCGGTAAAGTTGCGGGCGAACGCCCCTGGAGTTGGTGGAAGATACTCCGCCTCATTCTGATCATTGCTCTTGTGATCGGTGCCATTATCGCGATCGTCATGGCGATGAAGGGCCAGACGAGGGTCAGTGATCGCGGCACGGATGAACCCGCGACCATCGCCGCAATCTCGCCGGCTGGTGGGAGCCAGACGAGGGTCAGTGACCGCCGCACGGATGAACCCACGACTGCGACGGCGTGGATCGCCACTGCTGCAACCAAAGGCCCATCGTCCGTGCCCAGCCTAACCGACTCAGGAGGATGGCCAGCCGAGTTGTGTTCTCACTCACATTCGCATCGACCACCGCGGCGCCCCACGGCATCTGGTGCAGCGACAGCACTTTTCCATCCCCATGCAGGCGCCTTTTGCCAGCCACGGGAGCTGCCCGGCTCTGAGGACCTCGTCCCGATCGGGAGTTATCGCTTTTTCTCGTCACCTGGGGCACCATAGGGTGTCGGAATGTACTGGACCGTGGGTTGACGCTGCAGAGGTTGGGGAAAGAGGGCCATGAGCTGATAGAACTCCGCGGGCATATCACTTTGTACAGGAAGGCCCAACTCCTTGGCTTGCTGAAAACCGATGGGGTGATCGTGTGTCCAAGTTCCCTGCGACAGTTTATCGGCCAAAGCTTCGGCACGGTCGCGGGGCATTTTGTCTTCGAGTAACTCCAACACTTCCGCGCGAATTTGCTGAAGGGCCTTATCGGCTACATCGGCGAGAATGAGCGTCTTGTCATCCACTTCGTTGATGTCTTTCGACTTCACCACTTTCACCAAGGAGGCTGCGGGATACTCCCCCAATTGGGGATCGACAGGACCCAGAACCGCGTGACAATCCATCACGATTTCGTCGGCCGCTAATGCGATGAGCGTTCCCCCTGACATGGCATAGTGCGGGACATGGACGGTAACTTTGGCCTTCCGGGCTTTGACAGCACGGGCGATCTGCAAACTTGCCAGAACCAGACCACCCGGGGTGTGCAGCACCAAATCGATGGGAATATCGTCATCCGTCAGATGAATGGCCCGGATCACCTCTTCCGCGTCGTTGATGTCGATGAACCGGAATAGCGGGATTCCCAGAAGGCTCATCGTTTCCTGGCGGTGGACAAGGAGGATGACGCGGCTTCCCCGTTGGCGTTCAATCCGCCGCATCAGCCGCCATCGGGCACTCTCGAGCATTTTTTGCCGCAGCCACGGTTGCAAAAACGTAATAATCAGAAAAATCCAAAAAATATCACCAATCCCGCCGCTCATCGTCATGTTCTCCTGGCCAGCATCACCACGGCCAATACTCGTCCGCGTAGAAGCGTCCGTATTGCCGACGGCTTTTCCGAAAAATCGGCAGTAAGGCTAATCCGGCGATGAAACCACCAATGTGCGCCCACCACGCCACACCGGCGTAGAGTTCCGGACCGATCAAGGCGAGTGTGCCGCTCAAAAGTTGACTGACAAACCAGATGCCGATGAAAAAAATCGCTGGGATTTCGATAATCAAGGGGATGAAAAAGACCGGTACCAAAGTGATGATCCGCGCCGTGGGGAAAAGCACAAAGTAGGCCCCCAAAACACCCGCGATCGCGCCTGAGGCACCAATGGTCGGCACCTCGCTCCATGGATCAATCAGAATATGACTCAAACTGGCGATGATCCCACACAAAAGATAAAAGAGCAAAAAACGCCCCGAACCCATCCGATCCTCAACGTTGTCTCCAAAAAGGTACAACGTCCACATATTGCCGAGGACATGCGTCCATCCACCATGCAAAAACATACACGTGATGAGCGTCCAACGCGCGGTGGGATCAGAAACCACCTGCGCCGGGATCATTCCCCACGTCGCTACGAACTGTTCCAATCGCTCCGGAGGCAAACTCAGCTCCCGCAGAAACACCAGACCGTTGAGTCCGATCAAACCCCACGTCACCCATGGCACACTCCGCGATCGTACAGTGTCCTGAATCGGAATCATAACGCTGGTCAGCGCACTGGTGACAGAGAATGAGGACGCCGGGTGGGGATGGTCGGCTGTTTATCGTCGGGTGGTGATCACGCCCCCAAGATGAGTCTGAGGGCATCCGGACGAACAGTTTCCCTTCCCGTTTCTGACAGCTTCGTTGCGATTGTATGACCTCACCCGGTCAGCAGTCAGGGATCAGCTCCGCCGAATCGAAGTTATCCACAGACACCTTGATCGAAGGTGGGATTTCCACGGTGCGGCCAAGTTGCTAGGATTTCGGGAGGTTGGTAAACTGCATAAAAGCTCTCGTATGTTGGTGACGCCAGCGCGAAGCCGGCACAACGGCCGGCACAACGACTGTCGCCCGCATTGTCGCGGCTTCTGGGATACCTCGGACAGAACGCGATCAAGACTTGCTGGGCCGGGATTATCGCCTCTGAACAAGGATTGACCCATAGGAATCATTAAAACGTGCTAAGGTCAAAGCCGAAGGTGCGAAGCCCAAGGTCGAGGGATGAATTTTCACTCGGACCTGAATTTTTCGGTGGAGGCATTATTCTTTTGGAGAGGTGGCAGAGTGGTTGAATGCGTCGGTCTCGAAAACCGATATACCCGCAAGGGTATCGAGGGTTCGAATCCCTCCCTCTCCGCTTGATCCACGGACCATTTGTCGCGGCGAATCGCTCAGGGTGGCCCAACAATGGCCACCCCGTCGTCGTTGATGTCCTCGATCAGCGAGTTGCTGTGTAAACGATGGGAAGGTCAATACACGCTTCGTAAACGTCGTCGTTGAAGTCCTCGGTCGGCGAGTCGCTGTCGTTCCTTACCACTACCTGCTACTACACCGCTTTTTGCAGCGCAACGGCATCGCTTTCTGCAGCGTGTGTGCCCGCTCGAAATGCTCGTCCGCCGTCTGGACGTGGGGTCCTGGACGTGGGGTCTTCGGCTCACCTGGGAATTGTGCCCTGTCGTGCTCACAACCTCATTTACCAGGAATAGTTCGAGCATTATTGACCAGGAACAGCTCGAGCCTTCGATTGAATGAGGTTTCGCAGCCATTTCTCAGGGCGAAAAACGTGATCCAGTGATGACCAATCCTCTCGGGTGATGACCGATCCTCTCGGTCGAAAAGCGCGATCTGGTGCTGATGGCCAGGTGGCAAGTCTGGCGGGAATCGAAAAAAGAGGTCCGTCTTGGTCAAAAGGCGCGATCTGGTGGCGTTGGCCGCGGTTTACCCACTGGTGGTAATGGCCAGGGGCTACCCCATCTCCCCAGAAGGTTCCGTGGTTTTCCGTTTGAAGTGGCGTGTGAGGGATGGCTGGAGGGATGGCTGCAAAGGCACTGGAGAAGCGCCGCGACGGCACCATGACCGACCCAGTGATGAAGAACGCCGTGCAGAGGCTGGCTTATGGACTGGTTTAGGGATTATGGACTGGTTTAGGGATGTTGATAGGCTGGCTCAGGGCACCGTTGGGGATGATGGGCAAAAAAAAGTTGGCAGGAGCGATAGCGTACATTGACATCGATGACCCGGGCTTCTAGTATGAAAATGAAGTCAGCCGCGCGAGGTGCTGCAACACCCCACGCGGCTGACTGGCTCCGACATCGCTCGCGATGCCGGGGGTGCCTGCGCACCCGTCCGATGACAAAGATAGGGTAGCTGGTCATCCCCCGCAAAGCAAGCCTCACTCATATTCGAGGTGCCCTCATGCTGGGTGTTACCGGCCATCCTTGTCCCAAGTCGGGTATTTGGCGTTCATGCTATTGCCACCCCGTCGCGATCGCACTGTCGATCGGTGAGATATTCCCGCCCTGTCGCTTGTGCCGAAAACCGGTGATTGGGGTGCTGATCGACCCAACTCACGTCGGATCGGTTCACGACACTCCGCGTTTTCTTTCTTCGAGGCGCGGTCGCATTGAAGGGCAGGAGCGATTGCGGTCTTCACCCGAAGATCAACTCTTCTCCACGGCCGAGATGTCGTGGCCGAATTTCCTCAACGATGGACAGGTGCAACCCGTGGGCAGGATGCCCACGGGATTTCCTCCGACGCAGCCCGGGAAAAACGAAAACCACCTGTCTATCGGATTGTACGGATTCCAATAATTCGGCCCTTCGAACAAAGGAAACCATCCGTCCATGGGGTGGTGTTGACTCCAGAAATTCCGCCCTACTGATATCGCGAGACTGACCCGAGCGTGTTACCCTCGATTGCGATCAAACGTTCTGTTGTTTGAATGGCGGTCGTGCGGATAGCCTTGAAAATCGCAAAATCATGAGTGATACCGACTTCCCCAACTGGTTTACTACGATCACCGGACATGCCGCACCACACCCGTGGCAACGCGACCTGGCGGACGATCCTGTGTGTCGCAATCGCCTGATCCGCATCCCCACGGGCCTGGGTAAGACGGAAGGCGTGCTCGCGGCCTGGAGCTATCATCGGAGCCGGCGTGCTGACGACACTTGGCCTCGCCGGCTGGTCTGGTGCCTGCCCATGCGCGTGCTCGTGGAGCAAACCGAACAGGTCGCGCGACGACTTGCGGCACGAATGCCCGAACCCGATCGGCCTTCCATCCATTTGGCGATGGGTGGTGAAGACAGTGGGGAATGGTTCCTTCACCCCGAGCGACCAGCGATCATTATCGGCACCCAGGACATGTTGCTGTCGCGGGCGCTCAACCGCGGTTATGCGAGTGCCCGCGCTCGTTGGCCCATGGAGTTCGGGCTACTGAATCAAGACACACTGTGGGTGATGGACGAAGTCCAGTTGATGGATGTCGGTCTGGCGACTTCGGCCCAACTTCAGGCATTTCGCGATTACGATTCCACAAAAGGCCTCAGACCGTGCTTCACGTGGTGGATGAGCGCGACACTCCAGCCCCGTTGGTTACACACAGTCGATACGGCCGATTATTACCGCCGCTGGGTGCAAAACCCTTGTGTGATCGCGCCAGCGCAACGGACTGGCGGTCTGTGGACCATTACCAAAACACTCACCACGGCAACAATTGCTTCCAAGAACCCCGCAGCGTTTGCCCAACGAATCCTGGCTGAACATAACCAACTCAGTGACGGCGAGTTCGGGAAGATCACCTTGGTTGTTTGCAACACGGTGGAACGGGCGTGTCAGACGATGGATGCGATCACCCAGCGCCGCCGCGGAGAAACGCGACTGATTCACAGCCGCTTTCGCCCGGCGGATCGGGAACACTGGCAGTCGGAATTTCTGCACAAAAAAGCCTGTCATCCGGAGGTGGACCGAATTATCATCGCGACGCAGGTGGTGGAGGCCGGTGTCGATATTTCTGCCACTTGCCTCATCACCGAACTCGCTCCGTGGTCCAGTTTGGTACAGCGATTTGGTCGTTGCGCCCGTTACGGCGGGACGGGCCGGGTCGTGGTCGTCGATCGTCGCCAGAATGTTGATGATGCGGCCCCCTATCAGCCTGAAGAACTTGAAAGTGCTTGGGAAACCCTTCAACAGCTCCGCGATGTGGGTATCTCGGCTCTGGAAACCCACGAAGCGTCATGGAGTGAGCACGACCAACAGCGCCTCTACCCCTACACCCCAGCCCATCTGCTATTGCGAAAGGAATTCGATGAACTCTTCGATACCACACCCGACCTCACCGGTGCCGATCTCGATATCAGCCGCTTCATCCGCTCTGGCGAAGAGCGCGATTTGCACGTCTTCTGGCGGGACATTCCACCCGATAAAAAGGGTGAGCTGCCGCATCAGCCACCGGCCGATGTGAAACCACACCGACGCGAATTGTGCGCCATTCCCTTCCTCCACGCCCGCGACTGGCTGTGCGGTGAAGAGACCAAGACCAACACGAAGCCAAAACTCCGCCGCGGAATGCGAGCCTGGGTATGGGATTGGCTCGATGGAACATGGGTCGAAGCGACCCGGGCCAGTCTACTACCCGGTCGTGTGGTTTGTGTTGCCAGCGACAGTGGCGGATATCACCCGGATCGTGGCTTCGATCCAGCCTTGCGGCTAGTGGTTCCACCTGTGGTTGCGCCAGCGATGGCCGCTCCGACCCGAGCGTTGGACGAAGCCGATGATCAGCACGATGGCGAGGACTTGAGCTTTACTCCCTGGAAGACGATCGCCTGCCACACTCAGGAAGTTGCGACCCGTGCCCGCGAGATCGCTCAGAGACTGGGCCTTTCCAAGCGGCTTGAGGCTCTTGTGGAACTGGCCGCACTGTGGCACGATTGGGGCAAAGCGCACCCGGCATTCCAAGGCTCGATCCGAGGCAACGACAACACTCCGCGTCTGCAGCGGATGGACTTGGCCAAGGCTCCGAATGAATGTTGGCCCAAGAAATCGCGGTACACGTATCTGGACGACAGCGAAACACGTCCGGCGTTTCGGCATGAACTGGCCAGTGCCCTCGGTCTATTCGCTCTGTTGCAAACCTACGCCCCAGATCATATGGCCCTGCTCGGTCCGTGGCGGTCTGTCTTGGCTGAACTGGGATGCCCTCCGCCCAACGGTAGTCCGCCTCCTCCACCCACTCCGCTTCTCGAACGACTTTTGCACTGCCAGGCGGAAGAATTCGACCTTGTGGCTTATCTGGTCGCCAGTCATCACGGCAAGGTGCGCGTCGGCCTGCACGCGGCCCCTCAGGATCAGGACTTCCCCGACCTCGACGGCCGCGGTCTGCCCATCCGCGGTGTCCGCGAAGGAGACCGCCTGCCCCCTGTCGTGTTGGTGCCGGGGCAACCGCCGATCCCCGAAGTCACGCTGACGCTGGCACCGGCAGCCGTCGGGCTTTCCTGTCGAACTGGGATCAGTTGGCGGGAACGATGTATCGGGCTTTTGGAGCGATACGGCCCAGCTGCCCTGGCCTTCCTGGAAGCGATCCTACGCGCGGCCGACGTGCGCGCATCCCAACTGCCGACCACGGACCCCGCCTTGACGACGGAGGCGACACAATGACTTTCCACCGACACGTTCTGAAGGGCTGCGCACCAACTCCGCTGGCCCACTATCTGAAGGCCCTGGGTATTCTGCGACTCGTCGGCGAACAGGCCGACCCCCACGCCCGCGGCTGGTGGGATGGTGAACACTTCTGCCTGCTCAGCAAACTGTCACAAGAGGAACTGGAAACGTTCTTTCTGGAGAAGTACGAACCGACACCTCTGGTCTCGCCGTGGAATAAGGGGTGCGGATTCTTCAAACCCAACGATCCGGGGCTGTATCCGCTGGAAAATTCCACAGCACCTCGATTCCAGCGATTTCGCGATGGGGTCGCAGCCAGTCGCCAGTTGTTGAATGAGATCAGCCAGGCCGACGCTGCTATTCGAGCCATCAAAGCACGCACGAAAACGACACCCAAGGGCTTCCAAACCGAGCAGCAACGCCAACTCCTTGAGACCGATCCGATTTATCAAAACTTGCTGCAACAACTGCGCGAGCAACGAACAATGCCGGGACTTCAACCCGCTGAAAAAGCCAAGATCGAAAGTGATCTCGAAACGATCGAAACCCTCACCCGCAAAACCTCGAAACCACCCACCAAGACGCAAGCCGAGGCACTCAAAGCCAGCGCTGGTTACAAGCGATTGCTCGCCGCGGCTGAACGTCGCTTCAAGACACTCAAAGCGGCCTTGATACCGGAATGCCAACGACGTTGGCGTGGTCCCCATGCCGACTGGCTGGCGGCAGCTGTAGTTTTGGACGAAGGAGGTAATCCGGAATGGCCTTCTCTTCTGGGTACAGGCGGCAACGATGGCAATCTTGACTTCACTAACAACTTCATGCAGCAGATTGGGTCGCTTTTTGAAACACAATCCGAGCATGGTCAGGCCAAGGACATCGCCAAAGACCTGCTTCAGGAAGCATTGTGGTCAATTCCGGTCAATTGTCTGAAGAGTGCAGCCATCGGCCAGTTCCAACCCGGCTGCGCCGGCGGAGCGAATAGCTCAACAGGGTTCGATAGCGGGAGTTTGGTGAATGCTTGGGATTTCGTGCTGATGTTGGAAGGCGCGGTGCTGTTCACATCCCGAGCTACGCGCCGTCTCGATCCCAGTGCTTTCAGCAGTGCCAGTGCGCCCTTTGCGGTTCGTGCCCATGCCGCTGGTTTTGCGACACCCGGTGACGAAAACGCCCAACGCGGCGAGCAATGGATGCCGCTGTGGCGACAACCGGCAACACTGGCCGACATCGCAACAATGCTTGGCGAAGCCCGCATCCAGCTCGACCGTCAACCGGCGAACCGTCCCATTGATGTGGCTTGCGCGATCAGTCGCCTCGGAGTGGCTCGAGGTATTGAGGCCTTTGTTCGCTATGGGTATTTGGAACGCAATGGTCAATCCACGCTCGCGGTTGCCCTGGGCCGAGTACTGGTTCGCCATCATCCACAAACCCACCTGATCGATGACCTGGCTGCCTGGATGAACCGCGTGCAACGCCGCTGTCGAGATAAGAACCCGCCGACTCGGTTGGTTCATGCCGAGCGTCGTCTGGCCGATGCGGTTTTCGCGGCTCTGACGCACGACCACACTCCCCAGCGCTGGCAGACCATTCTCCGGGCCGCCGCCGACATTGAAGCCATCCAAGCGACTGGGACCGCGATTGACGCGGGGGTTCTCAATGGCCTGCGTCCGGAGTGGGTGCGAGCGGTCGATGACAACTCCCCGGAGTTCCGTCTCGCTTTGGCCCTGGGTAGCGCTGCAGCGCGTTACCACAACAACCAACCCAGCGATCCTGTTCGTCACCACGTTTTACCCTTGGAGCCGGGAGGGTGGCGCTTCCAAACAGCCGAGAAACGCTTGGCCCACGATCCCCGCGTCGTCGTGTCGGGGCGCGAACCACTGCGCGATCTGGGGGCCATCGTGGAGCGCCGCCTGATCGAAGCGGCTCAGAAGGGGCAACGTCGGTCTCGGCTCGTAGCCGCGGCCGGATGCGGTGCCCGGTTGGACGATGTCGCGTGCTTCCTGCGGGGGGCGGTGGATGCGGACCGACTGTTCGGCCTGGCACGGGCCTTCATGGCCATCGATTGGAAGCGGTGGGACAAA
This sequence comes from Gemmata sp., assembly GCA_025055115.1. GTDB lineage: Bacteria > Planctomycetota > Planctomycetia > Gemmatales > Gemmataceae > Gemmata. The sequence continues at coordinate 121,746 of JANWYJ010000043.1, forward strand.
ACGAAGCACGCCCCGCAATACCCACAGCCTCATTTCCGCGAAATCCCCGACGAGTGTTGGTTGGCCGTCCGATTGGGCTGCCTGCCGTTTCCCATCGACGACATGCACGACATCCCCGCCGATGAACGCATCGTACGCTTGCTGCTGGCCGGCGAGGCAGCACGAGCCATCGCCATCGCCCGCCAACGCTTGCAGTCCGTCGGCATCCGCCCACCGATGTACGCGGGCACCACCGACCCGGTGTCGGCCCGCCGCTGGGCGGCCGCCCTCGCCTTCCCCATTCACCGCGCCACCGCGCAACGAGCGATGAAACTTCTGGACCCCTCCAAGAAAGGACTGATCCATGCCTAAAGTCAACTTGACACCGTTGAAATCCGTCTCTCGAATGTTGTTGACCGTGCCCTTAAAGCCTCTGCAGGGCGATCGCTTCCAGCCGACGGGCTTCCCCAGTCTGGGGGCGGCGACCTATCAGACCAAAGACGGTCCGAAACTGCTTGTCGAAAGCACCCAAAGCATGGCCAACCGGCTCGAAGCGACCTGCTGGGATACAGCAAAGAATGAACCGGTTGACACGCTCAAGGGCATCAGCCATGTAACCGTGACCCGCCAGGAAAAGTTCCTCACCGATTCAATGCTGGAAGCCCATCGGCTCAACAGTCCGTACCTCCTCGAAGGAAAGGACAAGACGTTCTTCAACGAGATCAAACGGGAATTGGGTGGACTCGCTGAAGGACCGATCGACCGGAAAAAGTTAGCCGAGGTGTTACTGAAGTACGACGTCGGCAGCCTCATCCACGGCGTGTTCCTGGCCAAGAAGGACCTCGCAGGAGGGCGTCTGCGCGTTGCGCGGGCGCTATCTGCGTTCATCGAGGCATCGGGAGTCGCGGTGGCCGCTTCGGGGGGGGTCAAAAATGATCCTGTTAACCCGTCGGGCGACACCAAGAGCGGCTTTGGCAACGTGCCTTTCGCTCGCGATGAGTACGTGGCAGAGCGGATGGATTGTCACTTCAACCTCGATTTGGCCCAAATTCGCGGCTACGGCCTAGGCGAGGACGTTGAAAAACTCCTCATCCTACTTGCGCTGTACAAGATTCGCAAACTCCTCGACGGCGACCTGCGGCTCCGAACGGCCTGTGACCTCGAACCAGTCGCGCCAGACCATCTCGTCGCCACACGCCCTGAAGGTTTTCAGTTGCCACCACTGGCTGACCTCGAATCAGAGGTCAAGACGGCCATCGAAAAGTGCAAGAATTTGATGAAGACTACCATTGTCAGCTTTGAGGATGAGATCAAGAAGGACAAAGACAAGAAGCAGGATCAGGAGGCGGACGATAGCGGAGATGATGAGGCATCCGAAGGCGCAAACGACGAATAAAGGAGCACGCCATGCCGACCGTGAAACTCCGGTTCCCCGGCGGGCGCTACCATGCCACGCCGTGGGGGCATCATGTCAACGAAGGCCTCATCGAGTGGCCGCCCAGTCCGTGGCGGTTGCTGCGTGCCCTCATCGCTTCTGGCTTCACCCATCAGGGATGGGGTGAGGCCCCAACCGTCGCCCGACGGTTGATCGATAAGCTCGCCACGGTGCTACCGGTGTATCATCTGCCACCGGCCAGTGCGGCCCACAGCCGGCACTTTATGCCCGTCATCGAAGGCAAGTCCCAAAGAACCACCCTCGTCTTTGATACCTGGGCCAACGTCGGTGATGGTGTGATGTTCATCCACTGGCCCTGTGAACTGGCGGTTGAGGAAAGGGAACTTCTGGGCCAATGGGTCGCGGCTCTGGGTTATCTGGGACGTAGCGAGAGCTGGGTCGAGGCGCAGCTGACCGACGAGAACCCCCACGAGTGGAATGCGGTGCCCTGCCAGCCGGGGGAGCATCGCAACTGGGAGTGGGAACAGGTGTCAGTGCTGGCTGCGATTCCACCGCACGATTACCTGTTCTGGCGCGCCCAACAAGTGTCCGCGGCATTCTCACCGAAGGCGAAACCCGGGCGCGGGAAAAAGATTCCAGAAAACGAGGGGCCATACCCACCCGATTTGTGGTCCTGCTTGACCAAGGACACCTCGTGGTGGAAAGGGCACGGTTGGTCGCAGCCGCCCGGCTCGCAACGTGTCCTCTACTGGCGCCGACGGGATGCCCTCGAGGTGGCCGTCCCCCCCGAGCCGCGATCATTCCATGCCCCACCGGTGGAGTTCATGTTGTTGGCCCTCAGCACGCCGTCGGGCCAGACGGCCGCACTCGAGCCGATAACGCGGACGCTGCCCCAAGCCGAAATTTTTCACCGCACCATCGTGGCCAACACCGCCCAGAGGGGGCGGATTTACTGCCCCGAATTGACCGGTCAAGATGAACAGGGCCAACCCCTGCACGATCGACATAGTCATGCCCACACCATTCCGTTGGCACTCAATGATCGTGGTCGCATCGATCACATCCTCATTTATTGCCCCGCGGGGTTAACCCACGCGGCCCAACAAGGCATCCGACGCTCCCGGGAAACCTGGCGCAAAAAAGGCCCAAATCTGCAGGTTGCCCTTGTAGCCTCCGGGTCGCGCACAGACCTCTATCAACTTCCCCGAGAAGTTTTGCGGTTCTTGTTGCCCATCATCGCGGCCCCGGATGGCGCGACGATCTGGGAGAGCGTCACGCCGTTTGTCCCCCCGCGATTTCTGAAACCGCGCGGCAAAAACACTCTCGAAGGTCAGGTGCTGGCCGAACTTCTTTCGCGCGGCCTGCCCGCGGCCGTCGAGATCGAGTACGATCGACCGCTGACTATCCACCTCCGCCATTTCATTCGGCGACGCACCCACGGCGGAGTTCCACCCAAAGTGGATGTCGGCTTCGGACTACGCCTGCGCTTCGCACAGCCCATCCGAGGTCCTCTCCTACTCGGTTATGCCTCCCACTATGGCATGGGCTTATTTCGTGCTTGCTCCAGCAAACTATCGACGTGGCATCACAACGATTCACCGTCGAGTAGCTCTGACCCCGTACCAGAGCTACAAGCGGATGAATGGCCTCAACTTCTGCGCGTCTGAACAAATAGCCGCCGCGCCCAGGATCGAATCGGACGGGAAGTCCGGCCGGATGAAGTGTTTTTCGCGTCCTCGTTCGCCATCCCATTCGCGGGTCGGGCGGTTTCATCGCGAGTCGCGTTGCGGGTGTGCCACTCGCCTCGTCATGGCTCAGCCGGCATCCTCCTCGCATACCCCCTGATCCAACGCGGAGTTTGTAAGCCGGGCGCTTCGCGTGGGAACACAATCGGGTTGTCAACCGGGGCGTGTAAGCTCGTTATTTCCCAAGACCGTGTCAGACGTGGTTTCTGTTCCGACTTGGTGCTCTATTGAGTCGGCGTGGGTAGTGGGGTACTCGAGAGCTGCTCGCGTGGCCTCACGCTCCTTGAGGGATAGCATCGGAATGATCCGGAAGCCGCGTCCGGCAGTGGCGGTGGAATCCGCCACGTGGATTCTATCAACTCCGTTGGGATGATGGAGCAGCTTTACCCTATAATAATTGGTGCCTTCCGCCGACCTCTGAGGTCTGCTGCTCGATGAGTGTCTCACCGTTGCAAGGTGTTACCCACGCTTGCTTTGCCTTGAGCTACCTGTGCGCTTTGTTGCTGGAAATCGCTCGCCTCCTGTGGCCCGCCACCGGCTGGCGGCTGGCCAGTCTGGCGTTTGGCGGCGCGGGTATTGTCGCCCATACCGCATATATCCTCTACAACCAGCCCACGCCGGCAGCTCCGTATGGTTCGTTGTTGTTGCTAGCCTGGGTGCTGGCTCTCTTTTACATCTACGGGACCATCCATCATGCCAAACAGGCGTGGGCGGTGTTTGTTTTGCCGGTTGTACTGGGGCTGGTGGTACTCTCCTTGGTGCTGGTCAGCATGAACCCCGCATCGACACGTTTTCATGTCCCTGATTGGGCCGCGGCTAATCGTTTTTGGGGAGCTATTCACGGCCTGCTGTTACTTCTGGGAGCTGTGGGGGTGAGTGTGAGCTTTGTCGCCAGTGTGATGTACCTGATGCAAGCCCGCCGACTGCGAAACAAGGTGTTGCCCGATGACGTGGCCCCGATTTTGAGTCTTGAGCGACTCGAAACGATGAACCGGCGAGCCTTGAATATCGCTTTTCCGCTTCTGACGGCTGGCCTGTTTCTCGGTTCACTGCTTCTGCCCGAGGCGTATCGGTTCGGTGGCAATTGGTTATCGGTGAAGGTCGTGTCAACAGCGGGTTTGTGGCTGGTATTTCTCCTGTTGGTCTATTTGCGCTATGGCGTTCATGTCCCGGCGCGGCGGTTGGCGTGGCTGTCGATTCTGGCCTTCGGTTTGCTGTTGATGGCGCTGGTGGCGTCGCATCCGTTTGCCGTGGGAGGTGGATCATGAACCTCCGGGCGATCGGTTGTAACGTTGAATCCGCTACGGTGGAACTGCGCGAGAAACTAGCATTTGATCCTGTGAAAACCCAGAAGGCCTTAGCGGAACTGAACGCACGCTACGCGGCCGAAGCCGTTATTCTCGGCACTTGCAATCGTGTTGAACTCTATCTGGCGCGCCCAGAAACGATGGCGCCGTTGCACGCACCGCTCATGGCTGAGTTTCTCAGTGAAGTGCACGGCTTGCCGGCCCAGGAGATCGCCCCCCATTTGTACGAACATGCCGATGCGGCCGCGGTTCGGCACCTGTTTCGCGTCGCCAGCGGCCTGGATAGTGTAGTGTTGGGCGAAAGCCAGATCGCAGGGCAGGTGAAAGAAGCTTTCGAGGTGGCTCAGAAAGCTAATGCCACCGGAGCGATGCTCAATACGTTGTTTCCCGCAGCGCTGCGTGTTTCCAAACGGGTCCGCAGTGAAACTGGGATCAGCCAAGGGCACGTTTCGGTGTCCAGCGCCGCGGTCGATTTCGTTCGCCAAGTGTTCGACACCTTCACGGATAAAACCGTCTTGGTGATCGGGGCTGGCAAAATGGGCCGGTTGACCCTGAACCATCTGGCCGAGTTGAAACCGGCTGCCATTCTGGTTACCAATCGCAATGCCGCGCGAGCCGAAGAAAGTGCCCGTAATTGCCGTGGTCGTGTGATTCCCTGGGAACAGCTCGATGATGCCTTGGTCCAAGCCGACATTGTTCTAAGCACCACTGGCGCTGCCGAACCGATTGTGTCGCGGACCCGCTTCGAGGAAAAGGTTCGCCGTCGCCGCGCCGGACGAACGCTGCTCATCTTCGACATGGCCGTACCGCGGGATTTCGACCCCGACATTCACGATGGTGATACCGTCAGCCTGTTCAATGTCGATGATCTGAAACGAGTTGCAGACCGGCGCATGGCCGAACGCCGCCGGCATATTCCCGCGGCCGAAGCCATCGTCAACACCGAGGTGGCCAAGTTTGTGGCCGATTGGAACCGGCGGGCCAACGGGCCGATCATTGGTCAACTGACCGCGGAAGTCGATAAACTCCGCGAGACGATCCTCGGCCCGCTCTTGGCCAAAATGAACGGTAAACTGACCGATACTGAGAAGGCTTCCATCGAACAAGCCTTCCGCTTGTTCCAAAACCGATTGCTCCACGGACCCATAGCCGCTCTGCAAGAAGCTAGCTTGGAAGGGCATGGCGGCCTCCGCGAAGCCCTGCGGAAACTATTCGGACTCAAGTGAGAGCAGAAATTTCTGCTGATAGCAAAAACAGCCACGAACCGCCGGTGAAACCGGTCCGTGGCCGGGTCTCATCGCCAGTGGACTTGAAGATCAGGCGATATCCTTCAGCTCAAAGCCCTTGCGGTATTCGCGGAAGAGCAGGGCGTTGGCTTTCTCGGCCAAAGTCTTGTCGGTCACCTCGAAACGCTCGGTTTTGGGGTTGATCGGCAATACCGGGCCGACACGGGCAATGGTCTTGTCGAGATCGACCTTGTTGGTTTTCAAGTGTTCCAACATGCCGGTGGCGAATGTCTTCACATTCGCATCGGGACCGACAGCATCCACGATTTGCGCCAGAGGCAATTCCTGCCCCAGGCGATAACTGATATTGGCCAAGTGGCACAAAGCGGCCGACAGGTGGCCTTCGGCGATGTCGCAGGTGAGGTCTTCATAGCGCCGGCTGCGAACGGCTTTGACGAAGTTATCGAAGTGCAGCTGATCGTTACCACCGCTGAAGCGTTTCACTTCTTTGCCATTTTTGTCGTAAACAATGCCGCTGGAATAGGTGGGGCAGACGACATACCCTTCACTACCCACCCAGATATTCCCCACTTTGGCCCCCTTGTAATCGCTTGTGGGTAGGCCGCGGACTTCAAAAATCATCTTCTCCGGGCCATAGTCGAAGACGCACAATTGGGTGTTGGCGGTTTCGCCGTCGTCAATGTATCCGAAGCGGCCGCCCAGGCTGAAGACCGTGTGGGGCATGGTCGTTTTCCCCAGACCCCAGCGCGCTTTGTCCATTTCATGAACACCTTGGTTGCCCAAGTCGCCGTTGCCGTAGTCCCAAATCCAGTGCCAGTCGTAGTGAACGGTACCATTCTTGGTATTGCGCCGCGGTAACTTCAGCGGGGCCGGACCACACCATAGGTCGTAGTCCATCGTTTTGGGTGGCTGTTGGTCACCCATTTTCAAACCAACATCCCCAATGCTGGGGCGCGACTTGTAGCACAAACCAATGGCCAAATCGACTTTGCCGATTTTGCCGCTGCGGACATACTCAATCGATTCACGCATGCCGGGATTGCTGCGGCTTTGGGTACCAACCTGGCAAATCCGTTTGTATTTCCGGGCCGCAGCCAGCATGATCGCCCCTTCGCGGACGTTGTGCGTCGCCGGCTTTTCGCAGTACACATCCTTGCCATTTTCCATCGCCCACACGGCCATCAGGGCATGCCAATGATTGGGCGTGGCAATGGCGACGATGTCGATGTCCTTATCTGTGACCACTTTGCGGATGTCTTTCTCATATTTGGGGGCTTTCCCCTGCACTTGTTCGACTCGTTTCATCGCGTTGCCGATCACGGCTTCGTCGCAATCGCAAATCGTCACGATTTCGCAGTTATTCTTGCCCAGAAAGCCATTGACGTGGCTCATACCGCGGCCGCGAACGCCCACCACGGCGACCCGGAGTTTATCGGCCTGAGCATTGGTAGCACGAGTGACCGGTTGCTGGGCTGTTACGGTGGTGGCACTGGCGGCCGCAGCGGCTGCCAGGATGGCCGAACGGTTCAAGAATTCGCGACGATGGAAAATGTCCATGAGAAGCTCCCCGGCGCATGCCGGTTGGGGGGAAGGAAAGTCGGAGGAAGGCCTATTCGTCTTAAGAACAATGTAATCGCTCGCTCGGCGACAAGAAAGAGGGCACTTGAAGAAGACACTTGCGGCATCAAGAGTGCAGTTCTCAGTGCCGCTCGCTCGGCGACAAGAAAGAGGGCACTTGGGGGGCTTACCAGCGCCATTCGGCCCCCCATTGGAGACCGTGAATAACCAAATCGCGTTGGGTCAAAAGCGGCTGTGGGCGGTTCTGACCACTCGGGAGAACCGGTGGAGCGTTCGGAACAAACGTCAGATCGACCACACGATCGATCTGATCACCGGGGCGAAGCACGTTCGTCCACAGCAGAAAATTGTAACCAGTGAAGACCCGGAAACGATCCGTCAGACGATAACCGAGGTTTACCGTCAGTTCGGGCACAACGCTGAACCGATCACGAGTGAAACGCCCCAGATTCGGCCCGGCGGCCAACAACCCTCCGCGGAAGGTCATCGGCGGCATATCCGGGCGTTGCCGCACCTGGAAACCGTTGATCTCCAACACCTGATGCGTTGTGCCCAGAGCCAGCGAGGTCCGGGTGTTGAGGAACCACCGGCCGGCTTGTCGTTCATAAAACGCCCCGATTTGGCCCCCGTTGAAGTAATTTCGCGTCGTGAACTGGTCTTGTACGACCACTTGTGTGCCAATCGGGTCGGGAACCACGAGTCGCGCCGCCCCCGAACCAATCACCGCGATGTTTTCCGTGATCGTCAGGCTTTCCCGCAAGTTCAAGTGCCGATAACCCACAAACCATTCGCCCCGAGCCGCACAATGGGTGAACCAACAGGTCCGCACGTTCACGTCGGCTCCCCATAATCGGCTTTCCCCAATCACGTTCAGACTTCCCCGCAGAATACCAGGCACGGCCACAGCTTCACCCGTTTCGCCAATGACCGTGTCGGTACTCGGGAGGGTGTTGGGAGCCAACACTGGCCGGGTGATGAGCGGAAATTGGTCCGAATTCACTGTCACGCTCGTCGAACGCTCGCCCAGGAAAAAGAAACTGCCATCGATTCCGCACGAGTGGTTTTCAGTCAGCCACAGGCCGCTGCGTACTCGGAAGCCACTGCGGGTGCTGTCGATCAGCGGTCCGGGGCCGATGATCGCCGCGGTACCCGGTTCTCCCAAGTAGCCATTGAGAGCGGTATTCGCATTGGTCGTGCCCAGAACAGGAATTGCAAAACCTGGCATCCACCAGAGTAAGTATTCCCCGCTGACGAAGAAGCGACTCAGCCCAAGATCATCGGGATCGATGCCATCATCACCGGCAAGGGTGAGGTCACGATGAAAACGATGATCAACCAAGTCCCGCAGTCGAGGATAATCCCGGGATAGCTGAATGGATGGCGAACCAAACGTTTCGCGATGACGATGCTTGGAAGTATGCAGTGGATAGAGGAACTCCGCAGGCTGCAACTCCGGTTGCAGCGTGGGCAAGGTACGCGGAGGCGGCAGAGCATCCCCCGCGGGTGTTGGCGGCAACGGCTCGGCCGTTCGAGTCGATGGCATAGCTTGGGGCCAGGGATCATTAGTGTACGGAATTTCCGGAACTAATTCGCTGGGCGTCGCAACGGCCTGTCTCACCGTGACGGATGGAACGGGCACCGGCATCGGTAGCCTAGGAGCGTCACCCGCTGGCGTCGGCACTTCGGGAATTGAGGGTAACGACTCCCGGTTGCGATCGACGGCACGCGTTGGCAGCTCTGAGCTAGCCCAGCTCACCGACCCCATTGCCCCGGCCGGGACAACCCGGCTTTGTGACACAACACCCGGCACGCCCTCAGTGGGCGATGAAGCCACGACTGACTCCATTCCACGCACCGGAACCCAAATTGGCCCGTTTTCGGACGGGCGAGCTGATGGTATGACCGACATGGAACGAGTCTCACCGGATGCCGGCCGTAACTCTTGCGAGCCAGGCGGATGAGCCGCAGTTGGCGTTCCTCCCGCTAAAAGAACACTCAACCCCATTGCCTGAATGCGCCACCGCTTCATGGCCGCTCCTCGACATGGTTCACCTTCCCTTCTTCGGCTGCTGACGAGGCTCGCCCGTAAAGTTTCTCGCAACGACACAGCACAATCGGCCCGCAAAAATTCTCCAATTTCTCTCACTTGGGACTCTCCCCACGCGCCTTTTCTCCCGATCGACCTTGACACTCTGGCGCGAATTTGGAATGACCTGTACGGGCCAAATGAACGGAGACAGGGAAGTGAAGCAAGTTACGCGATGGATAATAAACGCGTGGACTGGGCGGCTTACCGTGGCCGTTCTCACTGTGCTGGCGCTGAGTCTAGACGTACGCGCTTTCTATTGGTTTGAATGGCCCGGCAGCCGCATTCCCCGGGAACCTTCACTCATCGAACCCCCCCACAACAACCAACCCGGCAATCCACCCCGACCCAGCGAAACTCCAACCGAAACCGGTGGACCAGTTCCACCAACCATCAATCCTCCTGTGCCCGTCGATCGCCCGCCGATCAATCCGCCCGAGCCAATTGCCGAACCCGCTACGGGGTGGTTGGCTATCGCCGGTTTGGGAATGCTGTTAGCACGGAGGCGCCGAAAACACCGGTAACGGGGTTGTTGAGAAGTGGCGCCAAGCCTCAACCGTCAGAGACCTTTCACGTTACAGCCGGATACAAGCACGATACAGCTGGATGCACAATACAGCTGTGGATACAAGCACGATACAGCTGGAGACAAGCACGTTATTGCCGGATACAAGGCGTCAAGTTGCAGTCAGCTCTAACAATTCTTGTACGAACAATTCTTATATATTTGTTCAATATCTGTACAAAGCTCATCTGTACAAAGTTCCGAATGATGTACGTTTGTCCATTTTCTGGACAGCGTCATTGCTCCCATCCCCCATCGCTCCCATCCCCCATCCTCCGACAGGAGAACTCCGAAGAGACCACTGACAACAGACCGCCGACAAGAGAACTCCGACAAAAGGACCCGATAAGAGAACTCCAACAAAAGGACCCGATAAGAGAACTCCGACAAAAGGACCTCACAAAGCCGCCACTGGCCGGCTTCGTCCACCACAAAGCCTCCAGCAGCTAGCCTTCACCGGCTGGCTTCGACCCCTGGCCGGCTTTGTGAGTGAATCCCAACCCCAATAGTCTTTCAAACTCCCAGTCAGCCTCGTGAGAGAATTCAGCCAATGTTTCCACATACCGGTTGGCTTCGTGGGAAAATCCCAACAATTTTTCCAAATTATGCCGCTTGGCGAATTGCTTTTTGCAAATACATTGCGCATACTTCAATTGTACGGTACTGTTGTTCATATGTTATTTCGGGAAACATTGGCAACGCCAATACGGTTTTTGCGGCTTCCTCGCTGGTGGGAAAATCCCCGGTGCGATACCCCAAAAACTGAAAACATTCCTGTTCATGCAAACTCAGGGGATAGTAAACTTCCACGCCGATGTGGTTGTCTTTGAGATATTTCACAAGCGGATCGCGGTGCATTGGGGGCACGCGCACAACGTATTGGTTGAATGTGTGTCGTCGGTCTGGCTGCGCTACGGGCCGGCGCAGGAAGCCGTGGAGATTGGCGTTTTCAATGAGGGTATCATAGCGTTGTGCGGCGGCCTCACGGGCGGCTAGCCACTGAGGAACATGCGGTAGCTTCACGCGCAAGACTGCGGCGTGAAGCGCGTCTAGCCGCATGTTGTAGCCGATGTACTTGTGATAGTACTTGACCTCAGAGCCATGAACGCGCAAGGCTCGGAGCTTGCGGTCGAGATTGGGATCGTTGGTAACCACCATGCCTGCATCCCCGAAGGCTCCGAGGTTCTTGGTGGGGTAGAAGCTCAGGCACGCGACAATTCCCAGCGTGCCGCAACGCCGTCCGTGATATTCGCTGCCAAACGACTGGGCCGCGTCCTCGATGACATAAATTTGGTGGGCGTCCGCGATTTCCCAAATCGGGTCCATGTCGCAGCATTGCCCAAACAGATGGACGGGGATAATCGCCCGGGTGTGGCGCGTGATTTTGCCTTCAATCTGTCGTGGGTCGATATTGAAGGTGATGGGGTCGATGTCCACGAAGACCGGTTTAGCACCTACGCGGCACACAGCACTGGCAGTGGCGAAAAACGTAAACGGCGGCACGAGAACTTCATCACCCGGGCCAATATCCAAGGCGCGCAAGGCCAGAATCAGAGCGTCAGTACCTGAGCTACAGCCAACCCCGAATTGCGCCCCACAGAAGGCGGCCACTTCCTGCTCAAAAGCGGCTACTTCGGGGCCTAAAATCGCCTGCCCCGAACGCAACACACGCAGAACGGCTGCGTCGATCTCCGCTTGCAGCGCGCGATATTGGGCTTGGATATCGCAAAGAGGAACGGCCTTGTGATTCGTTGGGGTTCCAGGATGGGCTGACGATGTCACGCGGATGCCTCCTGCAGGCGAGTGGTGAAAAATCGGCCTTGACTGCAAGCCGGAAATATCGAAAGTTGGTTATCCCTACGATACGCGAGGGCCATCTGTCAACCCGGCTTGCCAACTGCATACGAGGAACTCACGCATGACAACCGCTTTGGCATCCGCAGCAGCGACGACCAATCATCAGCCGCAAAACCCACCGGCCCAAGAACTGAACCCCCTGTTGGCTTCGTTGCTAGAACATATTCGGAACGATCCCAACGCGCGCGTGACCATCTTGCAGCAATTGCTCGGTGATTCCGCGTGCCGGCAATTGGGGATATACCCCTTGCCGCCGGGCTTTAAGCTGTCGGTGGTGATTCCGGTTTATAACGAGGAACGGTGGTTGGCGGAACTGGTGCGCCGGGTGCAGGTCGTGCCGATTCCCAAAGAAATCATCATCGTCAACGATTGTTCGACCGATGGTACCCCAGCGATTTTAGCGCAACTCGAACAACAATACGACAACATCCGCGTCTTCCATCAGCCGCAAAACATGGGCAAAGGAGCTGCTCTTCGGGAAGGCTTCAAACACTGCACCGGGGATTTGGTGATCGTCCAAGATGCCGACTGGGAGTACGACCCCGCGGAGTACCCGAAGTTAATTCAACCCATCATCGATGGCCGGGCCGATGTGGTCATTGGCTCTCGTTTCATCGGGGAGAGCCATCGGGTGCTGTACTACTGGCACTCCGTGGCTAACAAAATTCTCACGATGTTGTCGAATTGGTTCACTAATCTCAACCTCACCGATATGGAGACGTGCTACAAGGTCTTCAAACGGGAGATCATCCAAAGCATTCCTCTTAAGAGCAACCGCTTTGGCTTTGAACCCGAAGTGACAGCCAAAATCGCCCGCAAGCGGAAAGGACAACCCCGGTGGCGCGTGTATGAAGTGCCGATCAGCTACTCAGGCCGAACTTACGAAGAAGGGAAGAAAATCGGCATGAAGGATGCCTTTCAGGCGCTCTACTGCATCATCCGCTATTGGATCGCGGATTGATCCGCTGTGGTGTGCACGACCCAATGTGAAGCGCGACGCTCAGAGAACTAGCGGCGCTGAGAAAGCTACCTGATTGGTGCGTCAACACACACGCATCAGGCCCAGATGGTTTCGGGGCCTGAAGTGGTACTGCTGATTGATCATGGAGCAATACCAACTGGAGGGGCGTGAGCAGTGGGTTGGTTCACTTGTCAACACAGCGGCTAGACGAAACTTGTCACCATAGCGGTTAGACGAACTTCGTTTGCCCGGCGACGGCGATGGGCGGGTTCACCAGTTTCGTGTTCCAATCGTAGGGCGGTAATGCCGCCTCGGTGGAGACTCCCAGAACACTCCGGAGGAGGTCTTCTTTCGATTCCATCGCCATTTTCCAGGTGATTTCTTGGCCGGTGTAGGCCGCCATTCGCCCCATGATCGCCAAAAGTGTACTTTTGGCCATATAGTCGCCATTGTTCAGCGGTTGATCGGCGCGGATGGCTGCGAAGAGGGCATCGTGTTCCGCTTGGAACATTTGGTTGAAGGGGCCTTCGAAGACCCAATGGTTCGGGCCGGACTGGATTGTTAGCCCATTGGTGCGTTCGGAGAGCAGAGCTTGGCCGCGCGTGCCCAAGGCGACAGCGCTCATGTCCCCTTTGGTTTTAGGATGCTGCCGGGTATTGCTCACCAGCCGAATACCGTTGGCATACTCATAGACCACCGAGAAATGATCGTAGATGTTGCCGTATTCAGGACCCGTCAGGACGCTTCGGCCTCCCATCCCGATGGCCTTGCGGGGATACTCACCGTTCATCAACCACGCGCAGACATCGAGGAAGTGAATATGCTGCTCGACGTTGAAATCCCCCGACAGCCAGGTGAAGTTGTACCAGTTCCGCATGTGATACGTCATGTCGGACCAATCTGGCTGACGTGGTTTGGCCCAACGGCCACCCCGGTAGTCGTTGGCGAAGAGTGTGACGATTTCGCCGATAGCCCCGCCGTGGATGCGTTTGACGGTTTCTTGGAAGCCAGTGTCGTAGCGGAGACACAACCCCGAGACGACCGACACACGCTTCTGCCGGGCCAGTTCGCACGTTGCTAATACCGAACGGACCCCCGGGGCATCGACCGCCACGGGTTTCTCCGCGAACACATGCTTGCCCGCTTCGACCGCGGCTTTGAGATGCAATGGCCGAAACTGGGGCGGCGTGGTCAGCAGTACCACATCGCAGCGGGCGATGACTTCCTTATAAGCGTCGAATCCTACGAAGCGATCCTCGGGTTTGACATCC
>JANWYJ010000090.1 GCA_025055115.1 Gemmata sp.
CCCGTTTGATGGAATCGACACCCAAGTCGGCATCGAGCGACAAGGACAGATCGAGACTTTCCACCGGATACCCGGTCTTCTCCGCCACCACCGCCAACAACGTCGCCGCGATCCGATCGGGCGCGGGTGGTTTTTCGGTCACGGCCGGGGTTGTGGGTGGAACGGAAACCCGCGGTGGGTCCGCGACGGGGGGGGCCGGGGGGGCCGGGGTTGCAGCGGCCGCCGGTGGGGTTGTGAGCGGGGTTCCGGCAGCCGCTGGAGCCGCGGGCGGGACTGTGAGCGGAACCCCGCGGGGTGCAGCAGCAATCGTGGGGGAAGCTCCGCTTGGCGTGGGAGTGGGGATGAGCGCGGGGGGCGGCCAGGATGATGGCGCAGCACCGGTCCCAAGCAGGGCGAGCAGCAGCGTTTGTTGTTGTTCAACAAGCGTCTGGAGGCTCCGTTGCGCAGTTTCTTGGCCATCCAGGAACTGCTTGTGCAGGGTAGCGGTTTGCTCGTGCAGGCGCTGGATGGCGGCCAAATTTTGCTGTGTGATGGCCAAGGCTTGCGTGAGAGCGTGCGGATCGGTGGAAGGACGTTCGGGAGCAGCCATTGGGGAACCTGGGGACGGCGAAGTCGTAGTCGTTATGGGCGTGGGTGGGTGCGGTTGGCCATTGTTCGAGGGCCATGGCCGCGGTGGTCGGGGGGGGCGCGCGGGCCGGGGGCTGACCCAATTGGCCCCACAAATCGGGACTGTCAGGCCGGGTTTGGTACTGGTGGGCGGCTGGGGTCGGCAGCGGCTGCCTTTTTCCCATTCGTCCAGACGCAGGACGTAGCCTGCCGCGGCGAGCCGAGCGAGGCTGTCGGCCCAATCCCAAGTGCCGGAGCGTTGGCCGCGGGAGGCATCGAGGGCGAAACAGTCGGCGTCTTCGACGGTCGGCGTCGCGGCGAGGATAGCTTGGACCAGCCGTGTCAGCACAGTGCCCGGGCCGACTTCGATAAACGTGCGTATCCCGGCTTCGGCCATCGCGCGAATCTGTTCGACAAACGCTACGGGTCGGGCCAGTTGGTACGCCAGCCAGTCTTTCGCCGTGTGTTCGTCGGCGGGGTAGGGGGTGGCGGTGGTGTTGGCGTAGACGGGGGCGGCACTGCGGAAGTTGACGCGATCGAGGGCGGCGCGGAAGGGTGCTGCCGCGTCCGCGACCAACGGGGAGTGGAAGGCCGCGGCCACCGGCAATTTTGTTGCTTTCCGTTGTGCTTGCGCCAGTCGGGCCGCGGCCTGCTCGATGGCTTCGGTCGGGCCGGCCAGAACGGTTTGTTGGGGCGCGTTCCGATTCGCCACCACGACATCCAACGGCGCGCTAGCCAGAATCGCATCAATTTCCGCCGGGGATGCGAACACGGCCAGCATCGCCCCGGGATCGCCGTGACGCTGGGCGGCCATCAGTTCTCCGCGGATGCAGGAGAGGGTGAAGAGATCGGTGGCACTCATCCAGCCAGCAGCCGCGAGGGCCACGAGTTCGCCATAGCTGTGCCCGGCGAAGGCGTCGGCCTGAAGGCCGAAGCGTTCGTGGAGGACGCGCCAGGCGCCGAAACTGACCGCCCCAAGAGCCGGTTGGGCCGTGCGGGTGTCGCGGAGAGCGGCCTCGTGGGCCTGTTGCTGCTGGGGGTTGAAGGGGGGAGGCGGATAGATGCGGTCCGACAGTCGTTGCGGCGAGGTGGCGTTGGGCGTGTGAGCCGCGACGGCCTCATTGGCGATCGCAAGCGTATCGAGCATTTCCGGGAACAGACACGCCACTTCCCGCAGCATGCCGACGTACTGTGCCCCCTGGCCGGGAAAGAGCACGGCCAAGCCTCCGGGGGGGCGGCCACGGCCGTAGTGAATCCCCTCGGGGCGATGCCACGCCGTGTGCGGTTGCGCGGTCAGTTGGGCCGCGGCGGCCGCAATCAACTTCGCCAGGTCGCTGTGGGTCCGGTGGGCTGCGAAACCGAGGCGGCATTCGGCGGTGGGGCGGAACGTTGTGCGGGACTCTTCGGCGGCTTGTGCGAAGGCGTCCCAGTCGGTGGGTAGCTGCGCCAATTGTGCCCGCAGCGCTTCGGGTGAATCGGCACTCAAAGCGACAATTTCCACCCAACCATCCCAATCGGGATGCTGTTTGTGGGGAGAATGTTCTTCGAGAACCGCGTGGAAGTTGCTGCCGCCGAAGCCGAAGGCGGAAAGGGCCGCGCGGCGGGGGTGTTCCCGCCGCGGCAGCCACGGCCGCATCAGCGTGTTTACATAAAAGGGTGAATTGGCCGCCCGCAGCGGTTCGATCGGCTGCTGTACTTTGATCGTGGGTGGTAGGACTTTGTGATACAGCGCCAGCGCGACCTTGATGAGCGAAGCCGCCCCAGCGGCCGCTTTCGTGTGGCCAATCTGCGATTTGACCGAACCAATCGCACACCAGGGGGCGTTCGTGGAAGACGAGTCGCCAGCCGCCGCCGCCACGGGCGTGGGGGGGGCGGCCGTGTAAACGTCTGTGAGGGCGGTGATTTCAACGGTATCGCCCACTTTGGTACCGGTGCCGTGGGCTTCCACCAGTTCGATTGTCCGCGGCGAAACCGCGGCCAGTTCGTAGGCGGCCAACAGGGCTTTCTTCTGCCCAGCGGCACTGGGTTCATAGATGGCTTTGCCTTTGCCGTCGCTTGAAGAACCGACAGCCTTGAGGACAGCGTAGATGGTGTCGCCATCGCGCTGGGCATCGGCTAGGCGTTTCAACACCACGATGCCCAACCCTTCGCCCAGAATGGTGCCATCGCCGTGGTCGTCGAAGGGTTTGGCGTCGCCGGTGGGCGAGAGGGCCGGAGTTTTGCTGAAGCACATGTACATGAAGATGTCGTTGAAGGTGTCGCAGCCGCCGGTGACGGCGACATCGCAACGACCGGCTTGCAACTCCAACGCGGCCAGGTGAACCGCACTCAGCGAACTGGCACAGGCGGCATCGACCACACAGTTGGTACCGCCCAGATCGAGCTTGTTGGCAATCCGCCCCGCGACGACATTGCCCAGCAACCCGGGGAAGCTGTTTTCCTGCCAGGGGACGTAACTATCGGCAATGCGGGCTACGGCATCGTCGATCAATTCGGCTGGAATCCCCGCGTCGCGCATGGCTTGCTTCCACTTGGGATGGCCTAAGCGGGCGCCCAAGGGAATGACCAATTCGAGCGTACCCGTGACACCCAGGATGACTGACACGCGGTCACGCTCGACCACCGACGACGGCCGAGCCGCTGCCCCAGAGTTCTCCGCGCCATCCCGGAAGGTGATGCCCGCGTCGCGCAGGGCTTGTTTGGCAGCGACCAGACCCAGCAGTTGGGTTGTGTCCGTGGCTTCGATGTCGCGCGGAGCGATACCGAATTCCCGGGGATTGAATTCGACTGCGGACAGAAACCCGCCGCGGCGGGCGTAGGTCATGTCCGGCTTTTTCGGGTCGGGATCGAAGTAGTCGTCCGGGTTCCAGTGCGTCGGGGGAATGTCGGTAATCGCATCGACCCCGTGTTTGATGTTCGCCCAATAGAACCCTGGCCCGGCGGCCTTGGGAAACAGGCAGCCGATGCCGATGATCGCCAAGGGTGTGGGTGTGGGGCGCTGCGGTCCGTTGGCAGGCATCGAGGTACGATCCGGTGTCGGCATAGCGAGTTTCCGCCATCTGCTCAGAGAGCGGCTAGTTGAGCCGTTGGGTCACTTCCGCGGTGGGTAGGGGCGTAGTGGGGAAGTAGGCGTCGGGCCAATCGACACCTTGCTGCCGCAGCGCCGAGCGTCGCAGCACGAGGCATGCGCCATACAGTAAGTTCAGCGCCACGCCGACAACCGTGCGGTTGTGCGGCAGCTCCAGATGGGAGCCTTTGACCCACTCGTTGAAGGCCCCCATCGCCGGTCCGCACCAGACCTGGTAATCGAGCTGGCGAGTTGGTTCGCCACTATTGGCCCAGCGGCTGGATAAACCCAAATACCAGCGGAACACCAAGGCCATGCGGTGCCGCGGGTCGGCCTCGGCTTTGGCCAGTTGGGCCGGTTCACGCTGCGCCCAGAAGTCGCGCGTCAGCTTCCACACCTCGTCGAACGACATGCGGAAGTGGGTCTTCTCGACTTGGACACGCTCGGCCGCCGGAATCGCCTCCCAACTTGTGAAATTTTTGTACAGGTCGTACAGTTTCTGCGCCCGCATAGCAAACATCGTGCCGCGCTTGAGAACCTGCACCTTCACCCCCATCTCGAACATGTCCGCAGCCGGGGCCATCGTGACATCGGCTTGCCCGGCTTCGGCAAGCATCTTCCGTACCGCGTCGGAACTCCCGGACTCAACACACGCTTGGTTAATGCTGCCGGTGACGACATAGGCCGCCCCCATCGCAAACGCTCCGGCGACGCTGGCCGGTGTTGCAATACCTCCGGCCAAGCCGATCCGCGGCGGCGTGGCATACCCAAACTGCGCTTGCAGCCGGTCACGCAAGGCCATAATGGTCGGCAGCAGGGTGATAGCCGGGCGGTTGTCGGTATGGCCACCGCTATCGGCTTCAACGGTGACATCGTCGGCCAGGGGGAATTTGGCCGCGGCGGCGGCTTGCTCGGGGGTGATGTGCCCGGCAGCCAGCAGTTCCCGCAAAATTCGCTCCGGCGGCGGGCTGAGGAATTTGGTCGCCACTTCGACGCGGGAAATTTTGGCGATCACGCGGTTGGTCGGGATACCCTGGCGGATACCCGCCACACGATAGCGGACGATGGCAGGTGTCAGGTCGAGATAGGCACTGGCCTCGACGCGGGATACGCCAGCCCGCAGCAGCAATTCCGCAGTGGCCATTTCGTGGGCTTGTTCCCCGGGGCTGTGAATCAAATTCACACAGTAGGGCGCGGAACCCAGATGGGCCTTCAACCGGTCGATCGCAGCGGCGATGCGGTCGAGGGATAGCCCGGCGGCTCCGAAACTGCCAAGCATGCCCGCGCGGCTCATCGCTTCGACAATCTCAACCGAAGCGATGCCGTTGGCCATAGCGCCGGTCATGTAGGCGAAGCGCAGGCCGTGGTCGCGACGGAATGCGGGGTCGCCCAGTTGCTCGGCCGGCAGGGGGGGCAAGTAGGCGGCCACCTCGTAAGCTCCAGCAGGTGGAGTGCCGCCGAATTCCGCCGCCCCGAGGGTGATCGGCCCGTAGGAAGCCAAGCCGAATCCGGGGCCTACGCGGACCACCACCACGGGCTGCCGCAAGTTCCCCAAAGCCGCGCGGATGGCTTCCGCCGCGGTGAGAGGCTCCGCACCGGGGGACAGCCAATACCCCAGCGGGCGCAGGCGATGGAGGGAGCCGGCCGAGTGGTTCATCACGCCATCGTCAAAGTCATCAGGGGCGAAAACTATACAGGCTACAGCGTATAAACTGAAATCGATTCTGGTAGACTAGCCGGTTCTACCGCTGGCACGATTGCTGGACCCTATTGCTGGACCCTGGGGCGAAGCGTTACTCCGCTTCTGGGCGGCCATCCGTTGACCGTGGTGATTTCGGGCAGACACCACAGGCTCAAAGGCATGAACCGGACCTTTCCGGGCGGCCCTCGTTTTCCCGTGGCCGATGGAGGGAAGCGGATTGTGATGGCCCCCGTTACGTTTCCGGCAACGATCGCGGGGTGGCTAGCTGTTGAAGATGGCTTGTGGGTTGTGATCTCCTCCCGGTGATTCCGTTTCCGGGCCGACCTCCTCTTCGAGAGGACTTCGGATTTCTGGATATCGTAGAGGCCCAATGCGACCTCTTTTGAACTGGACACCACTCGACGCTAACCAACTTCGGATTTCTGGATATCGTAGAGGCCCAATGCGACAGGACTTCGGATTTTCTGGAGGTCGTAAAGGCTCAATTCGAGCAGACTTCCGATTTTCTGGAGGTCGTAGAGGCCCAAGCTGTTATTCGGTTTCCGGTCGGACCTCCTCTTCGAGGGGGTCTTTGCGGCGTAACAATTTGGCCAGAGCATATCCCAGACCGACCGCGGCCAGAACACTGGCCGCACCGGTGGCGAGCATGAGCCAATCGCGGCGATCGAGGGGCCAAACCGGGCGGTGGCTGGGGATGGCCGCATCGGCTGGCGGCGGCGTAAGAATAGGAACGGCAAGAGGTTCGGGCACCGTGACGAGTTCGACATCAACTTCGTTGAGGCTGGGGAGGGCGGATGGTTGGGAGGGCGGCCACGGCGGCGGCTCCAGACGCGGGGCCGCGGTGGGTTTGGTTGGGAGCGGAACACCCGCATAGGCCGGGGCCGGCGCGGTGGTGCCGCGGGGCGGTGCGGGCTTGACCGTGGGATTCAGGGCCGGCGCGGGGGCGGTAGCTGGGTTGACGGGCGGATTGAGGGTCGGCCCGGGGGCGGTAGCTGGGTTGATGGGGGGCGACAAGGCCGGCGCGGGGGCCGTGGAGGCCTTTGCCGCGGTCGGCGCGGGTGGGGCATCGCCGAGTTCTTTGGGCCGTTCCAACTGCGATTCGCTTTCCAACCAATCGCGATACGCCGGTACCATCTTCGCGGCTAGGGCTGGGGAACCGCCGGTGACGAAGCCGCGCAGGGCTGCGGCAGCCTCGGCGGGCGTTGGAAAGCGATCCTCAGGGCGTTTGGCGAGGAATCGGTCCATAACGGCTTGAAATCCGGGGGGAAGCTCGCGGAGGAACAACCGCAGGGGTGGGGGTTGTTCGGTGGCGTGTTTGAGCATCTGCGCCATGATGTTGGTGTCGGGGAAGGGCGGTTGCCCGGTCAGGCAGTGGAACAACACACAGCCGACGCTGTAAATATCGGAGCGAATGTCGGCGGCGCGGGCATCTTTGGCCTGTTCGGGAGCCAAATAATCCGGCGTCCCGAGAACCGAGCCTTCTTGCGTCAGTTGCGTTTCAATTTCTCCTTCAGGCAGGTTGTCATCGAAGAGTTCGCGGCCCAGGCCGATGTCGAGAATCTTCAGTGTGGCGTCCCAGGTGGAATCAAGGCTGGCGCCGTCAGCAACCGGCACGAGCATCATGTTGGCGGGTTTCACATCGCGGTGAATCATGCGTTTTTCGTGCAGATGTTGAAGCCCATCGAGGGCTTGGCTCATCAGGCGGGCGGCTTCGGCCAGCGGCAGTTGTTGGCGGCGTGCGAGGATTTCGTTGAGGGTCTCGCCTTCCAGATACTCCATGACGATGAAATGCACACCACCGCTTTCGCCAACCTGGAAAGCCCGAACGACGTTGGGATGATCGAGTTGGGTCAATAAGCGGGCCTCGCGTTGGAAGCGGCCCAGAATATGGGGGTTTTTGGCTTTCGATGCCGGGAGGATTTTCAAGGCGACGATCTGGCCGAAGCGGTGGACGGCTTTATAGACTCCGCCCATCTGCCCTTTGCCGATCTGATCGAGAATCTTGTAGCCGTTGAGGAAAAAGCCTTCGGCCCGACCACGTTGCAGCAACGCGGCTTGGTATTCAGTCAACGCGCGTTTGGCGATGAGAAAGCGGCGGAAGGAATCGACCCGCTCATCACCCCCGGGGCGTTCTTCTTTCCACAGCTTATACAACGATTCGACTTCGTCGGAGCTGAGGAGTTTGCTCTTGATGATGAGCGCGCAGTATTCGGGCACATTGGCGGCGGGTGTGACCATAGTCCTTGAACCGCAAGAGGGTGTGTTGGCCGTGGCGGCCTGGGGGACGCCGTCGCACAGGGTGCGGCGCTGAGTTCCAGGCCGGCCAATCCCAGGTTGCTGGGTATATCGTCCAGCGGGTGATTATTTTTGTCGTGTTTCGTCGATGATTTTCCGCCATTCGGGTTTGTGTTCGGTCAGAAGCTCCAGCGCTGTGAGGATGGCGTGGGCTTCGGCGTGTTGACCCGCGGCGGCCAATTGCTTGGCGTGTTGCAGGGCCTGGTGGAGCGTTGCTTGATCGGGGGGCGTTGGCCGCGGCCGCAATGGGGAGCGGTTGAGGCTCGCAAGGCCCGCTTGCGCTAAGTCGACCCACCGTTGTTCTGCAGGAACAGCTGCAAACGCGTGGACGACCGCACCCCACCAGCGTTGGGCGGCATCGAATTCCCCGGCCTGCGCTAAGCGCAGACCCACGCGGTAGCCGCGTTCGGCTTCGCTTTGCGGCGCAGCGGCGGCCCCCTCCGCCAGCGCGCGTTGCAAGTCGCGGCGGTCCTGCAGTTTGAGCCGGGCGGTGGCAATCTCGGTTTTGTACGCATCGGGGTACTTCTGCGCCAGCGGATCGAGATATTTCTCAAAGGCGGTTTGCCAATCGTCGGGGTTCTGGGATTCCAACAACGGCTGGGCCGCTGTGAATAATTCCGCCGCCGAGGGTTTCGGCCACAGCAACGGCACCAGTAGCGCCGCCACCGACACCAGAAAAAGCGGAATGACCACCCCAGGCCGCTTCAGAAGCGGTCGGGGTTCCGGTGAGCGGGTTTCGTCGGTGCCGAGGCCGCCGAGGGTGGCCGGCAGGGCCGCAACTTCCGCGGTATCTGGGGTGATTTTCGCCGGCCAGACGAGTTTGGCCCCATGACGTTCCAGTTTACCACGCAGCCGTTCGAGGTCCTCGATCAGCGCCGCGGCACTGGCGGGCCGCCGTGCCGGGTTTTTCTCCAGCAGATGGCAAATCAGCTCATCGAGTTCGGGCGGCAGGTCGGCCACCAGCAGCGCTGGCCGTTCCGGGAGCGTGTAGCACTGTTTGTGCATCAATTCCACCAGGGAATGGGCCACAAACGGCGGACGCCCAGTCAGGAGAGTATAGAGGACGCCGCCGAGCGAATACAAGTCGCTGCGGCGGGTGAAGGGTTTGCCACTGGCGGTTTCCGGCGGCAGATACGCCCCGGTGCCGATAGCCGGGGTGTGGCTGGGGGGCGAAGGGAAGACTTTGGCCAGACCAAAGGCGAGAATCTTCAGCGTGCCATCGGGGGTCAGCATCAAGTGGGCGGGCTTGAGGTCGCGGTGCAACACCTGGCGGTTGTGGGCGTGTTTGAGGGCCCGTGCCGCTTGCACGGCGATGCTGAGGACGTCTTGCCACGGGAGGGGACCACTGGCGAGCCGCTGGGCACAGTCGGTTCCGCTGATCAATTCAGTGGCGATGAAGGCCAGGCCGCCATGAATGCCACACTCGTAAGTTTTGACGATATTGACATGGTCCAGCCGCTGCAGGGGTAGCAGTTCGGCGCTGAAACGCTCCACAGCGGCACGATCGCGCACCGCCGTGAAGAGCTTGACGGCCGCCGCCTGCTGCGGATCGTCGTAACGGCAGGCGCGATACACGACCCCCAACGCCCCCCGCGCCAGTTCGGCTTCAACAAACCAATTCCCCACCCGTGCGCCGATCATGCCCTTAGTATAACCACCCGCGCCCGCGATTGGCCGGTGGGTACGCCCGGGGAACGATCCGTTCACCACGCCGCAGGGAAGACTTCGCCCAAGCTGCGCGTTTGGATGGCCGACCAGACGAAGGGACTGACAGCGTTGCCAATGTTGTGAACAGAACCATCCGCGAACAAACAATTCAGCCCCAAGGTATGGCGGCTGTAAAAGTCGTCGACATGGGATTCGGGAGCATTCGGTTGATGATCGCCCCGACCCAGCACCAGCAAAAAGTGGTTGCTGTGATGGTGGTCGTGGTCGTCGTCATCGTGGTCGTGAGGGGCGTTACGCCACAGCACTTCCGCCCCAGGAATCGCCCCGACCCAGCTGGCCAAAGCGATGTCGCTGCTACGCTCACCAATCGCGAAAGTATTACTCAGACCATCGGTGATGTCCAGGAAACGAATCCGACTATTGCGGCTAAACACGCCATTACCTGCGCCAGGATTGGGCGCGATGTCGTTGGTACCAAAGACCCCGACATAGTTCGCATGAGCTATCGCGACCCCAGCACCGGCCGTGGTGAAGACGCCGATCTGCTCATCCGCCGGACACAGAAACACCGTGAGCACCTGCGTTCGCGCGCGCGCATGAGCCGGTTCACCGATGGCGGCGTTGAAACGAATGAGCCGCCAGAGAGCGTCTTGTTCCAAATCGGGCAACAGATGAGCCGCCCAACCCCAACCCGGTCCGAGGTCGGCCCCGGTGGGGCTGACCGCCGAAACGTAGCCCGGTGGCAAATGGCCACTACGGTCGTGGTAGTTATGCAGGGCCAGCCCGATCTGCTTGAGATTATTCTGGCACTTCAGCCGTGCTGCCGCGGCACGCACCTTCTGCACCGCCGGTAGGAGTAAACCAACAAGAATCGCCAGAATCGCAATCACCACCAAAAGTTCGATCAGTGTCACGCCAAGGCCCTGGCGACCATTCCGCGCATAAACCATGGTATAAACTCCACAACAAAGTTACTCTGCGTGTCAACAATATCCGTTGTGTAGTTCAAAGTAAAACGAATGTTACACTACATTCGACTTTCTCACAACTTCATCAGAAATACTCATTTGTTGCGGTGAACGCTTGCTATGCTGTCGGGGAAAATCTCCGCGAGGGAATTGCTGTGACTGCTTCGCCACTGGCTTCTCCGCCACTGGCTTCTCCGCCGCCCCGGCGCGGGTTATCGGCGCGCCTGGCCCAAGCCCCGTTGGGCGTGTTGGTGGTGTACGCCATTGTGGTGTCGTTCAGCACCTACTTTTGCATGTACGCTTTCCGCAAGCCGTTCGATGCGGCCAAGTTCTACGCCACCGATGCCGATGGCAACATTGTCCGCACGCCGGTGTTCGATGCTGAAGGCCGACCGGTGCTGGAAACGAAAATCGACGACCACGGCGTTGAACGGCTAGTGCCGAAGACCAACCCGGTGGCCGAGAAATACCTGGGCACGCGGATCGACTTGAAAACGATCTGCGTGATAGCGCAGGTGATTGGCTACTGCTTGTCGAAATATCTGGGTACGAAAATCTGTTCGGAAGCTTCGGGCCACAGCCGGGCGTATCTGCTCATCGCTTTCATTCTGTGGGCCGAGGTGGCCCTGGTGGTTTTCGCAATTGTGCCGCCGGGATTGAAGCCGGTGGCGATGTTCGTCAATGGTTTGCCGTTGGGGATGGTGTGGGGTTTGTGTGTGCGGTATTTGGAAGGTCGGCGGACCAGCGAAGTGATGGTGGCGGGCCTGAGTTGCTCGTACATCATTGCCGGGGCGGCCACGCGCGACATTGCCCGCGATTGGGTCATGGGGCAGTGGGGCGTATCGGAAACGTGGATGCCAGCGGTCACCGGTTTATTGTTCTTGGGGCCGTTTTTGGTGGCGGTGCTCCTGCTGAATCAGTTGCCGCCCCCCTCCGCGGACGACATCGCCGCGCGTTCGGAGCGGGTCCGTATGGATGCCGCGCAGCGGCGGGCGTTTCTGGCGCATTTCGGCATCGGCTTTGGGATGCTGTTGGCAGCGTATTTTTTCCTCACCGCCTTGCGGGATTTCCGCGACCACTATGGCGCGGAAATCTTCGATGCCCTTGGTCTGGGCGATCAGCGGGCGATCTTCACGCGGACCGAACTGTGGGCCATGGTGGGGGTGATTCTCACACTGGCGGCCATGAATCTGATTCGCAACCACCGCGGGGCGCTGATCACCGTCTATGGAGTGATCGTGGGGGGGTTCGCCCTCATTGGCACGGCCACAATCGCTTTCGAAGCCGGGGTGCTGCGGCCGTATTGGTGGATGGCGGCGGTGGGGTTGGGTATGTACCTGGCTTATGTTCCGTTCGGTGCAGTGCTCTTTGAGCGGATGATGGCCGCCAGCCGCTTCAACGGCACCGCGGTGTTCGCCATCATGCTGGCTGATGGTATTGGCTATACGGGTTCGGTGCTGTTTCAGCTGTTCCGCGATCTCGCCTTCGGCCACTTCAACCGCTTGGATTTCTTCGTGCCCTATGCCATTGCGGTTTCTGTGGCCGGAGTCTTGTTGATGACGATGAGCGGGGTTCTCGTGATACGGACCGCAACCCGGCCGCGTGCCGAAGGGGAAGTGGCATGATCCGCGCTGCGGTTTTCGACGCGCCCGGTCGGCCGCTGCGGATCGAAACACGGCCCCGACCCGTTCTCCAGCCGGGGGAAGCCCTGGTTCGCGTCGCCCTCTGTACGATCTGCGGCAGCGATCTTCATACCATCGCCGGGCGCCGTCAGGAGAAAACACCCAGCGTACTGGGTCATGAGCCGGTCGGGATAGTGGAAGAAACCCACGGTCCACTGTTCGACGTGGACGGTGAGCCGGTGGGCGTGGGCGATCGGGTGGTGTGGGCGGTAGCGGTGTCGTGCGGAGCGTGTTATTTCTGTCGGCGCGATTGGCCGCAGAAGTGCGAATCGTTGCTGAAATACGGGCACGAACCGCTCCAGCCCCATGTCGGCCCCCTGGGCGGACTGGCGACACATTGCCACCTGTTACGCGGTACTGCGCTAGTGAAGGTGCCCGAAGGGTTGCCGAACGAGGTCGCGGCTCCCGCTGGCTGCGCCACCGCGACCATCGCCGCAGCCTTTCGTGCCGCTGGACGGAGCATGCCCCACTGCGATGGCGGCTACGCCGTGATCCTCGGCCTGGGCATGCTCGGCCTGACCGCATGCGCGTGGGCCAACTCGATCGGCCTGAGCGTGATTGCCTGTGACACCAACGACCAGCGGCTGGCCTTGGCGAGCCGGTTCGGCGCGGCCCATCGAGTGAAGCCGCCGGAATTACCCGAGCTTGTGAAAGAAATCACAAACGGTCGTGGAGCCGACTTGGCCCTGGAACTGAGCGGTTCCCCCGAGGCGGCCCGTTCCAGTTGGGAACAGCTCCGGGTTGGCGGTGCCGCGGTGTGGGTCGGGGCGGTCTTCCCAACGGCCGCAGTGGCCCTCGCCCCCGAACAGCTCGTCCGCCGCTGTTTAACTCTCAGCGGTGTTCACAACTACACCCCTCGCGATTTGGCCGCCGCGATGGCGTTTTTGGCGGCGAATCATTCTCAGTATCCGTTGGCCGAACTGGTGGCCCGGACCTTCCCATTGACACAAGTCAATGAAGCCATTGCGTTTGCGGAAAGAGACC
>JANWYJ010000092.1 GCA_025055115.1 Gemmata sp.
GGGATGTCGCGGCGTTCACCGTTTTTGCCAAGGTAGGTATTGTTGAGGCTATCTTTGCCGCTAATAAAGGGCGTGCCGTAGGCCATGGCGACATCACGGCAAGCTTCCGCGGTACGCACCAATGCGCCGAGAACCTGGGGATCGTGGATATTCCCCCAGCAGAAGTTATCCAGAAGGGCAATCCGCTGCGGGTCGGCACCGACGGCGACGACGTTGCGAACGGCTTCGTCGATCGCACAGGCGGCCGCCCCATACGGGTCGAGATCGGCGTAGCGGGGGTTGATGCCACAGCCAATAGCCAGCCCCGTGGTGGAACGCAGCACCGGGGCCAGCACCGCGGCATCGGAAGGGCCATCGTGGTTGAGACCCACCAGCGGTTTGATGACACTGCCGCTTTGCACTTCGTGATCATACTGGCGAATGACCCATTCTTTGGAACACACCGAATACTGGCTTAGGATGGCCAGGAGGGCGTCTTGCAGCGATAGCGTGGTGGGAGCAACGGGGGGCAAAGCCGGCGTCGAGGGTGGTCGCCACTCCGCCGATTTCACAACCTTCGGCCGGCCCTCATGCAAGAAGTGCAGGTCGAGATCGGCCACCCGATGGCCCTGATAGGAAAGCTGCAAGCGCCCGCTGGCTTCAAAGACGCCCACATCCGCGGCTTCCACATCCTCACTGGCGCATAACGCCTGGAGTTCGGGCCATTTATCCGGCGGGACGGCCAGCACCATCCGTTCTTGCGATTCGCTGATCCAGATTTCTGTGTAGCTGAGTCCCTCGTACTTCAGCGGGGCTTTGTCGAGTTGCACGCTAGCCCCCAGTTCCGCTGCCATTTCGCCAATTGCTGAGCTGAAGCCACCTGCGCCACAATCGGTGATGGCGGTGAAGAGGTTGCGATCGCGGGCATGGAGAATCACATCGAGCATCTTCTTTTCGGTGATGGCATTGCCGATTTGCACCGCACCACCACTGACCGTTTCCGATTCATGCGTCAGTTCCAGGCTGCTGAAGGTCGCCCCGTGGATGCCATCGCGCCCGGTACGACCGCCGATCACCACAATCCGATCACCGGGGTTCACCCTCTTGAAGGCTTTGTCGCGTGGGATCAGACCCACGGTGCCGCAGAAGACCAGCGGATTGGCCAGATAGCGTTCATCAAAAAGAATAGCCCCGTTGACCGTAGGAATTCCCATGCGATTGCCATAATCGCGGACGCCGGCGACCACTCCTTGCATCACGCGCCGGGGGTGGAGCACACCCGCCGGCAACTGTTCAGGTGGATAGTCCGGTGGTGCGAAGCAAAACACATCGGTATTGCAGACGGGTTTCGCGGCCAAACCGGTACCCAGGACATCGCGGATTACCCCCCCCAGCCCGGTATTGGCTCCACCGTAGGGTTCAATCGCCGAGGGATGATTGTGCGTTTCGACCTTGATACAGAGATGGTGCTTGTCGTCGAACTGCACGACCCCGGCGTTGTCGGCAAAGACACTGACGCACCAGTCGTTGCTGCCCAGTTGCTGCCGGATGGTTTCGGTTGCGGCGAAGATCGTTTCTTTGAGGAGGTTCTGGTAGGTGCGGGTTTCGCCGGTGGCATGGTCGGTGAAGGTGATTGTGCCGCGCAGGGTTTTGTGGGAACAATGTTCCGACCAGGTTTGGGCGATCGTTTCCAGTTCGACATCGGTGGGTTCGCGGTTGAGGCGGCGATAGTGGGCCTGCACCGCTTTCATTTCGTCGAGCGTGAGGGCCAAGGTGTTGTCGTGGCTTAGTCGCAAAAGCGCAGCGTCATCGAGTTCGCGCAAAGCGACGGTGACGAGTTGGAAGTGATAGGGCGAACCGATGGCTAAATGCTCGGTGTATAGGGGGCCGACGATGATTTGCTCGATGGCATCGTTGGCCAGCACTTTGCGGAAAAGGATATCGCGATCGACCGACGCGAGGCCCGGCGGGCCATAGTAGCGGCGGAATGTGCGCACCGCGACGGCGGGAATGCCGAGCATGTGGAGGGTATCGAGCACCGTTTGCGCGACAGGGTCCATGACCCCGGGTTTTAGCAATACGGTATAGGCATGATCGCGCTGTTGGCCCAGCGGCTGAAATGTGCCGGTTTCTACGAGCGGATCGAGTAACACTTCGTTCGCCAAGCGGTGGCGGTGTTCGTCGCTGAGGTCGCCTTCGATGAAAAAGCCACGGGCGGAGGCTGTGATGAGATCACCACCGCGCTGAGAGTGTGTGAGCAGATCGAATTCATCGCAGACGCGTTCGCGTTCGTTGTCGCGTCCACGCGGACGGATTTCAAGTTCCCAGAGCATCGCGTACCTGCTTCCCCTCCACAAGCCACTGTTCCAGGCCGGCGGTGTCACCGGTGGCGAGCAGTTGGCGGAATTGCGTGAATCGGTCGATGAGCGCCTCAAGAGCGCAGCGAACATAGTGCCGGTTGGCTGCCAGGATCGCGGCCCACAGGCGCGGATCGCTGGCGGCGATGCGGGTGCTATCCCGGAAACCGCCGGCCGTAAACGGCAGCCACGCCGGCGGGGTGATCGCGGCCAGCGCACTGGCGACCGCGTGCGGCAAATGACTGGTAACGGCCATGACCCGGTCGTGCTCGGCGGCATCCATCACCACCACATGTGAGCCGAGGGCTTCCCAGAAGCGGATGATCGTTTGCTCAGCGGCTGTCTGGTTGGGGCGGCGCGGCGTCACCACGGTAACCCGTTGCGCGAATAAATCGGCGCGGGCGTAAGCCACTCCGCTTTTCTCGGCTCCAGCCAGGGGGTGAGCGGGAAGATAGGTCGCCTCGGGGGGGCGTTGCCCTTCCACGGCCTCGGCCAGTCCGTATTTCACGCTGCCCACATCGGTGTAGAGGGCGGCCTGCGCATGCGGGAATGCGGCCCGCAATACGTCCACAATCCGATCCACCGGCGTACACACCACGACCAATTGGGCTTGCTGCACTCCCTCGGCAAGCTGTGTCGTGGCTCGGCTGATGGCTCCACGTTCCAAAGCGGCGTGCAGAGTCGCTTCGTTGGGGTCAATCCCGACGACATGCCGGGCTAGGCCCCGGGCTTGAGCTGCCAGCCCTACGGAGCCGCCGATCAGCCCAATTCCAACGATCGCGATTTGCTCGAACTGCATGGGGGGATTATAAGAAGAAGACCGGCGACGAACGCATAGTGTCGATCGGCCGCGACCGTTTCCAGCTACTGGGGGCGAACACGGGCAACGTAGTACCCTCTGTGGCGGAAACAGTCTGGGATTCTCTATCACCTAACCCTGAGTGAGTCATGCGCAAGGTCCTCTGGCTGGCAGTTGTGGCGGCTCTTCCCACCGCATGGGCCGCCGACGATGGTTTCACCCCACTGTTTGACGGCAAATCGTTCAACGGTTGGGATTTCTACGTCCAAGATGGTAAAAGCAGTAAACGCACCGATGGCCAACAAACCTGGAGCATCAAAGACGGCATCATCTACTGCACCGGCAAGCCCAATGGCTACATGGTGACACAAAAAGAATTCGGCGACTACATCCTCAAGCTCAAGTGGCGTTTCCCCGCGGATAGCAAAGGCGGCAACAGCGGCGTGCTGTTGCATGTGCAGGATGACAAATTCTGGCCCACCTCGGTGGAAGCCCAGCTCTTCGCGGGCCGCGCCGGCGATTTCTGGCTCATCTACCCGCCCGAGGTGAAACTCGAAGTCGATCCCAAACGCCAAGACCCCAAACAACCCCGCCATTACTTCCGCATCGAAACGAAAGAGCCGGTGGAGAAAAAGTTCGGGGAATGGAACCAATACGAAATCACCTGCAAAGGCGGTGACATCACCTTGGTTGTCAACGGCCTGTTGGTCAACGAAGGCAAAAACGGCAGCCTGAAGAAGGGCCGTATTGCCTTGCAAGCCGAGGGTGCCGAAATTCACTTCAAGGATATTGAGATCAAGAGCTTGAAGTGATCCGGTTGGGTGTCCGCAGTGTCTTCCCCGCCGATGGTCCTCCCCCCGTGGGCCGTTCGGTCTTTCCGCCATGCGGTCGGAATGACAATGGGTGGCGTCTGACGAAGCGGCTCCGCGGGCTATTCGTCGCCAACTGACCAAGCGGCTCCGGGGACTAGTCGTCGCCAACTGACCAAGCGGCTCCGCGGGCTGGTCGTCGCCAGTGGCCGGTGTCCGTGCCGGCCCATGTGGTTTGTCCGCCGCAGCGATTTCGCCACGGGCGGTCCGGCCCGGGACGAGGTTGGGCGTAAGGTTAGGTTGTTGCCACAGAGTCGATATATTCGCGTGCCCCAGACCGGACGGCGCGAACGGCACGCCAATAAACACCCGCGGCGAACAGCCAGCCGATCATCAACGCCGCCTGTTCATAGAGGCGCAGATCATCATTGAGGTTCTGCAGGCGGAACTCGGTTTTGTACAAGTCCCATCCCGCCAGCAGGATGAAGGCCAAGACACCCCACAGGAAGAGCAAGACACCAATCGAACGGACCGTGCGCGGCCGCTGAACCGCAACGCCGCATGCGGCCAAACCGACCAAGAACATGGCCTCGCCCAAGATGGCGGTGATGAAAAACGCCGTCCAGGCGTAGCGTTCGTTGTCGGGCAGTTTGTGGAAGTAGGTGTAGGTGAAGCGTACGTCGTAGGTGTTCTCGATAAAGTTGAGCATCAAGGCCGTGGCCAGCGCAGGAAACGCGATCAGTACACACAGCGAACTGAAGGCAAACAGACCGCTGGCCCCGGTCTGGCGTGGGGCTGCGCTGCAGATCAATCGGCCCAAGCCGAAGAACAGAGAGGCCAGAAACACCGGGATGCCATACGTGAAGAAGTCCAACTCTTCCCCTTTGGTGGTATGCACGGCGTCTTTGTCTTCGGTGTTGAGATAGCCTTCGATGACAATCCAACCGCGGTCGGTCAATTTCGGCAGCGGGCCTTGGGTGCGTTCGTAAACCATCTTGCCGAAGCCGACAAACCCCATCAGGGCCAGGCAGAAAATGCCGACTTGGACGCAAAGCAGCCCGCGACGCACGCGCCGCCATTTGGCCGCAAGTGCCTGCGATGAGGGTTTCGCCGCCGCTGAGTCTGGGGCTGGTGTTGAAGCAGGTTGTGGGCGTGGTTCGGGTTTGGGCAGCTCGGCGCTGAAGCGTGCGAGTGGCGGTGGGGATGGCATGGCTGGTGTTGGAGTGGGTAATGGCGGCGTGGGTGAAGGAGCCGACGTTGTGCCCCAATCGCCCGTGGGGGGAATGAGCGACCCGGCGGATGCCCCGGTGAGTCCAGCCGGCCGATCAAGACCAATACCTGGCGTTTCGCTGCCACTGGCAGGGACCCCACCCTCACCCGGCGCAGGCACTTGCACCGCCACCTGACAATATGGGCAACGTACTTTTTTGCCCGCGGATTCGTCGCGCGCTCGGAATCGCTTCGAGCACGATGGACAACTCAACGTAATCGGCATGGCGCCCCCCACCAAAAGTGAAGTTGAACAATCCCCGGTTCGCTCGCCTGCACCACCAGCTGCTGCCAGTACCTTCCCGAAGGCCCCCGCGCCTCGGACAGACACCAGCCACAGCCAGCCGTGGACTCAAGCAGCCCGACGCAAAAGAAATCGGCACTCTCGCTGGCCGCGCGAACCCATCGATGCGCAAAATTCTGCGGACATGGTAGGCCAGGATGCGCCGTCGCGAAACCCCGTGGCCAAGAAAATGCCGTGAAATCCCGCAATCCCCGCATTTTCGGCCCAACGGGCACAAAGCTGCCGAGCTACCACACCCCGCGAACGCCCGTTCTGGCCTCAGCCCCAACAGATGGCACTGGCACCACACCTCACGCTGCGAACATGGTGTAGCGTGGCCCGCCGCGTGCCGACCGCTCCGCGCCAATGGCCCGCGACATCTCGCTACATCTCATGTCCGCTACATCCCATTGTCGGCTACATCCGGGGTTGGGGGCGCGGCCAGTCCGGATCGTAGGGTAGAGAGAAGACCTGCTGGATCAATTCGGCTTTGTTGGGCGCTTCGCTCAACAGATACTCCAGAGCCAGCCGCAGTTTGGCTGCACGCGGGTCTTGCAGGGCTTCGACCGCCCCCGCGCCACGGCCTATGCGGTCAAAAATCGCTGCCAGATCGAGCAATTTGCTGCGAGCTTCGTGGAAATATTGATCTAACACACGTTGCGCAGGAAGAGGCGTCATGGTCGTTGAACCGTCGAGGGTGACAAGGAACTATCCGCTGGGTGGTGTCGCTGCGGCTTGATAATAGTGGCGAACTTCCAGGGGCACCAGTTCATTCAAACTGCCGCTGCGGAAGCCGTCGAGGTCGAGGGCCACAAACTTGAAGCCTAGGGCATGCAAGCGGCGGCTCAGCTCCGAGCGTAGCGGTTCGCTAGCCAGGCGGGGAATTTCGCTTGTGGGCACTTCGATGCGTGCCAAATCGCCCTCATGATAGCGAACACGGCATTCGCGCACGCCGAGCGAACGCAGATAGGCCTCGGCTTGTTCCACACGCTGGGTCCGTTCGGGCGTGACCGCCAGCCCCGGCGCCAACCGGCTCGATAAACACGGCGACGCCGGCTTATCCCAGGTGGGCAATTCCCACAATCGCGCCAACGCCCGGACATCGGCTTTGGTGAAGCCCGCCTCCTGCAACGGATGGCGAACCGCGTGTTCGGCAGCGGCCACCAATCCGGGTCGATAATCTCCCAGGTCATCCACATTCGCCCCACTGACCACGACCGCCACGCCCAATTCCGGCAGCAGTTTCTGCACGGTCGAGTACAGTTCGGTTTTGCAGTGATAACAACGCCGGCCATCGTTCTTGCGATAGTCGGGATTCTCGAACTCGTGGGTGGCCACCACGATGTGGCGAATGCCGATCAGCTGCGCCAGATGCCGCGCGTCGTCCAACTCGCGCCGAGGAACACTGGGGCTATCTGCGGTGACCGCGACGGCACGTTCCCCCAAAGCCATCACCGCTGCTTTCGCCACCACGGTGCTATCAATCCCACCACTGAAAGCGACCGCCACGCCGGGCAATTCCCGCAACAGCGTCAGGAGGCGATCGCGTTTGGCCAGTAGCGTTGGAAGTTCACTCATAGCCCTTAGTATACGCGCCCAGCGTCGGCAACTCCACGGCGCAACAGCATCTCAGGTCGCACGCGGTGGCGTCGCAGAACGCAACAGCGCACCCAGTGACGATGAGGTGGCGCTGGCCGCGGTCAGCGTTTACGGCGCGCGTTCCTTGGCATCGGGAAGCTTGTGGAAATCGAACTCCGGATGATACCGTCGGTCGTCATCGGAGGTCGGTTGCGGTTGCAGGGGTGGTCGCCTGGGAGTGGTTCGTTGCCGATACCACACGAGGCTGGCGTACCATTTGGCGAAATTCCAGCCCGCCAGAAGGAAGGCCAATCCGGTGCCCAGGGCTAGGCGCAACGGATCGAAGCGTGCCGCTACTTCGGGCAAGCCGTAGCGGAAAACGAGCAAGCCCACGCCGCACAACAGAAAGAAAATCGCCCCACTGAGCCGCAATAGCCGAACATTCATCACGCACCCTCCCGGCACAACGGCATTGTAGCCTTCTCGTGCCAGGGAATTTACGGCCACCAGGCGGAAAGAAACGGTGACACGAAGGCCAGCAGCCACTCGCGCTCAAGCGGGGCCAACCACCAACAGCTGCTCGTGTTGGCTTCCTCTGACATCGTCCGACGGTAGGGTTTGGTCGATGGCGTTCCAGGGCAGTTTACGGAGTTTACGGAATGATCACGCCGGCGGGGCCTTTCGGTTCCACGGGTCCCTTTTCGGCCGATGCGGGTACGTCGATATCCTTGGTGACTGTGCCACCTTTGGGCACTTCAAAACTGACCTCGTAGCGGGCAAACAGCAGTTTTGCTGCCACATCGTCGGACTTATTTTTGGTGTCCTTGCTGCCTGGATCGATGCCTTCCACGGCGATGATGACCGGACCCACAGGGGCATCGCGGCCACCTGAAGACGACGTATCGTAGTAGCCGTCTTTGATATCGGCGTAGCCACTGGCGCCTTTGCCGCCTTTGGACGTATCAGGATTGAAGTAAATCTTGCCCGCAGGTACGGGAGCACCTTTGAACGTCACTTTCCCCGTCACCCGGGTGGTCGTGTCACTGCCACAGCCCACGACGAACATCAGCCCCAGGAGCACAGGTGCTAGATAGTAATGGTTTGGTCGCATGAAGGCTTCTCCTCACAAGTGTTTTCGGCAATGGAAATGACAGATGTCCGCGGAGAGAGCCGCGGACATCCGTGGGTAAGGACATTTCTTAGTTCAACGGGGCGACTTCACCGCAATCCATACTGGCGGCGGCTTTGTAAATCGCCAAGTCAATGTTCTGATTGATAAACCGCACGCTGCCATCGCCCAGCGTGAAGTTACAGCCACCGGTGTGGTTACTCCCAAAGCTGATGTGGTTGAAGTTGCTCGAACCGTTGTAGAATGTCGAATTGATCGGATAGGTGACGTTTTTGGTTGCTCCACTGCCACCGTTGTTACCACGAATCCACGACCGGTAGTCGTGGTTGAATTGGTAGCCGTTGGGCATGAACACCGACCGTTCGGCCAGCATCAGGGTGTTGGTCAGGCCATCGGTCACATCGCTGAAGCGAACAAACCGCCGCGTACTGATGCTGCCGGGGCTATCGCGATACTGGCTCAACATGCCATGGCCCGACCACGCTGAGTTGTTCGCACCCTCCCCCACGCGGTAAATAAACGTTTGGCCATTGACCACGTTGGGGGCGTTGTCGGTCAGGTCACCCGGACCCATCACACCGTAATAATGGGTGGTGACGTTATTGGCCACGTTCGCGTTTGGGTCCAGGTAACGTGTCGGCAGCGGCCCCGACGGACAGTACAACGTCGGAACCACGTTCAACCCAATGGCCGCATTCCCCGTATAGGGCAACGTAAAATCGTACATACGGAACAAGGCTTCTTGTTCAATTTGCGGCAGGATGTAGACAATCCAGCTAGTACCACGAATGTAAGTCGTGCCACTTGTTACCCCTCGCGGAAAAACATCTTGCTCAGCGCCCGCGGAAAAACATCTTGCTCAGCGCCCGGTGGCAAGCGCCCGTTGGCATCGTGGAAGTTGTGCAACGCCAAACCCAACTGCTTCATCTTATTCTGGCAGCTCATACGTGCCGCGGCTTCACGCACTTTCTGGATTGCTGGCAACAGCAA
Organism: Gemmata sp.; assembly: GCA_025055115.1. Classification (GTDB taxonomy): domain Bacteria; phylum Planctomycetota; class Planctomycetia; order Gemmatales; family Gemmataceae; genus Gemmata. The sequence goes on from JANWYJ010000092.1 coordinate 9,194, forward strand.
TCCAATCAGGATGGCGATGATGGCAATCACCACCAGTAGCTCAATGAGCGTAAAGCCCATTCGTTTGGGAGAGACAGGTTTCAGCATCGGCAACAACCCTCACAGAGTAAAAAATGGCTTCAGGAGAGGACGATTTGTGAGCGAGAACCTCGCTAGCATATGTTACCATCATTAAACGGGAAGCACCCAAATGAATCATGAAAAATTTCTCGGTTGTGCCTTGTTATCATCTTTTTTTCCTTTCTCCAGACCCACCGCGGTCGCTGACAGGCCCAAAATTCACTCACTTCGACACCAGCGGATGTTGGCTGAACGATGTCGGCATTGCTTTCACGATCCAGATGCTCAACTTCTGAACAACCTGACCTAAGATGCTCAACTTCTGAACAACCTGACCGGTGATGTCTTTCCATCAATGATGTCTTTCCATCAACAGGATTTGGCGGAAACCGGTTTGCGAGCCGTTTCGCCGTCGTTCAGTCCGCGACGCTTACAGGTTCCTTCAAAGACGGACGATTGGGGGGTGGGCCGGTGGGGGGGCGACAACCGGGGGGTGGCAAAAATGGGCCGTGGTTGATGTCGTCCACTGGCGGTGGAGCCGTCACGGCCCAGTAAACATCGCCACGCTCGCGAAACGTTTCCTTCAGCAGCATCAGTGGCGTATCGGTTTCATCCGGCGGAACGTTCTGCAGTGGGTGGCAGCCGCCCCACAGAAACACCGTGGCTTTTTCACGGACCGCCTGTTCGGCGCGAATCCGTTCATTGCGGCGAAAGACTTCCTCGCAGTGGGCGCGGTCTTCGGGTGTCCATCCGTTATCGACAGCATCGGCTGCATCGGGGTCAGCCGTAGCGGGGGGGGCTATGGTGGAAGAGCCACGCGGCGACGCGTGGGGTTTGGCCGCTGGCGACGACGCCAGCTCCCGCCGCGTCTGCTCGCGACGGCGTGCGGCCAGATACTTGGCCACCGCCTCGGCGGCCCGCAGGGCGTGCGCAGGCTCGGCACTGCGCATCTGCTGCTGGAAGGTGTGCAGCATCTCTGCCTCCACTTCGTCGAGCAGTTCACGCTGTGCGGCCGCCAGATAGACGGCAAACCGGCTACTGTGCCGCACCGCGGCGCGCAGCTCGGCGACGGTTGTATGCCGCTGGTCCGCGATCGACTCCCACGACTGCCCGCGGGCGCGGCTGTCGGCCACGGCGGCCAACTCCTCATCGCTCCACGTTTCATCCGAAGTGGCCCGCGGTATGGTTGCGACCATAGCATCTCCTCCCCCAGCGGCCCGAAGTGTAGCGGGCCATCTCTCTAACTGTAATTATGTTCAATAAGAATGACGTTGTCAAATCGCGGACAGGAAAATTGTGGAAAATTTCTCATTCGTCGCCCGACGACGACACTTCCCGCCGACCTGGGCCAACAATCGGGTCGGCGGCTTGTCAAACAATTGGGGCGGCGGCTTCCCACCGACCGCATCCACCGGGTTGACACGGGGAGTTTGGGGAGGAGTTGGCTCCCCATCGGGGGTGGCGGCTTGCTATCGACGGTCACTGTGAATGTGGCTGCAGTCGTCACCGTTGTGGTCGTCCGTTGTGGTCGTCACCGTTGTGGTCGTCACCGTTGTGGTCGTCTGTTGTGGTCGTCACCGTTGTGGTCGTCTGTTGTGGTCGTCCGTTGTGGTTATTGGCGCCCTATTCCGGGGGGCGGCTTCCCGTTGACAGGGACACAATTGGCTTGTTAAAGTTCGCCGCTCTCAGAGCGGATAGGAGAATGCTATTTCGCCGGAAACTTGGTACGCCCTGGTTACGGGAGAACGCCGCGGACGGGTTGCGGCCATCGGTCGTGTCGGCCTGGCTGTGGCCAGCGGGCCGTATGCCCTGGGCGTGCGACTGCGGAATTGGCTGTACGACAGGGGTTGGAAGAGGGTGCATACCGCGCTAGTCCCGGTGGTGAGTATCGGCAACCTGAGTGTGGGCGGAACCGGGAAAACGCCGTGTGTCGAATGGGTAGCCCGATTTTACCGCCAACGGGACCTGCGCGTCGCGATCATCAGTCGTGGTTACAAAGCGGAGAACGGCCGCAACGACGAAGCCATGGTACTCGAAGACAACCTTCCCGATGTGCCACACTTGCAGAACCCCGATCGCGTCGCGGCTGCAGAGATGGCCGTGGCGGAACTTGAAAGCGAACTGTTGATCCTCGACGACGGTTTTCAACACCGCCGCTTGCATCGCGATATCGACCTGGTCTTGATTGACGCCACCCGCCCCCCCCAGCGTGACCATCTGTTCCCATGGGGAACACTCCGCGAGCCGGTCAGTAGCCTTCGACGCGCCTCGGCCTTCATCCTGACCCGCTGCGATCAAGCCGCCGCCGAGGACGTTGCAGCGCTTGCGGCATGGTTGCGGTCGAGCTGGCCGGAAATTCCCATCGCCACCAGCGAACACCGGCCCCGGGCACTCATTGGCGCAGCGGGAGCGGAACAGCCGCCATCGTGGCTGGCTGGGAAAACCGTGGCCGCGTTTTGTGGGATCGGCCATCCGGCCGCCTTCCAGGCCACCTTGGCGGCTTGGGGGGCCAAGGTGGTGGCGTTCCGTCGCTACCCGGACCATCACCGCTACCGCCGCGCCGATGTGGACGATTTGACAGTCTGGGCCGCAGCACAACCCGCCGACGCCGTGATCGTCACCACCCAGAAGGATTGGGTGAAACTGCGTGTGGCCGCGTTCGCTCAGCGTCCATTGTGGGCCGTGCAGATTGGGTTGCACATGCGCAGTGGTGAAGAGGCGTTGGCCGCGGTGTTGGAGAAGCCGCTGCACGAGTGTGCACACTGACGATCGCGGCGCGTGGGGGTCGGTCCCCCGTCTCCGCGGTCAGGTTGCGTGACAAAGGATGGTCACGATGTCGGACCTCATTGAACTGGTGCATCGCCTGGGTTCGCCCCACGTGCTGGTGATAGGCGATGTGATGCTCGATCGCTATGTGTGGGGCGATGCGGAGCGGATCAGTCAGGAAGCGCCGGTGATCCTGCTGCGGGCCGACCACCGCGAAGAACGCCTCGGTGGGGCCAGCAGTGTGGCCACCATGCTCCAAGCTCTGGGAGCGCGGACTCAGCTTGTCGGCGTTGTCGGTGACGATAGCAACGGTCAGCACACCCGGCAGATGCTCGACAGCCTGGGGATCGACGCCGAAGGCGTTCTGACCACCAACGACCGCCCCACCACGGTGAAAGAACGCTACATCGGCCGAGCCCAGGCCCGCCATCCGCAGCAGATGATCCGTGTCGATTACGAAAGCCGTGATTCCCTTCCCGCCGACCTCGAACAGCGCCTCGCTAGCATTTTGACAACGAAAATCCGCCAGGCCGACATCATTCTTATCAGCGATTACGACAAAGGCGTTTGCACCCCCGGCTTGCTGCGGACGGCGATCACCCGGGCGCAGGCCCGCGGCATCCGCATTCTCGCCGACCCAACGCGCGGCGGCGACTATGCGAAATACCGTGGCTGCTCGAGCATCACTCCCAACCGCCTGGAAGCCGGATTAGCGACGCGGCGGACCCTTCGCACCCCCGAGCAAGCTCTGGACGCCGCCGCCGAACTGTGCGCCACCCTGCAACTGGAAGCGGGCATCGTCACCCTCGACAAAGACGGCATGGCCTTCGCTCACCGCGACGGCCGCCGGCACCTTTTCCCCACCCGGCCACGTCAGGTTTACGACATCACCGGAGCCGGGGACATGGTGATGGCCACGCTCGGCCTGGCCTTGGCTGCCGGTGCCGATTACGACGCCGCGATTCGTTTGGCCAACATCGCCGGCGGCCTGGAAGTCGAAAAAATCGGTGTGGCCACGGTCACACGGCAGGAAATTCTGGCCGACCTGCTCCATGCCCCCTTCGCTTCTGCCCACCGGCTGCCGAGTGCGGCCAAAGTCGTCAGCCTGGCGCAACTGGTCAACGAACTGGATGCTCGCCGCCGTAACGGCCAGACAATCGCCTTCACCAACGGCTGTTTCGATGTCCTCCACGCCGGGCACGTTCAGTACCTGGCTGAAGCCCGCCGCCAGGCCGATTGCCTCGTCGTTGCTCTCAACAGTGATGACAGCGTTCGGCGCCTCAAAGGGCCGACGCGGCCACTCAACCCGGTCGAAGCCCGCGCGCTGGTGCTCGCCAGCCTGCACGATGTCGATTACGTCACCATTTTCGCCGAGTCTACCCCGGCGGCGCTGATCGCCGCAGTACGACCCAATGTGCTGGTCAAAGGGGCCGATTATCGCAAGGAGGACGTCGTCGGCGCGGCCTTCGTCGAAAGCTACGGTGGCCGCGTCCATCTGGCCGAATTCCACTCAGGCTTCTCGACCACGCAACTGATCGAACGGATGAAAGCGGCATGATGACGCGCATTGCCCTCTTTTTGCCCAACTGGGTGGGCGACGTGGTGATGGCCACACCCGCAATTCGCGCGGTCCGGAACACTTTTCCCCACGCCGAACTGATCGCGGTGTGCAAACCGTATGTGGCAGACGTACTGGCAGGTAGCCCGTGGTTGGCGAAAACGATTCTGGCCGACAAACGCGGCCCGCGTCCGCAGCGGCTGTGGGCCGTAGCTCGCACGTTGCGGGCCCAGCCGATTGATGCCGCTCTGCTCTTCCCCAACTCCTTCCGTACGGCGCTACTCGCCTACCTCGGCGGTGCCCAACGCATCATCGGCTCGGCCCGCTACGGCCGCTCGTGGCTACTGACCGACCGCCTGAAGCCCACAACCGACGCCCAAGGTCGCTTCGTCCCCACGCCCATCATCGACGACTACAACCGCCTGGCCACCACTTTGGGTACCCCCGACCCCGGGTACCGTCTGGAACTGTTCACCACGCCGGCCGACGAGGCTGCTGCCGAGGCCCTCTGGCAACGCTTCCACCTGGCGCGCTACCCCCGCGTGGTCGCCTTCAATCCCGGAGCCGCCTTCGGTGCCGCGAAATTCTGGTGCCACAACCACTTTGCCCAACTGGCCCGCTGGCTCACAACACGGCTGGATTGTGGCATACTGATTCTCTGTGGACCTTCCGAACGAGCACTAGCCCGACACATTGCCGAGGCCAGCCGCAGCTTGCATGTTTTCCCCCTCAGCGAAGCGCCGCTGTCGCTGGGCCTGACGAAAGCCGTGATCCGGCGTTGCGATCTTCTGGTCACCACCGATAGCGGCCCGCGGCACTTTGCGGCTGCTTTCCACCGCCCCGTGGTGTCGCTGTTTGGCCCCACCCACATCGCCTGGACACACACCTACTACGCGCAGGAAATAGCCCTGCAGAAGCGTTTGCCGTGCGGCCCGTGTCAGAAGCGCATCTGCCCCGAAGGCCACCACCGCTGCATGCGGGAATTGACCCCCGAAGAAGTCTATGCCGCCGCGCACCGACTGTTGGCCGGACGTTACGAGGTGCCCCATGCGGCTTGACATCGTCCCGCCCCGAGAGCGGCTGCCGGCCGTGCAGCCACCTTCCGCGCCGCCCTGCCTCCCCCCAGACCCCGACGGCGTTCTGACCATCAATCCCGCCTTCGCGCAGTTATTGACCCAGTGGGGTTTGACCACCGCAACCGCCTTTCTGCAGCTCAGCGGCGAAATCGTCAGTGGCCATCCCGATCGGCACGTGGTCCGCGTCGAATTCCCGGGGACCGAACGGGTCTTCTACCTGAAACGCCAACATATCGTGGGTTGGCGGGAAAAGCTCCGCAATTGGTGGGCTGGTTTTGGTTGGGTTTCCCGCTGCCAGCGCGAAGGGCAACTGCTCGAGCAACTGAATGCCTTGCATCTGGCTGCACCCCGATGGGTTGCCTACGGTGCTGCCCGCGGCCAGGCCTTTTTGCTGCTGGAAGAAATTCCCAACGCTGTTGAACTGCGGCAGCTGCTTAGCACCGACCGCCTCACCCCAGCGCAGCAGGATCGAGTGGCGGCCACCCTCGGGCAGGCATTGGCCGCCGTTCATGGCGCGGGTTTCTCCACGCCCGACCTCAGCGCCAAGCACATTTGGATCAATCCCGACACCGGCGCCGTCACGTTCCTCGATTGGCCCTCGGCCCGGCGCGGCCGACTGCGTACCGCCGAGCGCCTCGCCACCCTCGCGGCCATCCATGCGTCGCTAGCCGACGGACTGGCCCCACCGCGGCAACGTCTGCGGATGCTTCGCGCCTATGGCGAAATTTCTGACGTGGCGCGAATCGAGATGCTGGCCCGGCGGCTCGGTCGGCGGCGCTCGATTCGCGACCAACGGCTGGCTTCGACTATGACTTCACCTCCAGCCCCCACACAGCGGTTGGTGTGGTTGGCGGGGGAAGCGGTGTGTGCCATTCCGGAAATCGCCGCCGGCTGGCCGCAGCCGGTGATCGGTCCGCCGTTTTACGGCGCCAGTGCGATTGCGGAGGAGCGTTGTCTGCGCTGGGCGAATCGTGAGGCGGTGCTGGTTCGTGGCTGTTCTGTAGCGCCTTGGGGGCGGCTGTGGGCGTGGTGGCGAGCGGTGCCGTGGCGTTCGCCGGGTGTGACGGCCGCGCGGGTGCTGTTTCACCTCGAACGCTACGGGCTGGCGGCGCCACGTTTGCTCGCCTTCGGGCAACGCTGGGTCAGCCGCAGCCGGGCCGAGTGGTTCACCCTATACGAGCCGGTCCGCGGTGTTCCCCTCGGGGAGGCGTGGACCTGGGCGACGGCGAAGCAACGGCAACGCATCCGTGGGCGACTCGTTGCGTATTTGCAGCGTTTGCACGATGCGGGTCTGGTCGTCGTCGATCCGGCCCAGGCCTTCACCGTAAAAGACGACGATACCATAGCGCTGGCCAGACCGTTGGCGGTGCGCATCGTTCGCCAGGTGCGGGCCACGCGGCGGCAGCGCGATCTGCGGATGGTCTTTCGCTGGCTGGGAATTGTTTAACGGGCTATCCCCTCGGAGGCTTTTTTTCGTAAACGCATGAACGCCAATTGCCCTCTTCGCTCCCGCACCCCTCTGACGCGGTTAGCTCCCGAACTGGGCGACCCGGTCTCGGCTTTCTGGCCACGATTACTGCGCGGCGTGCGGCTTTTGCGCAAACAGGCCGACTGGGACCGGTTCGCAGGGCCAGACTGGCCGGAACGGATCATGCATCTGCCGCTGACCGATCGCGAACACCGCAAACAAGGGCGGTCGATCGGGCGGAAAATCTTCACCGAGGGAGGGGATACGCTCAGCGTCTATCTGAAGCGGCACTTCCGGTTATCGTGGTGGCGCGGCTGGATGGCGACACTGTTTCCCAACGCGGCGTGGTCGCCGGGGTTGCAAGAGTGGTTGAAGCTGCGGTGGGCGTTGGCCGAGGGTTTCCCCGTACCGCGGGCGGTCGCGGCCGGTCAGTTCGTGGGTCCGTGGGGGAAATTGCAGAGCTTTTTGGCGGTGGAGGAGCTGCACGGCATGCTGCCGCTGCATGAGGCGATTCCGCTTGCGTTGGGGCGGTTGGAGGGGCGGGCTTTTCTGCGTTGGAAGCGGGGATTGGTGGCCGAATTGGCTCGTTTGGCCCGAGAATTGCATATCCGGTCCGTCTTCCACAAAGATTTCTACCTGTGCCACTTCTACATCCCCGAAACCCTGACCCGCACTATCCCCGCGGATTGGAGCCATCGCGTCATTCTCATCGACTTGCACCGCTTGGCCCGGCACACGCTGACACGGATCGTCTGGCAGGTGAAAGACCTGGCCCAACTGTGTTTTTCCTCCGACATCGCCGGGATCACGGCCCGCGATCGTCTCCGCTTCTGGAAATATTACCGGGCGCAGTGGCCGCGCGAGCGCACGCCGGGGCATTGGCTGGTTCCCCTGGTGCGGTGGAAAACGCAATTGTATGTGCGGCACCGTCGCCGCCGGCCGGACAACATTGTGGCCTTTCAGGACCATCGGAGAGCCGCGTAATGGACATTGCACTGTGTTACGAAAGCGTATTACCGGCGCGGGGGGGAGCCGAGACGTATATTGCCGACTTGGCCCGTCGGCTGGCCCAAGATGGCCACGCGGTGCACCTGTACGCCGCGCGCTGGGATACCAACGCCCTGCCGGCGGCAACACACTTCCACCGGGTGGAAGTACCACAGTGGCCGCGGTTTCTGCGGCCGTGGCGGTTTGCGACCGCGTGTATACGGGCTTTGCAGCACGCTCGGCATGATGTCAGCATCGGTTTCGACAAGACCTGGGGCCAAGATGTGCTGTACCCGCAAGGAGGGCTGCACGCCGCCAGTGCTGTTCATAATTTGTACAAATACCCAGATATGTTTACCCGTACACTGGCGGCTGTCGGCAAATGGCTGGATCCGGCGGCTTGGTCGTTTGCCTGGCTGGAACGCCGGCAGTACCTCGGCGACCAGCGGCCACTCGTGGTGGTCAATAGTGCGATGGTGCGGCGGCACTTTGAGGAGTTTTATGGGATTCCGGCCGAGTCGGTGCGTGTGGTTCACAGTGCGATCGACCCGGGGCGGTTTGTTGCGGACGATCGCTTGAAACGCCGCCAGGACGAACGTCAGCGCTGGGCCGTAACGTCCGAAGAACCGGTGGCCCTGTTTGTGGCGATGAACTACCGGCTGAAAGGGCTGGCCCCCCTGTTGAAGGCTTTCGCGCTGCTACCACCCCAACAACCGCTGAAACTGGTTGTGGTCGGGCATCCGAACGTCGGCCGCTACCAACGGCAGGCGCAGCGGTGGGGCGTGGCGGATCGGGTGCGCTTTCTGGGCCACCGGGCCGATCCGCGCGATTGCTACTTCGCTGCGGATTTCCTGGTTCACCCGACGTTTTACGATCCGTGTTCGCTGGTGGTTTTGGAAGCCTTGGCGTGCGGATTGCCGGTCATTACCAGCCGCTACAACGGCGCCAGCGAATTGCTCAGCCCGCCGAAGGATGGCCTGGTCATCAACGATCCGCACAACGCCGCGGAGCTGGCGGCGGCTCTGGTGCACTTCAGCGATCCGGCGGTGCGGCGTGAGGCGGCGCGGGCCGCACGGCAAACGGCCTCGAAGTGGACTTTTGAGCATCACTACCAAGCACTCTTGCGCATCTTCCAGGAACTGCGGCACACCCAACAAGCGGCCTGAGGCGGCCACGCCACCGACAGAGGCCGGGTGTATCGGGGAGGATGTCTCTGGCATCGTGCAGGATGCGGGCCAGCGACCGACGCTTCGACCGATCGTCGCCCGGTTCCCAGCCAGCCGACGACGACCCGACGAGCCACCTAACGCTGCGACTTTTGCCTACAATCACTTCATGGCACACTATCCGGATGTGGCGATTTTCGGCGGGGGAATCATTGGCCTGACCTGCGCCTATTATCTGGCGCACGAGGGTGTCGCGGTGGCGGTGTACGACCGCGGCGCGCTGGGCCAAGAAGCCTCGTGGGCGGGAGCCGGGATTGTGCCCCCCGGTAACCCGGCCCGGGCGGCTTCGCCCCTCGACCAGCTCCGCGGCCTTGGCGCCGAGCAGTTTCCTCGTCTGAGTGCCGAACTGCGGGAACTGACCGGCCTCGACAACGGTTACCGCCGTTGTGGGGCCATCGAGTTTCTCTCGGCCGCCGAGGCCGAGGTGCCGAATCTGTGGGCGGCCGAAGGGATCGCCTTCGAGCGCTTGTCGGTCACTGCCGCCCGGCAGTTGGAGCCTCTGGGCGAGATTCCCGGGGAGCCGTATCTGTTGCCCGACTGTGCCCAGGTCCGCAACCCCTGGCACCTGCGGGCGTTGATCGCCGCCTGTCAGCGACGGGGCGTGAAGCTGTACCCGCACACGACGATTCGTGACGACTGGTTTACACGGCCCAACCGCATTGCGGCTCGCTATGTCATCGCTGCCGGCGCGTGGACGAACGACATTGTTGGTCGGCTGTGGCAGTTGCCGGACCTTCACCCAGTGCGGGGGCAGATCGCGTTGCTGCGGGGCGCCAGTTGTTCGCGGATTGTCATGGTCGGCAAGCGGTATTTGGTCCCCCGCGGCGATGGTTTGACCTTGGTTGGCTCGACGGAGGAACCCGAAGCGGGCTTTGTGAAAGAAACGACCAGCGACGCCATCGCGGCGTTGGTCCGCTTCGCGCAGCAGCTGGTCCCGGTTCTACAACAGGCGACTTTGGAGCGGGCGTGGGCCGGGTTGCGACCGGCGAGTGGCGATGGGGTGCCGTATATTGGTCCGGTTCCGGGGTGGCCGGCGGTGGTGGTGGCCACGGGGCATTTCCGGGCGGGGGTGCAACTGTCGATTGGCACGGCGCAGGTGGTCAGCGATATGCTGCTGGAGCGGCCACCGCGGATCGCGGTCGAAGCCTTCGCCTTGACCCGGGCCCCACAACCACCGCGGCTGAGCGCTTTCCGCTCCTGAGGCCATGCGATCCGGGGAAAACGAGAGATTCATGGAACCGACTGAACATCGTTTGACCATCAGTCAACTGGCGGAAGATTTTCGCTGGCTCGAAGACCACTGCCGCCGCCAGCCAGACCTGGTGGCGCTGGCGGGGCGTTTGCGCCTGGCCAGTGCCCTGACGCGCAACGTGGTGGGGCCGTTTCTGGAAGGGCAGCCCGCGCGGCCCCTGCACATCGCCGTTGTGGGCGGCGCGGGCACGGGCAAAAGTACCGTGGTCAACTTTCTGGCCGGAGCCGTGGTCGCCGAAGCGAACCCGCAAGCGGGCTACACCCGCCATCCCACCGCGTTTCTGCCCCCCGGTCCGAGCTTCCCATGGCCGAGTTTTCTAGGTTTTCTCGGCCCCCTGCAACGCCTCAGCGACGACCAACCGGCCAACACCGATCGCGATGTGTATCAGGTGAAGCGCATCCCGGCCCGTGAGGGGGCCGAGCCACACCCGCTGGCCGGTTGCGTCATCTGGGATTGCCCCGACATGACGACCTGGGCCGCCGAGAACTATGTCAACCGTCTTTTGGAAGTGGCCGGCCTAGCGGACGTTGTCGTTTATGTCGCCAGCGACGAGCGCTACAACGACGAGGTGCCGACGCAGTTTCTGCATCTGTTGGTCAGCGCGGGCAAGGCGATTGTGGTCGTTCTCACCAAGATGCGGGCTGCTGATGCTGCCGCCTTGGTAGGGCATTTCCGCCAGGAAGTGCTTGGTCGGCTGCCGGTGTCGCCCAGTGGGGCTATTCCTCCCATCCCCGTCATGGCATTGCCTCAACTGACACCCGATGAACGCCGCGACCCGGCCGGAGTCGCCGCCCCGCATCGCGCGGCGCTGGTCCAGGCCATCCGGGCGGTCTGCCCATCCGAGGACGCGGCACGGACACGCACGGTGGTGAACGCGGCTCGCTACCTGAGCGTTGCGGGCGAAGGGTTGCTCGATGTTGCCCGTAGCGACCTGGCGCAACTGGAGGCGTGGAAGGCGGCCGTGGCCGCCGGTCAGCGCGACTTTGAAGAACGCTATCGACGGGAATTCCTCAGTGGCGAGCGGTTTGGCCGCCTTGATATTTACGCGGAGCGCCTGCTGGAACTTCTCGAACCGGCTGGGGCCGGGCGCATTGTCAGCCAACTTCTTTGGCTGTTGCGGTCGCCCTATCGGTGGCTGCGCGACTCTCTGTATGCCCTGGTGGTTCGGCCCGAGGTGCTGGGTGTGCCGGAAAAAACTGTGGTGGAGGCATCGTTCCAAAGTTGGCTCGATTTTCTTCAGGCCGAAGCGCTGCGCAAGGCGGGCACGCACCCGCTGTGGAAGCAACTGGCCACGCGCTTTGCGGCGGAGTTGGCCCCGCAGGCCCGCGAACGGTTTACCCACAATTTCCGCACTTTCGAGGTTCAGCAAAGGCAGGATGTCGAGGCCGCCGGGCAAGCGCTGATCGCCCGCTGGGAGAAGAATCCAGCGCTCCTGTACAGCCTGCGCGGCGGGAAATGGGGGCTGGATGTGGCCATCATCGCGGCGGTGACCTATTACACCTGGCCCCCGGGCTGGCTGCTGCTGTTGATTCCCGTGGGAGTCGCCCTGACGCATCAGTTGGCCGAATGGTTCATTCGGTGCCTCGTCGAAGGCACCCGGCAACGTCTGCGGGCGGAGCGCGAGGCCCTCCTGACGGCCACACTGACCCAACCCCTGGCCGACTGGCTGACGCAGTGGCCCTCCACCGGTGGTACCTCCTTGGAGAAGCTGCAACAGGTGCTCCACCGCGTGCCCGTGGCGATCCGCCGTCTGGAACAGCGCGTCTCCGAGCGGGTCACAACGGCGTTTCCGCCCCCGGCTGCCTCGCCCTGTCCTGTACCCTCCGTGCCCAAAACCGCATGAGTCACAACACCACCACGGCCGTCACCACCCCGCCCGCGGCGGAGGCTCCGCCGGTGCCCCCGGGTCTTGCCCCCCCCGCGTCGCCCCCCCCTGACGAGCCACCGCTTCTGCGCACGCTCGCCCCGCTTTTGCGTGGGCTGGAACGGCAATTGCGCCAGCTCCTCGATAGCCGCCGCCATGACCCGCTGACCCTGCTGCAACGGGCCGAACTGGAAGGCCTGGCCGACGACTTGCGCCGGCACGCCGACGCCCTCGATGTCGAGAAACCCTTGCTCGTCATCATGCTCATGGGCGGTACCGGGGTCGGCAAATCGACATTGCTCAACGCCCTGGCCGGCGCGCCGATTGCCGCGGCGTCGTTCACCCGGCCCACGACACGCGATCCAGTGGTCTACTTCCACCAGAGTGTGAAACCCGAGCGGCTCGACCCCGCCTTGCGCCTGTGCCGTCTGGTCCAACACGATCGCCCTGCCCTCGAACAGAAAGTCATCGTCGATACCCCGGATCTGGACTCCAACGACCTGAGCAACCGCGACAAACTCCGCGCCCTATTGCCGGTGGCCGATATCGTCCTCTACGTGGGTTCGCAGGAAAAATATCACGATCGCCTGGGCTGGGAGCTCTTCAAGGAGCAACGGCAACGCCGGGCTTTCGCCTTCGTTCTGAACAAATGGGACCGCTGCCTGACTGGCGAGCAGGGTCTGCGACCCGATGAAGACTGGCTGCGCGATCTGAAGGCCGAAGGCTTTGAGAAGCCGCTCCTGTTTCGCACCACCGCCCAATTGTGGCTCGACGCCGCGCAGAACCACCCCGGCCCGGGGCTGCCCCCCCCGCCCCCCCAGTTGCCGCAAGGGGAACAATTCGCCGATTTGCGGAATTGGTTGGAACTGGGCCTGACCCGATTGGAAATTGAAGCAGTCAAAGCCCGCGGGGTGGGGCAACTGCTCGTGCATCTCCACGACGCGGTGGCCGCCGCACGCCCCCCCGAGCTGACCGCGCCAGCCGAGCGCGTTCAAGCGGCCTGGCAGGCCACCCTAGCCGCCGAGGCCGACATCCAAGCCGATGTTCTGGTCAGCACCCTGGAGCCGTATCAGACCGAAGTGGAGCACCATTTCAGCGTGGAAGGGCAAATGCCGTTTCGCGGCTTGATGGGTGCTTATCTGAAGCTCACGACGCGGATGCGCTATGCCGGCAGCACACTCCGCGACCGGCTGCCGTTGAGTGGCTGGAAAGGGCGACTGCGGGGTAACCGTATCGAAACCCCCGCACGCTGGAACCTGGATGAATTTATCCACGAGTGCACCCGGACCGCCGGTGAACGAGTACTCGATCAGCGCACCACCGCCCTGATCAACCGCTTGCTCATCGATGCCGAGATGAAAGGTTTCCCGCTGGCCCTTTTGGCCGAAGCGACGAAAAGCGCTGGCCGGTTGGAAGATCGGGAACAGTGGACACAAGCCGTCATCGACGCTCTGGCGGAAATCGAACGGCAAGCCACCCACCCGACCGGTTGGCGGCGGTTGCTCCGCGCCACCCTGACGCTCCTGGGCAACACTGTGCCCGAGATTGCGCTGGTGGCCACCGCCGCGTGGATTTTGTGGAATTTCTTCATCTATGGCGACATCCCGGACTTCTTCCGCATGGCGTTGATCGTCGTGATCCCCCTTGTCGTCATCATCGTTTTTCATCTGCTCATCATACTGCTTCTGCCGGTGCGCTGGCCCGCCATTCGCCATCAGTTTCGTGCAGAATTGGGGCAGCGGCTGGCGGCGGCACTGGAGCGGGTGTATCTGGCGATTCCTCAGCAACTGGCCGCGGCCATCGCGCAGGAACGTCAACAGGTGGAACGGTTCCTCACGGAGGTGAAACAGGTCCAGGAGTGGCTCGCCGCGCGGCAACAAGCGGCCCGCATCGCGGAGCTGTATGGAAATTGAACATGCGTTCCCCATGGGGATACGATCATGGCCGAAGGGAAATGGATCGAAGGCTTGACAGCCAACATGTCGGTGGCCACCGCGGCTCAGCGGGTCCTGAGCGCGCGCCTGAGCGTAGTTGATCATTATCTGCCGCTAGCGTGCGACAAACCCTACGACGATGTCGAACACGTTCACCAATTGCGGGTGGCGACTCGGCGGGCGAATGCTGCCTTGCGCGTTTTTGCCGCGACCATACCCCCCAAACTCTACAAAGAGGCCAAACAAACGTTGCGCGCGCTACGGCGGGCTGCGGGGGAGGCTCGCGATTGGGACGTGTTCTTACTGGCCTTGCCAACGATCAGCGCTTTCCGTGCCCCGCGGACCAAGCCAGCGTTGGATTTTCTGATCGGTTACGCGTGCGGTCAACGGGCCGCAGCCCAAGAACGACTCACCACGGCCGCCACAGAAGTAGGGCCGCGCTGGGCCGAACTGGCCCGCGAACTGCCAGAGCGTGTCCGGGCGGCGACAGACCATGGCAGCCCCCCACCGGCGACACTGGGCGAACTGGCCACCCAGCAACTGGCCGAACGGATGCGCACCTTCACCGCGGATGTCGAAGCCCACCCCAAGACCCCCCCCGAACTCCATGCGCTTCGCATCGCTGCCAAACGCTTGCGTTATGCGATCGAAATTTTTGCCGATTGTTTCCCGCCGTTGCTCCGAGACACCATCTACCCCGCGGTCGAAACGGTGCAGGAATTGCTGGGCGGCATCCAAGATGCCGTGGTCGCTCTGGAGCGACTGCGCCAGGTTCGTGGGATGTTACAAGCCATCCTCCCCGCCCAGTGGCATCGCGTGCGCCCCGGCTTCGACGCTCTCAGCGCGGCTCTGCGGGCACGCCTACCCGCGGGCAAAAAGGCCTTCAACAGCTGGCGGAAAGACTGGCTGACGACCATCCGGGACCTCAAGCTTGCCGTCGCCGCCGCTCTCACAACAGCCTAACCCTCCATCCAACAAGGACTTATCATTCGCGCGGCTCTGGCCAGAGCCTCCCAGCCCCCCGCGACCACCGCCCCGCTAATACGAAAACGCCACAAACACCCCCTCCACTGGCCAGAGCCTCCCAGCCCCCCGCGACCACCGCCGGCCCAGAACTGCCTATCACTTCTTTCAAGCCTCACGGTGCTTCTTTCAAGCCTCACGGTAGGAGGTCGAGCATTACGGTTCGAGTCGTGGGGCTATTCCAAACGCCACCGGCTTCCGGCAGAACCCATCGTCATGGCACCAGTGGCGCCGGCGGCGGAATGGGGGGAAGCGGACCGGAGCCGCCCGGCGGCGCTGGCCGCGGCGGGAGAGGGTCCGGGTTGGGGGGGGCCGGCGGCGGCAACTTGGCCCGACTGGGAAAGCAAGTATCCAGAAAACCCGCGATCGGAGCATTCGTGCAGCCCGTCGCGAGCAGTACAAGAGGCACCCCGACTCGGCGAAAAAGCCGCTTCATGAGCGCTGTCATACCCCTGGGCGTGGAAGAAACAAGAGGAACTGGCCGACACCAGCGGAAACACGCGCCGTCTGAGCAGTGACTGGCCGCTGGCGTGGAATACACAAGGAACGCAGAACACACACAACGAACAAGCCGGGGCGGAGGGCAACACCCGTGTGACACTGCGCGTTGGGCCTGCCTGTGGCAGGATCGGTGGCCATGACCGCCGAGGGGCGGAGGGCAACACCCATGTGGCGCTGAGTCTTGGTGGGGGGATATTCGTTGGGGCTATTCGTTGCGAGGGGCCGATGGCCGCCCGAGTGGTGGCTTTGTCGTAGAAACGGCCTCAGGGCGTTCGGGTTGACAGCGCCATCGAAGGCCGATGATCGCCCGAGTGGTGGCTTCGTTGTGGATAACGGCTGGTGGGGGGTATTGGTCGTCGGTGTCGAGGTTGGGCGGCCGCATTGGGGTCTGCCGCGACGCTTAAGGCCCTGGCGGAACGCGATTCGCGGTGAATTGGGCCACGATAGCTTCGACCACGAGAATCAATTGGACCCGGCGTTCCACGTAATGATCGGCTTGCAGACATTGTTCGAGCAATTCCATCAGCCTGGCGGTGCCCAGCCGTTCCGCAAAGGCTTTCAGGCGCAGTAGTTCGGCCGCTTCCAGATCGCTGACGGTGGCCCCCAGCGACAGTTTCAGGGCGTGGCGGAGGGTATCGATGAGCATCTGGAGGACAAGCGCAGCGCGGGTGCGTTGGGCGGCGGAGTCTTTACCGGCCTCATCGTGGAATTGCGTCCACAGCGCGGCCAGTGAGCGAAAATCGGGGCGCGGGGACAGCAACCCCTCCAGCAGTTGGCGGCGGAAGGTGGCGAAGGCGGGGTCGGCGAGGGCCACGGCCCGGGCGGCACTCCCGCCGGCCAGCCGCGCCAGCCGTGACCGCTGCGGAGCATCGCCGATACCATGCTGTTCGAGAATGGCGATGAGGTCGGCCTCACTCAGGGCGGCGCAGCGGACCACCTGACAGCGCGACAAAATCGTGGGCAGCAGCCGATCGGTGCTAGTCGCAACCAGCAGCAGCAATGTACCAGGCGGGGGTTCTTCGAGGGTTTTGAGGAAGGCGTTGGCGGATTCGTCGTTGAAGTCGTCGGCATCTTCCACAATGCCGATTTTGCGTGAACCCCGCACGGGGGTGAGGGCCAGGTGGGCACAGAATTCGCGCATGGCGGCCACGGGCAGTTCCTGTTTGCCGGCGGGCGTACGCAGAACGAGCAGGTCGGGGTGAGTTGCAGCGGCCACCTGAGCGCAAGCTGGGCAGCGGTTGCAGGCCGTGAGCAGCGCGGGCGGTTGCGGGCACAGCAGAGCCTGGGCCAGGGCGTAAGCCAGGCGTTTTTTGCCAATCCCTTCCGGGCCGACCAGCAGGTAAGCTTGCCCCAAGCGGTTCTGCTGCACGGCGTTGAGAAACAGTTGCCACACCGCCGCGTGCCCACGAATGGCTGGCCATGACATGGTCCATTCCTTCCGCGATGTTACCCCAGGGCGACATCCCAGCCATGTTCCGTCAACACTCGGCTGACGTGGCGGCGGACTTCCAGATGCACGGTGTCGATCGCGGGGGTGGCATCGATCAGCCGGAATTTCTCGGGGCGCATGCCCGCTTCGTAGGTGAAGCCCGTGCGAACGCGGGCATAGTATTCCGCTCCGCGATCTTCGAGGCGATCTGCATCGCTCTGGCGGCGTTGGACGGCCACATCCGGGGGAACATCGAAGACCAGCGTCAGATCGGGTTCGAGGCCGCCGGTGGCAAAGCGGCCTACGGCCCACACGTCAGCGGGGTTGAGTCCGCCGGCGTGGCCCTGGTAGACAACATTGGCCAGCAAAAAGCGATCGGAAACGACGACCTCCCCGCGGGCGAGGGCCGGGCGGATCACTTCCTCAACCAGCTGCGCCCGTGAGGCCATGAAGAGCAGCGCTTCGGTGATGACCGCCATCGCATGGTCGCGGCCGAAGAGCAACAGTTGCCGCAGTTCTTGTCCCAAGGCGGTGCCGCCGGGATCGGCACAGGCCGTGACCGGGACTTTCTGCGTGCGCAGCCAGTCGACCAGTAACCGGCATTGGGTCGTTTTGCCGGTGCCATCGACACCATCGAGCGAAAGGAAGACGGGTCGCGCCATGACGGTGGTTCCCCCCAACCGGCTTTTTGGGGCTGCCGGTTAGTAGTCTTCGCGAACGATACCGATCACCTGATGCACCGCGAGCGGATCGTCCGGATGGGCCATGCGGTCGATGAGCGTACCGCTGGTTGGGGCACTGACATCGACAATGGCCCCAGGAATGAGCAGCTCGGCCACGCGATCGCCCTCGGTCAGGTGCTCACCCACCTCGACATGCCAGAGGCTGAAACGGATGGCGGCACTGCCCAACTCCGGTACGGCAATCGGTATCTGACGCGGTTCGTTCACGGTGTCACCATGGCGTCGGCATGATAACTGGAGCGAACATACGGTCCGGCGACCACCTGGCGGAAGCCCAACAACCGGGCCGTGGCCGCCAAAGCTGCGAACTCCTCAGGCGGCACAAAGCGCTGCACCGGGATATGCTTGGCGGTAGGGGCCAGATACTGCCCCAGCGTCAGGACGTCGCAATCGATGGCGCGCAAATCGGCCAAGACATCGAACAGTTCGTCGATCGTTTCGCCGATGCCCAGCATCAGCCCCGCTTTGGTGACGATGTGCGGCGCACGGCGTTTGACACGCTCCAACAGGCCCAAACTCCGCGCATACAAAGCCCGGCCGCGAACGACACGGTGCAGGCGCGGAACGGTTTCGAGATTGTGGTTGAAGACGTTGGGCTGGGCGTCAATCACGGCGTCGATGGCCGCAGGATCGCCGAGAAAATCGGGCGTCAGCACTTCCACGGCCGCCTCGGGCAGGCGCTGGCGTACCGCGGCGATACAGCGGACGAAATGGGCCGCGCCACCGTCGGGTAGATCGTCGCGGGTGACGGAGGTAATGACGACGTGCTTCAGCCCCAGCCGCGCCGCCGCTTCGGCCAGCCGCTGCGGTTCATCGTCGGCCAGGGGTTCGGGTGTTCCCTTGGGCACTGAGCAGAAGCTGCAGGTGCGGGTGCAGTGGTTACCCATGATCATGAAGGTGGCGGTCCGGCGTGCCCAGCATTCGGGACGGTTGGGGCAGCGGGCGCTTTCACAAACAGTTTCGAGGCGTAAATCCTCGATCAAGCGGGCGGTGAAATTGTTGCCGTTGCCAGCCGGCAGCGGCCGCTTCAGCCAGGCGGGCAAACGGGGACCGGGCGACCGCCCGGCCGGCGCAGGGGGATTGTCAAGAACCGTGAGGGAGTGCATGGTGTCGGGATTGGGATAACGGAGCCGGGTCGTTGTGGAAGACCGAAAGCCGATCGAAGCCGAAACGGTGGGCCAGCAATTCAACCAAACGTTGCCGGACGGTGGTCCGGCGAACGCGGTGCGGGCTTTCCCGGGCCAGGGACGTCATGGGCATAGGGTCGCCATCACAACGGACGTCCCAAAATGGGGCCAGGTCCGGATCGACATTCACAATCAGGCCAAAGCCAGTCACGCCGCGACGGATGGCGACGCCGACGTGAACGAGCCGTCGTCCAGCCACCCGAACGCCGGGGCGTTCGTAATCGGGAGTGCCCGTCAGGCCGAATTCGCCCAGGAGATCGACCGCCAGGGCCAGCAATTCCTGTACAAAGCGGCCCGCGGTGAGGCGGAGGGCATCCAGGGCCACAATGGGATAGCAAGTGACCTGACCGGGCAGATGGAGCATTGTCCCGCCGCCGCGGGCTACCCACCGCACCGGCCAGCCACGCAGCGCCAGTTGCTCGGCACTGGGGCGGACGTGGGCGGCACTGCCTTCCCGGCCAATGGTAATGCCCACCGGATGATCGCACACAATCACCGCCCCGCGGTCGCGGTCGCCGGACACTTCGTAGATCAGGCGGCGCTGCAGAGCGTTGAGCGTCTCGAAGTCGAGGCGACCCAGCAGATACGCGGTCAAGCCGCGCGCAGGGACATAATCCGGGAAAGCCTCCCCCGGTGGCGCATTCTCTGTGGAACCGCGGTCCTCTGCACGCACGTGCCGCATCACCTCATCCGCGGGCCGCAGGCTCGCCCTCGACCTCTCCGCCGGCCCCTCCGGCGGTCTGAGGGGGCCGAGCACTGGCGACCGTCTGGAGATTAGTTTAGCACGCCCGGCCATTTTCACCTACCCGAAGTTGAGCGGCGGCAGCCCATTGATTTCGCTTCTGCTGTGGCATAAGGTGGTTTTCGCGTCCGCATCATTCCCACCGGAGCCATACCATGCCTCGGTTGACCCGCCGTACGGTGTTGAAAACCGCAACCACTGCCTGCGCGGCCCCGTTCGTCTGGCGGCTGCATGCCCACGCGGCCCCCAGTGAAACCATCCTTCATGCCGGTTTTGGGGCTGATGGCATGGCCTGGAGCGACATCAACGCTCTGACTGCCAGTCAACACGTTCAGCTGGTTGCCGTGGCTGAAGTCGATGAAGCGCGTGTGGCGAAAGTCAAGGATAAGTTTCCCCAGTGCCGCATCTACACCGACTATCGGGAGCTGTTGGACAAGGAGAAAAACCTCGATGCCGTGAATGTTTCCACCCCCGATCATATGCACGCCCCCATCGCCCTGCGGGCGATGAATCGTGGCTTGCACGTATACGTTCAAAAACCCCTCACGCACACGGTCCATGAAGCCCGGCGGCTGACCGAAGTGGCGGCGGCCAAGAAACTCGTCACGCAAATGGGTATTCAGGTGCATTCGGCGCGCCCGCACAAGCTCATCGTGCAACTGATTCAGGATGGCGTTATCGGCCGGGTCAAAGAAGTCCATTCCTGGAGCGGCAAATCCTGGGGCGATAAGGCACCCAAACCCCAACGCACCGACCCCGTCCCGGCTGGTTTCCACTGGGACTTGTGGCTGGGGGTAGCCCGCGAACGGCCCTTCATCAAAGGTTACTATCACCCTGGCCAGTGGCGCAAACGGCTCGATTTCGGCACAGGCACCTTCGGCGATATGGGCTGCCACATTCTCGACCCCGTCTTTGGTGCCCTGGGAGTGACTCATCCCCAGCTGATTCGTTCCGAGTTGCCCGGCCCCAACGACTACAACTGGTCGCTCGATGTGCAGGTCAAGTACGTCTTCCCTGGCACCAAGTACACGACCGATCCGGTCACGCTCACCTGGTACAACGGTTCGGTGCGTCCGCCTCAGGAGATCGTCCAAACGATCGGCTCCCACCCCCTCGATAGCCAAGGCTCGATCATCGTGGGAACCGAGGGGGTGTTGTACTCGCCCTACAACTCCGGCCGCGATCCCATCCTCATCGGTGACAAGTTCCGCGATTTTCGCATGCCCGCAGTCAAAAGCGACAACCACTACCTCCAGTGGGTGGAGGCGATCCGCGGCCACGGCCAGCCCTCGACCCCGTTCCGCTACTCTGGTCCTCTCACCGAGATGGTACTCCTCGGGTGCCTGGCCACCCGCTTCCCTCAAACCGACCTCAAATGGGACGCGGCCACCCTCCGATTCACCAATCACGACCAAGCCAACGCCTTCGTGCGCAAAGACTATCGCCGCGGCTTTGAAGCCGAAGGGCTGTAACCCGCTCCCCCGGCGTGTCGAAAGTCCAGCCCGGCCGCCAACACCGCGCGGCTTTGAAGCCGAAGGGCGATACCCCGCCCCCCTACCGTGCCGACCGGGCCTTCGGACGGAGGCCCGGCCTTCATTTCTTTAAGTCTCTGGATCGCGGCGGCGACGTCGAATCATGGCTTGAATTTGCCCCCCTACCGCGCCGATTAGGCCTTCGGACGGAGGCCCGGCCTTCATCGCTTTTTCATTTCTAACCACTCCAACAACCCGACCTCGACCCGGCTCCACCGCAACCATCACCTCCGGCCACCCCATCGACCGGCAAGGAAGCATCGACCGGCAAGGAAGCGACTCTGGCCACATCCGTGGTGAAAGCCCTTCGCCGAATTTCGGTAGGAATCGTAAGACAACTCCACGGCCGTAGTACCAACTAACCATGAAGATCGCATTGATTACCGCTGGGGCCGCAGGTATGTATTGCGGCAGTTGCCTGCGCGACAATACGCTGGTCAATGCCTTGCGGCAACTAGGCCACGATGCCCTGCTCATCCCCACCTACACACCCATAACCACGGACGAAGACGATGCCTCCCAACGTCGCGTCTTCTTCGGGGGGGTCAATGTCTACCTGGAGCAGAAATTCTGGTTCTTTCGCCACACGCCGTGGATCATCGACCGGTTGTTCAACTTTCGCTGGCTATTGCGGTGGGTTTCCCGTTTCGCGGTCCAGACCGACTACAGCCAGTTGGGTGAGCTGACGATTTCCATGCTCGCAGGCCAGCACGGTAGGCAGGCCAAGGAAGTTGAGAAGTTGGTCTGCTATCTCCGCGACGAACAGCCGGAGGTGGTCCTGTTCACGAATGCTTTGCTCTCCGGCGCTGTGCCCGCGGTGAAGGCGGCCCTGGGCGTACCGGTGCTGGTCACGTTACAGGGCGATGATATTTTCCTCGATGCCCTGCCGGAGAGGGACCGAAGCCGCTGCCTGGAATTGATCCGGGCCAACGATCGGGCGGTCGATGCCTACATCAGCACGAGCGTCTACTACGCCGACTATATGGCCCAGTATCTGGGAATCGCGCGGTCGCGCATCGAGGTTGTGCCGCCGGGGATTCAACTGGCCGGGCATGGTGCACCGCGCCCTGTCAGCACTCAGGAACCCTTCGTGATTGGTTACTTCGCGCGCGTTTGTCCGGAGAAGGGGTTTCATCGCCTGGTGGAAGCGTTCATCCGCCTCCGCCAACAGCCCGGCGCGCCCCGCGCATCTTTGAAAGCCAGCGGCTGGCTGGGTGCCAACCATCGCGGCTATTTCGAGGAACAACTCAAGCGCCTGGAAGCCGCGGGATTGCGCGACGATTTCGAGTATGTCGCGTCCCCCACACACCAAGCCAAAGTGTGCTTCCTCCGCACGCTGGACGTGCTGTGCGTCCCCACGACCTACCGCGAACCCAAAGGGCTGTACGTCCTGGAAGCGTGGGCCAATGGTGTACCCGTGGTCTTGCCGGCACACGGCGCATTCCCGGAGTTGGTAGAAGCGACCGGCGGCGGGCTGCTAGTGGCCCCCGATTCCGTGGAGGAACTGGCGGACGGGCTGCGGCGGATGCTGACGGACGCCGACCTCCGCGGCCGCGCCGGGCAGGCCGGCGCGGCCGCCGTACGCCAACGCTTCCACGCGGAAATCATGGCCCGCCAGACCCTGGCCGTTGTCGCACGCTTCTGTCCTTCCTTAGATCCACCATCCGCATGACCCCCTTCCAAACCACCCGTCGCGTCGAATTTGGTGATACCGACATGGCCGGTATCATGCACTTTGCCAACTACTTCCGCTTCATGGAAGTCGCGGAGACGGATTTCCTCCGCAGCCGTGGGTTGAACGTCAGTTGGTATGCCGAAGGGATGAAATTCGGTTTTCCGCGGGTGGCCGCCAGTTGCGATTTCCTCAAACCGGCCCGTTTTCAAGATGTGCTGACCATCACCGTCACCATCGAGAAACTGGGGACCAAATCCATCACCTACCGGCATGAGTTCACCAACCAACACGGCGAAACGGTCGCCGTGGGACGGATCACGGCGGTGCTGGTCCGCTCAATCGGTCCCGATCGTCTGGAATCGTTGGAAATCCCGGCTCAGATGCGCGCCCAACTCGAAGGTTGAATCGCCGCGCCCCCCCACCCCATGACCGAACACGAACCCTACTTAACGCAACTGACCAACCGACTGCTGGCAGGCATCGAACGGCTACCTGCCGACGTCCGGAGCCGCCATACGCAGTATCTGCTGGCCGCCCAGAACCCCGACGGCGGCTTTTCCGGCCGCGAGGGCGGTTCGGACCTGTACTACACCGGCTTTGCCCTGCGGTCGTTGGCGATCTTACAAGCCCTGACACCCGACGTGTGCCAACAGGCGGGGCAATTCTTACAAACAGCGCTGACCGGTTCGGCCGGCGTCGTCGATTTCTTCTCGCTGATCATCAGCTGCTATTTGGTTCCTCTGGGAGGTGGGCCAGACCTGCTCGCCCATGCCCCTGCCGGCTGGCAAGACCGCGTCGCCGCCACACTCGAAAGCTTCCGCACTCCCGATGGCGGCTATGGCAAAACGCCTGGAGCCATCCACGGCAGCACCTACACAAGCTTCCTGGTGGCTTTGAGCCTGCAACTGTTGGGCCGCGACCTGCCACAACCGGAAAAACTCGCCGCCTTCGTGCAATCGCGGCGACGGCCCGATGGCGGTTATGTCGAAATCAGCGCCATGAAGCGCAGCGGCACCAATCCGACGGCCGCCGGCGTGGGACTTTTGCAAATGCTCGGTGGCCTCAGCGCTGAAGAAAAACAAACCACAGCCGCGTTTCTCGCCGCGCTACGGTCGCCCCTCGAAGGCGGCCTGCGGGCCAACGATCGCATCCCGGCCGCCGATTTGCTGTCGACCTTCACCGGCAGTTGGACGCTCGACCAACTCGGCTGTGCCCACCAGCTCGACTGGGAGCAAGTGCAGAACTACGCGTATGAGTGCGAGCGGCCCATCGGCGGCTTCCGCGGCGGCTTGTGGGACGAACAGACCGATGTCGAATACACCTTCTACGGCTTGGGTGTATTAGCACTCGCCGCCTTGATGATGGATTGACACTGCTATGTCGCTGCTTGTGAATCAGGTCACCAAAGAATACCCCACCCGCGGACCAGCACCGCTGACGGTTCTGCGTGGCGTGAACCTCCAACTTGAACGCGGCGAGGCCGTGGCCATCATGGGGCCGAGTGGTTCAGGCAAAAGCACACTGCTGCACATCCTCGGCACCCTCGATCGCCCCACCCGCGGTACGGTCACGCTCGAAGGCATCAATCCCTTCCAGTTGCCGGAATCCGAACTGGCAGCTTTCCGCAACGCCCGGATTGGCTTCATCTTTCAAGACCATCACCTGCTCCCCCAATGCTCGGTGTTGGAGAATGTACTCATTCCCACACTCGTTAACCGCTCGACCCAACCGGCGGAAACAGAAGCCTACGCCCGCGATTTGCTGGCGCGGGTCGGTCTGGCCGCACGGCTTGATCATCGCCCCGCTGAACTGTCGGGCGGCGAGCGACAACGCGTCGCCATCGCCCGGGCCTTGGTTCTCAAACCAATCCTTCTGCTGGCCGATGAACCCACCGGCAATCTCGACCGCAGCAACGCCCAGGCGGTCGGCGAACTGCTGGTGCAACTGCAGGAACAAGAACGCAATATGCTGGTCGTCGTGACACACAGCAGCGAACTCGCCAAACTCTTTGCCCGCCGTTACGACATGAACGACGGTGTACTGGAAGCCCGAAAATAGTTCCCGCCCCATTGCCGAGAGTGGTTCATGCTCACGGTCTCAACCTTGCTTCGCCGCAATCTGGCGTATCATGTTCGCGGTCATGCCGCGGTGCTCCTGGGCGTCGCGGTCGGGGCGGCGGTCCTGACTGGGGCGCTGCTGGTGGGCGATTCCCTGCGCGGCAGTTTGCGTCAGCGCATCCAGCGGCAGCTCCAAGGTATCGACGCCGTCGCCTTCCTGCCACGCCCGATTCGCCTGGAACGGCGCGACGACAACCGCCAACTGACCGACGGTCTGCCGGGCTTCGTCGCTCCAGTGTTGCTACTACCTGGTTCGCTGCAAGCCACCTCTGATCCAGCCACCGCAGCCTACCTCGGACGTATCACGGTGTGGGGCGTGGATGCTCGTTTCCCCCCGCCGGGCCTGGCCGATGACGGGAATGTGGATTGGAATAGCACCTCCCGGCAGATTGTACTTTCCCACCGTGTCGCGGAGAAACTCGGGGCCACCCCTGGGGCGAGCGTGCGCCTGGGTGTCGAGCGATTCTCCGACGTGCCGCGGTCATCGTCACTGGCCAAACGCAGTCTCGATGATGTGACGGCGACAGAAGAGTTTGCGGTCGTCGCGGTCTTACCACCCGATGCGCCGGCGAACGACTGGAACCTGACGCCCAACCCGGCAGCCCCGCTCAATGTCTTCGTTCCCCTGCGGGCACTGGCCCGCCTGGCCACCGGCCAAGCCACCCCAACCGCCACCCTGCTGGTCGCCCGTGGCGCGTCCACCCCTGAACTCGATCACGCCCTGCGACCACGCCTGCGCATCGAGGACTACGGCCTGAAGATTCGTGAAATCGACTTCCAGCGGCGTTTCCAAAGCGGCGGTTATTTGAGCATCGAATCCACAGAGTTGATTCTGCCGCCGCGAATCGTGGCCGCGATTGAATCCGCAGCGCACCATCAGGGTTTGCGCGCCGAGCCGACGGTGATCTACGTCGCTGATGCCCTTAGCCAAGAGCCTCGGGAAATTCCCTACCCGGTGATCGCGGG
>JANWYJ010000049.1 GCA_025055115.1 Gemmata sp.
GTACCGCCCCCCCCGGCTGACGAAGACGGCTTCGCCGCCGGTATTGTCGATGAACAGCCCGTCGCGACGGCTGCACCACCGGCTCCCGAGGCCCCCCCGCCGGAGCCGGACACCCCAGCGCGTCTGGAAACTTCGACCCCCGTCGCGCCGGTGACGGCCGCGGCCCCGTCCATCCCCGTCGATCCCCACGAACACGGCTTTGATGCCGAAACGAATAGCCGTTATGAGGAAATCAAAAAAGGTAATACCTACATCACCGAGCTGCAGCACATGACGATCGCGCAGCTCCAAAAAACGGCACGCGAAGAGGGAATTCCCAAAGAAGAGTACATCGGCCTCAAAAAGCAAGACCTCATCTTCCGCATTCTCAAGGAACGCGTGAAGGCCAATGGTCTGATGTTCGGCGAAGGAACGCTCGAAGTTCTGCCCGATGGCTTCGGGTTTCTTCGTAGCCACGATTACAACTACCTGCCCTGCCCCGACGATATTTACATCTCGCCCAGCCAAATTCGCCGCTTTGGCTTGCGGACCGGCTCCGTCGTCGCCGGGCAAATCCGCCCGCCCAAAGAAAACGAACGCTACTTTGCCCTGCTGCGTGTTGAGGCGATCAACTACCAAGACCCCGATCTTTTGACACAAAAGGTCGTTTTCGATGATCTGACGCCGCTCCACCCCACCCAACGGCTCAAATT
The DNA here is from genome assembly GCA_025055115.1 of Gemmata sp. GTDB lineage: Bacteria > Planctomycetota > Planctomycetia > Gemmatales > Gemmataceae > Gemmata. Next base: position 693 of record JANWYJ010000049.1, read on the forward strand.
GGAGACCACCCCCGAAGAATTGAACACCCGCGTCATCGACCTGATCACCCCCATTGGGAAAGGCCAACGCGGCCTGATTGTCGCTCCGCCACGAACCGGGAAAACGGTTCTGTTGCAAAAGATGGCCAACGCCATCATCAAGAATCACCCCGAATGCTACGTCATCGTCTTGTTGATCGACGAACGACCCGAAGAAGTGACCGACATGAGCCGCACCGTGAAAGGGTCGAAGGTGGAAGTTGTCAGCTCGACCTTCGACGAAGCCCCCGAGCGGCATGTGCAAGTCAGCGAAATGGTCATTGAGAAAGCCAAGCGCTTGGTGGAATACGGGACCGATGTTGTGATTCTGCTCGACTCGATCACTCGCCTGGCCCGCGCGTACAACACGGTGGCCCCGGGCAGCGGCAAGCTGCTTTCGGGCGGTTTGGATGCCACGGCCCTCTACAAACCCAAGCGGTTCTTTGGCGCTGCCCGCAACATCGAAGAAGGCGGGAGCCTGACCATTCTGGCCACGGCTCTCATCGACACCGGCTCCAAGATGGACGAAGTGATCTTCGAAGAATTCAAGGGCACGGGGAATATGGAATTGCACCTCGAACGCCGCATGGTGGACCGCCGCGTCTATCCGGCCATCGATGTCAACAAAAGCGGCACACGCAAAGAAGAACTTCTTCGGAGCGAGGAGGAACTGCGCTTGGTGCACATCATGCACCGGATTCTGTCGGAAATGAACCCCGTTGAAGCCATGGAACTGCTGTTGAAGCAACTGAGCAAACACAAAACCAACGCGGAGTTTCTCAACAGTATCACGCTGTCATAATCACGCTGTCATAAAGCACGACCACGCCCCTCATCCTCGCGGGGGGGGCGCGCTCAATATCGCCACAATGGCACGATGGGCTGGCTTAGCGCGAATCGCTGGTCAGGATAGTGGTAAGGATAGGACATCGCCGGGTTCCAATGGCGTCACAATGGCACAGTGGGCTGGCTGGCCACGAACCGCCCCCTCGGCCCATCACATCGGCCCATCACACCTGCTGAGTCTTCGCCAGTAGGGCAGCCCTTCGCCCGATGTGGCGACGAGGCGATTAGGATAGGTCACGGGGCGGTTCGGATGGGCCGCTGCCCGGGGGCGATACCACCGCGTTGTGGGTAGTTGCCGGGAACCTGTCGCGCCGGGGCGACGGACTGAAGCTCTCACCCCGCCGCGGGGTCACATGGGCGGCGGCCGGAGAACCTTCCACGCATCAACCGAAGGGTTGTTGACTGCTGCTCCCGAAGAGGACAGTTACATGGGCGGGGGCCGCGGAACCTTCAACGCATCCCAGCCCAGCCAGACCGTCAGCCATCGCGCCACACACCACAACACCAACGTCACCACACAGGTGATCACCAACAGCGTCAGCGCCGCGTTGAGATACCCGGTCAGAATCATCTTCTGACCGGTGCTGATAGCATCTTGGAACACCTTTTGCGCTGCTGCGCTGGCGGCCGTGGGCAGTTTCTCCGCGGCTTCGGCCATCCGTGCCCGGCCATCGAGGATCATTTGTGAGAACCGACCCGTGACCAATTGGGTGCCCGCTGTCAGTGTGGTGCTGACCACAAATGCCATGGGAATGATTGTCACAAAAGCGTATCGACTGCGGCCACTGTGGACAATCCACGTCGTCACCAAGGCCAACGCCAGCACCGCAAGCAGTTGATTGGCGATGCCGAACATGGGCCAAATGGTGTCGATACTGCCGGTGTAGATCAGCCAGCACCAGCTCCCAGTGACCAGTGCACTGGCCACCAACGCCCCTGGCCACCAACCGGGGCGACCCAACGGTGCATACACGCGCCCGGCGGTTTCCTGAAAGAGAAATCGGGCAATCCGCGTTCCCGCGTCGATGGTCGTCAGGATGAATAAGGCCTCAAACATGATCGCGAAGTGATACCAATACTTCAGCAACCAGGCTCCGGTGATACCGACCCAGCGAAACGCCTGATCGAAGATGACCGACATCCCCACCGCCAAAGTGACCGCACCACCGGTCCGCCCACGCAACGATTCGCCACCCACCCGTTCTTCGACCTGCCCCAAATTGAGATGTTGCGGCGAATCGACATTCGCGGCATGAACCGGGTCGTGGGCCGCCGGCGGTAGGCGCACGCCGTACTTTTCGTACACTGCATCCAGTTGCTGTTGATACTTAGGGGTTTGATCAATCGGCACATTGATGGCGTAGTACAGGTCCGACGGTAGAGCAGCCGCCGCAATGAGAGCCATCACCCCCACCAAGCCCTCGATGAGCATGGAACCATAACCGATCATACGAATGTGCGACTCTTGGTCGACCATCTTGGGCGTCGTGCCGCTGGAGACCAACGCGTGAAAGCCGCTGATGGCCCCACACATAATGCAGATGAACACAAAGGGGAAAATCTGCCCCGGGAAGGTCGGCCCACCATTGAGGAAAACCTCGTTGACCGGAGGGGCTTCTAACGCGGGATTGGCCACACAAACGCTCACCACGAGCAAACCGACCGTTCCGACCTTGAGAAAACTGCTCAGATAATCCCGCGGTCCCAGCAACAGCCACACGGGCAAGACCGCGGCAATGAAGCCGTACAACCCCAAGGCGATAATCGTTTGTTCACGCGTCAGGGCAAAGAAGCGCTCCAACGGCGAACCGGGAATCCAATGGCCCACAATCACCGCCACCAGCGTCAACACTCCCCCGATCAGCGACGCCTCTACCACCTGCCCGGGGCGAATGCGATACATCCATAAACCCACCAGAAGAGCAATCGGAATGGTACAGGCGATGGTAAACGTGCCCCACGAACTGCCGGGTACCACCTGCGTGCAACCAGCCGGTAGCTGGTAGAGATAGCGCCCGACCGATTCGACGCGAAGATGCAACGGCTCGGGGCTTCGGACTGCGAACGCTTCGGTACGAAGGGTTTCTGGGTCGTTGGGGGAATACTTCACCCGGCAATGGGGGGGAAATTGATAGATACCCTCCCCCTCTCGCGGCACCGGCGGCTCGGGCGCGGTAATAATCATGCCCTCCGGCAACTTCACCTCCTCCCCCCCCAGCGCTTTAACCACCACAAAACCCAAGCCCGCCAGAGCAATTATCACAATGAACAGGATCGCGACCGAAGCAATGATCGCCGCCGACCAGCCCAATTCCCGACGGGCGATTTCGGCGATCGACTTGCCATCCCGGCGGACACTGGCAGCCATCACCAGCATGTCTTGCACAGCCCCAGCCAGACAGACACCGATGACCAGCCACACCAACCCAGGCGCAAAGCCATACTGAATCGCCAAGACGGGACCAATCAGCGGCCCCGCGCCGGAGATAGCCGCAAAGTGGTGCCCAAAAAGAACCCAGCGGTTGGTCGGATGGTAGTTCTGACCATCGTTAAAACGGTGTGCCGGTGTGACGCGGGTATCATCCAGCGCGGCAACTTTGGCCGCCAGAAAAGCGGAGTAGTAGCGATAGGCCACCGCCAAACAACACAACACCACGATCATGACGGGCATAGCGTGCAATAACACCCGCCCCGTGGCCGGATCGTGGGAATA
>JANWYJ010000050.1 GCA_025055115.1 Gemmata sp.
GCAAGGCCGTGGCGGGGTTGATGCCTGAAGGGCAGCGGGCCAAGAATTCGTCATCCGAGAGCCGCCGCCAACGGGGATTTGGACGCAGCTGCGGCCATTTTCTGCTACCAACAATCACAAAAAGAATGATAAGAATCCCGATCACAATTCCCATCACTATGAAAATCCACCCATGAGAATCCACGATCACTGACGGGAGGCTCAACACCGGCTTTTCGACCCTCCCACGGCAGCATCTCATGTTCGCACAGAAGCGAATCGGAGAAAACCCACCGAGCGGGGCAAAAAGAACCCCGGAAGGTCCGAGGTCGGGCCTGCCAGGGAAGACGTTATCTGCGTGGCGCGGGGGTTATTTGCTCGTCAGTTCGATTTTGTAGCCCTCGGGCGGCGGCGGGTCAGTCAATTCGATCGTGAGCGGGGTCGTTTCTTCGCTATAGTACTTCGCGGCCACTTTGGGAACGGAGGGATCGCTGTTCTCACCCTCGGTGGGATGAAAGTAGGTGACCTTGTACCATCCTGGCGGTGCGCCGCTGCCATTGTCGCGGTGGTCCATGCCCGTGGTGACCAAGTTGAACCGACCGTTGGAAATCGGGCCGGTGCAACCCACGCGGTAGTTATTACCCTTCGATACATCGGGGGAGAACATCAGAACCCCACCGGTCATCGGTTTGCCGTCGAGAGTGACCGTGCCGCCGGCAGGCACCCGTTTAACACCGCTTTCGCATCCTAGGTTTGTGAGCAGCACCAGGAAAAGCCCACAGCTCAAGGTTGACAATTTCAGCATGAAGAGAAGGCATCTCATGAATTCGCTCCTGTGTTCAAACTCCGGACGAAAATAGCCGACCACGACGGCCTTCGACTGCAGCCATCGTGATCGGCCTTCGGGTATCACCAATCGTTGCCAGGAACACCGCCATCGTCCGGGATGCACGCAATGCGCCAACTGGCCGTCGTCACGCTGGTGGAAACCAAACGGACGCTACCATCGCCCAAGCCGCACACCATCACCCCCGGGTGAGGCGAGGTGAGAGCATGGGGCTGGCACTGACCGGCCGGGGGATTGGCGAAGAAGGGAATGGCACTATTGAATTGCACGTCCATGCGAGCACGGGGGACGCCGGATTCATTCTGTTGTGTTTGATTCAGCCCCCGGCGATCAAAATAGGTGGGCATACCGAAGACGCCGAGGTCGCGGGCATTGCCCATCCCGTGGAAGCTAATCCCCCAACCAGTCCAACAGCCCTGGCCTTGCCCACCCCAGGGGATCGCCGCATCGCACCAGCGCAGCCGGTGGGCAATGGCCACCGTGTTCGAAAGTCCATCGGGCATTGCTGCCAACAGCGTGCGGTTCACACTGGGGTCAAAGACCATGACATTCGCAGCATAGTTGGCCGTGGCGAACTCCGCGGTGCTGCCGGCGGGGCGATTCTGCAAGCCGGCACCACTCCAACCATTGGGTGGCCAACCCAGCGGCGGGGTGTGGTTCGTCGGCCCATTATCCGCCGGGCACAGATAGGTTCGGACCACTTCACTGGCGACATCCCATTCAATACTAAACGTCCGAACATTATAGCCACGAATCTTCGGATTGGCATTCGTCCCGCGATCATGAAGCGGTTGCATTTCTATCTGGGGCAGAATTTGGTGCCACATGGTTGTGATGTCGCGGTTGGGACTGCTGGATGGCCAAATACCAGCACCGTTCCAACGACGTAACCAGGCATTGGGAACGGCGTTGTAAACGTCGGCATAATTGTGAAAAGCCAAACCGATTTGTTTCAAGTTATTGCTGCACTGCGTCCGGGCGGCAGCTTCCCGCACTTTCTGAACCGCTGGCAAAAGCAAACCAATCAGAACGGCAATAATGGCAATCACCACCAACAACTCAATCAGCGTAAAAGCCCGGCCTGTGCGTGTGCTACTGCGAGTGCTCGGCGACAATGTCGCAGCCTGTGAAACACACATGAGGTGTCTCCTGGAGTGAGGAGGGAATCTCGCTCGCAAAACTGCGGGCGATCTACCTGCGACTCGGCCCACCGACCGTCACCAGAACATCACAGACTGCAACAGAAACAGCGAGTCGTTGAAAACTTTAGAAAAAGGGCGAGGTCTGGTGGGAAAACGAGTTCGGACTTTTCTCCCGTTGGTGAAGTTTGCCGCGAAGAGCATCTCCAACTCGTTGTCTGATCCCGATCACCGCCGGTGATGGATCGGAACGCCGGCCCGCAGGCTGTGCTATCGCGGTCTGTTCCAACCAAAGGAAGTGAAAACAATAGTACCAGAGAATTCCTGCGGGGGAAGCCAGTTCTCATCAAAATCTCACGGAACATTCGCAATACCAGTGGCGACCAAAGGAATTGGTGCCGTGTATCTCATCAAACTCCGCGGTGCATGATGGCCTGCAATCCATCTGGCACATAACCACACCGCTCCAAGTATCGGAACCGCTCCTCAATTCCAACGACACCATCCCCACCCCCAAGAACTCAAGCACTCCCCCACCCCCGAGACCCCATGCACGCGCCGCCTGGCGGGCGACACGCTGTGGTTGGTCTCATCCACTGCCGCAGCTTGTGAACAGAAGACACCTAGCATACATAAGTTTACATTAACGAAGTCACATGATCAACACAAGCCGAGAACCCCCCCAAAAATCGAATGGTTCGGCACGAAAACCCAGGCGGGTTCCACAGGGAGGCGGTCAGTTCTGGACCGTCCTCGTTTTCACGGCTCACCTACGAGGTGGTTGCAAGACCCGCCAACAGATGGCAACATGGGGGCATTCGGCGAATGCGCCGCGTTTGGAAACAACCTCTGGCAAACCCCATTGGTCAATCGAAGAGGTTGCATGGAGATGTGATCACTTCTGGACAGCTTTCTTGAGCGTTTCAGCCACAGCCGGAGCATCGGTTTCATTGAGTGACTGATACCCGAACGACTTCACGACACGGCCTTGATGGACCACGACTGCGGTCAGCCGGGCATCGGAATTGATTCCCCACTCGTCGGGGCCGCTGGCTTTGCCATAGACCGTGAGGGCGGAAGTGTTGAAATACTGCGCGATTTTCCCCAAATACTCCTTGGCTTGATCGGCGTCGTCGGTCAGCCAAATGGCGACCAACAGGCCGTCCTGACCCAACTCTTCTTCTAACTTCTTGAGGTAACGAAACATCGGGCGATCAAAATCTTTCGCCGCGAGGAAGGCGAAGACGGTGGGTTTTTCCTGCCGCAGCGCCACAAAATCAACTTCTTTATCTTTCGGATCGCCACTGACGGCAAAAACCTTCAGCGCAGGGGCCTTTTGGCTTTCCTTCGGACCCGAGGGCACATCCGCGGCGGCCGAGCCGAAAGCCAACAAGCAGCCGCTGAACACGCCCAGCCACACCACGCTTCTCAATGAACACGTGCGAACGTCGGGAGAATTCATGGTAAATCTTTCTCGTCAGTGGTTGAACAAAAACTGGTGGTTGAACAAATCAGTGGTTGAACAAATCAGTGGTTGAACAAATCAGTGGTTGAACAAAAACTCGCGACCGGTTAATACGGCCCACACCAGGTCTTCGATGGCTTCGCGGCGGGTGGTTGCATTCGATCCTTCCTCGAGAAGCGCCAACAACTTGGTTTTCTCGGTGGGCGTGGGTCGGCGGGCCAGTGCCCGCAGGAATAATTCGTCGAGAATCTTCTCATTGGACCAGTTGTCGGCCAGCCAACGGCCGACCACCGAGTTTTTATCGCGCAGTTTGTCGTTGAGGGTGTAGCCGTTATTCAGATGCAGGGCTTGCGTGACGCTGGAATCGGAACTGCGTTCGCACGCACACGATTGAACGCGCTCGGCACGCCCGAAGGCATCGAGGAAACGGGATGTCACCAAGGAATCGGGGATTTGGATAGCTCGTGTCCCGAGGGGGTAGGTGTTGATGGGTCGGCTGTCGTCGCCCGCGGCGGAGTTGATCTTGTCGAAGGGGGTGGGCACGCCCGTGACGTCGGAGTAGGCATCAAGGATGACCTCCGCGGGCAGACGGCGAATGAGGTAACGGGAATAGAACCGGTCGTCGGCGGCGTTGCCCGGCAATGGCTGGGATGAGCGTTGGTACGCGGCCGAGTTGAGGATCAGCCGCATAAGGTATTTGAGATCGTAGTGGTGTTGGACCAGATCCGCGGCCAGGGCGTCGAGCAATTCCGGGTGCGAGGGAGGGTTCGTTTCGCGCAAGTCGTCTTCGGGTTCCACCAATCCGCGCCCCATGTAATTGCGCCAGACGCGGTTGATGATGGCTTTGGCGAAGTAAGGGTTATCCGGTGCGGTCAGCCAGGCCACGAAATACTCGCGACGATCACGGGGGGAATCGATCGGTAGCGGTTTTCCTCCCAGGGGCGTCGGTGGCATCGGAACACCGCGCCGCAAGTGGAGCACTTCACCATCGTGTTTGTTCTGTACGATCACGTCGTCGCGTCGTTCACCATTTTTGAGGGCAATGCGGGCGAACAGATTGGCAAAGGCCCAATACTGATCTTGTGTCCATTTCTCCAGGGGGTGATTATGACATTTGGCGCAGTTGATCGACAGGCCCATGAAGGTGACGGCGGTTGTTTCGGCCAACTCGCTAACGTCTTTGTGCAAGACAAAGTAATTGCCGCCGCCGTGGATCAGAGTGCTGCCAGTGGCCGTGAGAATGTCGCGCGCGAATCGGTCCCACGGTTGGTTATTGGCCACACTGTGGCGAATCGTGCGGTAGAACGCCCACATGGCTGGCTGGGCGAGTTTGCGTGTGGATACCAACAGCAGATCGGACCACTTGTGCGACCAATAATCGACAAAGGCCGGATGGTCGAGCAAGCGGTCGATGAGCTGAGACCGTTTTTGGGGGTTGGTGTCCTTGAGGAACGCCTCGACCTCAGCGGGTGCGGGGAGAATCCCACAGGTGTCGAGGTAGACACGCCGGATGAATTCGGCATCGGTGCAAGGGCCGGAGGGAGGTATCCGCAACAGCTCCAATTTCCGCAGGATGTGATCGTCGATGTAGTTGTGGCGAGGCGATTGGCGGAACACTTCAGCAGCCACATCTTGCGCCCACGGTGCCGTGACCGTCACGAGGGCCACTTTCGTACCAAAGTTCACGGTGATCGCGGCTTCCCCTTGGCCGCGGGGGGTGATTCGGCCCTCATCATCGACTTGCACCACAAGTTCTTCGCTGGAGGCGAAGCGCGCCCACGGAGTGACGTCTTCTTGCGTGCCGTCGGAGTAGGTCGCCCGCACGATGATGCGATACGGAGAGTCTTTGGCAGGGTGGGCTGGCACTAGGATTGCCTGGGGAAACACTTCCAGGCGTTCGAGTACCGGATCGCTTTCTTGCGGCCCGGGCGCACCAGCTTTGAGCCAATCGACCAGAAGCTGGTAATGGGGGGAACCCTCCTCGAACCGAGTACCGCCCCCGTGGGGAATACTCCGGGTGGCTTTCTTGAGCAATAAACTGTCGTTGGGTCGGCGCAGATCGACCCGGCGCGCAACTGCTTGCCGCGTCAACACAAACCAATCGGATTCGGGATCGTAACCGCGCAGCGAAAGTTTCATGCCACCCTTGCCGGCCAATGCCCCGTGACAGGCACCCATGTTACAACCGGCGCGCGTCAGGGTGGGCAGAACATGATTCCGGAAATTCCAATTCGTGTGACTGTCGCCCGCGGTCACTTCGACCGTGGCCTTTTGGCCCTGCACCGTCACGGTGATTGTGGCCTGACCGGCGGTTTTGGCAGAGATCCAACCTGCGGCATCCACCGGAATCGAGGTGTTGGACGAAGCGAACGTCGCCTCCGCCGTGCGATCGCGCACAACACGACCGTTTTCCACCTCCACCACCACAAGTTGCTGACTGCGTACCGGACCGCTGATGTGGACCGTGGGGGGATAGACGCGAATCTCTCCGGCAACACTCGGGACAACCGATAGGAGACACACGAGGGCGGTTAAGGCCATGCGCGGCATAGGTAATCCCCTCCGCGGAGCGGAAAAAACATCACTTCACGAATAAAAACATCACTTCACGAATCGGAATAGTCTTCAACAACGCCGGCCAATAAACATCAGTTCATTTATAACAAATGTTCACATTTTGACGGTCAGTGGCGGGCGACATCGGTGAGTAACTTCAATCGGTGAGTAGCTTCACATCATGAATCAATCACATCATGAATCAAAATAATTCACTGATGGGTTTGACGTTGTAGTCCACCAGGGGGATGGGGCGATTCTGCGGCCCCGGCAGTTCCTTATGCGGGTCGAGTCCAAGTCCGCGGTAAATGGTCGCGGCCACCTCTGCGGGGGTGATGGGACGGGTTTTGGGGGCGTAGGCGTGTTCATCGGTTTCGCCGACAATCCGGCCACCTTGAAGGGGACCGCCACCCATCAGGATAGTCCATGCCCCGGGGTGGTGGTCGCGGCCACCGGCGGGATTGACCTTGGGTGTGCGGCCGAATTCCCCCACGGCGACGACCATTGTCGTGGCCAATAAGCCCCGATCACTGAGGTCTTCCAACAAGGCGGTGTAGGCTTGGTCGAAGTTGGGGGCCACTTCTTTGGACATTTGGACGATGTCGGTGAATGGCTTGGAACCGTGAATGTCCCACGTCACTTCGTCGAACACCGTCTCGAACATGTTGACGGTGACAAAGCGCACGCCCGCTTCGATGAGGCGGCGTGCCATCAAACACGATTGCCCAAAGCGTGTCCGGCCGTAGCGGTCGCGGGTTTTCTCCGGTTCTTTCTCTAACGCGAAGGCCTCACGGGCTTTCGAGCTGGACATGAGCTTATAAGCGAGTTGGAAGTTGTCGTCCAGTTGTTGGGCGGCAGCGTTTTGCTCAAAGTGGGCCATCGCCGCATCGACAGCGTCGCGGAGTTTCTGCCGCCGTTGGGCACGGATGGCGGAGAGGTATTCGGGCGGCAGTAAATCGGGCACTTGGAATCCGGGGGCGTTGGGGTCGGCATTCAAAATGAAGGGATCGTAGGGCTTACCGAGATAGCCGGCCGTGTGGCCGTGGGGGAGGTTTCCCCCCGTACGGCCGATTGGCTTGGGCAGTAGCACATGGGCGGGCAGTTCCCCGCGTCCACCTTTTAGATAGCCCAGAACACACCCGATGTGGGGATGCTCGACCCCGCCGGTAAAAAGCCGGCCGGTTTGCATCATCTGATGACCGGTATCATGCACCGCAGTGGCGGTATGATAGACCGTCCGCAGCAGGGAGTATTTGTCCGCATACTGGGCCATTTTGGGGAAGATTTCGCTGATATGAATTCCATTGACCGAGGTTTTGATGGGCTGGAACGGCCCGCGGACTTCAACCGGGGCTTGGGGTTTTGGATCCCAGGTATCGAGTTGACTGGGCCCGCCCACCAGAAACAGCATGATACAATTGATGTCGCGATCCGCAACTCCGGCGGCCTGAGTCGCGCGCTGCCAGCCGGCCAGGGTCAAGCCCAAGGGAGCCAAAGCTCCAGCATGCAAGAAGTCCCGCCGCGTTAAGCCGTCGCAGAACGTTGCGGGGCGAGTTGCATCGAGACGGATCATACGCCGTCCTCCGAGGGTCCGGAAAGCGGATTGTCCCTGTTATTCTAAAACCTTTTCTTATCTTGGTAGCCAATTTCCAGCTTATCAGCAACAACGAAGTTGGTCGGCCGCAAGGATGGCGTGAACGGGCGTGGCCGTTCCACGGCGCGAACCCAGGGGTGGTGAGAATCGAGAGCGCGAACTGGCCGGGCTATTGCGCAGCGCGAACCGGGGGGCGGTGAGAATCGTATATTAACGTCGTCGCTTCCACGCATGGAGACGGCGCATGGCCCGTAACGGCGTACCCTCTGCCCGACCCCCCCGGGAATTGGCATCCCGGCTGGACGATCTTCAAGCGAACATCAACCGGGTGTTTCTCGGCAAGCCCGAGGTGGTACGTTTGGTCGCCGTCGCTTTGCTAGCGGAAGGGCACATCTTGCTCGACGACGTACCCGGGGTCGGCAAAACGCTTCTCGCCAAAGCCCTGGCTCGCAGTATTGCTTGCAAGTTCAACCGGATTCAGTTCACCCCCGACTTGTTGCCCGGCGATTTGATCGGCGTCACCGTGTACAAATCGCAGACCAGCGAATTTGTCTTTCAACCCGGGCCGCTGTTTGCCGAAGTGCTCCTGGCCGACGAGATCAACCGGGCGACACCGCGGACGCAATCAGCCCTCCTGGAAGCCATGCAAGAGCGGCAAGTGACGGTCGATGGTAACACCCGGCCCTTAGGTCCGCCGTTTCTGGTCGTTGCCACGCAAAACCCCCACGAATTTGAAGGCACCTATCCACTGCCCGAAAGTCAACTCGACCGGTTCTTGATCCGCGTGAAGGTTGGTTATCCGAATCGTGACGCCGAACGGGCCATTCTGACGCAGCATCGGGCGGGCGAGCCGGTGGACAAGCTGGAACCCGTACTCCAGCCTGCGGATGTCTTGGCTCTCCAAGACTATGTCCGCAGTGTGCGTGTCGATGAGGCGATTGCCGAGTACATCCTTGACCTTGTCGGCGAGACCCGCCAGCACCATGAACTGGCCCTTGGGGCGAGTATTCGTGGAGCTTTGGCCTTATACCGTGCGGTGCAAGCCTATGCGGTCACCGCCGGCCGGGACTATGTCATTCCGGATGATGTCAAAACGCTGGCTGAGCCGGTCTTGGCGCATCGGCTGGTCACCCGCAGTTGGGCAGCGGGGGGTCATCCCGATGCCGGACCGGTGGTTCGCGACATTCTCGCCAAGGTGAAGGTACCCACGTGACAGGAACGGCGGCCAACACGGCACATCCTCTGCAACTCCGGTTCACCGCCACCGGTTGGGGTTGGTTGGTGGTGGCCCTGTTGGCCGGGGGTTATGTTTGGTTCAAAAGTATCAATATGGTGATCATCATCGTGTATGCGATGCTGATGTTGGTGATCATCAATGGTCTGGTGGCCTGGCGGTCGGTCCGTCGCACCCGCGCGGAGCGGCTGTCGATTCATCCGGTATTTGCCGGTGAATGGGCGGAATGTGGTGTCCGTGTCACGAATGCAGCCCGCTATCCGGTCACAGTCACGGTTGCCGACCAAGCCGAACCGCATAGCAACACCTTTTTGGTGTACCGACTGCCGGGTGGGCAATCCCTCACCTGCACCGCGGCACGTGAATTTCCCCATCGCGGTCGCTTCCGTGGTCCTGTGGCGATTGTTTCCGGCTATCCGTTTGGTTTCATCGAGTGTGAACGGCGAGGGGATGCAAGTCACGAGATTGTTGTCTTGCCGCGATTAGGCTATGCCGAACCGGATGGCTTACGCCGATGGATGTTGCGGCAAATGGGCAATGATGGCCGCAATCGGAAAGTGCTACGCCGCGTGACCAACGATCAGGCCGAGGTCCGCGGCGTGCGGAGTTATCGCCCTGGCGATGCCATTCGCGACATTCATTGGCGCAGTAGCGCGCGGCGTGGGGAACTGCTGGTGCGCGAATACGACACCGCACCATTGGCGGAATTATTATTGGTGGTTGAACCCTGGTTGCCGTCCCAACCCAGTCGCCACGAGCGGCAACAATTGGAAGACGCCCTCTCACTGGCAGCAACTATCGCCGTCACATGGCGGCGGGCTTTCGATCATCCTGTCACCGTGGCTGTCGTTGGTCGGTCCGAATCGGCAGCCACGGCCAATTCGGAGGAAGACCTGCGCGACGCCCTGACACCACTGGCGGATGTCGCAGGTTCACCCACCGGGGAGTTGCGTATGGAGGACGGCTTTCACCGCCGGGTGGGCCGCAGTGCTCGGGTGATCGTCAGTAGCCGGCCGCGAACCCCCCTGGTCACGCATCTGACGCGCGTGTGTGGCAAGCCGTTTGTCGCCATCAGCCCTGGCGATGCCCTGCCGTGGTATCTTCCACCGGCCATGCAAAAGCGGAAAACCAACCACCGGGAAGATCGTGGCTAAGCCACGGTCTCGCCCGGCTGCAGATACTGGCCCTGCTTGGCTGGCCCTGCTTGGACGAACCTCATTGAGTGGCTGCTGGCCGACGACATCGCCCCGCCTGGTACGCCACTACTTGGCTGGCCCTGCTTAGCTGAACCGAATTGAGAGACCCGATCACACACTATGCCGACCGAAGCTAGCTTCCGCTTCAGTGTCTATCTGACGATGGCTCTGACGTGCGCGGCGTTGGGTTACGCCGAGTTTGAGCTGTTGCCAGAAGTCGCCGTCTTCTCCACCTTGGCCATCATCGCGTTGGGAGTGCTGTATTTTTTGGAAAGTCGGGTCACCTTCCTCTCGATTCCCGCGGCCAACCGCTTGGGCATGGCCATCGGTGTGGTGTATCTGATGTGGGCGGCGTATCGGATTCAGCGGGAAATGGACACCAGTGAGTACTTCCACCTCGGCTGGCATATCCTGGTGGTAGCGCTGTGTGGTCCATTGGTAATGCTGGCGATTGTGGCCAAAATGGCGCGCAGCGACAAACATGCGGGCGACTATTGGGCCTTGCATGGGGTCGCTTTAGCTGGCGTTGCCTTGGCTGCGGCCTTTGGCAGCAATCTGTTTGGCTTCCTGTTGATCAGTTGTTATCTGATGGTGGCAGTATGGAGCTTCAGTCTGCTGTACCTAGGCCGTGCTTCTGGCGCTATCCCGCCCATTCCCGGGGGACCCCAACCAGCCACCAAAACGATCGCCTTTTCCATCGACCCCACGGGGCACCGGCTCGATCTGCTCCCGGCGTTGGTGTGGGCGATATTGGCTCTGGTGATCGCGGTTCCCTTGTACTTGCTGACGCCGCGCTCTCAGAGTGAACGGGCCGATTTCGGGGTTGGCCGATTCGCCGTCGGTTACAATGCCGATCAGGCCGTGAATTTGAATACCACCGGGGAATTGGAAGTATCGGACGACACAGCCTTTGAGTTTGTCGCCACGTCCACCGATGGTTCGCCGAAAACCGACGTCAACCCCAACCAAAAGTGGCGTGGACGGGTGCTGCGGCATTACAACAACGGCCGTTGGGAATGGAGCGCGATGCCAGAAACGCTGCCGCACATCACCGCGGCCAACACACCACTACGGCGGGGAGAACCATCCCGGTTGGCTATTCATGTCGACCGCTGGTCACCGCCGCAGTTAGGTCCAGGGCAGTTCGCGATCCGATTTGAAGTTCCCCCCGAGCTGCGCGGTTACTTCTTGGCCACTCCGGTGTTGTGGGTGGCCGATCAACCCGTGCCGATAGCTTCCATCACCGAGGAAGGTTACCGCTGTTGGCTGCCCGTTCCAGATGGGCAATTCGCCCCACCACTGCGGATGTTACGCACAGTCAAAGAATACATTCAGATTTACCGGGATACCCCGGACCCCGACGTCAGCCCGCCGTTTCGCTTCGTCGATCGGAATTTCGAACGCGACCTGGCAGCGATCCGCATGAACCCCCTGCCCCGCATCAAAGAATATTCTGATAAGCTGTTGCAAAGAATGGTGGACCAGGGCCAACTCCCGGCCAATTACCGTAACGAGCGCACCGACCTTCCCGACTTGATATATCACGAACTCATCGCGCGGGCCTTCACCGCGCATCTGGCCACATCTGGCGACTTTCGGTACAGCACCGCCCTTCGCCGCGTCAATAACGATATTGATCCGATCGAAGAATTCCTGTGGGAGCTAAAGGAAGGCCATTGCGAACGCTTTGCCACGGCCTTGGTCCTGTTGTTACGCTCCCAGGGAATCCCTGCGGTGTACGTCACCGGTTTTCGCGGCTGTGAACATGTGAAAAACGGCCAGTATGTGGTAAAGCAATCGGCGGCACATGCCTGGGTGGAAGCCTTGGTACCAGCAAATCAAGCCCCTGAACTGCTCCACGACCCCCTGAGCCGCATCTATCACTGGCGGACGTTGGACCCAACACCCGAGGCCGTCGCGGAACCTGTCCCTGAGCGGAAATGGTGGCAGGACGCTAATAACTGGGTCAAAACTAACTTCCGAACTTACGTCACCCATTACACCCCCGAACAACGGCGCAAAGCCATCCGCGAAGCGACCACTTGGCTGATGCGGCCAAGGAATCTGATCCTCGCCGGGGTCGTTTTCATGCTGGTGGCGACGCTCCCAGCGGCCGTCCGGCGTCTGCGTTCATCCCCTCCACAACCGCCAGCGGAAACGGAAGTGGCGAGCTGGTTTCATGACCTGGTCGCGGTACTGAAACCCCACGGGATCGTTCCCCGCCCGACCGACACAGCGTTGGAATTCGCCACAGCGGCCGCGACGGCCCTACGCCAACGCGGCCTCGACGCGGTCGCCCCGGTCCCTTTGGCCTGGGCCGAAGCCTACTATCAACGTCGCTTCGGACACATCACACTCTCTGATGCCCGGTTAGTCGAACTGGAAACCGGCCTCGATCAACTGCGCCTCGCTCTCCAACAGGCAGGAACACCCCATGGCAACCGTGAAACGCTTGAAAACCGATAATTCCGTGGTGGTCGTCATCGACATTCAGGACAAACTGTTGGTGAAAATCCCCACCGCCCCCGAGTTGATCCGCAATGTCGGGTTTCTTCTCGATGTGGCCCATACACTGCAAGTGCCGGTCCGGGCCACCGAGCAATATCCCCAGGGTCTTGGCCCTACCCACGCGGAGATCGCCCGGCGGCTTCCGCCCTCGATTCCGGCGAAAACAGCCTTCAGTTGCTGCGGGGCGGAGGCGTTTCTCGAAGAAATCGAAATGCTCCGCCGACCCTATGTTGTCTTGGTGGGTATGGAAACGCATGTGTGCGTTTCTCAAACCGCCTTCGATCTGCTCGATGCCGGACTCAACGTGTTTCTCCCCGTCGATGCCCTCGCGGCCCGTGGTCGCATCGATCACGACACGGCCTTACGCCGCTTAGAACACGCCGGCGCGATCCTCACAACCGCTGAGGCCATCGCGTTCGAGTGGATGGGCGATGCCAAACATCCACAATTCAAGGCCGTCAGTGCCCTGGTGATCGCCCGCACGGCGAACTCGAACAACGTCTGAGCACCTCCTCGTTGCCCTCACTGACTAATCGCGGCAAAAGCCTCGTCGCGGTCGGTGTAGATCGGGAAAATGTCCGTCAACTTCATCGTTTCCAAAAGCGACATGATCGTCGGCGAGGGCCGGCACAAAGCCACCCGGCCCTCATTTTTCACCTGATTGCGCAATCCCAACAGCAAGCGCACACCCATACTGCTCAGATACGTCAAATCGTTCAAATCAAACACAAATCGGCGAACGCCAGCCTGATAGACCTCCTGCACTTGCGGATGGAGTTCTTGAACCGCTTCTGGATCCAACTTTCCCTGCAAAGCAATTACCACACCCCGATTATCCGCAGTAAAAGTGAATTGGCAGGCAAATCCCGGAGTTTCCGACATCATGACCTCAACGTGATGTGAAGATTTTCCTCCCATTGTAGGAAATTCTGCGATGAGCGGATTGGCCACGTTGTTGCCTAGGCTAGCGCAAGGCCGATTTGATAAGCAAGTGACTCCATTTTGAAGGTAGATTGTGACGACGCAGACCGGGTATAACATCAGTGAATCCACACCGGGAGTCAGCCATGGTCAAGGCCACGATGTTCCTCGCGCTGTCGATACTGCCCGGACCAGCCCCCACCCCTGCCAACCTGCGGAAGGCGATTGAATCAGCCCTCACGCCCCTCATCGCCGGGGCCACCGGTCACGCCGAGCAAAAAACCTGCTTCGCGTGCCACAATCAAGCCGCGCCGATGCTCGCCTTTGCCGCGGCCCGCCCACGCGGTTTCCAATTGCCGACCGATTTATTCCGCAGCCAAGCGGAACACATCAGCCAATTTCTCGAAACCAATCGCACACGATTCCGCGATGGTCGGGGCACCGGCGGCCAAGTGGCCACCGCCGGCTATGCCCTTTGGACCCTGGAGCTGGCCGGTCACAAAGCCGATGACAACACCGCAGCGGTCGTCGAGTATCTGCTGAAAACCCAAGCGGAACGCGATCACTGGCGGACCACTTCCAACCGCCCGCCCACAGAAGCCAGTCACTTCACGACCACCTACCTCGCCCTGCGCGCCTTGCGGGTCTGGGGACCGGCCGCCCAAGCCGATGCCGAGAAAGTGAATCAACGTCGGGCCAACGCCCGCCAATGGCTGATGAAAACCACACCCCGAGATACGGAAGATCGTGTCTTCCGCTTGTTAGCTTTGAAAGAAGCTGGAGCTGACGACAAAGAAATCGCCGCCGCGGCATGGGATTTGCTGCAACAGCAGCGCTCCGATGGCGGTTGGGCACAGTTATCCACTGGGGCCAGTGATGCATACGCCACCGGCACCGCCCTCGTCGCCCTGTACGAAGCCGGGCGGCTCAAGACCCAGTCACCGGCCTCCCAAGCCGGCCTCGCTTTCCTCCTCAAAACCCAACGCCGCGACGGTACTTGGCTGGTCAAATCGCGCAGCCGGCCTTTCCAACCCTATTATGAAAGCGGCTTTCCCCATGAGAAAAACCAATTCATTTCCATCGCGGCCAGTGGCTGGGCCACCACAGCCTTGGCTTTGGCACTGAACGCCCAATAAGGCACGATTTGTGCTATAACATCAACAGTACAAAGAGCTTACATATCCTAACGCCATGACAGACCAGCCGTTTCGTCTCACTCCGCGAGCCGCACGCCTGCGCAAGTTGGCCCGGGAACTCCTCGATGCCCACGGACTGCATCAGTGGGAATTCGGCTTCAACCGCAATCTGCGGCGCGCCGGGGTTTGTTTCTACCCCTACCGTGGTGAGCCGGGGCGAATCGAGTTGTCGGTTCACTTTGTTGAACGCAATTCCGATACTGAAGTTTGTGACACTCTGTTACATGAAATCGCCCATGCCTTGGTGGGTCCGGGCCATGGCCATGATGCGGTTTGGCAAGCCAAATGCCGCGAAATCGGGGCCAAACCCCAACGCTGCTGCGGCGACGACGTACAAATGCCCCACGGCCGCTGGCAGGCTACTTGCCCCAGCTGCAACCAACGCTTCGACCGTCACCGCCGTCCGCGGCGGATCACGGGGTGGTATTGCCGCGCCTGTGGACCCATCGCCGGGCCGCTGCGATGGTTAGAAACCCCTCATTCTTTGGGGAATGCTCCGGATGGCTGACGAGAACGGAACGGCATGCCAGCGCGGAGAATTCGGGGTCATTGGTCGGATTTTCGCTTGACAAACGCTGGTCATTCCCGGATTCTTGTAGGTGCGAGTGAAATGGACGATCCACTCGCTCCCTCCTTATCATCACACCCCCCACACGGGTGCCCGCCTATGTTGGACTTCACAACTGGTGTAACGTCGGACTGTTCAGGTGTTTCACGCCGCAGCTTCTTGCGCATCGGTGGTCTGACCGCCTTTGGGCTGAGCCTGCCCCACTACCTCCAGGCCCGCAGTCGCCACCCGGAACAACACGCGAAAGCCAAACGTTGCATCCTCCTGTGGATGCAAGGCGGACCAAGCCACATCGATACGTTCGATCCGAAACCCGATGCCCCTGTGGAAATTCGTGGCGAATTCGGGACTGTAGCCACACGCTTGCCGGGCGTGCGTTTCGCCGAAGTCGCCCCGCTGTTGGCCCAACGGGCCGATAAACTGGCCATCATCCGCGGGCATGACCCCAAAAACGGCTCTCATGGTGTCGCCGACCATCTGATGATGAGCGGCCACAAGTTCAACGCCTCGCTCCCCTTCCCGTGTTATGGCTCGGTCATCGCCAAGGAACGGGGTTATGTCGATGGCATGCTGCCGTTTGTACAACTCGGCCGGGCCATCGACCGTCGCTTCAACGGCGGCATCGCCGGCTTTTTGGGCGATCAATTCAACCCCTTCGAAGTCCCCGACGATCCGAACTCACCCACGTTCAAAGTGCGGGATTTGGCCGTGAGCACCGATGCTGAGCGACAACGGCTCGACCGCCGCTATGCGATGCTGGCGGATTTGGAGAATTATCAAAAGACGGTTGAAAGTGCTGGCGTAGTGAAAGCTCGCGATGAATTCTACGACAAAGCGCACGCCATTATCACCAGCCCCGCGGCCAAGAAAGCGTTCGACCTCACATTGGAAAGCCCCAAAACCCGCGAAGCCTATGGCCGCAACCAATTCGGGCAAAGCTGCTTGCTCGCCCGCCGTCTGATCGAAGCCGGCGTGCAGTTCGTCACCGTCGCCGATGGGGGCTGGGATACCCACACCAATAACTTCAAGAGCCTCAAGGATCGGCTCATGCCGCGGATCGACCGTGGATTGTCGGCCTTACTCGACGACCTCGACGCCCGCGGGCTTCTTGATGAAACACTGGTGGTCTGGTTTGGCGACTTCGGGCGAACGCCGAAAGTCAACCCCACCGCGGGCCGCGACCACTGGAGCACCGCCGGTGTCGCACTGATGGCCGGTGGCGGCCTCAAAGTCGGTCAGGTCATTGGCCAAACCAATGCCTTGGCCGAGGTGGTGACCGATAACCCCGTCAGCCCGCAAGACCTCGCAGCCACCATCTACACCGTTTTGGGGGTCCATCTCCACACTTGGTACAAAACACCAGATGGCCGCCCGATCGAATTGTGCCCCGAGGGCAAGCCGGTGAAAGAATTGTTCTAACATCCGTCCCGAAAACTGCCTTTTGTGCCGCCCACCGCGACCTCGGTGGGCTTTTTCTTTTTCGGTCAAACCTCAAAATTTGCGCCCAAACAAAAAGCCCGCGGGGAACCTGCCCCACGGGCCTCAGGCAACGACCTTTGCGAGCGAGCGTCAGCGGGCCTCACCCGGTAAACGGCCCTCTGTTTGGAAGATTTCCTCTTCCGAGTTGATGATGATCCGCGGCGTCACCATGATCATCACGTGAGCGCTTTCGCGACCCACCCCGACGTTCTTGAACAATCGGTTGATGTAGGGAATCTTGCTCAAGAACGGCGGGCCGAACTCATTGCGGTTTTCCGACAACGTCTTCAAACCACCCAGTAGCACGGTACCGCCATCGGGACAAACCACGGTGGTTTGGATGTTCACCGTGGTGAAGCCGGGTTGTTGCAAGAACTGCGTGAACGGTACGGGCTGACCTTGGCTCCCCCCCTCAAACACCGGGATGATGAATGTGGTGAAGGGGAACAGCGGAACGTTGGCGGAGAAGTTGGTCGTGAAAGTCACCGGCAGGTTGAGCCGGACAAAGCGGCGGTCAGCCGATACGACGGTTTGAATGGTGATGTTCACCCCGACGGGCAACGGCGTGTTGTTCGGGATGAACACCAACTGGCCGTTCACTTGGGTGACGGTGATGCTAGCTAAGAAGAACTGCAGGTCGCTGACCGCCAGGGTGGAGGTTTGACCATTGAACAGGGTCAGTTTCGGCGCTTGCATGATATTGAAGCGACGATCCCCTTGGGCCATTTCCAGCAGGGTATAGACCTGGATATCGTTCAAGAAGGCCAGCCCCAACGCGATACCGCCCTGATCGCCAGGTTGGTTGGGGAAGCCACCAAAGCCCGGAATGGCCCGTTGGAAGCTGGTGGCCCGGATTGGCACATCCAAGTCGGGGGTGAATGTCCCGGCGGGCGTTAAGCCCACGGTCACACCGGTGTGATTGATGTCGTTGATGAACGGCTCGGGGCGGAAGATGCCGCTGGTGAGGGCCGGCTCGAACTTGGTGGTGTTGGTCTTGATGTTAACCGAGAAATCCAACCCCATCCGCTCAAAGAAGGCTTCCGACAGCGACACAATCCGAACCTCCACGGCCACCGCGAGGTCTTGCAGCCGCCGCAACGCTTCCAGCAAGTCTTGGATTTCTGAGATCACATCGGCGGTTTGGTTGACCACCAACGCATGGCCGATCTCAAAATATTGCAGCTTACCAGGGCCGCCGTGGGCATCCCACGAGTGGGGCCGCACCATGCTCGTGATGAGCTTGATGAGCTGTTCATGCTTGGTGTTGTTGGCTTCGGTAACATTCGCTGAATCACCCACAGGATTGGCTTGGAGAGTTCCTCCTTGCCGTAGCCCGGGCATGTGCACTGCCGGTGTGGTGGCCAGTTCGCCAACCAGCGGGCTGTTCACCGGCACTCCACCCCCCAACCCCCCGCGCGGAGTATAGGGTGAGGACGCATTGTGGATGGCATCGTGCATCGGGTTCCGCAAGGCTTTGGCGAGGTTGGCATAATCCGGCAAGGCGAAATTCGGCACCGGGGTCACCAGGTCGGCGACCGAGAAGACCTTGGTGACCATGCGGCCTTTGGCCTTCTTGAGCGTGGTGATCTTCACCATGTCGTGTTCGATCACATAGCCTAAGCCCGCTTGTTCGAGAATGAAGGCCAGAATGTTTTTGGCCGCCACCGGGGTTCCCGGATTGACGGTGATGGGTTGCACTTCACTGATTTGCTCTTCGGCCATCGAGCGTCGATCGAACTGCAACGGTAAATTGGTGAGCGTCTTGAGGTTTTCGATGGCCTGATCGAGGGGGGTTTGGTGGAAATCGACCGAGATGGGCTTTTGCAGCCGCATTTCGATTTCGTATTCCGCCTGGGAACGGGTTTTCAGGTAGGCGTCGTCGAGCGACCCCCGCCGACGAATCCGTTCCATGGCTTCTAGCTTGATAGCCACGGGATTATCCGTGGAGACATACGGCCCCATCCGGTCGTTGTCGTTCAAACCCTCAAGGAAGAAGCTTTCTTTCGCGGCTTTGTCGCGTTCGGCTTCTTTGATCCGTTTGGTCATTTTGGCCATTTCGTAGAGAGCGGAAACGGCTGGATCATCAGGGTCGAGCTGTTTGGCCTGGAGGGCGACCCGTTCTGCGGCGGCGTAGTCGCTCTTTTTCATCAAATCGTGGAATTGCCGCACGAGTTGGGCTACGTCGCGTTTGCGTTCTTCCTCGGCCACGCCGCGATTGTTGATCAATTCGCGCGCTTCACGTTTGTCTTTGTTTTGCCGGGCGATGGCGTCGGCCTGGCCTTTGAGCATGCGGAAGGTTTCCAACCGTCCTTCCACGGAACGGAGCAATTGGTTGACGGTTCCGGCCGGTAAGCCGCTGGCCCGCACCCGTTGGGCGTAATCGATCAACAGCTGCATGGCGAGATCGGTTTCGCCCCGGCCGAACGCTTTTTGGGCTTTTTCCTGCACTTCCAAGCCTTCGGCGTGCAGTTTTTGCACCTGAAGCGACCGCAGCGTATCCGCGGTTTGCGAGGGTGGCGACGATGGGTTGACTTGGGCTGTGCCGGGTGGGTCTTTCGCGGCCGGCGGCAGTGGCCCCCCGTCCGACGGTTGCTGACCCCCCACGGCGATCACGTCGGTTTTCCGCGCTTTGTCGAGTTCGGCTTTGCAAGCGGCCAGCATCTGCGTGTGCGATGCTTGGGCTTCGGCCGGCAACAGCTTCGGTTCGATGAGGATGAGAACGTTGAAAGCTCGTTCGTAATCCTTTTTCTCCAATGCTGCTTTGGCTGTGGCGATCGCATTCACAGCACTGCGTTGTTTGTGCCGGAATTTCTCGGCATCGATGCTGTTGAGCAACGCCCGCGCCTCTTCCTGCAGCCCCTGGTTGTGCGCTTGCTGCGCGAGTTTCTCGGCGATGTCGAATTCACCTTTTTGAAACTCATAAGCGGCCTGATTGAGGAGTTGTCGGGCCGTGGCCGTGCCGTCGGTGGGGGCGGTTTCGGGTTTTTTGCCATAGACGGTGGCCGTACCGGGTGGCAGTGCTGGAGTGGTCGAGCCGACCGGGTTGGCCGGAATGAGGTGCTCTGGCCCGCCGGCCGAGGTGATGCCGCTGGGCGAAGGGGCGCCGAACTGCCCGCCCGAAGCCAGGTACAAAGCGGCTTTGGCTTCCGTCACCGGTTGGAGGTAAAGCCCCAACCCGCTGGCCATTTCCGCGGCGCGGTGGAGGATTTGGTGAGCTTGGGCGTAGTTTTTGGCGGCGATGGCGGCTTGGGCATCGCGGACACTGCGGTCCATCATCTCAGCGCCGCGTGCGCGGAGGTCTTGCAAGGCGAAGCCGGGGTTGAACTCGGTGGCGCTGAAGGAGGCACCGAGTTTATCGGCTTCCAGGAATTTCGCTTTGGCACCGACCAGATCGCCTCGTTCGGCCAGGGTTCGGCCCTCGGCCAGCAGTTTGAGTGCTGTGGCTTTCTTGGGATCGTTGGTCCCGGTGTTGGCCGACGACGGGCCAGGCATTTTGTTGCCGCTGACGGCGGAACTGTTGGGGTTACCGCCTTTGGGAGAGCTTAGCGCCGCCGCTGGAGCGGTTGGGGTCGATGCGACGGCGGAACTGTTGGGGCCGGTGGGTTGGGCCGGGACTTTGAGTTTGGCTCGGGCGGCTTCGAGTTCCTTGATGAGTTTATCGGCCCGGTCGCTCCAATCCCAGGAGGAATAAGGGCCATGCAAGCGATCGGCTTGGCGGGCCAGTTGTAAGGCGGTATCGAGATTGTGGGCATATTCGGCTTCCGTCGCCGTTTTCTTGGCCGCCAGTGCCTTGGCTTCTTTGACCAGTTCAGCCGCTTTTTTCTTATCGGCGCGTGCCTTGGCCGCTTGAATATCCTTACGAAGGGCATTGGGTGTGTCGTCGAAGAGTCCCCATTTGCCGCTGGGGTTGCTGCGTTCGGCGGCTTGTGCGAAATCTTGGGCGTCGGCGAATCGCCCTTCGTCGAGGGCACGGCGGCCCTCACGCAGTAATTGTTTGGGGTCCGCGCTGGTCGTTACGGTGGTGGTTTGCGCCGATGCCGGTTTGCTGGCGGCCGTACCGGTCATTGGCATGGTCGTTTTGGCGGTTCCGCCGATGCCACTTCCCTTACCGAGCTGGGCGTGGACTACGGCGACCGACCCCCCGGCCAGCACCGGCACCAGCAGCAGGTTGGCCGCCACCCGCTTCCAGCTCCACTTCTTTGCCTGGAACACCAATGGCCTCCTTCCCCCGCGCTGGACAAACGAGTCGCGTCGGGATCGAATCCCCCGGTCACCGAGTGGACCGTTCCACCCGGCCGCGTCCGACGCGAACGCCGGCGACCGCCCCAGCAGTCCCGGCTCTCGTCTCCTCGGGCTTCATGCCCCGCGTAGAGAGTATGTGAGAAAGCGTGCGGGCTATAACGGCCATTCGCTATGCCGTCAAGCGTTTTGATTTCAGTTTTCGGCTTTTCCAGACGAAAACGGGGTGGTTCACAAACTCCGGGAGGAAACAACCCGCCGTGGCAAATTTGGCTCAGCCGACAATTTGGCGAAAGGTGGCTATCGTTTGACGGGCCGCAGTATCCGAATCGGGCAGCGGAAGGACTTCCGCGGACAGGTAGCCATCGTAGCCAACTTCCACCAAAGCGGCGATAATCGGCAGGAAGTCCGTATGGCCGAAACCGGCTGCCCGGCGGTTGGAATCCGCGAAGTGCACGTGTCCGATCCAGGCTCCGGCGTTGCGGATGGCATCGGGCAGGTTCGCTTCTTCCAAATTCATGTGAAACAGATCGGCCAGAATCTTGACCTGTTGGGTCTGAAGGGCATTCAGAAACTGAACTGCGTCGGCCAGGGTGTTAATCAGGTTCGTTTCATAGCGATTGAGAGGTTCATAAAGCAGAGTTGTGCCAATGTTGTGAGCGTGCTCATCCAGCTTGAACAGGGCATTCCCAAGATAGCGGAGTGCGACTGGTTGAGCGACGTGAGCGTCGGCTTTTCCCTGCATCGACCCCACGATGACCGGGGCATCGAAGGGGGCAGCGAAGTCCATCATTCGTTGCACAAAAGCAACGGCTTTCGCACGGATGGTTTCGTCCGAGCTGGTGAGCGCAAGGTGATGTTTCACCCATCCGGCTCCACTGCCCACGGCGGCCAGCGATAGTCCGTGATCGTCGAGCAATGTACGGAGTTCCTGAGGGTTGATGGCCTCGGGATCGGGGGGGAAGATTTCCACCGCGTCGAAGCCGCGTGCGGCCGCTTGTTGGCACGCGGCGGCCAGATCGTCCCAATAGACAAACGGTCCGCCGCGAGCTTCTGGCACCAGACAGATTGTGACTGCGGATTTCATCTAGGTTCCTCACGGGGCCAGTGTTGGGAATCCTGACAACAGCCCCAGCTTTCATCAAGGTTCCTCATGGGGCCAGTGTTGGGAATCCTGACAACAGCCCCGGCCATTGTGGCGATCTTCGCCCACATTCTGTCCGATATTCCGACACGGCCGCGGACCCTCATGAGCGTACCAGGGCGGCATAATCGGCTTGGAGCTGGGTGGTGATCGGTCCGATGGGGTATTCGCGTTGGTCGATACAGGAAACAGGTTGGACTTCGACCGCCGTCCCGGTGAGGAAGACTTCACTGGCACGAGCTAGTTCATCAGGGTAGATTTCGCGTTCCACAACTTTGATCCCGCGTTGGCGGGCGAGGTCGATGATGGTCAAGCGCGTAATGCCGTTGAGGATGGTTTCGGTGGTGGGGGTGTGCAGTTCGCCGTTGATGACGAGGAACAGATTCGCTCCGGTGGCTTCCGAGAGGCGGCCTTTGTAGTCGAGCATGAGGGCATCGTGGTAGCCGGCGGCGAGGGCTTCATCCTTGGCGAGTGTACAGATGATGTACAGCCCAGCCGCTTTGCTGCCGGCTGGTGCGCTTTCGGGGCTGGGGCGTTTCCAGCGGCTGGTGACGAGTTTGATGGCTTTGTGCTCGTAGTAAGCGCCCCAGGGGAACGCGGCGATCATCACATGAACTTTTGTTCCTCTTGCGGAAACACCGATCACTTCAGCTCCCCGCCAGGCCAAGGGGCGAACATACCCGCTTTCGAGCTGGTTTTGGGCCACCACTAACCGCGTCGCCGCATCGAGTTCTTCGATGGAATAGGGGAGTTCGTAAGCCAGCATCTGCGCTGAGCGGTGCAAGCGTGCCGAATGTTCGGTGAGTTTGAAGACTTTTCCGTTGTAAATCCGCTCGCCCTCAAAGACGCTATTGCCGTAGTGGAGGCTATGAATCAAGACGTGAACTTTGGCCTCACGCCAGGGCACCAGTTGGCCATTGAACCAGATGACGCCATCGCGGTCGTCCATCGGCAGTGTCGGTGCGGCCATCAGTTTTACTCCATCGATAGCGGGGGAGAGATTTCCCTATAGTGTATCAGC
Source organism: Gemmata sp. (assembly GCA_025055115.1). Taxonomy (GTDB): domain Bacteria; phylum Planctomycetota; class Planctomycetia; order Gemmatales; family Gemmataceae; genus Gemmata. The sequence goes on from JANWYJ010000050.1 coordinate 23,087, forward strand.
CGTGCCATCAACCGGGCGAGGGGGGCACTGTGGACTATCGGCCTAAGAACGTCGTCCGCGGGATGTATTCTTCGTGCATTGCCGTGCCGATCGTGGTAGACTCCGGCTGGTTTTGGGGAGAAACGGACCGTGTGGATTTTTGATGCCCACCTCGATTTAGCCTTCAACGCGGTCGATTGGAACCGGGACTTGCGCCAGACCATCACGGAAATTCGCGCTCAGGAAACGGCCTTGGGGATGACGGAACCGGGGCGGCGGACCAACACCGTCAGTTTTCCGGAATTGAAAGTTGCGCGGGTGGGCATGGGTGTGGCTACACTCTTTGCTCGTTGGGAATCGGCCATCAACCATCCGTTCGGCTGCACGACGCCGCAAGCATGCTACGCGGTCGCCCATTCGCACCTCGCGTATTACCGGGCGATGGAACGAAGTGGCTGGATGAAGATGATTCGCACCCGTCATGAGCTGCATGAGCATGCACAGGCTTGCCAAACCGATCTTGCAGGCACACCGTTTGGCTTCATTGTGAGTATGGAATGTGCGGATGCGATCCTCGATCCCGACAATCTGGCCGAGTGGCATGCCGCCGGGCTTCGTGTTGTGGGGCTGACGCACTACGGGGCTAATCGCTACGGCGGCGGCACCCGCAGTGAGGTCGGTTTGAGTGTTGAGGCCCTGCCCTTGTTGCGTGCGATCGACGAGTTGGGAATCACTCTCGACCTGACGCATCTTTCCGATCGCTCGTTCCAACAAGTCCAGGATCATTTCCCTGGCCGGGTGCTGGCGAGCCACCAAAATGCCCGCCACTTGTGCCCGTGGCAGCGGCAATTCAGCGACGAACAAATTCGTTTCGTCATTGAAAGAAATGGTGTTCTCGGGGTGGCCCTGGATGCCGTGATGCTCCAACCGGGCTGGGTTCGGGGGCACAGTGCCCGCGAAGTGACACTGGAGCGTGTTGTCGAGAATATCGATCATATTTGCCAGCTGGCGGGGAATTGTCGCCATGTGGGTATTGGCTCGGATTTGGATGGTGGCTTCGGTTGCGAGCAAACCCCGGCGGGCTTCGATACCATTGCCGATTTGCAGAAACTGGTACCGCTGCTGGAGCGCCGCGGTTATTCTCCAAGTGACATCGAAGCTGTGATGCACGGGAACTGGCTGCGCTTCTTTGGTGAAGTGCTCCCGGCGTAGTCATACGCCGAAGCCTTCCCAGTATCGACCGGAAGACGAACTGGGCGGCTATCCATCCGAATATTCCCTCCTTGTTGCGCTTGGCATCATGCCTGCAATACCTTCAACTTCCCCCCGCCGGATGGGTTATCTGGTCGTGCTGGTTTTCATCACCGCGGTCGCCGCGTTTTGGCTGTACATTGACCGAGTCTGTTTCTCCACACTGGCCGACCCCATCCAGAAAGACCTGCGTTTGACGGACTATCAAAAAGGCTACATTCTGAGTGCCTTTTTTTTCACCTATGCTCTTTTTCAGATTCCCTTGGGCACACTGGCTGACCGGTGGGGTCCACGCTTGGTATTGGCCGTTTCGATTGTGGCGTGGTCGCTGGTGACTGCGTCAACGGCTATGGTGAGCGGGTTTGTCGGGCTGGTTGCGGTGCGCTTGTTGCTGGGTGTGACGGAGTCGGGAGCCTATCCGGCGGCGGCGGCTCTGATTAAACGTTGGGCACCGGCGGCCGTTCGTGGCATGTGCAGCAGCGCGGTGGCCTTGGGCGGGCGGATCGGAGGGGCTTCGGCCCCGTTTTTGACCGCGTGGCTCGCCGTGGCCCTGATGGATTTGGGCCTGCCGGACGGGGGGGTGGGCGAATCTGGTGTGAATTGGCGCGGAGTGTTCCTTGTTTACGGAGCATGTGGCGTCGTGGTCGCGATTCTCTATTGGGTTGTCGTTCGCGATGATCCGCCAGCAGGTGCAGGCTCTGGGTCGGCCACGATCCCGGCGGCTTCTGAAGGTCCTTACCCGCCCGCCCAGGCCCCCTCCTCCTCAGTCAAGCCGCCGGCGATTGTGCACCAATTGGTTCGACTCACCCGATCGCGGAATATGTGGCTTTTTGGCACCTTGCAGTTCTGCGTGAATGTGGGTTGGGTTTTTGTCATCACCTTGATGCCGACATACCTCAACGAAGCCTTCGACGTACCCTTGCAACAACGCGGTGGGATGCAATCGGTCGTGCTCTTTATCGGTGTGGGCGGCATGCTGTTGGGTGGTATCTTTACGGATGGATTGCGGTTATGGCTGGGGCCGCGTTGGGGGCGTTCGGTACCGCTGGTCATCACCTTGGGGGGGTGTGCCGCGGCGTTGTGGGTGATTCCCGCGTTGGCCTCGGTGTGGTGGGTGGTTGCGTCCTTGGCGCTGATGACGTTTTTGGTGGATTTACATAACCCGACGATCTGGTCATTCGCTCAAGATGTGGGTGGGCGAACGGTCGGAATGGCCTTGGGGTGGGGGAACATGTGGGGAAACATCGGGGCCGCTCTCTCCCCCGTGCTTTTGACCATCATTCGCGCTCACGCGGGGTGGGATACGGCTTTCATCGTCTGCGGCTGTTCTTTCGCCATCGCCGCGATGTGTGGAATATTACTCGATGCGACCCAGCCGGTGGCCCCAGAACCCTCCTGACCAACGGGGCTAGCCAATCCCAGAGCCGTACCCAACCGACCGACGATAGCTACCAACCCTAGACCCCGTACCCAACCAACCGGCGGGGCCAGCGAAGGTCGGATCCAGGGCGAGGTTGGTACAAACACCCAAGCCTTCCAGAATACCGCACCAAAAGAAGGGTACTCCACGTGGAAAGCGGCGAGGTGAGTACAAGCCCCCCAGCCTTCCCAAGGTGGATGACGATGAGAAACCGCAAAAGAAATCCTCCCGCGGCTATCCCTCGGGATGGCTGCGGGAGGATGGGAACTGCGCGGTTGGGGCCAAACGGCCACACGCGGCGGCTGGTGTTACTGATTGAACAAGAAGGCTTTCGTGTTCAGTAACGCCCAGATGATGTTCTCATAGGCGAGCTTCTTGTTCTTTTCGTGCTTGGCGATGTGTTCGAGGGCGCGTTGGAGCTTTTCCGGACTGGGTTTTTGCCCAGTCGCCAGGAGGAACAATTCCGTCACTTTCTCCGCGTCGGGCCGGGGGTCTTTCGCCAGCCGATCGGCGCGGCCGCCGGAGCGGGCGATTTTGTCCTGCACCTCTTGGCTATTGAGCAGATGCAAAGTCATCGCCAGGCTGGCCTCATTGACCCGTTCACACTCACAGGCGCTGATGCGCTGCGGACGGCCACTGACATCGAGGAAATAGGAGGCGAACGATTCATCTGGCAGCATGATGGCCCGATTGGGGGCGAAGGTGTCGGTCGGCAGACCGGGAAAGCTTGTCGGGCTGTCGGTGAGTTTCGCCACCGCGTCGAAGAGGACTTCGGCTTGCAGCCGTTTGGGGTAGTAGCGGGCGAAGGATTGTTTGTCGCCCTTGTTGAATTCATTCGGTTCGCTGGAGAGTTGGTAGGTGCGGCTTTTGCAGATCGTTTTGATCAGGGCTTTGAGGCTGTAGCCGTTGTCAATGAGGTTCTGCGCCAGGGCGTCGAGCAACTCAGGGTTACTTGGCGGGTTGGTGATGCGCATATCATCGAGCGGATCGACGATACCGCGGCCGAAGAAGTGGGCCCAGTAGCGGTTGGCCACAGTTTTGGCAAAGAAGGGGTTTTTGGGGTTGGTGAGCCACTCTGCGAACTTCGCTCGCGGGTCTTCATCGGCACCGGCGGTGAGGGGGTCGGCATCGAGTGGCTTCATCGGCGCCGGTTGGCCGCTGCGTTTATTCTGCACGGTGCCGCTCGATTTCACATACAGAACCTGCTTTTGATTCTGTTGGTTCTGATTGGCAACCCCCGGAGTCGGAACTGTCTTGAAAGCGACGCGGGCAAAGAACGCGGCCACCCCCCAATAATCGTCCTGGCCCCATTTTTCATACGGATGATGGTGGCAGTTGGCACAGGCCAATCGCTGGCCGAGGAAAACCTGGCTGACATCGTCTACGAACTGTTCCGGTGTGCGCACTTCCTTGTACCAGACGGTGGGCGGGGATTTACTCTCATCACCAATTGCGCAGAGGATGTCGCGGACGAATTGGTCATAGGGTTTATCGGCGGCGATGGCTTCGCGGATCCAGGTGTGGAAGGCGAAGGTACCATAGGCCCGGTTGGCCTGGTTGCGGCGTTTGACGCGGAGAACATCGGCCCACTTGTTGGCAAAGAAGTAGGCATACTCGGGAGTTTCGATCAAGCGATCGACGAGCTTATCCCGTTTGGCCGGGTCGCGATCGGCTACGAAGGCGAGAACCTCCTTGGCATCCGGCAAAGTGCCCGTAATGTCGAGGAAGACCCGGCGGATGAAGATTTCGTCGCTGCAGAGTTCGGAAGGGGCGATGTTCAGTTCGCGCCACTTTTTCGCGGTGAATTGGTCGACGAGCGTTTGTGCAGGAAATTCAAACCGCACAGGATCGCCCGCCCGGGGAACTGTCACGTTGAAGACCGTTACATGTCCGTTGAAACGGGCCATGATCGCGGCCTGACCGGTGAGCGTCAGCGTTTGCACCAAGCCGGTTTCGCTGACGGTGGCGATGTCGGTGTCGTTGCTCTCATATTGCGCGCGCCGGGTGATGTCCTCCGTGGTGCCATCGCTGTAATGAGCATACACCGCCAGTTGTTGGCGGCTTTGGCGATCCACGACGCGAGCGGGCGGATGGACGCTGATCCGCGTCACCACCGGATCGTGAGGGCTTCCGTAGGGCATACCCGAGGCGATCCAGCGGCGGACAATTTTGTACTCTTCGCTCTCCGGCTCCATCTTTTTGCCACCGCCATGAGCCACTTGGCCCGTAGCTTTGGTCAGGATGAGACTTTTCTCGGGCGCGGCGGGAAAGACGCGCCGGCCGCGCGTTTCCTTCAGTAAGTTGTCGTAATCAAACTGGGGATCGAAGCCCAACAGCGAGAGCCGGAAACCATTCTGACCGGCGATCTTGCCGTGGCAACCGCCCGACGAACAGCTCAGTTTGGTGAAAATTGGGTTCACCTGATTGGGGAAGTTCAACGGCAACGGCGCTTCCATCTTTTCCGCCACCAGCGGAATCTGCACGGTGTGGCCTTCGTAAGTCACGTGTATTTCGGTCGTGCCATTAGCCAGGGGATAGACCCGGCCGGTGGCATCGACGCGGGCAATGGTGGCATCGCGAACGCTGTAGCGTGCTGCTGCCGTCAGATCAACGAGCCGGCCATCGGCGCGGGTCCCGGTGATCACCAATTGCGGGGCATCATCGGTGCCGCGGAGTGTCAATTTCGCCGGGTAAGCCGAGATTGCCGTCACGGACGCCCCAGCCGCCAACGCCACGGGGGCCAGGAAACCCAAGCTCAAGGCTGTGAATATGAATCGAATCATGGCTGATGCCCTTACAGCGGACGAAGTGGGTGGGGGGTGGGTACCAGCAGGGGGCGTTTGACCGCCCCCTGCTGGCTTGGGAATGATGATTATTGTATCAGCCCAACAGTTCTTGTATCAGCCCAACAGCTCTTTGACCGGTTCGCGGTCGTCCAGGATGTACATAGGTCGGCCCGAGCCATTGGTGAAGGTCAGGCTGGGGTCGATGCCGATGGCGTGATAGATCGTACTGAGGACGCGCTGCACGCTCAGAGGGTTGTCCTTGGGGCGTTCACCTTTGGCGGTGCTGGCACCCACCGCCTGGCCCATGCGCAGGCCACCGCCGGCGATGAGGGCACTCATCACCGGGGCCCAGTGGTCGCGGCCGGCGTTGTTGTTCACCTTCGGCGTGCGGCCAAATTCGCCCCACATGATCGTGACAACGTCATCTTGCATGCCGCGGTCGTGCAGGTCCTGGATCAGATTGGCGATGCCTTTATCCACCATTGGCAATTGCCGTTTGAGAGTGGTGAAGTTATTGCCGTGTGTATCCCAACCGCCGATACTGAGAGTCACGCAGCCGACCCCGGCTTCGATCAAGCGCCGAGCCGTGAGGAACTGTTCAACGCCCTTGTAGCGGTCACGGGTCTTCTCATCTTCCTTGCGAAGGTCCAAAGCGTCGCGAACGACACCGGCCGTGACCATTTCGAGGGCTTTTTCGGTATAAGCATCCATGCCGATCATGGTGCCCGAGGCATCGATTTCACGCCGGGTATCGTCAAATTGATCCAACAGGCTCTTCCGTTCATCGAGGCGGTCGATGGTAACGCCATTGGCCAGGCGAAGGTTCTGAATACCCGGACCACTGGGGGTAAAGGGACGGTGAGCAATCCCCAGATAGCCCGGCTCCGTGCCACGGCTCATGCCACGCAGGCTCACAAAAGGCGGGACTGCGCCTTGGTCGCCGGCACGCAATTTGGAAACCACCGACCCAAAGCTCGGGTGGTCGGCCGTGCGGTTGACCCGTTCTGGATAACCGGTCATGACCAAGGAGTCGGAGTGTTCATCGACGGAGACGATCGACCGGATGCAAGCCAATTTGTCCCACATCTTGGCTTGAAGGGGGAAATGTTCGCAAATTTGCACTCCCGGTACGTTGGTGGCAATCGGGTTGAATTCGCCGCGGAATTCTTTCGGGGCATCGGGCTTGAGGTCGTACATATCCATGTGCGAGGGGCCGCCCGGCAGGTAGATCATGATGGCCGATTTCTTCGAGCGGCTCGGTTGTTTCTTCCCAGCGGCAGCCGCTGCCCGGTACCGTAGTAGGTCGGCGAGCGTCAAGGCTGTGCCGAACGCCCCGATTTGCAGAAAATCGCGCCGCGTGGCGCCATCACAAAACCGATGCGACGAACCCAGAATCCGCAACATGATAGGACCTCAACAACCAACGTGGTAAGGGAAGGTGGGACTCACTCCGGAGTGCATCAGCGGGTGGGGCAGAAGAAACCCCGGCAGGAATACATTCCCCACTGATGATATTCGATCATCACATGCTGTACTTTAGAAGTCAACTGAAAACTTGGTCTCTTCGGTGGGCATCCGTGAAATTGGGAAATCTCGCACTACCGACATCGCGAAATGCGCCCGACGAGGTAAGATGCGGTCATGCTCAACGCCAAGGCTCTCATCGGTCACTACGACATTCTTTTCATCACTCTCGACACACTCCGCTACGATGTAGCCGTCCAGCTTTATCGCGCCCAGCGCACCCCCAACCTGGCCCGGGTGCTTCCCTCTGCCGGTTGGGAAAAGCGCCATACACCAGGGAACTTTACCTTCGCCGCCCATGCCGCGTTTTTTGCCGGTTTCTGGCCCACACCGGCTGAACCAGGCCAACATCCGCGCCTCTTCGCCCTCCGATTTCCCGGCAGCGAAACCACGACCGAACAGACGGCCGTTTTCGATGCCCCGGACATCATCACGGGGCTTCGCCACTGCGGCTACCATACCATCTGCATCGGCGGTGTCGGCTTTTTTAACAAGCAAACCCCTTTGGGGAATGTTCTGCCAGCCTTGTTCGACGAAAGTTATTGGGCGCCGGAATTGGGGGTCACGGAACCCCGCTCGACCGACCATCAAGTCGCTTTGGCTTTGCAATGTGTGGCCGCATTGCCCCCCCAGCAACGGATCGTCCTTTTTCTCAATGTTTCCGCCATCCATCAGCCCAACCGTTTTTATCTCCCCGGGGCTAGCCACGACACGTTGGCATCCCATGCGGCTGCGTTGGAATACGTCGATGGTCCGTTGGGGCGATTGTTGGCCGCTCTGCAGCAGCGTTCCTCGTGGTTATGTATCGTAACCTCAGACCACGGAACAGCTTACGGCGAAGACGGCTACTATGGCCACCGCTTGGCCCATCCAGTGGTCTGGGAAGTGCCCTACGCGGAATTTGTGTTGCGAAAGGATGAATAATGATCGCGACGCAACCTCATCCGGTGCTGCAATCCAGCCCCTATCGGGGTTATGTTTATGCTTATCCCCATAAGACCGCGTACCGGTCCTTGCCACCCCGGCCACTGCGTGAGGTGTGGGCGAACGAAGACCAACGCCACCTCTTTCTGTACATCCACATCCCCTTTTGCACCATGCGCTGCGGGTTTTGCAACCTCTTCGCCACCGCCCAACCGCACCGCGACTTGGTGTCGTGGTATCTCGAAGCCCTCAACCAACACGCCCAAGCCGTCCGCAACGCGATCCCCGACGCACACTTTGCCCGTTTCGCCGTAGGTGGTGGTACACCTACTTACTTGAGCGTTGCGGAGTTAGCCCAGCTTTTTGAGCGGGTGAAGACGGTGATGGGTGTCGACCCCAGCGCGGTTCCAACCAGCATCGAGTGTTCTCCCGACACACTCACCGCGGAGAAAGTGCAACTGTTCCAATCATGGGGCGTGGAGCGTGTCAGCATCGGCATACAGTCGTTTGTGGAATCGGAAACGGTCAATTGCGGTCGTCCGCAAAGGCGAGCCACGGTGGATGCGGCCCTGAGGTTGTTGGCCGATGCCCAATTCCCGGTATTGAACCTCGATTTGATCTATGGTCTTCCAGGGCAAACGGTTGATTCGTGGCGGTATTCCGTTGACGAGGCCTTGCGCTACCGGCCGCAGGAGTTGTATCTTTACCCGTTATATGTTCGCCCGCTGACGGGTTTGGGGCGTTCACGCAAAGATGGGGCCGATCTCCGTCTGGCCTGTTACCGCGCCGCCCGTGACCATCTTTTGGACAACGGCTATGAACAACTGTCGATGCGGATGTTCCGACGCCGGCCGAATCCCAGAACCCAAAGCGACCTAACTTCATCACGAAACGATACTTCCGCCAAACCCCACTACTGCTGCCAAAACGATGGCATGGTCGGGTTGGGTTGTGGGGCACGCTCCTACACCCGCAGTTTGCACTACTCCTTCGATTACGCTGTTCAACCCCGCGGTATTAAGAGCATCATTGCCGACTACTTATCGCGCCGCCCCGCGGAACTGGCCCAAGCTGAACACGGTTTTGTACTGAATCACGATGAGCAGAAGCGGCGCTACTTGCTGCAATCGATCCTCAACACAGAGGGTCTCGACATCGTCCAGTATGAGCAACGCTTTGGCAGCGACCCATCCGACGACTTCCCCGACCTCGACATCTTCGCCGAACTGGGACTTCTGACGTTCGACGGCCATCGGTGGCAACCGACGGCGTTAGGTCTGGAACGCTCCGACGCGATGGGTCCGTGGTTCTTCTCCGAACAGGTTCGGCAATTGATGGCGGAGTATGTAGCCCAATGAACCTTTCCATCCTCTATCGCGGGCCGCTCTCCAGTTGCAACTACGCTTGCCCCTACTGCCCCTTCGCCAAACGCCGGGAAACTCCGGCCGAGCTGGCCTACGATCGTCGCTGCCTGGAGCGATTTGTCAGCTGGGTCGCGACCCGGACTGGCGATTCTATTGGCGTGTTGTTCACCCCCTGGGGGGAGGCCCTGATACGCAAATGGTACCAATCGGCGCTGGTCACTCTCTCATCGCTTCCTCATGTCCGCAAAGCCGCGATCCAAACCAACCTTTCGTGCCAGCTCGACTGGGTCGACGCCTGCGATAAGGCGAAGTTAGCCCTGTGGTGCACCTTTCACCCCGGGGAAACTTCCCGGGAACGATTTCTGGCACAATGTCGGGTGTTGCTCCAGCGTGGGGTCCGTTTCAGCGTTGGTGTGGTGGGGTTGAAGGAACATCTTGCGGAGATAGAAGCGTTGCGTCGCGAATTACCGGCCGAAGTGTATCTGTGGGTCAACGCCTACAAACGACAGCGCGAGTACTACACCCCCGAAATGATCGCCGATCTCACACGGATCGACCCGCTCTTTCCATTGAACAACACGTTTCATGCCAGCCGCGGCCACTCCTGCCGCGCAGGGGCGAGCGTTATTGCGGTCGATGGCGAAGGCACCATCCGCCGCTGTCACTTCATACCTACGCCCATCGGCAATATCTACGACCCCAATTTTGCGGACAGCCTCTACGAACGACCTTGTACCAACGACACTTGCGGTTGCCACATCGGCTACGTTCATCTCGATCGCCTGAAGTTGTATGACACCTTCGGCGACGGCGTTCTGGAACGAATCCCGTACGGTTTTGGCGAATCCAAACCCTTTCTGGAGAACCTTTCTCATGCGCACCTTTCAACTGAGTGATGCCAAAAGCCATAAGTTCTGGAATATCGACGTCCAGGGCCATCGTTTCACCGTCAGCTTTGGCAAAATCGGCACGGCCGGCCAGAGCCAGACGAAAACCTTCGCCTCGGCCGAAGAAGCCCAAAAGGAAGCCGAGAAACTGATTCGCGAAAAGCTCAAAAAAGGCTACGTGGAAACGACCCCCCAACCCCCCGCGTCCACCGAAGAAGCCTTCATCCGCGCTTTGCAGAGTAACCCTCACGATCTGGCCGGCTGGTGCGCTTATGCCGATTGGCTGGTGGAACAAGGTGATCCCCGCGGCGAGTTTATGCGCGTTCAGATCGCCCTTGAAGATGAGAACCTCCCGAAAGCCCAACGGGATAAACTCCAGAGGAAAGAAGCGGCCTTATTGAAAAAATATGAAAAAGAGTGGGTTGGAGCGTGGGCCGATTTCGTGGCCGCCCCAACCGACACGGAAGGTGGCGGGCAGATCAACCACACAGGGGGGCGGAAGTACGAGTTCAAACGCGGCGTTCTGACAACGGTCAATTTCGGCCAACTGACCCTCCCAGCCGCTCAGGCCTTCGTCCAAGCTCCGGAAACACGCTTCGTTCGGGAATTGTTCATCGGTGATACCTGGGCGGACGATGACGTGGAACGCCCCTCGGGATTGCCCGACGATGCCGACATCTCGGAAGCTCCTCTCTACATCCTCCTCCGCTGGCCCTATCTCCGCTATGTTCGCCGCTTCCAATTCGGCTGGCTCGCCGACGAGGACTACGACGACTTCTGCCACTTCCAATGTCACTTGAACGGTGCACTAGTCTACGATTTTGTCAAACAAATGCCCGATGTCGAAGAACTACTGATCTTCGCCCACACCCGCGAAGAGGCGAATAAGATCGCTCGGCTCAAGCTACCCCATCTCCGCGTCCTGCAACTGTATCACGGATGGAATATTCCCCTGGAAACTTTGGCCAAGAACGATTCTCTCACCAACCTCACGGCCCTGCTGTGTCATCCCCATGCCTTGGAGTACGGCGACCAGCCGTACATCCAATTGGCCGGGCTGAGAGCCATCTGCCGTTCCCCCTACCTTCCAAAGTTGACTCACCTCCGGTTGCGGCTGGCTGATTTTGGCGACCGTGGCGTGACGGAAATTATCGCCAGTGGTATACTTCAACGCCTGAAGGTTCTCGACTTACGCCACGGCTGCATCACGGACCGCGGCGCTCAAGCCCTGGCGGCCTGTCCGGAACTGAAGAATCTCGAACATCTCGACCTGTCGCGTAATACCATCACCGAAGTGGGCGAAGAAGCCCTCCGCAAAACCGGCGTATCGGTCAACCTGGAATATCAACATCGCGAAACGACCATCGACCCCGACAACGACCCCGAATTCCTCATGCAAGGCGACTATGAGTAGCTGGTCATGCGCCTGGTGATGATCGCCAATCCTGGCACAAAACGCTGCGAATTTTTCCGCCACCAGGCCGCTGCCTGGAAGGGCGAACTGACGCTGGAGGTGGTGCCGTGGGCCGAAGTGATTGCCCGCGATGGCTGTCTTGACGACCTGGCTCCGTTCGATGCGCCCGCCATCGTGCGGCTCGAATCGCCCGGCAAAGACGATACAGTAACCCGGCTTTTACTCGAAGCTGGTGTCCGCGATAATCCCACTGAGCCTGCTTGGGATTGGCGCGCACAAACTCTGCCGAAAGGCCTGCTACTGCGCCCGGGGTTGCTGTACCGCGGTTTCCGCCGCGTGTTGCGAGGGCTGCGTCAAGCCTTCGAAGCCCGGCCCCACCTCCGGCCAACCGCCTGCCCATTGGCCATCGCTGCCATGTTCGACAAAACCGTCACCGCGTGGAAGTTGAAACGCAGGGGGGTTCCCGTGCCACCCATGCTGCCCCCTGCTCCTGATAGCACGATATTCCTTCTGGAACTGAAAGAACTGGCCGATTGGCCACGGGTGTATGTGAAACTCAATACTGGTTCGTCGGCCACGGGGATGGTCGTTCTTCACATCCCTGCCGATGACACCCCGATTTGGGGATTGACCACTCTTCAGCAGATGGACGGCCAGTTTTACAACACGCGCCGGGTGCGTACCATCCGCAATGCCGATCTTCAAGTGGCCCTACAATTTCTGTGGGATGAAGGCGTCATCATTCAACGAGGCATCCCGATGGCACAGATCAATGGGCGGAATTTCGATGTCCGGGTGGTCTGTGTTTACGGACAACCGGTCGCGACCATCTTCCGCCTCAGCCATCTGCCGATCACGAACCTGCATCTGGGTGGCCGCCGCGGCGACTATCGGTCGTGTCGGGCCACGATTCCTACCCGTGCCTGGTTGGATGCCCTAGATCATGCGAGCGAAGCCGCCCAGAGTTTCGATGCCGCTATCGCTGGTGTCGACCTCGTCTTCGAGTGCGGTTATCACCATCATTACATTCTCGAAGTGAACGCCTTTGGCGATTTCTTCCCCGGCTGGCTCGACCCCTCTGGCCGCTCGATTCCCCAAATCGAGTTGGACGCATTCGCTGAACGTTTAGCGTAAGGAGAACCGATGCCGACACCCCGTTGCACCCTGATCCCTCTGCCGGATCACCAGGTTAGCTTTCAAGTCGATGGTTCCGAGCGCTTACGCTGGCACTTTGGTGCGCAGTATCCACGGCCTTTTTTTTACCCGTTGATCGGTCCGGCATCGGGGCTATCACTGACCCGGATGGGCCATCCTGGTGCCCCCGATCATGACCACCACCGCTCGATCTGGTTTGCGCACGAGAAGGTCAGTGGGGTGAACTTCTGGAGCGACCAGACTACCGCCCGCATCCGACAAAAACAATGGCTCGCCTACCAAGACGGCGAGGATGAAGCGATCCTGGCCGTGCGCCTGAGTTGGTTCGATGGTCATGATCCCAAGGAGTTGCTTGAACAAGACCTGTTTGCGGCCCTGCGCCCCGGCCCAGAGAAGGAAACGTTCCTCGAAGTTCAAACGGTCTTTCGCCCCACGGCAGAAACCCTGGAGTTTGGCAAAACCAACTTTGGCTTTTTCGCCATCCGGGTGGCAAAGGCTATTTCCGCCTTCTTCGGTGGTGGCACCCTGACTAGCAGCACCGGAGCCAAAGGCGAAGCCGCCATCTTCGGCCGTGCGGCCCAATGGATGGACTACAGTGGCGAACAACCCGGTGGCCACAACGAAGGGATTACCTATTTCGACCATGTCACCAACCCTGGTCATCCCGCGACATGGCACGTTCGCGACGATGGCTGGATGGCCGCTTCGGTATGTTTCGCCGGCCCCCGCTCGACCACGAGGAAGGAACCCCTCATGCTGCGTTACTTGCTGCATGCCCATCGCGGTTGGGTGAATGCCCAACGGGCGGACGAAATCGCCAAACAATTCCATCAACGGCCCCCGTTCGAATTGGTGGCCAAACCCGGCCGGCACACCGCGTTTGGCGTGCGGAGAAAAACGTAAGATATTGCTTTTTCGTCACTTACGCTCTCGCCAGGATTGTGGCATGACGCGACCCCGCAGTTGTGACACCACGCGACCCTGCAGTGAGGAGAAACGATGGTAGTTCGAGGGATCATCGGGATGATGATGATTTCCATCGCTTGGGCTAGTGGTTGCGGACCGACCGAACCACCGGTCAGTGGGCCGGAAGGAACGTATTTGCTGCATTGTGCGCAATGCCATGCTCGCGGCGGTGAACCGGGCGGCCCGTCGAAGGGCATGGGTTCCCGCGGTCCTGACCTTTCGCGAGTGGGTAGCTACAAGGGTCGCAATGCTGAGTATTTCGCCGCGTGGATTCGCGATCCGAGAAGCGTTGACCCCCAAGCCCGCCTCATGCCCGCCTTCAAAGACAAACTCACCGAAGCGCAAATTCGTGAATTGGCGGAATGGCTTGCGGCCAAGAAATAGCCAGCCAGGACTGGAAGCGGCGCCGGCGTCAATATCATACGCTGCATGTCACGCAAACCATCGGTTTTCATCACCGGAGCTTCCGGGGAAATCGGTCACGCCCTCATCGCCCGCCTGGCGGCCGACGACCCCGACCGGCCCATCGTAACCCTGGATTTGAACCCCCTGCCGCCCGAATCCGCGGTCAATGTCCGTCAAGCGATCACCGGTTCCATCCTGGATACCGCGCTACTGGACGGCATTTTGGCGCAATACGAGGTGGATCGCGTTTATCATTTGGCCGCGCTGCTTTCCACCCGCAGCGAATTCAGCCCGGCGTTGGCCCACAAAGTTAATGTCGAGGGTACGCTCAACGTGCTCGAATTTGCCCAAAAACAAGGCGAAAGTCACGGGCGACCCGTCTTGTTTTTCTACCCCTCTAGCATTGCGGCCTTCGGCTTGCCCAACCGCGAGGTGAAGGCCCGAGCCGGAAAGGTGAAGGAAGACGACTTCAACGTGCCCACCACCATCTACGGAGCCAACAAACTCTACTGCGAACACTTAGGACGCTACTACGCCCGGCACTACAAGCAGCTTGCGGCCGAAACCATGAGTGGGAAGGTCGATTTCCGCTGCATTCGTTTCCCCGGCCTTATTTCCGCCGAAACCATCCCCAGTGGCGGAACCAGCGACTACGCTCCAGAAATGATTCACGCCGCAGCCAGCGGCCAGCGCTATGAGTGCTTTGTGCGCCCCGATACGCGCATTCCCTTTATGGCGATGCCCGATGCGGTCGATGCCATCATGCGGCTGATGACCGCGCCCGCGGAGCGGCTGACGCGTACGGTTTACAACATCGGGGCCTTTGCACCCAGTGCCGCCGAGATCGAAGCGGTGGTGCGCTCGGCCTTCCCCCATGCGGACATTCGCACCAAAGTGGATGCCAAACGCCAAGGGATAGTCGATTCTTGGCCGGCGGATGTGGATGATACCGCAGCTCGGGCAGATTGGGGGCATTCCCCCAGCTACGATTTCGCCACCGCCTTCGGCGACTATCTCATCCCCACCATCCGCAAACGATACGCCACGGGTGGAATGTCGAGAAGTTAGTTAAATCGCTGGCACATAGTCAAAACCGAAGGTGGCGGCGACGGCTTGGTTGGTCACCTGCCCGGCTTTGATGTTGACCCCCGCCAATAGCGCCGGGTTGTCACGGATGGCCCGATCCGGGCCTTTGTTGGCCAGTTGCAACGCGTAGGGCAAGGTCACATTGGTCAGCGCGTAGGTACTTGTCCGACCGACGGCCCCGGGCATGTTGGTCACGCAATAGTGGACAATATCATCGACAATATACGTTGGTTTCGCGTGCGTCGTGGGGCGGCTGGTTTCAAAACATCCGCCTTGGTCGATGGCCACATCAATCACCACAGCCCGGGGCTGCATGATTTTGAGGTCTTCGCGGCGGACCAAATGGGGGGCTTTGGCCCCCGGAATCAGCACCGCGCCAATAACCAGATCCGACAGCCGCAAACATTCGAGAATATTCAACCGGTTGCTGAACACAGTGGTCACATTCTGCGGCATGACATCGTCGATGTAGCGGAGACGATCGAGGTTGACGTCGAGAACGAAAACGTTAGCCCCCAGCCCGGCCGCCACCCGTGCGGCATTGGAACCCACGACCCCTGCCCCGATGACCGAGACCGTCGCCGGCGGCACTCCCGGCACACCAGCCAGCAGAATACCCCGGCCATCGAAGGGCCGCTCCAGATATTTGGCCCCTTCCTGAATGCTCATGCGCCCGGCGACCTCACTCATCGGCGTCAGCAGCGGCAGCGTGCCTTTCGCATCACGGATCGTCTCATAAGCAATTGCGGTAATGCCCGATTGGATCACCGCGCGAGTGAGTTTCTCGTCCGCGGCAAAGTGAAAATAGGTGAAGACGGTTTGACCAGGGCGCATCAGAGGCCACTCTTCGGGCATCGGTTCTTTGACTTTGACGATCAAATCGGCCCGCTGCCACACTTCGGCCTGGGTATCTACAATCGTCGCCCCATTGACGGCGTAGAGGTCGTCGCTGATACCGCTGCCAGAACCGGCCCCGGATTGAATCAGCACCGTATGCCCGGCGCGAGTCAATTCTTCCACACCCGCTGGCACCATCGCGACTCGGTATTCGTCGGGCTTGATTTCCTTCGGTACGCCAACGATCATGATTCAGTCTCACTCATGGAGAGGATATGCCTGAGGGCATTTTCGAAACGGAGCCGAAGCGATTCAAGTATCGCGGTTTTCTGACGTGAAATGCCTCGCAGACGGTAGCGTTGAAATAATAAGATAAGGTCAGTTGCCGATAATAGCCCTGCACCATGTCTGGCTTTTTCGTCTCCAGGTGAAGGTATGCCCAGGCGCATGGTCGTCGCCCTCATCGTCGCATTTTGGCTGACGACGACGGGCTTTGTCTTCTATCGTGATGTTTGGCCACGCCTTGTTGCTTCCGGACCTCCTCCCGTAGCGATCGACCTTGCCGACGAAGCCCGGCAAAATTCTCCGACGAAATGGACCATTCACCGCAATGGTGCCAAAAGCGGCCAACTCACCACGCAAATGAAGTACCTCGATGCCGACGACGCTTTTCAATTCAGCTACCGCTACACACACCTGGAATTGGAACAAGCGGGCATCGTGTTGAAGATTCCCGAAGCCAGCTTGGACGTCTTCATGACCCGCCATGGCGATCTGAAAGAACAACACCTCGGTGGCCAGATCGAATTACTCATGAAAGGGAGTTCTCATCCCTTCGCCAGTGGTACCATGGATGTCCGCGGCGTGGTCCGCGCTGGCATACTCACGGGCCGTTGTTCCATCCGAAGCTCGCTGGTCCATCTTGAGGGCGACCTCGAACCTGTACCGGTGCCGCAGGGCCAACCGCTCAATCCGCTTCAGCCGGTCAACCGACTGGCGAATGTCCGCGGCGGGCAAACGTGGGTCGTTCACGAATTGAACCCGCTGCAGGATGCCATCGGCGGGTTGGTACGGCAGAAAGTCGCCGAATTGGGCCTGCGACTCCCCGAACTTCCGCCCCGCGAACGGTTGGTGGCCGAGGTGGCCCCGTCACCACAGACCCTCCGTTGGCACAATGAAGACGTGCCCTGTTGGGTGATTGAATATCGCCGGCAGGACGTGGTTGCGCGAACGTGGGTGCGCCAAACCGATGGCCAGGTTCTCCGCCAAGAAGCCTTCGAGAAAGGCGAAAAGCTCAGCTTCGAGCGCCAGGAGTGAAGATGATCGCCATTGAGAACGTCACCAAGCGATATGGTCCAAAGATTGCCGTCGAGAACCTTTCGCTCAACGTCCCGGCTGGTGAGCTGTTCGCCTTTCTCGGACCCAACGGTGCCGGCAAAACGACGACGATCAAAATGCTCTGCGGGCTACTTTTTCCCAATACTGGAAGCGTTCGCATCGGTGGGTTCGACATGCGCACCCACGGCGATCATGCCCGGGCGCTCATCAGTTACGTTCCCGACCAGCCCTTCTTGTACGAGAAACTCACCGGACGAGAATTTCTCCGCTTCACGGCCGAACTGTATGCCATGCCCCCCAAGAAAGCCGATAAGAAAATCGACGAAGTCATCGAGCTATTCCACCTGGCCGAATTCGTGGACGACCTCACCGAACGCTACTCCCACGGTATGCGGCAACGAACCGTCTTCGCCGCAGCCCTCGTTCACGAACCCCAATTGCTCATTGCCGACGAACCGACGGTTGGCCTGGACCCCAAAAGCATCCGCGAACTCAAAACCCTCCTCCGCCAGTGGGCCAACAACGGCATGACGATCTTCCTCAGTACCCACACCCTCGACATCGCCCAAGAATTGGCCGACCGGATTGGAATTCTCGACCGCGGACGGCTTCTTGGCTGCGGCACCCTCGCGGAACTGCGACAACAAGCCGCCATCGACGGCAACCTCGAAGACCTTTTCTTAAAGATCACAGCCGAAGCCGCACACAACCCCGTGAACGGTCAAGCCGGACACAACGAGCGCACCTACACCCCGAAGTAATCGCCAACAGCAGAGCGATACCAGCCGACAGAAGGGCGATACCATGGGATACGAACTACCTCCGGTGGCAGACCAAAGTCGACTGTTCCGCCGGCTGCGCTATACACTGTTTCGCAATAGTCTCCGCGTTGCGCTGTACACAGGCGGGGTCCGATTGATCAGCTTGATTGTCTCCAGTCTTCTTGTCGCTTCGTTCACATTCGCGGTCAGTCTGTACTTGTTCAACCAACTGGCGATTAACAACATCCCATTCAAAGGGGCAATTGTCGAAGCGTTATTTGACTTGCTCTTTTTTACCCTGGGCACGATGCTACTCGTCTCGACGGGGATCATTCTGTATGCGAGTCTGTTTACCAGCCCCGAGGCACGCTACTTGCTGACGACCCCGGCGCGTGCCGATCAGATTTTTGCGACGAAATTCCACACCGCGGTGGCTTTCAGCTCCTGGGGATTTGTGATTCTGGGCGTGCCGGTTTTTGTGGGTTACGGCCTGGTTTCTGGTGTACCGTGGCATTTCTACGCGCTATTGCCGCTTTTCTTGTTGGGTTATGTGCTATTGCCCGGTTCAGTCTCGGCCGCGGGGTGCTTGTTGTTAGTTCGCTACCTGCCACACAACCGCAAGCAGTTCTTTACGCTCGTCGGTTTGGTTCTCGGCGCGGTGGTCGCATATTGGCTGTACAAGATCGGAATGGGTTTCCGGAAATCCCTCATTTCCAGTGGCCGCGAACTCGACGATCTGATTGATCAATTCGACCTGATGCGCAGCGGGCTGGCTCCCAGTCATTGGATGACCCGCGGCGTCATGGCCAGTGCCCGCAACGATGTATCCGGGGCCCTGTTGCCCCTAGCGATGGTCTGGAGCAACGGCTTATTGTTATTCGTCATAGCCACATGGTTGGCCCAGCGCTTGTACCGCCCAGCTTACGATCGGCTCGCCGCGTTTGGCCGTGGGAAGAAAGTGTACGGTACCAGCCTGTTGGATCGACTGATGCTCGCTTTGGTCTTCTATCTCGATAAGCCGACCCAAGTTCTTGTCCTTAAAGACTTTCGCACGTTCCGCCGCGATCCGACACAATGGGCCATCCTGCTTATCTTCGGTGGGTTGATGCTCTTGGGGGCGAGCAACTTCCGCCAGTACTATGCGGGGGATTTCGGCGTGATGGATAAGTACGCCATCAGCCTGATGAATCTTTGTGGCACTTCGATACTACTGTGCGCCGGGTTGAGCCGATTCATTTTCCCACTAATCTCACTGGAAGGACGAAAGTTTTGGATTTTGGGGCTGACACCCATCCGCCGTGACCAAATCTTGTACGGCAAGTTCGCTTTCGCTGCGACCGGCTCTTTCGTCATCGCGGAATTCTTGATCTTGGTCAGCGATCTTTTGTTGAACCTCCCCCTCGTAGCATTGGTGCTGCATGCTGTCACGGTCGCGGTAATTGTCGTGGGTTTGAGTGCCTTGAATGTGGGTTTAGGGGCCTACCTGCCGAATTTTCGTGAAACCGATCCCTCGAAGATTGTGGTAGGTTTCGGCGGGACAGTGAATATGGTGATCGGCTTGGCCTTTGTGGTGGTGGTGATTGGTTTGATGGTGGTTCCATTTCATACGGTGCAGTTGGCCCAACGGGCCACCCAAGGCGCGGTCGCTGTCAACCCCTGGGTGTATGGGGGCATCCCGGTGGGTTTGGTCATCAGCGGTTTGGCGGTGGTGCTTCCCTTGCGTGTGGGCAGCCGTTCGTTGCGGAATATGGAGTTTTAGAGCATTGCCGATGCGAATATGAAATTTTGTACATTTTCAACCAAGTCGATTTGACAATGGCAAAATATTGCTCATGGTTGAGTATAGGAAAGGTTTTTCGGCTCGGCGTGGCAAGTTGGGGTAGAAATCCCCAGGCCGAGCCTGTTAGTATATAAATAGACCTCTCCCACCGCAAGGAAGCGGGTCACTTCCTGAGTCGAGGATGGATCCCATTTTTCCGGAGGGCATCCCATGCCCATCAGTCGCAATCTCATCCGCTTGTTTCCTGTCGCTTGCTTGGTGGCATTGTTGAATGCACCCACGAACCCCACTTGGGCTGGAGGAAGCCCCCAACCAAGCCCGATTGTGGAATCGACCAAAGCCCGACCGTCGGTGGAAGTGGAGGTCAAATACATCGACGACAGCACCATGAAGCTGAAGCTTTTGGATGACAAATTGGAATTGGTCACGAAATATGGGATTTTGCAGGTAGCCGTCAGCGACATTCGCCGTATTGAGTTTGCCCACCGCGTGTCCGCCGAAACGGCAGAAAAGGTCATTCTCGCCATTGCCCGGCTGAATCATGCTGATTTCAAGATTCGTGAATCGGCTACGGAAGAACTCAAAGGAATGCGTGAGCGGGCCTATCCATTTGTTCTCAAAGCCATCAAGCACGACGACCCCGAAACTGGCCGCCGTGCCGAAGAAGTGGCCAAATACATCCAAATGCGCGTTCCGGCGGCCAATCTGGAATTCCGCGAAAATGATATCGTTCACACCGAGGATTCCAAGATCACTGGCCGCCTGACTGCGGAAGTATTGCGTGTCAGTACTTTCCAATTCGGAGAACAATCGCTGAAACTGGCCGACATTCGTTCGTTGCGTGCGGTGAACGCCACGGCCAACGATGAAGTGATCGCCGCAACCCCGGCCCCTGGCAATCTGACCATGTATCAGCAACAGTGGGGCAAAGAATTGGTTTTCAGCGTCACGGGTTTCACCCCAGCTCCGGGTGTGAACCCCAACGTGTGGGGGACCGATATCTACACGCTCGACTCGAACCTCGCTGCGGCTGTCGTCCATGCGGGCTTGGCCAAACCCGGGGAAACCGTAGTTGTGCGCGTGCGGATTGTTCAATCGCCTCCCCAATTCGTTTCGAGTTTTCGTAACAACGTCAACTCGACTGCCTACGGACCCTACCCCGCTGGCGCTTTCGAGTTCGTGCGGCGCTAGCAAGCGCTGTATCAACCTCGTTGGTCCACCGCCAAGCGCGGGGGCATATGTCCCCGCGCAGGGTTCCCGTTAACCGCGCTTGATTCACCCAGCCCACGGCTCGGTCATTATCCCGATTCGAATACCTCCCCACGGATAGGAGGCCAAACGATCCACTCTCTGATTGAAAATTGAAAGACTCGGCCAACCGGAAGGCGTTGGTGGTTATTTTCTCATAGGCAAAACGTCCGGTGGAAGGATCGAGGCATTGTGACGCGGTGCCGGCACACCCAAAGCCCAAGCCAGTGTTGGTGCAATCGCCAAAGACGACATCCATTCCTTCCGCTCGCCCAGCGCAGGGACACCAGAGCCGTAAATCAAAAATGGGATGTGCGTGTCGTAGGAATGCGGGCTACCGTGCCCTGTGCCCGTGGGGTACGACATCACCAACACTCCCGGCTTGGGAATCACCAGAACATCGCCGCAGCGATCTTTGTGATAGGCAAGCACAGCCATTTTCTTCAGCGGCTGATCGGCTGGCAGCAAGCCATCCTCCAGTTCAGCCCGAGTAAAAGCCGTTTCCAGAAATGCCCGACCGGCGAGCCAATCGCGAACAACATTGGCAACGTCGCTCACCTTGAGTTGGCGTGCTTCAATCGCGGAATGATTGAGGTACAGCCACGGCCATACGTCGTCGTCAAACTTCTCCAGCCAAGTGGTTGTCCCGCCGTAGATGGCATTGAGGGCCTGGGTTAGGTTGTTGGCAATTTCCGTAACCGTCCAGCGGCCCGCCGCCGGGTACGTTTCCTTGGTGTGGGGCCGCTCGGGCAGTGGGCAGATGCCGTGGTCGGCTGTGACTACCACAACGTATCGCCCCTTCCCGACCGTGCTATCAAGGAATCGCAGGAAATCGGCCATCAAGCGGTCGCTGCGAAGGGTAATATCCAAGACTTCCTGCGAATCGGGTCCAAACAGATGGCCGACCAGATCGTTTGAGGAAAAGCTGAGGCACAGGAAGTCGGGTGTCGTGTTGTGGCCGAGTTTTTCCGCTGCAATACATTGCTGAGCCAAGGCTAAGAGCAGTTCGTTGCCGGCTGGCGACGTTTCGACCGCGGCGTAGTAGCGGCTACCCGGCGCTGCCAGACGGCCTCGATAGCTGTGAGGGAAGGTTCGCCCAGCTCCGTGAACGCCAGATGCTTCCCCTTCGGCATCGTCGGGACCGCTGAAGCGGTCATAATCCAGCTTCGGGTCGAGCTTTTCCCACGACTGGTTGAACCATGAGTCGACAAGCCGTGCCCGGTTGAAGTCACGAACCCACGCATGCTCGGTATCGCGCTGGTAGTATGCTCCGGTGTGGAATTGCCCATCGCGTACATCGAAACAGTAGACCGCATGGGCCTTGTGCCCGCCCATGAGCACCGCGGCGCGATCCTTGATGGCCAGTGAAATGACACGGCCTTGGCCACCCGTGGCCTCGATGAGGGCATCACCCACGGTAGGAACCAACAGCCGCTCCGGCGAGAAGCCTTTAGCCGCACCTCGACCAGGTTTACCGAGGTCTTTGGGCACGGGTGGGATGAGGTCATACTCACGCGTCGGTTCACAGCAGTAGACAACCTTGGCCGTGGGGCGATCGTACCAGGCGTTCTCGATGATCCCGTTGACACTGGGCGGTGCCCCGGTCACGAGGGAGGCATGCCCTGGGCCGGTCGACGTACAAGCATAAGGAATATGGCAATTGCTGAACCAAATGCCGGCGTTCTTGAAGCGGTTGAAGCCATCAGGCACAAACAATTCCGCCCACCGCGACAAATAATCGCCACGCAGTTGATCAAAGACAACCAGGACAACCAGTTTCGCCGACGTGTTGCCGGTGCTAGCTTCATCCGGAGCGGGTGGATTGGGCACAAGCGGCACGGGTTCGCGTTGCCGCTGCGCTGGCGGCGCAGGAGGGCGAAGCAATAAGTACCCGCCGACGAACGCCGTGGCCGAAAACAACAAGGCCAGCGGAATGATGATCCGAAGGGAGGGCATGCGCGGGCTATCTCCAGAGACCCAGAACCGCCAACGGCTGTTCCCAGACTATCGTGGGCTTGTTATATGGCCGAGTTCTTATATGGCCGAGTTCGAAGTTGGTGCAGCCACTCGCGGAAAGTGGTTTCAACCGGCCAGTGTCCCTCATCATCGGCCAGCCACTGATCTTGTCGGACCGTAACGTTGCGGCGACCACGTTGCCCTTCTCGCATTGGTGGCAGTGTGCTAGAACGACAGTTGACGATTTCCATAACCTGGGACATTCCGCAGGATGCAGAGTCCCCCAACGGAGGGCTGCCAATGGCGTCCACAAAAATGATTGATGTTCGTCGCGGGATGGTGTTGAACATGAACGGTACCCTGTACTACTGCCTGGACCGCGACCTGAACACGCCAGGGAACTGGCGGGCGATTCTTTATCTCAAGCTGAAGAATCTCTCCACCGGAGCTATCACCGACGAACGCGTCCACCCCGATGACAAAGTCGATGTCGTCTTTCTCGAAACCAAAGACTTCATTTACTCGTACAAAGATGGCGACGACTATGTCTTCCTCGACAAGGAAACCTATGAGCCGGTCACACTTTCAGGAAACATGGTCGGCGACATGATCAAGTATCTGCGCGAAAACGACGATGTGAAAATCACCTTCTATGATGGCAAACCATTATCATTGGAATTGCCCCAAACGGTAACGCTCAAAGTCGTTCAAACCGAACCGACGATCAAAGGAGCCACTGCCGCAGCGCAAACCAAACCCGCCACGCTCGAAACCGGTTTGGTGATCCAAGTACCGTCATTCATTACCGAAGGGGAATTGGTCGTAGTGCAAACGGAGGACGGGAAGTATCTGCGCCGGGCCAAAGAAGGGAAATGATCTATCTGCGCCGGGCTAAAGAAGGGAAATAATCACAGGGCCACGATTCACATACGACCGCGAACCCGACCGCGAACCAGCTGTTGCGCGTCAGACGGGGCCAACAGCCTGCTCGCGGTCTCGACGTCACTCGCGGTCTCGACGTCATGGATGTTTGAACGAAACAGCAACCGGGCGTCATTCCCATGATAAGGTAGCGGCTGGGCGTGGGCCGGTCCCTCACCACTCACCTGCAGAGTTACTCCCGTGCCGTGACATCGTGGCAATAGAGCACATCGAGTTCGCGAATGTAGAGCTTGCCGCCCACCACAACGGGGTGGGCCCATGTGTTGGTCTTGCCATTAGGCACCCGAAACGCCCCGAGTTCGGTGTACTGATGGGCTGTAGCATCCACCAAAACCACCCAACCATCCGAGTAACGGATGTAGAGCTTACCATCGGCATAGGTAATCGCGGCAGAACCCCGACCTTCTCCACCCTTGCGGGTCCACAAGACTTTGCCTGTTTTGAAGTCAGCACACCACGGATTCCCACTATCATCGCGATCGCCGAAGAGTTTATCGCCGACGAGAATCACACCGCCGTGTTTGTTGGTTAATTCTCGTTTCCAGTAGACTTCCTCGACGTGGAATTCTTCGCCCTGTTTGGTGATTTTCAATAACGCCGCTCCACGACCATACCCCGCGGCGGCGAAAACGAACTCCTCGGTCACGATGGGCGTCGGGATGTTAGCCGTGTTGCCGCCAAAGCGGTCGCGGTCGGTCCCGTAGCGCCAGAGCAGTTTCCCAGTTTGAGCTTCAAAGGACACTAGCCCATTGGCCATCAAAGTGATGTACTGCTTGACGCCACCAAAATGACCGATGACCACGGAGGCATAGCCCGCGGTATCCCCTCCTGGCACGGTGCCTTGCCAGATGACCGCGCCGGTTTTTTTATTCAGAGCAACCATGGTAGCTTTGGAGCCACCCGGTGTGACCACCAGCCGATCGCCATCAATCAGTGGCGATTCGGTGAAATTCCACCCCCCCGATCGACCGCCGAAATCTTTCGTGAAGCTCTTGCGCCAAACCTCCTGGCCGTCTTTGACTGTCGCGCAGACCAGGTCGCCGAATTGGCCGAGGCCAAAGACCCATTCGCCATCGGTACTGGGCGTGCAACGTGGGCCTTGGTAATTCCCACCCGCTTTCCCGACTTTGAGTTCCCACCGCTTACGACCACTCTGGCGATCCAACCCCAACAGAAAGCATTCATTCTTCACATCGCCCATCGTGAAGACCCAATCACCCCAAACCGAGACGCTGGAGAAGCCAATCCCCAGACCATCGGTCTTCCATACCAACGGCGGTCCTTTCTCGGGCCAGCTGCGTAGTAGCCCAGTATCGCGAGAAACACCGGTTCGATCCGGTCCACGAAACATGGGCCAATCCCGTTCTCCCGCTGACACAGTCGTAGCGAGAGCGACCATCAGACAACCCCAGGCAACCAGGAAGCGACGCATGAGAAACTCCGAAGTGATAACGATCCGGTGGGAATCCCTCGGCGGATACCGAAGGCCAGCAATTCATCGGCCTTCGTTGGTCATTGATAGTAGCAGATTAATGGTCGTTGATAGTAGCAGATTCATCATCAATTGTCATCGACACCTTGCCAACATGTGACATCGAGGCGTGAATGGAGAGAGCATTGGTGGATCGTCGGTACCGCTTCGTAAGCCGCTGCAGCTGCCGGTCCCAGTTGCGGAAGAGCGGCCAGAGGGACTGCCGGCCATTCGCGATAGATGGTCAATTCATCGGGGGTCGTAACGAGGCACACATTGGAAACCGGAATCACACGGATCGCCATCTCCCGGAGAACCTGATCGGTGGGGTTATTCGGACAACTGACAATAGCCAGCTCGGGATTCGCCCACGGACCGGTTCCCAACCACGCCGGCTCGGCCTCCTGATAGGCTTGACGCATCGCTTCTTCCGCTTGCGGCAGGGTGGGGAAGCGCTGAGCAATCATCGGGGACAGGGCCACCTCTCCCAATCGGGCCTGTAGGTAAGGGCGTAGTTGTTCCCGTACCAACCGCAGAATATCATCCCCCCGGCTCGACGGCTGAAGATGCACTTGCAACAAGTCGGTCGATTCGCGAGTGAATGCCGCCTGAATCCGTTGGTTCATAGCCAATAGATCATCGTCGGTGAGCGACTCCACCCAACGTGACACAACTTCGGCCATCGTCTCACATCCCGGTGGCAACAGTTGACGAGAGGATGATTGTGGAACGCTGGCCGGTGGGGATAACGTCTCGGCGAGGACTGCGAGACGTTGCCGGGCGGTCGAGACTTGGGCCAATTGGCTGGTCAGTTGTTCGCGAAGGTGCTGATAAAGTTGCAGTAAGCACCGGCTGACCAAGGCGTCAAGACGTACCCTCGGATAGCTGCGCGACGCCTCGGACAGTTCGACCGACGAAGGTTTCCGCAAGCCTTTCTGATGGTACGCATACTGTGTGAGGCACTCATAAGTACGAGTGGCGTTAGAATCCGCGTCGATAATGACCTTCTGATAGCGGTCGATCAGGGGATCAACAATCGCTAAGAGTGCCCGGTGGAATTCTTCGGTTCCAGCCCAGCGAGAAGGTAATTCTTGCAGAAGCTCCCGAAGAAGGAGCTGAAAATCATTCGCAAACGCCCGTTGCCAATCGGCCGTGGTTTGGGCAAAGGCTTCTTCCAACGCGGTCAGCGGCCGTCGCGTCAAGAACGTTGGTGGACCAAAGAATTTGGTGTAGGTATCGACCAGCAAAGCCACCTGTGTGGGTTCCGGTCCACGGAAGAACCACCCCCGAGGTTGCAGGGATTCTGTCAGCCGTGCCAGATACGTCTCAAGAGGTTCTCCACAGCATCGGTCGGCCACTTCACGCAAACGGGTCGTCAGGGACTCGGGTTCCAATCCCAGTTGCTGCCAACGAGCGAGGGCCAGTGCCGGGATTTCTTGCTGATATCGGTGAACGTCGGGTGCCGTCCAAAGCTGCAACAATCGCTGCGCCAGGATTTCTGTGGTCTCGGCGACGACTTGGTATCGGGGCCAAGCGAATGTCACCGAATGAAAAACGGAAACGAAGCCAGCCGCGGTTGTTTCATTGTTCGCGGAGGCGGGCGTTCGTCGTGCTGACCGTAAATCATCGGCCAAGCGGCCCACAGGCGTGAACAGATCGAGACGCAGGCGTTGGCACAGGGCGTCCACTGCGGGAAGAAAAGCCGGGCCCGACGACGTTTCAACCGCTACCGAATCGGTGACGGTCCGGCCGCGCCGGGAGGGGTTCTTTGGGGTGGAAACTGAGCGGAGAGATTGTCGTGGGAACACCATGTGGGGCGCGGTGGATGGCGCAGCGCTGGGTGCGCTGAAGGACACGACCGTGCTAGCATCCGCGGCCGAACTGACGAGAAAACAATGGGTGAAGGGTGGACGATGATCTTTCACCACTCCCGAGCGTTCATCGTAATGAGCCGTGAAGACGGTGTCGGAGCGCAGGTAGTGGTTCAGTTCGGTCAAAGCGGCATAGCAGTTGCCCAATTCTTGGGGCGAGCTGACGACAGCATCGGCATCTGGCACCACCAGAAGGCCGATGATGTCGGCGGTCTCATAGCCCATGCGCCGCAGCCGATGCCGCGTGGCATAGGCTAAATCGAGGAACATCCCCCCCCCGGTTGCACCGGCCAGATTCGCGACAATGTACACTCGTGGACGATTGGTTCGACGCTCCAGCCCGGTGCTAGCTTCGGTCGTTTGCAGTGCTTCGAGCGCGACGGCGGCTTCAATTTCCGCCTGTATCTTATTCATGATCGTCCGGTAATGATCACAAAATGCCAGACGACCGAACAAACGTATGCCCATAGTTTGCGGTTGCCGCGGCAGTCGATAGAGTAATTGCTGGTCGAACCATCCCTCGATCAGACTGCGACCGTGACACCGCGGCTTGAGATAATGGGCAGCCCGTTGGAGCCGCGCCGCGATGACTTCATGTGCGGCGAGGGCTGCCGGTGGCTCTGCCTCCCGAGCCATTTGAGCTTCTGCGAGAGTCTGAGGGTCGGTATCAATGAACAGGGTTCGGATAATCGGTGTGGCTTCCCGAGAACCATAGCGGCGGTAAAGTTCGGCGCGGAAACGCTGCAGTAACTGGAGACCAGTTTGGCCTAGCCCAATAATCAACGACGGTTGCAAGCAGCCATCGCCGGTCAATTCGGGGGGTGCTGGGGTGAAGATTGGTACACCACCGTCTTCACCAGGTGTTGTGCTGGGTGATTCAGGTATCGAGACTTCGATGAGAGAATCGGTTGTGTTCGTTTCCACCAATTGTGGATCGCGCGGCGTTTCAACATCCGTCAAAGTGGGAGACAGTAAGCCTGGTAAGGCCATGTCACCAGCCAGGGCATGAATGAACTGCGTGACACTGGGCCAACGATCTTCCGGCCGTTTGGCTAAGGCCCGCAGCAGAGCGGGGCGGTCGGCGGGGGGGGATGGCTCCAAATTCGGTAGGCCACTGGTGTGCTGGACAAACAGTTGATTCATACTGGCGCCATCGAACGGCCGGACACCTGTCAGGAGTTCTTGATAGACACACGCTAGGCTATATTGATCGCAGTAGCGTGTGATAATGCCATCAAACGTTTCTGGAGCCGCGTAGACCGGGGTGATCCCCCCGGTCACTTGCGCCACCCAGTTTTGCAAGTCTTTCACCTGGCCAAAATCCGCGACTTTGATGTGGTTGTACAGAAGAAACAGATTCTGGGGCTTGATGTCGAGATGTTGGAGCTGGAATTCGTCATTGAAAAGGTCTAGAACTTCTGCAATCTCTCTCATGTAGGTCAGCAGTTCGGGCCGGGGAATCCCGGGCAAGCCCTGCTCCCGGCATTGGCGGAACCGGTCCCACAGATTGCAATCAGCAAGCTCCATGACAATCATCAGCCGGCCCTCGACGATGTCATAACGATCGAGAGCCAACAGATAGGGATGGCGAACTTGCTTGACGCGTTTGAGGGCTTTTAGTTCCTGTTCGGCATAACGCACCAGGTCGTTGTCGCGGGAACGCAGATCACCATGAATGATTTTGATGGCTTTGTGAATCCCACCCGGGGCTTCACATTTCCAAACTTCCCCAAACCCCCCGGCTCCCAGGCGGTGGAGCAAGCGATAGCCCGGGATCGGTTCCGTGTGCGCTTCAAAACGGACGGACATGACACACACCACAGCGCCAGAACGAGGTGGTCAACCCACCTTCACTTCACAACATTAGCACAGGATTGCAGGCACGGTGGATGTTCAGACGGTCCGCCCATCGACTCGTGAGGTGATCCTTGTTTGCCCAGACGAGGAGGTCCTTTTTCGCCCAGAGAGGAGCAGAAGCAGAACGGTAAATTACTCAAGTGGTCAGCTGATGATAACAACAAGGAGAACGTATGAGGAATCCACGCATCATCCTCATCACCGGAGCCGCGGGCAATATGGGTCGGAAGCTGCATCAACATTGGGCGGGTCGATACGAGCTGCGTCTTGTCGATCGCGATCCACGGGGTGATGCCCAGATTCTCTGCGCTGACTTGAGTCATTGGGGAGATTGGGTGGAACAATTTCGGGGGGTCGATGTGGTGGTTCACTTGGCTGCTAACCCGGTGGCCCATCAGGGTTGGCCAGAGCTGTTAGGACCCAATGTCGATGCCCTGATTCATGTTTATCACGCGGCGTTGGAGGGCGGTGTGAAACGGGTGATCTTGGCGAGTTCGAATCACGTTTTGGGCGGGTATCAGGATGAAGTCGGGATACGTCTTCGGCCCGAAACGATCCCGAAGCCGGGGCTGCGTTACTGCATTGATGGTAAACTCCAGGACAGTACACCCTACGCGACGGCAAAGCTATTCGGCGAGCGCTTGGGATATTGCTTAGCACAATCCCACGGCTTGGAAACGATCGCGGTGCGATTGGGCTGGATGTGGCGGGATGGGAAGAATATCCCGGCGAACCTGCCTCGGGAACGGGGAGAGTGGTTTCGGTTGATGTGGCTGTCGGACCGCGACTTTCTTCACTTGATGGACTGTTGTCTCAGCGCCACGATTTCTCAGAAATTTCTCATCGTCAACGGCATGTCGAACAACACCGGGATGATGTGGGATGTGGATTCGACGCGGCAGATTCTGGGCTATCAACCTCTCGACGATATCACGCAATATACCGACCCGTGGCCGGCCTCATCCGTGGGAGGACGATCGGTTTGATGGGGCGAGGAGCGATTGGGGCAAAGAATGCCCCCATCCTTGAGGCCTCATCCCTGGGAGGATGA
>JANWYJ010000001.1 GCA_025055115.1 Gemmata sp.
GGATCGGAAGCTGATTCTCCCCCCAGCAATTTTCCCCCCCGCAAGCAGACTGCGCAGCGACCACAGGGCCGATCGCGGCTTCTGAGACAAGTTGACGGATTGTTCGGAAAAGGGTGATTATGGCAATCCGACGAGCACAAACTCCCCGGCGGGTGCCCAACGCCAACATTTCTGGCACGCAGCAACCGCGGAAAGCAGGCAAATTCTCAATATCCCCCTCTCGAATGGAGGCACCCTGATGCGCATCGTGTTCGCTTGCTTCGCCGTCGCCGCGGTGGTTTCATCGGCACTGGCTCAGCCCACGCCCAACTACCCGGTGCCCCACCCCAACCCGGTTCCGCCTCCCCCCACCTACAACGGCCCCCCCGGGCCTGCCATTCCGATCTACAAAAGTGGTGGCGTCGTCACTGGGAGGAATGGCTACTACACCTACGACACCGGCGATTGGCTCTTGGGCGGCGGCGCTGTTACGCGGCAGAATGGCTTTTTCACGATGGCTTATCCCGTTCCCCAGGCCATCATTGTCGGCGAAGTCTACCCGCTTGTACCTTCGGGCAGCCATCGTTTCCGCAAGCATGGAATCTTCCACCGCTAACCCTTCCACCCCCGGGCCGCCCAGCAGCGGACGCGACGCCCCTTCCACCCAAGTGCTGGGCGTCGCAGGTCGAACTATCGAGCCGACCGTGGACAGGACGCGGCAATCCCCTCTTCCGCGGAAGGCCAGGTGTAACCGCGGATCGAGTCACCCTGACCGCCGAGAGTCCCAGAGTACCGCAGACCGATGAGCGGATGGTTCCTATCATGCCTTTATGGTACCACGCCGCGATGACTCCCTACCGACGATCCGCTGCGGGATGGTGGGTTTCGGTATGATTTTCGACGAAACCTACCGCCCGGTCTTTGAAACCCGGGCGGACCATCCGCTCTACACGCCGGCCACCGGTCCAGTCGCGATCCAATTGGCCGCGGTCGCTTCGCGCACAGGTGTGCGTGCTGCCCGCTACCTGGAGTCGGCCGCTGGGCAACGGCACCCCTTTGCCAACTTCGCCGGCCCCGACGCAGTCCAGCGCCTGTTAGAAAGTGGTGTGGATGTGGTCTGCGTGGCCACCCCGGACGACCGGCACTTCGCCCCCGCCCGCGCGGCCCTGGAGGCCGGCAAGCACGTTCTGATCGAAAAGCCCTCAGTGCTGTCGTTGGCCGAACTCGACGAACTGACCCAACTGGCGAACCAGCGCGGGGTTTTGGCGAAGGTGGTTTACCACAAACTCGCCGATCCCGACCACAAAAAACTCCGCACCCTCTACCACGACGGCATTCTGCAGCACGTGAATAATGGTTATTGCTCGCTGCTGGAGCCGAAGTCGATCAGCGGCAGCCAATTCGCGGAGTGGATCCGTGGCCGGAACCCAGCCACCTATGTGGCGGTGCATTACCTGAAGCTCATCGACTTCAGCTTCGGCCCCACCTGGTCGCTCCATCGCATCACCGCGACCGGTCAGAGGGGCTTGGTCGGTCCGGCCGATGGCCCCACCTGGGATTCCGTGCAATTGCAAGTGGTCTACCAATATCCGGATGGGCGTGAAGCCGCCTTCGACATTCATACTAGTTGGGTGACCCCCGAGAACTTCCCGGGCTATGTGGAGCAGGAAGTGCAATTTCGCTTCGATAACGCCGTCTGGAACGCCCACCAACGCAAGCGGGGGGTGGAAGTGACCGTGGAGAACCGCACTCCCGGCGAACTCAAGTACACCCCCAACTATCATTACAACGGAACGTTCCTCGAGCCGTGGGGCGAGCGCACACAACGCGGTTATGGGATCGAGGTGATCGAGCGGTTCTTTCAGGAAGTGGCCTTTGTCGAATACGGCGGCCCTGCTCCGGAGCGATCCCAACGACTGCACCAGATGCGGGCGTTAACGTATAACGATCTGAGCGCTGATCGCCGGTGTGTGGCCATCGTTCAAGCCCTGGAGGCGATTCTCGCCAAGGCCGCATCCGGTGTTCCCGGCTGTGTCGTGAAAGTGAACACCCCTGCGGGCGGTTTGGTCCTGTATGAACCGGGGAACGTGACGCCGCTTGTACTCTACGCCCCGCGTGTGTAAGCATGAAGAACGACCCGCCGCATCCATCCCGATGGGAGAGCCTCGGCATGATCCCGCCGCCCATTCAGCACCTCCACGAGAGTACGTCGAACGAACTGCGCCGCATCAACACGCGCACCGAACCCCACGCCTTGCGCACCTTCACGCCCACGCAAGCGGTCCTCGCCGCCAGTGCCGGCATCTATCACTGGACGCCCGAAGGCCGGCGCTTGTACGACTTCACGTCGGGCGTGTTGGTCGCCAATCTGGGGCACAACCCCGCCGCGTGGATGGAGCGATTTCAGCAGTACATGGGTTGGGAAAGCCCGCCGGCCCGTCCGGGAGTGCCCCGTGGCTTTCGCCCCGCCCTGCCCATGACCGCCTACAACGCCATCACCCCCATCGAAGTGCAAGCCAATACCCGGCTGCTTGACGTGTTGCAGCAATCCCCGGGGGGCAAGCGGATGGAGCAAGTGCTGTGGGCGGCTTCGGGTTCGGAAGCCATCCAGAAGGCACTCTGGGCGGCGATGGCCCGCGATCGTTCCCGGCCGATGATTCTTGCGACCCGCTATGGCTTTCATGGCAAAAAGGGGCTGGCTAATGCCGTCACCGGCAGCGAGACCGACGCCGAACGCGATCCGCGCGTCCGCTTCATCAGCTTCCCGATGCACGAATGCCGCGATCTGAGCCGGCGGGATGAACCGTTCGATCCCACACCCTATCAGAGGGAACTCGAAGCTCTTGTCCACCAATTTGGCCGTAAGCTCGGCACACTCATCACCGAGCCGTACCTGGGCGGCGGCGGTTCGTATCATCCCCCCCCCGCCTATCTGCAACTACTCGAACGCTTCTGCCGCGAACACGATCTGGTGTTCATCCTCGATGAAGTGCAATCGAACTTCGGCCGTACCGGAGCGCTGTTTGCCTTCTCCACCTACGGCATTGAACCGGACATCGTCGTCTTGGGCAAAGGGCTGGGGAACGGTGTGCCGGTGGCTGCCGCCGTGGGCCGATCCGACATCCTCAGCGCCCTCGACTACGGCGAAGGCTCCGATACCTGGAGCGCCAACCCGTTGTGTTGTGCGTCCGTCTTGGCGACGCTCGACGAGTTCGCAGCCCACGACATTCTGGGCGCCATGCAGGAAAGTTCTGCCATCCTCGAACGGGGGCTGGTCGAGCTGAAAGAATGCCCCTGTGTCGCCTATGTCCGCGGCGAACGGGGCGGAATGGTCTGGGGCATCGAATTCCAGGACTATGCCGGTCAGACCGCCACGCACTGGGCCAATGCCTTCGTCCTGGCGTGCTATCAAGGCGATGGCCCTGAACACGACGGTATCCATCTGCTCGGGCCTTTGGCTAAGAAGGTAGTACGGGTGGCTCCGCCCCTGGTGATCTCCCCCCAAGAAGCGCGAGAGTCGATGGCACTGATGCACCGCGCCGCCCGACGGATGCTGAGCTGAATTGAGGCCCTGCAATGCCCGACGTTTATCTGGGTGAGCTAATCCGCTGGTTGGCTTTGACCTTGGGGACGGAATTGTTCGTCGTCAAGTGTCTCATCACGCTGGTGGTGATGTGCTTGCTCTGCGGCATGGTGGGGGCCATGGTGGTCGGGAATCGGATGGCGTTTTTTAGCGACGCGATGGCCCACTGTGCTTTTGCCGGCATCGCGTTGGGCTACTTAAGTGTCGTTTTCAGCCACAGCAGCCGGGCCACGGCCAGTTGGTTAGTCCCCCTGGTGATGGTGCTCTTCGGAATCGCCATCGGCGCGGCGATGGTCTATGTGCGCGACCGCACCGGACTAGCCCACGATACCGTGATTGGCGTCTTTTTCGCTCTGGCCTTGGGCTTTGGGGCGATGCTCGTGCGGCTCGTTCGTGAGGTGAGCAATGTGGACCTTGAAACCTTCCTCTTTGGCAATCTGTTTTTGATCCCCGAGAGTGATTTGTTGTTGCTGCTGCTAGCCCTGGTGTTGGTGGCCGTGGTGTTTTTAGGGCGGTACAACCAATTGATGTTCGCCAGTTTCAATCCGAGTTTGGCGCGAACACGGCGGATGAATGTAACGATGAACAATTACCTGTTCATCATTGTACTGGCCTTGGTGGTGAATCTGTCGATCAAAGCGGTGGGAGCACTTCTGATCAACGCTCTGCTGGTCGTGCCAGCAGCGGCCGCCGCAAATGTGTCGCGGAATTTGCGGCAAATGTTCTGGTTGACGGTGGCCTTCAGTCTGACCGCGGGGTTGGTGGGTTATTGGGTCAGTTCGCGCTTCACCCTTTCGATCGGCAGTGTGCGTAACGTCAGTTTCGGCCCCAGTGGGGTGATTGTGGTCGCCACGGTGGGGTTGTTTTTTGCCTCAATGGCCGTCGCCGCGGTGTGGAACCGCTTTGCCCCGATTTTCGGGGCCCCGCAATTTCGTCGCCCGATGCACAATCCCCACGACCCCTGTGGTGTGGATCACCCCTTCGGCCCTTGCCCATAAAAGCCCCACCAGCCATCGCAGGTGCCCGGAGGATGAAACCGAAGCAGCGAAGCGGCTAAAGAAAAATCGCCTCGCGCGTCTGCCAACCGCAAGCCGATCGGTGACGCGCAGCTGGGATGGCCCAGGGAGGCTTTGAGAGAATAGCCTGCCAGCGCGAACTGCGCGCGGCGGTATGTGCGTAGTTAAGTGCGTAGTAATGTTGTCCGAACGTCCCGGTTCATGGGTGTTCCGGTGGAGCCAATACTCGACTTTCTGAAAATTTTTAGCTCCATTCTGTGGGAAGCGCTGCCATTCATTATCCTCGGGGCGATTGTCGCGGGGATTTTGGAGGAATTCCTCCCGCAGGAATTCATCACTCGCTTTTTGCCATCGTCGGTGGTGCCGGCGGTGATGATTGGAGCGGCGCTGGGTTTACTGTTTCCCATGTGCGAATGCGGCATTGTCGTGGTCATGCGGCGGCTGCTCCGCAAAGGTTTGCCGCTGTCGTGCTGCATTGCGTATATGCTGGCCGGGCCGATCATCAATGGCGTGGTCATTTTTAGCACTTGGATCGCCTTCCGCGATCACGGGATTGGCCCGGAGATGGTCGGGCTGCGGGTTGGTATGGCGTTTGTCATCGCCACCATCACAGGATTGGTCGTGCACCTGCAATACCGTCAACATGGCTACGCCCTTCTGCACCCTCTGGCGATTCCCCCGGCGACTCCCGAGCCACACACGGGTTCCACGAACGGACCCAACGGGCTGGCCGCGCCGCGGCCGTCGCTGTTCAGCCGTCTTGGCAACATCTCCGCCACGGCCTTACACGATTTCGTGGATATTACGATGTTCCTCATTCTCGGGGCGGTGCTGGCAGCGGTGGTCCGTTCCTACGTCACCGAGTCGCAGATCGAAAGCTTCTCCCGCGATCAGCCGTTTCTCTCCATCCCGGCCATGATGCTATTGGGCTTTTTGATGTGCCTGTGTAGCGAAGCCGATGCCTTTGTTGCCGCCAGCTTCACTAAGATGCACATTACCGCCAAACTGGCGTTTCTCGTGTTCGGGCCTATGCTCGACATCAAGTTGCTCTTGATGTACACCCGGGTTTTCCGCGTGCGGCTGATCGTCACTATTGTGCTGTGCGAAGTCCTGCTCACTTTGGCGTTGTGCATCCTGGTGCACCTGGTCTATCAGGCCAATGGCTGGACCGGTTTACCACCGGGAGTGTGAAAGCCGCGGCGTTGCACCCGACCAGAACCATCCGATGCAGTGAGGCCCAAGAGATTTTGACCGTCGAGGTGATTTTCCAAACACCGCTCATGGTGTGAAGAGGCACTGATTTTCCTACCTTTTTCGAGTTTTGTAACAACCTTGAGAATGACATTCATGAACACCCGCTGGCCGCGGAGGGAGAACGATGGCACACAGTCATTTGGGTTGTCAGTCGCCGCGGGATTATTTCACCGAACAGTTGCTCACCATTCTCGTGTGCGGCGGCTTGGGTTTTGTCGGCGTCTCCATGTATCTCAACGGCATGCTGATACACATCCTGGCACCGCAATTTCATACTGCAGTGCTGGTCGGCAGCACCGCGGTATTGGTGCTGGTGGTGATTCGGGCGCTAGTCGTGTGGCGGGAAGCGGGGGCCTTGCAAGCAGCCGAGGGGATGAATTGTCAAGAGAATCATGTGCACACCGCGGCCTGCAACCATCTGCCCGGCTTACCGGGCGGGGATGCAACCGCCGATGACCACGCGCACAGCCATGATCTGTCGTGGGTGTTCACGCGCATGCTCATTCTGGCCTTCCCGATCCTCTTGTATGCCTTCGGCATTCCCAATTCCGGCTTCAGCATGGAATGGCAACTGCGCAAAGCCGGCAACGATGTGGCCCTTGACCCCGAAACACTCAAGAAGCTCGCAGAAGAATCGGCCCGACCGTCCGACAAACTGACGATCGAACCCGATGGCACGCGGATTCAAGTTCTCCTTCACCCCACCGGAATGGAGATCAAGGAAATCACAACCCCCAGTGGCGAAGTCAAGTACATTCCGCTGCCGGGAGCGGGTGAAGAAATGCGTTTCAACACCCTCAATGAAGCAGCCTATGACCCCGATAAACGCAAAGCCTACTCGGGGCAAACCGCGATCATGGAGGGACGCTTCAAACGGCTCGACGACAAAGAATTCACCCTCTTCCGCCTCAAGATGACCTGCTGCGGTGCCGATACCGTGCCCCTGAAAGTTCGCATCATTGCTCCCCTGGCAGTCAACGGCTTCAACGATTTCGATTGGGTCCGCGTCAAAGGCGTCATTCAGTTCATCAAAGCTCCGGGGCAAGACCGTTACACGCCCGTGTTGGTTCTAGGCGGTATCGGCGAAGATGATATCCGCCGCGTGGAAGTTCGCAACGAGTACGAATTCTGAGATTGTCGCGCCAGTTTCTCCGCGCCGCGTGGTGTCTCCAGGCGGCGCAGTGGGAATATCTCACCGCGCTGCCACGGCGTACACATCGCAGGCTATTGGCACTTGCCAACATTTATGGCACTGGCCAGCATATCTCGAGGCTCGGCGCACGGACTATGCTCCGCTGGGAAAGGTTTGGAAGAAGAATCGCTCCTGCTCGTCAACGGACGACACTTCGGAAATACGCGAACAAATCGGCGACATCCTGGTGGCTGAGTTCTTTCTCCAGACCCTCGGGCATCAGGGATCGGCCAGTTGAGCGGAGTGACGCCACGTTTGAGCGCAGAATGACCTCCTCTTTCCCATCAGCTAAGCGCAGTGTGAGGCTGGTGGGTGTTTCAGTAGCAATGACGCCTTGGAGCACGCGTTCATCGCTGGTCACAACGGTGTAAGCGACATAGCGGGGATCAACCTCGCGATTGGGGTCGAAGATGGCGACCAACAGATCGTCGCCGGATTTGTTGGGCAGAGTGGCGACGAGGTTGGCGCCCACATCGTTGCCGAAACCGTCGAGCCTGTGGCAGGCCGCACAGGTTTTGCGGAACACCGTCTGGCCTTTGGCCGGGTCGCCCTTGAGTTCCAAGGCGGGGAAGTAGGTTTTCACGACCTTGGCCCGATCGGTATCGGTGCGTTGGAACACAGCCACAGCTTTGGCGCGGATCGTCGCGTTGGGATGGTTTTGCAGCTGTTGAATCTGCGCCGAAGTGAACTCGTGGACACTCACTTTCTTCGCTTCCACCGCGGCCAAAAGCGTCCGCACCCGCTCGGGGCGACTGATTAGCGCGGCCAGAACTTCTGCGCGAATGGTGGGGCCGTAGCCGGACCAGTTTTTCAGCAGCCGCTCCCCCACGGAGGGATCGGTGTGAGTCGAAAGCATTTGGATGATGGCGATTTGCACCTCCGGCGGGGTATGGGGGGTGAGCTGATCGGTGAGTGCCGCGGCGGTTTCAAAAGGACCGTAAGCCAACCAATTCGCAGCGCGAACCCGGGCGGCGGGGGTGGCGTTCGCATCGCGGACCACGGTGGCCGCTTGATCGAAGCGTGTCCGCAACTGAGCCATGACGGCGGCAGCCTCTGTAGGCGGTTGGCTCCACCACCGCGGCAATGGTAACGGGGACCCGCGCAGCCCCTGCCCCTAGCCATCGAGCAACAGTGGGTCGGCCCCGTTGGCCACGCGCTGCAATACTCGTGTGATTTGTTGAACGTCTCCTTGAGCACCAATCATAGTGGCCAGGCGGGATAGCACCGCGGCATTCGGCTTTTCCTTGGCCAAGAGCGTGTCGAGCAGTTCCCCAGCGCAGGCCCGTGCGGAACTGAGCGCGGCCGTGACGGTCCATGGGTCGCGGGCGTCCTTCTCGACAATAGCCGCAAGAACCGCGGCGGCTTCGGCGGGTGGCAACGCGCCGGCGGTCAAGGCCAGTTGAAACCGTACGCGTGCCGCGGGGTCATCGACCATCTTCGCCACGAGCTTGCGCAGTTCCGCTGACTCGGTGAAGTACGCTTCGGCCAGCCGCAACGCTTGCTCGCGGTTGCCCACTTGGGGGTCGGCCAGTGCCGCGTGCAACCAGCGGGGAACCTCGGCCCGGTTGAGATGGTGCAGTGTCCAGAGCAGATGGCTGAGGCCGGGTGTACCCCGGGCTGCCTCGAAGCGCGCCGGAGTCACGAGCGACCGATCCGCTTCACCTCGTTCCAACAACAACCGCTGCGCAGTGAGGCGGCGCCAGGAATTCGCACTGAGCAATTCCCCAGCGAGTTGGTCGGCGCTGAGGCGGTGGAAATCCGGCATTTTCCCCGGGCGGAAATCCTTGGGAGCAATCCGCCAAATCCGGCCACGACCACGGCTTTCTAGGTTCAATTGTTGCTTGATGTCGTCTGGCAGCGACAGCGGCGTTTCGATGACTTCGCGGTAGAAGTCGAGAACGTACATCGCCCCATCCGGGCCTATACTCAAATGCACCGGGCGGAACCAATTGTCCGTCGAAGCGAGGAATTCGCGATCGTCATAGGCCCGCACGGCTTTGAAGATCGAACCATTGTCGCGGAGAAGTTCCCGGTGAATGAGGTTGTTGGCCGGGCAGCAGACAAAATTGTTTCCACGAAATTCCTCGCCGAACAGATCGGCGGTGTAAATGAGCGGACTGCAGGCGGAGGTGAAGTAGCCACCGGGAACCAGTTCGGTCGACGGGAAACGTTGGGCATCGGCCGAACCGGCACGGCGGGTGGTCCG
Source organism: Gemmata sp. (assembly GCA_025055115.1). Taxonomy (GTDB): domain Bacteria; phylum Planctomycetota; class Planctomycetia; order Gemmatales; family Gemmataceae; genus Gemmata. Next base: position 9,231 of record JANWYJ010000001.1, read on the forward strand.
CTCGACGCGCCACGGCTCGAAATCGCTGATGCGGAAGACACGTGCCGCCGCCCCGTGTTCGGCAATATCCACCGTGACGGCGGCAACCGCCAAGTAGGGATTGCGCTTCAAATAATGGTCGGGCAGCACAATCTGCCGGATGTGCTGGCTGTTGGTTGCCGTGAACCAACGGCCGTAATCGTCGGCTGTCAGGCCGTACTGGCCGCCAGAGCTGGTCGGTTCGATGCTGCCGGGCACATCGGGTCGGAAGCGAAAACCGCGATTGCGGAGCACCAGGGGTGGCATCTCTTTCTTCTGAGGCGAGGTGATCGTACCACCGTCGTTGCCCGCAATCCCGTACAGCCAGCCATCCAACCCCCACTGGAGGCTGTTGACCATCTGTTGAATGTTTCTCAGTTCAAAGCCGGTGTAGAGAACAGTGGTTTTGTCGGCTTGGCCATCGCCAGTGGTATCTTCCAGAAAGAGGATATCCGGGGCGACCGCGACGATGACACCGTTTTTGTAAGGGGCAATGCCCATGGGGAAGCGTAAGCCTTTGGCGAAGGTTGTTGCCGTTTCAAAGTAGCCGTCGCCGTCCCGGTCTTCGAGGCACTGGATGCGACCGCGTGTCTCCACACCTGTACCCACACCACCATTGGGGTACCCGCGCATCTCGCAGACAAACATTCGCCCGCGGGCATCGAAGCACATCGCCACCGGATCGACCACCGCCGGCTCACAGGCGACCAACTCGATGCGGAAACGTTCATCGAGGCGGAAGGTTTCTTTCTCCTCGTGGGGGGTTTTGGGTCCGGGGGCTTTCTTCAGCGGAGCCACCGCGTGGGCCAGTTGCTTCACTTTGGCGATGATGGCATCTTCAATCGTCGGGCTGTATTGGCCGGGCATCCCGTAGTAAATTTGCGACGAATCGGCCTCGTAACCGCCTTCTTTCAACACCCGGGCCGACGGAATGTACGACATGACATCATTCGCGTAAGCCATCACCCACAAGGTCCGGCTTGTCGGCAACTCCTTTTTGAGCCGGATGTGATAGTCGACGACGACTTCGCCCCCCAGGGCGATCAGCAGCACCTGATCGCCGATCGCCCAGGCTTGGATGGGATAGTGGGGGTAATGGTCCGTGATTTGGCCGCGGGTTTCGAGTTCTTGGAGCAGCCGTTCGGCCCGTTTTTGCACCGCGCGGTTTTTGCTGAGCAGGTCGGCACGAAGTTGTTCTTTGGTGGGCAGTTGATCGAATTTCAAGGCGATGGTTTCGTAGCGGGCCGCGAAGCGCCCCTGAATGGGCTTGGCGTCTTTCATCGCTGCCAGAACAGCATTGGCGAGTTCCTGACCATACTGCTGAGCGTGTTCGACTTGGCCGCGTGGCAACGGGTTGGCATCGCCACCGCAGCCCGCCCAGAACATCGCCGTAGTACCTGGTCGGGCTTTCTCCAGGGCGATCTGCGCAAAGCCGGCGTAGTCGCCACACCATTGGTAGAAGCTGAGCGTGGTATTATGACACGCATAGCCGAACACCAGCGCCAGCGGTTGGCCAGCCCGTGTTTCCACCACCAGCACCGGAACAGTGTGTTCGACTGGCCCCGCTGGATTGCGCCCGTTGATGATGCCCTTGGGCGTCGGTTCGCGACGGTTGACGGCGAAGGTCGCCTTCCCCGCACCGTGTTTGAGGGCCACGGGTTGCAGGTTCTTGAGGGCAGCCCCAATCAGCGCGATCAGGTCGCGTTCGAGTTTTCGGGTGTAAGCAATGACTTTCTCGGCCTCCTCTTTCGACATGGGGTACATGTCGAAGAGATTTTCGCGTAATACAGGGCCGCAGTGCGTGTGCGAGGCACTGAGAATCAGCGCTTCGCGCGGAATGCCAAATTGTTTTTCCACGGCAGTGGCAACAGCTTCACCCAACGAACGCGGAATGCCAATGAGGTCGGTCGTGACCAACACGAGGCGCTTGCCGGTAGCATCTTCCAGGCACAGGGCTTTGGCGTACAGATCGTGGAGTTTGCCTTCGGCGGGTTTGGTGCGGGCGGCATAGCCGGCCATCCAGATGTTTTCGCTGGGGGTGATGACTTGCGTGGCCACAGCCGCTTTGAAGGTCGGTTCGTCCGCGGCGTTCACAGTGGTGACCGCCATGAGACCAACGATGCAGACGGAGAGTGGTTTCACTTGGGGTCCTCCTGGGTATCCGCACGCACAAGTTGCCGCATAGCTCGGAGTAAAATGTCTTCGGATTCGGGGCCAACGAGGGCGACGGTGGGTTCATAGCCGCCTTCGAGATAAGCTTTGGCGGTGGGAATGTAGCCGGGTCCATCGTCACCGTAGGCGGCGACCTGAACCACGGCATCCGGCCGCATCTTCTGCGCGGCCAGCTGGTATTCGACGAACGCTTCTCCGGGCAGAAAAAGCGTCAGCACTTTATTGTGAAAGTCGAGACAGTTGACTTCAATCGGAATGTTGTGACGTTTTAACCAGGCGAGTTGGAAAGCCGCATTGTTGCGCTTGGCCGCCGAGGCTTTCGCATCGGCCAAGCTCTTGCGACTTTCCTCCTCCCCAAAGGAAGCCTCGTTGCGTGGCGGCAACTTCACCGGCTTGAAGCGCCAGGCAAAATCCCGGACCGCCTGGGTTTTCGTACTTTTCCATGCGGCCACCATGGCCGTATAGATGCGGTCGCGGAGGATGGGTCGGTTTTCCTTGGCCCCATCGTTATACTTGCCCGCGGTGATATTGCCGCCACAACCGTTGAAGTAGACCTGGAAGATTTTCGTTTCGTCGTGAAACTTTTGCCGGGCCAAGCCGCAGAAATCGGCGCTGACGCGGCCATCGCCATAATAGCTCATCGGGTGACAGGCGTAGAAGTGCAGAGCGGCCAGGGGTTTTTCGCCATCCCAGAAGCTGAGCGTGCGCAAGTAAGGGTCGATCAGCCCTTCAGGGGCTGCGCGGGCCTCGGGATTTTTCGTCGCGCTGGTGCGGACGAATTTCACTTTGCCATCCTCGCCCAACACGCGACGGTTCGACGCCACTTGCTTCACCTCGGCCATCCCTGTGCCGATGTGCGTGAACTTCGCCGCGTGCATCAGCGACGCTTTAACAGCGGCGGCTGAGCGTTTGACACAATCCTGGTAAAACCGGATATCCAACGACGGCGGGGCCTTGGCCGCGTCAATCAGCTTCTGCGCTTCCAAATCCGCAAAGGGTGCATTATGAGGATGCACCGTATGCAACGAAACCCGCTCGGGTGTCGTGTGCGCCGCTTCCGCCAACGCTGCCCGCCACACGCGAAACGCCTCATTGCGAAGCCCCACCCAATCGACCGCGCAAAGAACCACCGGCTGGGCGGAGCCAAGTAACACCACGCCCAGTGCCTTCAGGGGGTCATCGACTCCGCGAACCGGCATGATCCAGCCACCGCACAATGGGTGGTCTTCCGGCGGAGTCACATCACACTCGAAGGTAGCCAAATGAAGAGGCATTGTGGAATGTCAGTTGTGGGTTTTGGGAGGATGTTGGGGGGAGTTTTTCCCTCTCTCAGGATACCGTGATGGATCTTCTCAGTCTGCCTTTTTCTCGGTCGTCGCAGGAGTGTCGCGCCTGCGTGAAGCGATCGCGGGCAGATAACGCCATACCAGGGCCAACAGGATCAGCCCGCCGCCGGCGAGCATCCAGCCGTTCGGAGTATCTTTGGCGGGAGTGATGAGGAAGGCCCAAAGAGGATTGAGTAGCGGTTCAATGAGGGTGATGATGGCGGCTTCTTGCGGTGTTGCAGTCCGCAAGCCGCGCGTAAAAAGCCAATACGGAAGCGCCATCTGGAAGCCACCAAAAACGGCCAACACGGCCAATTGGGCACCACTGGGTGTGCTCACCCAACGAATAAAGGCTTCTGGACCCTCGCTGACTACGATAAATAGCCCCAACGTGACCGCGGTGCCCAACAGATTCAACGCTACCAGCCAAGCCGGAGCAAACTGCCGCAACGCGCGCAAAAACAAGACGACCAGGGCATATACAACCCCACTGCCCAAACCCATCAACAAAAGCAGAATTTGCATGCGTTGCTCGGCTGCGGGGAGATCACGGGGCCAATTCCCGACAACGATGACCACAGCCCCAGCGACCCCAATGAGCACAGTCTGCCATCCGCGACGATCGGCCCGTTCCCCAAGAAAGACCACCGCCAGCACAAAAACCCACAACGGCGCAGTGTTCTGCAAAAAAATAGCATTGGCGGCCGGTCCTAATCCCAAAGCCGACAGATACAGCCCACTCATCAAGGTGAAAGCCACCACCATGCCGGCCATCGCCGGCCGAAAGCGAATATCGGCGCGGCGAACCATCGCCAGCATCACCAAACCACCGAAAATGCCGCGATAAAAGGCAATCAATAAGGGGCTGAGAGGTGGATCATCCAAGCCCAAACCCAGTGGTTCGATCAGCAAGCGCATGAACACGCTGCCGAGGCTCCACAACACGGCAGCGCCAATCAAGCACAACCGTGCGGCGGCCACCGAGGGACTAGCAGCAAGCATCCTTCACCATGGTTGGACAGTCGTTCCGGCGACCCGGGGGGCTATCCGAAACGGCGTCGGATAGATACGGTTTCGACGCAAGTCACAGTGATGATGGGATATTGGGGACGCGTAAGGCCTTCAAGAAGTATCCATCCCCAACGGCGACGGTCTTGGCCACTCGGGAGAGGTTCGGGATTGGTACGGGGCATTGGTACGGGGCATCAAGACAGAGGCGCGTGTCGCCGACCGCGACCGACGCGGTTGGTATCATGTCCACACATTTCCCAAAGCGGCTGCCACCCATGGCACGACCCCCACGCCGACACCAACGACACCCGACCACGGGTAACGGCGAGCAGCATCGGGCGTTTGCGGAGTGGATGGCAACGGCATGAAGCCAGCGGTGGCCGAACCGTTACCGGGCGGGGCAGCGGGGGGCGCGTGGTCCACCCGCGTGGGAGATTCATCGTGACCAGCCGCAGCCCCCGAGCTATTGTTCCACGAAGCGTGCCCCCACATTGGTAACGGCGTTGCCAAACCGGTGGCTACCAGCGCCGCCGCTAGGTCCTCGGCCCGTTGAATGCGTGCGCGCGGATCGCACGCCAAAGTGGCTTCGATCAGTTGGGCCACGGCCGGGGGAACCGACGGATTGAGTTCGCGCAACGGACGGAAGCTGCCCTGCCATTTCTCGCGAATCACTTCGTCGTGCGTGGCACCGGGAAAGGGAACATCGCCCGTCAGCAGGTGATAGAGACTGGCCCCCAGCGCAAAAATATCGCTGCGGCCATCGACGAGATTGGCATTGACCGCCTGTTCATAGGGCATGTAATAGGTCGTCCCGACGCCCTGATGGATCGACGTGAGCTGGGAATCGTCGTTGAGCCGTTTGGCCAAGCCTAAATCGGCCAGTTTCGCATGCCCATCAGGATGAAGGAGAATATTGTCGGGTTTGACATCGCGGTGAACGTACTGCCGCTCATGGAGAAAGGCAAGGGCACGGGCCATGTCGATGCCAATTTGAACCACAACACCCACACTCAGCCGGCCAATGTGGGTCAGGGCTTCGTGGGCCGTGGGGCCATCGATGAATTCGAGAACCAGATAGTGTTTGCCCACCTCGGCATCGAAGCCCGCAGCGTAACCCTGGACAATACGCGGATGTTCCAGAACCCGGCTGAGGCGGGCTTCACGATAGAAGCGGCCGACGAATTCGGGCTGACCGGCGAGGTGATCGGCCAGAATTTTCACAGCCACCGGGCGCTGCGCAGCCACATCATAACTTTGATAGACAGCGCTCATGCCACCTTGACCGATTTTCCGCAACAGGCGGTAGCCCGCGATACTCCGCAGGGTCGCGGTGGTCTCGGCAAGCAGTTGCGGTTCACTGGCCGGGCGGTCCGACTCCGTCATGGAGGAGCCTCCGAGTGAAAATGCGCACCATGGGGGTTCATCATCTGCGCCATCGTGCAGTCATGGGAACGCGGCGTCACCCCGCGACGGAGGGGTGTGGGGAAGTCCCCCCGACGGCCGCAATGGAGTACAGGCACTGGATCGGGGGCAGTACCCCAGCAGCGGCGGTAGCGGTCGTACCGGTTTCTCAGGCGGTGACGAGTCCTCGGCGGTTCGATGGTCTGTCGCGCCGATGGCGGTGCGAATCCCTTCCGTCCTTCTAACGTATTATGACCGACCGATGACGCCAAGAAAACGGGGGTTTTTACAGGTTTTGGAGATGTTCCGCACGCAGGGTCGCAAAGTGCGTCAGCAGCGGTTTGGGCTGCCCGGCGGCGTCCAGTAGCCCGCTGTGGGGGGTGAGGTCGGCGTCGGCATCGCTCCAATGTTCCCAGGTCAGGCCCCGCACCCGCGGCCAAGCCAATGCCAAGGCCGCGACAGCCGCCCCCCAACGCGCTTGTTGGTCCGGGCTAGGTGGAAGGGGCCACGCTGCCGAAGATGTGGTGGCGGCTGCCGCCGACGGGATACTGAGGACCACTTCCAACGGCGGGCCGAGACGGCCAAACACATCCAGCAGCCGGGCGATGTCGAGCAAATCGCGCGGTAGACTGGCCCGTGTGGACGCACCAAGGCGAATTTCCACTTCGACGGCGGCCAAGCGAACACCCGCACGGACCAGATCGTCGGGAAACGTGAGGGGAGTGATGGTCTGATCTTCGGACCGCAGATAATCGCCCCAGGGTTGGGCGACGCTAAGAATCAAATCGAGGTGAGAATCAACTTGCGCGGCGGCTTCAAACAAGCGATAAGCCAGCCGTAAGCGATCGTCGTCGATCAAGCCCAAGGCATCGGCGTGGTTGAATCCAGCGCAGATGATCCAGCGCTGCACCTCATCCTTGTAGCGATGGATGGTTGTTTCCAAGTAATCGCACATGAAGGCGGCCAGGGTGGGCAGGTCGGCTTCCCAGCGGCGCGTCCACTCAGGCAGGGCGGTCGGGTCCAGATCGATGAGCGGTCCCAAGGTGATGGGCAGCCCGGCGGCCACCGCCGCAGCTACGGCGCTATCCGCGTGGGTCCAATCGTAGTGCGACTCATGGGGTTGGACATCGCGCCAACGAAAGCCGACATTGGCGGCGTTGAAGCATTCGGTGTAGCGCTCGAGTTTGGCATCAGCAATCGCGAAACGGTGCCGGGCGGCAAACCAGGTATCGAGAAGGCCTTCTTCCTCGTGCCGGCTGGCGAAGAGCTGCTCGATGTAGGTGTGGGCCAGTTGATCGGCCAGTTGAAATGCCTGCTGAAGGGCCGTGGCCGCCAGTTGGTCCGTTTCCGTCGGATTGGCCGAGTGAATGGCCCGGCCGAGAAGTCGTGTCGCTTCGGCTAAAGCTCGATCGTACTGAGTGGAAGTGACCAAACCCAGTTCCTGCCATTCGGCCGTTTGCAAACGCACCTGATTTAACTTGCCACGAGCCAGTTCGACCAGCAAACGATACGGTTCGTCGCGTTCGCGGAGCGTTGCACTGCTGACCGCCAGCATGCCGAAAGGTTCCACCGGCCAAGGAATGATTAAATACCCACTTTCATCGTGGGTCCGGCGCAGAGTCAGCGTGCTGTCCGTGATGTCCACGGTGGTGGGGACGGGGCTGTAGTCGTCATAGCCACGGGATGCGGCCAATGTGGCCGCCGGAAGTGCCGATCGGGCTGCCGGGGGTAAGGGATTCGGTAGTAAGAAGGACATGCACCCCATGAGTGGGCATACCGCAAATGGCGCTGCGAAGCTGTTGTCGCGATCCCCCGGTGGGTTGATCGGTCGCCGTGGCTCGTCTCAACCGTTGGACCTAACGACAGTTCTGTTTCTTTGTTATACCGGCTTCTTTGTTATACCGGCACCCGCGAAGGAAAGGGAACACCGTTCCGATTCTAACCCACGAACGAGTGCCTGAGGATCGCCTGCGTGCTGCGGTCCGCAAGCCAAGCTAGTCTTCTCCGTTTCCATTCTAGCCCACGGACGAGCGCTCGAGGATCGGGTCCACCAAGCTGGTGATGGCAATCCCATAACGATTCGCCAAGGCGATCGTCGCCGCTTCATCCAAGAGAATGGTCCGCCCGGCTTCAATGGCGAGGGCGGTAGCTCCGGCGGCGTGCATGGTCTCGATCGTTTGCGGACCAACCGTGGGCACATCGAAACGCTGATCCTGGTGCGGCTTTGCGATTTTGACGACCACAAAACCACCTCGGCGGCACAATTCTCCCGCACGGCGAATGGCTTGATCAGTTCCTTCGATGGCTTCGACGGCCAGAACCGCTCGGTTGCGGACCATCACACTTTGTCCTACATCCAAGCGGCCCATCTCCCGGGCCAAATGCCACCCAAAGGCGATGTCACGCTGTTCGCTGGGAGTGGGTCGGCGATGGGTCAAATGGCCTTCCTTCACGAGTAACTCCGGGCAAAGTGCCAAGGCAGAAACACACTCCAAGCCATAACGACGGAATTCCTCAATCAACCCTAAAAGCAGCGTATCGTCGTTGTTGGCGGGTCGCGGCCGGAATAACCACAGTCGGAGAAAGTGCCAATCGGGCCACAGCCGCCACCACCAGCCAGGGCGGAAGAGTAAGCGCTTCTCGAATTTTCCGGCCATGGTCCAACGCTTTACACCGGCCCGTCGGAAGGTGCGAATCACGCGGCCCAAGGCGAAACGATGCAGCTCCACGAAACGCCAGCACACTTCCTTCAACTGCGGATCGGTCATGCCGACGAAACCCATCCCCAGCACCGGGATACCGCACGCGCGGGCCTTTTCCGCAAACACAACGGGAAAGCGGCCCGCGCAGGCCACCAGACCCACCGGTTCACGACTGGTGCCAACAAGCGGTGCCGTGGCCCCCAGCGGCATCAACCCAGGGGTCATTCCCGATCCTCCAAGCCCAACAGTTTTTTGATGCGTTTGACATCATTGCGCAACTCCGGGAGCTTCTTCAACCCGATGAGCATGCGGCGTTCTTCGGATATCGGAATGGCCGGATAGCCCAAGACGTTACTGTGCGCGGGGATATCGTTCGGAACACCAGAACCGGCTCCAACCACCACTTGTTCGCCAATAGTCACATGATCGGCCACCCCCACCTGCCCCGCCATGACCACATAATCCCCGGTGGTACACGACCCCGCGATACCCACCTGACCGCACAGGATATTATGCTTCCCTATCCGGCAGTTGTGGCCAATCATCACGAGGTTGTCGATTTTGGTCCCAGCGCCGATGCGCGTAGCACCGAAGGTGCCCCGGTCGATGGTGGAACAGGCCCCGATTTCCACATCGTCTTCGATTTCCACCCACCCCAATTGGGGAACTTTGATGTGCCGGCCATTTTGCACCCGGTAACCAAACCCGTCGGCCCCAATCACACTGCCCGCATGAATCGTGACCCGCTGACCAATTCGGCAATCGTCATAAATCACCACACGCGGGTGAATGTGTGTCTGGCGACCGATCGTACAACGGCGGCCAATGATGGCTCCCGCGTGAATCACACTGTTTTCCCCAATAGATGTGCCTTCGCCAATAATCGCCAACGGCCCAACCGTAACACCTTGCCCTAATTGCACTTGCGGATGAATAATCGCACTGGGGTGAATGCCTCCAGCCGGTTCAGAGACCGGCTGACGCAAGTGCTGCACAATCTGCACAAACGCCATCAGTGGATCATCGACGCGAATGACCGAACGGCCATCGGTGGCCACCGACGGGGGCACGACCGCGGCTGAAGCCCGGCTGGAATGCCACGCCGCCAAGTTTTTCTCCGATTCCAGAAAGGTGATGTCGCCGGGTTCGGCTTCGTGAAGTGTCCGGGCATTGGAAATCACCAACGCCGGGTCGCCAATGACTTCCCCACCGACCCAATCGGCTAATTGTTGGAGTGTAACCTTCACGGCGAATCCCTTCGTAGTGGCTCGGAAGTGGTAGGGAAAGTAGCGAAAGTGCGCCAATCGGACAAGCCCAATCGGCACAACCTCTGTTCAGGGCATAGGTTACTCGATGGATTCGATCTTCTGTGCGGCCATTCACAACCAGTCGTAACGGCCGGAGAATGTCGTAACGGCCGGAGAATGGCTGCGAGGACTCGCTCCGCGCTCAACCGCCCAACGAACCCCCGCGCAAACATCGGCTGGAACCGATTCTCACACTGGCCTGGCCCCCAACGCGATGAACGCCGTCGAACTGTCGCCAGCAGTCGTGGGGATTGGTGGTGATGAACGGGTTGATGGCGAACTCCAGCGCCCTGAAGGCCTGGTAGTTACGGAAGTTGCGCGGATTGGTGGTGAGGAACGGATGGATGGCCCTCGTTGGGGTCTGGCGAGTGTCGTAAACTCAACTTCGCAACAGCTAGCCGGCGGTCGTCACGTTCGGGCGTGCGCGGTGCACGCAAAGCCCGGGGAACTAATCGCTCCGCCGGAGTTCGTGATCGAATCCCAGCGAACATGTCACCGCAACGCTCCCAGCCGCGTATCATTCCCGTGGTCGATGTTATGGGGGGCCATGTGGTTCGGGCTGTTGGCGGCCAACGCGACCTCTATCGCCCGATCGCGTGCCCAGTCAGCGGCAGCCCCCACCCCGTGGATGTTGCGACGACCCTTCTGCGTCGCGCGGCGGCCCATGAACTTTACATTGCCGACCTGGACGCGATTCGGGGGGGGCGTGGGGTTTCGCCAGCGACACGAGCGATCCTGGAAGCCTGCGCCGTACCGACGTGGCTCGATGCCGGGGTGGGTCGCAACGATGCTCTTTACCTGCCGGCTCTACCGCATCTGCGCCTGGTCGTTGGTTTCGAAACCTGCCGTGTGCCAGAAATTGTTCGCGAAACTCAGCGCCAAGCGGCGGGCAGGCCGGTAGCGTTCTCCCTCGACCTTTACGATGGTCAGTTGTTCGGAAATTGGTCAACCTGGGGCCTCAGCCACGACCACGACGCCCTGACATTGGTCAGCCAAGTGGTGGCGATGGGGATTCAGACTCTGATCGTGTTGGATTTGGCCCGCGTAGGTCTCAAAACCGGCATCGGAACCGCACCGTTATTGCAGGCGATTCGCCACCACTGGCCCCACTTGGACCTGCTCGCGGGCGGTGGCATCCGTAACCGCAAGGATATTCAGCAGTTAGGTGAAATTGGAGTTGATGGCGTGTTAGTGGCCACTGCTTTATATGAGGGCGAGTTGTAATCTCTTGGGAAAAACGCGGACGAAACCCAGAAAGAATTCTGACTCAATCAGAATTCTGACTCAATCGTCAGGAACTCGTGGCGTTGTAATCTTTTGGGAAAAACGCGGAGGAAACGCTGGCAGCCCCAGCCATCATGGTGGAGGGAGGGAATCGTCACACTTTATCGGGAGAAAACTTTATCGGGAGAAAACCGCCCATCACGAGCCGAGGTTTCCTCGGCGGCCGTGTCAGGCAGTGTCAACGAGCGCCGCTGGCTTGAGATCATCGCAGATCAGCGCTTCGGACGTGATGAAGCTCAGACACAATAATGAAGCTCAGACACAATAGACGTTGGCGCGAAGCTGGCTGGGGGTCAGCGCGATCAGCGCTGGACCGCTCACTTTCAGGAACGGGCGAGGCGGTCCAGGGCTGTATCATCGTGCCCAGAGATGCCAAGCCGCAAGCCACCATGTCTTTAGGAACGGGCGAGGCGGTCCAGGGCTGTATCGGTCAATCGGTAAACGGTCCATTCGGTCAGGGGCTCGGCTCCCAGCGATTGGTAGAAGGCAATGGCGGGGGCATTCCAATTCAACACCGACCATTCCACGCGAGCACAACCACGTTCGACTGCCAATTGGGCGATGGCCCGCAAAAGGGCTTTCCCATATCCGCGGCCGCGCGCCGCCGGAATCACGAATAGGTCTTCGAGGTAGATACCGGGTTTTCCGCGGAACGTCGAGTAATTGTGGAAGAAGAGCGCAAAGCCGACAATAGCGCCAACTTCTTCCGCCACAAGAACTTCCGCATATGGACGCTCGCCGAACAGATGCTGGTGCAAGTCGGTTTCGGTGAAAACGACGGTGTGGGTCAATCGTTCGTACTCCGCCAGTTGGCGGATCAGCGCGGCAATGGCTGGTACGTCAGCGGGTGTCGCTGCGCGGATCATGAGCCTATCCCTTTGGCAGTAAGATGAGCCTATCCCTTTGGCAGTAAGTCTGAGCAACGATATCGACCATGCGACCAGCGGCCGCGGACAAATGCGGGATTGTTCGTGACAACGAAAAGGTAGTGGCTCGTGGGCCGGGATGTACGCGTAGCCGTCGGCTTGCGTGTTCATCAGTGGGCCGGGATATACGCGTAGCCGTCGGCTTGCTTGTTCATCACGGCGGTCAGGGCGGCGGCAACGATGCCCAATTCCGACGACACCGCGAGGGGATCGAAGCCGTTACGGGCCAGCGACTGCCCGCAAACGTAAATTTTGGCCCCGGCTTTCTTCAATTGGCGGATCAGATCGGCCTGGGGGTTGGCGCGGCCGAATTGTTTTTGGTAGGCCGCGTCGCTGAGGGCATATGGGGTCGTCGCGCCGTGCATAACAATGACGACGTCGATATCGGTCGGTTGGAGGCCGGCCTGACCGGCCAGATTGTAGAGCAGAGCGGCTCGCTCCAGGCCGGGAACGGGCTGGCCAGCCTCCTTGGCATCCGCCGTCACATCAAAAACCACCTTGCTGCCCTTGCGTGGCCCGTCGTCGCCGGGAACCGCAAACACCCCGCCGTAGCCGGCAATGACCGGAAAGCGTTTAGCTCCTGGGGATTTCTCCTTCTCTGCTGGCACTTTCTCAAAAACAACCATGTAGTTTTCTTTCAACAAATCCTTGACCTCACGCACTAGTTTGAAACCCACTTCCTCAATTTCCTTGATGAAGACTTCTTGGCCAGCGCGAACATGGCCCAGGATGAAATCAGAACTTTTCCCCGGAATGCGGTGGAAGTCGATCAGCACCACCCGCCCGCCGGGTTTGAGGGCCTGGTGAATGCTCTGCATTGTCCGGTAGGGATATTCAAAGTGATGGTAGGTATCGCAGATGAACACCAGATCGACCGAGTGGGCGGGCAGTTCGGTTGAGGTCTCGGAACATTTCCAGGTTTTGACATTGGTGATCTTCGCCTCCTGGCAGCTTTTCTGGATATGTTCGAGGAATTTTTCGGAAATGTCGACGGCGATCACCTGGCCTTGCGGCCCCACCGCCTTAGCGAACAACCGCGTGAACAGCCCGGTTCCGGCACCCACATCCGCCACCACCATGCCCGGCCGAACTTGGCACTCGGCGATGATCTTGTCGCGATTGGCATACACTTCGCGGCTTTCGCCTTCAAAGGTTTTCACATACTTGGCAACATCCGGATTCTTAAAGGGATCGTTAATCCCCGGCTTGACGCTCTTCTCTTGACCCCAAGAGCCAACGCTCAGCGTCAATGCAAAGAAACTGAACGCCAGGAAGTGGCGCGCCGCGGTACGAAGGGTCATGCCAGCTATCCTCTCTTTCCGGGAAGCCCAATAGTCGAGCCATCTTCTATTTCCGGGAAGCGCACTAGTCGAGCTATCTTCTATTTCCGGGAAGCCAAATAGTCGAGCAAGTCCGCCGCATGTTGCGGCGTCAGTCCACTCAACAGACCATCGGGCATCAGCGACAGCCGCGACGGCCGAACACTTTCTACAGCGTCAGCATCGAGGGTGATTTCGCGATTATTGGCATCGCGCAAAACCAACTCGACATCATTCCGCCGCGTGATGATACCCGTGTAGGTCTGATCGTCTTTCGTGCGGATGTTGAAAGCGGCGTATTGCGGATCGACGCGGGCGGAGGGGTTGAGCAGGCTATCGAGCAATTCGGTCCGCGACCGTTCCGCACCAATGCGCGACAGGTCCGGCCCCAACGACGTTCCGCGATCACCGATTTTGTGGCAATTGACGCACTTCAATTCGGGATTGAAAAAGAGGGTTTCCCCCCGCGAAATGTTCCCGGTGAGGGCCAGGATGGTTGCGGGTCGGGGGTTGGAACCGAGTTTGCGGCCTTGGGGGTCGGCGGGCCAATAGCCGTCGAACAGTTCGTGGAGAGGGTTCGCGGGGGCTTGGGCGAAGGCCGCTGCCAGTTCCTGCAGCTGGCTCTTGTTGGCACGGCCTATGCCGAAGGCCCGGGCCAGTGGCCAAGCCGCCGAAAACGACACCAGAGCGTCGTTCACTTTCATCCCCGCGGCTGGGGGGGGCAGCCACTTTTGCGGCGGAGTGCCCAGACCGGCGATCCACTCCGCGACACAATCCAAGGCGGCAATGTCGGGAATCTCCGAGCCTAAATGGGGCATGCGACCGCGACCAAACTTGGCCATGCGGTAGAACAACACACTCCGGTACGGATCGCCAGGAGCAAGAATTCGCGCATTGGGTAAGCCGAAGTCGCCTTGCCGCGGTTTCACATCGAAAATGCCGGTGTCCTGGAGCGGCTTGGCGAAATCCAATTCCAACACCACTTGCCCGCCACCCCCACCAAACCGGTGACAGTGGGCACAGTTGGTGTGCAAATAACTGCGAACGCGAACATCCAACGGCGCAGTGCTGGTCAGCGCCGCCAACGCCGGCTGTTTCTGGGCCATCGTTTCATCAAACGGCGGCAGTTCGCGGTCATCGGCGGCGATGCGCTTGACATACCCTGTGGCGGCCAGTTGCACCAGTTGCTGAGGGGCGTTGGCGGCGGTGGTCAGCGGCCGGTTAAGCTGCGGCAGGTTGAACGCCAAGGCATATTCCGACCACGCATGATGACAGCTCATGCATTGGGCACGGCTGTGGAAAGTCCAAACGACCTCGCGGTGCACCAATTCTAAGGCCTTATCCGACAGGACGTTGTGATGAATCGCCACGCGGAAGGTCTTCTCGGCGCCATCGGCCGGCACCAAGTCAGCGTCGGCTTGATCGTCACGCCATGCGTAGCTGTAGCCACGCCAATCTTCGCCATCGTAATGGAGGATTTGGGTTTCGATACGCCGGCGGTGAGGCTGGCCCTGAGCATCAACAACGGGAAGGGTGAGCGTTTTCACCAACACTGCGCCCGCTGGGAACTGACTGCGGAAACTGTGCCAATAGACCTGC
The DNA here is from genome assembly GCA_025055115.1 of Gemmata sp. Taxonomy (GTDB): domain Bacteria; phylum Planctomycetota; class Planctomycetia; order Gemmatales; family Gemmataceae; genus Gemmata. The sequence continues at coordinate 24,295 of JANWYJ010000001.1, forward strand.
CCCGGCAATGGGCGTGGCGTGTCGAAAAATCGGACACTCGAATGCCCAGGCAAGGCCAGGTGATAGTCGGCTTCAGCCCCATCCTGCCACTGCCGCGAGTTGATGACAAAGGGGATCACGCCCGCAGCCGGTTTCAGTTTGTGCACGTCGTCAAACAACCCGGTGGCACTCAGGGTGGTGGGGAAGCGCGTATTGGCCGTCCCACCTTCGTTTCGCCCGAGAGTATACAAAAATCCACTATCGTAATCCACATAGTAAAGTTCGCCCGCGTTATCTTCCCCAAACGCCGATACCCGGACGGTTGGTTTGACGATCTCAGGCATTTCCTGGAGCCGATGGTTCTCAAACCGCGCCGCCCAGATGCGCCGGGTTTCCCAATCGCCAAAGATGTACGCCCCAACCAGTTCGGGAAACTTCTGACCCCGATAGACATAGCCCCCTGTCACACTGGCTCCTAAGGTGTGCGGTATCTCGATCATCGGCGGGCGAATCGGGGTCGGCCCGATCTTCTGATCGGGCTTGATGGGTTGCCGCCCTTCCACAATGCTCCAGCCGTAGTTGCCGCCCTTCTCGACCTTGTGCACCATCTCCCACAACTCCCAGCCCACATCGCCTACCCACAAATCGCCGGTGTGGCGGTCGAAGCTCATCCGCCAGGGGTTGCGGAAGCCAAAGGCCCAAATCTCGGGGCGAACGTCCTTCCGATCGCGGAAGGGATTGTCGCGGGGAATGGCGTAATTCTTACCATTCTCCTGACGATTCACATCAATCCGCAGAATCGAGGAGAGCAAGTCGGAGCAATCCTGCCCCGTGTTCAGCGGATCGGGCGGATTGGGTCCGCGGGCATCGCCGGTGGAGATGTACAGCATGCCGTCGGGGCCGAAATGCAGGTCGCCACCGTTGTGCCCGCCGCCGACAAAGGTGATGATAATCTGTTCGCTTTTGGGGTCGGCTCGCGGCGGGTTGGTGTCGGTCACGCGGAAACGGGAAACGCGCGTTCCATCGACCAAATCGCCTTTCAACCCCGCTTTTTTCTCCAATGTGTAGCAGACAAAGCAAACGCGGTTCTTCGCAAAATCGGGGTGAAAGACCAATCCATAGAGTTCGCCCATCCCTTGGGCCTTGGGATTGGGCACGAGGGCAGCATAGTCTTTGCGTAGATCCAGAAAGAGATCGGGTTGGGCCTGGGGATTGGTCAGATCGAGCGAATAGATAGCTCCGGCTTGTTCCCCGATAAAGAGCCGATCCATGCCCGGGCAGCGGGCGATCAGGTCGGGGCGCTGGAACCGGGCTTTGGGAAAAACCCGAACCGATTTGTACTTCGGCGGCGGATCAGGAGAACCGACAATCTTGGACGTGGTCCACGGTGGACGTTGGGGCTGCCGCGGAGGGTTCTGTTGCCCCCCCTGCCCGCCGACCGGAACGACCAACACGGCCACCCCAACCAGTCCCAGACACCCGACGACCAGTGCCGATTGGCGAAACGAAAGCATCATGATGAACCTATTCGGAAACGGGCCAATGCCGTGAGTGTAACCGACAAGCCCGCCGCTCGCCAACTCTCGACGTCATTCCTTCCGCTACCCAAAAGCCGCAGCCGCATCCGCTACCAAAAAGCCGCAGCCGCAGCTTGACGCCACCTCAGGACCGCAGACAATGGGCGCTGCTAACTAGCTTCTCCCCGAGGTGCTCAACGATGTTATGCCGAAGTCTGCCACAATGGCTCGCTCTCAGTGGTTGTGTCACCGTGCTTATCGCGGCCGAGCCGGCCCAACCCGCCCAAACCCAACCCCCCAAGAAAGAACGTATCGCCCTTGCCGACCCCAAAGAAGCCGCCCAAGACCCCGACTTCGCCATTCAAGGTGAATATGAAGGTACGAACGCCAGTGGGAAAAAGTTCGGCGTGCAAGTCGTAGCGCGAGGGGGTGGCAAGTTCGTGGTCAAAGCGATCCGCGGTGGCCTACCCGGGGCCGGTGGCGACCTCAACGATACGCTCGCAGGTACAGGAGAAACCAAAAATGGCCAAGTTCTCATCACGATGAAACGCGATAACGAAACCTCCACCGCAACCATCGCCGATGGGAAATTCACCGTGACCTATGGCAACCAAACCCTCACCCTCACCAAAATCGAGCGCAAGTCGAAAACTCTGGGCGAAAAGCCGCCCGCCGACGCGGTGGTTCTGTTCACAGCCCCTGGCGACGAGAAGCAGTGGTTCAACGGCCGTTTGTACGAACTGTCCGACGGCTCATTCCTGACCGTAGCCCGGCGATTGTCCAACGGCAAAGAACTCCGCGGCAACATTACGACCAAAGAAAAGTTCGGAGCATTCAAAGCCCATATCGAATTCCGCCTGCCGTGGATGCCACACAGCACCGGGCAAGCCCGAGGCAATAGCGGCATCTACCTCCAAGACCGCTACGAGTGTCAAATTCTCGACAGTTTCGGCCTCTCGGGTGAGAACAACGAATGCGGTGGCATCTATCAGCAACATCGACCCTTAGTCAACATGTGCTTACCACCGATGGTCTGGCAAACCTACGATATTGAGTTCACTCCCGCCCAGTTTGACGCCACCGGGCAGAAGACCAAGAACGCTCGTGTGACGATTTATCACAACGGCGTGAAAATTCACGACAATGTTGAATTGGCCAAAGAAACTCCGGGTGGCAAGAAAGAAGAACCGACTCCCGGTCCGCTGCAATTCCAAGATCATGGCGACCCGGTTGTGTTTCGCAATGTGTGGGTCGTGCCGGTGAAATGACCACGATTTCCCCACGGCAACCGCCGTCGCCGGCAAAGAGCGTTCCACCACGGCCGAGGCGGCCTTGGCCGTGACCCAGTGGATGTCCACTCTTGTCGCTCGTCCCTGCGAAGGAGTTTCCCATGACTCGATGGCTGGCTTGCGCTGCGTGTATTATCGTCGGCGGGCCAACGTGGGCCGCGGAAAAGATGAATGTGTTGTTTATCGTTTCCGACGATCTGACGAACACCGCCCTGGGTTGTTATGGCAGTAAATTGTGCCGATCGCCGAATATCGACAAACTGGCAGGCCGAGGAGTGCGTTTCGATCGGGCCTACTGTCAGTTTCCCCTGTGCAATCCTTCCCGGGCCAGTTTCCTGACGGGCTTGCGGCCCGATACGCTGCGGGTTTATGAAAATGCCACGCCGTTCCGGAACAACGTGCCCGAGGCCCAAAGTCTGGGGCAAACGTTCCAAAAAGCGGGCTATACCGTAGTGCGGGTCGGCAAACTGTATCACTACGGCGTGCCCGCTCAGATTGGTACCGACGGTCTCGACGATAAACCGTCGTGGATGAAGACCATCAATCCCCGCGGCCGCGATAAAGACGACGAAGAAAAAGACCTCATCTTCACTCTCAACCCGAATGCGAAAGGCTCCGCACGCTACGGCGGTACCCTCAGTTGGCTGGCTGCCGACGGCACCGATGCCGAACAAACCGACGGCCTGAGCGCTGAGGCCACCATCAAGCTGTTGGAGGAAAACAAAGATAAGCCGTTTTTCATCGCCTGCGGCTTCTTCCGCCCTCATACGCCCTACGTGGCCCCCAAAAAATACTTTGACATGTACCCCACCGACAAAATCGAACTGCCAAAGGTTCCTGAGGGCCACTGGAAACAACACCCAGCTCCGGCCTTTGCCAGCCACAAAAAAGAGCAGGAAAAGCTCACCGACGAACTGCGTCGCCAAGCCCTGCAGGCCTATTACGCTGCCACCACTTTCATGGATGCGCAAGTCGGTCGACTTCTCGACGCCTTAGAACGGCTGAAACTGGCGGATAAAACAATAGTCGTTTTTCTCAGCGACCACGGCTACCACTTGGGCGAGCATGGTTTGTGGCAGAAGATGAGTCTTTTTGAGAATTCCGCTCGCGTACCGCTGATTATCTATGACCCACGGGCCAAAGGGAACGGCCGCCCCTGTGGCCGGACGGTGGAATTGGTCGATCTGCACGCCACCTTGGCCGACCTGTGTGGTTTGCCGGTGCCCCAGGGCCAAGACCCGAAGGTTCCCCGGCTTGATGGTGTCAGTCTCAAACCGCTATTGGACAACCCCGCCGCCCCGTGGAATCGCCCCGCGTATACTCAGGTCAGCCGTGGCACCCCCACCACAACGGGAGAACCCACCGGCAAAAACCCGTGGTACATGGGTTACAGCGTTCGCACCGAACGCTATCGCTACACCGAATGGGACGGCGGCCGCAAAGGCGTGCAACTGTACGACTACGACACCGACCCCCAGGAATGGACAAACCGCGCCGAGGACCCACAGTATGCTGAGGTCGTGAAGCAACTGAAAGCCCTGCTTCCCCCGACGAAGTGACTGGGTTTCCACAGGGCACTAGCCAACCTGAAGCCCTCCGGCTGATCAAACCTCCAGGAACACCCTCCTAGCTGTAGCCCCGCGAGGGATCAGCGGGGGGGCGATGGCTTGGGGACGGCACTGTCGCGGTGGCTGGCCACCGATCAGCCGCGAGCACAGCGGAACGGGGCTTGGCGTCGTTACTTAATCATCACCGGCACGAGGGCTGATCACCACCGGCACGAGGGCTGGGCCACTGGGCGCGGAGTAGCCGGTCGGAACGGGGCTTGGCGTCGTTGCTCGATCACCACAGGGGTTGCTCGATCACCACAAGGGGGTGGCTGGCCACCGATCAGCCGCGAGCACGGGGGAAAGTGCTTCAGCGCGGCATTTGTGGTGCAGCATTTGTGGTCGAATATTTACGGCAACGTGAGGAACGGATATTTACGGCAATGTGAGGAACAGATCGATGGGGCGGATAATCACAACGTTCATCAGCATTGCAACATTTGTACAGTTAGCGGCCGCGGCTCCGCCCAACGTGCTGCTGATTGTGGGTGATGATCAAGCCTGGACCGATTACGGCTTCATGGGTCATCCGCACATCCAGACGCCGCATTTGGACCGTTTGGCGTCGGAGTCCCGGGTCTTTCCGCGTGGTTATGTTCCCAGCAGTTTGTGTCGGGCCAGCTTGGCCACGATGATGACCGGGCTTTATCCTCATCAGCACAAAATCACCTCCAACGATCCCCAGCTGCCCAAAGGTCTCAAGGCTGGTGCCGCCATGCAAGACCCCGGGTACCTCAAACTCCGCGAGGAAATGGTCAACCTCTTCCACAAATCACCGAATTTGGCCCAACTGTTGGAAAAAGAAGGTTTCATCAGCCTGCAAGTCGGCAAGTGGTGGGAGGGCAACGCTTGCCGTTGTGGTTTCACCGAAGGAATGACCCATGGCGACCCGACCCAAGGTGGTCGGCACGGCGACGACGGCCTGAAGATCGGCCGCCAAGGGCTGCAACCCGTCTTCGACTTTCTCGACAAAGCTCACCGCGAACGAAAGCCGTTCTTCATCTGGTATGCGCCAATGATGCCCCATACGCCCCACAATCCTCCCGAACGGCTGTTCAAAAAATACACTGACAAAACCCATTCGCCATACGTTGCGAAGTATTGGGCGATGTGTGAATGGTTTGATGAAACTGTCGGTGAACTTCTTGCGCGGCTGAAGAAGAACGGCCAAGCCGAGAATACACTGGTGATTTACCTCCACGACAACGGCTGGATTCAGAGTGAGAATTCCAGCGATTTCGCCCCCAAATCGAAGCGGTCGCCCTACGACGGGGGCATTCGCACCCCCATCCTCATCCGTTGGCCCGGGAAGGTGAAACCCGGCACCAGCGATCATCTGGCCCATTCGATTGATCTTGCCCCCACCATCTTGCACGCGGTCGGAGCCGAACCGACCCCCGCCATGCCCGGTTTGAACTTGCTCGATTCCGCGGCCGTGGCCGCCCGCGATACCCTCTATGGGGCCATTTTTGAACACAACGCCATCGACATTCACAACCCTGCAGCCAACGTGCAGTACCGCTGGATCATCGAGAAGAATTGGAAACTGATCGTACCCCAGCTGGCCCGCGTGCCCCACGGTATCCCCGAGCTTTACGACCTGACCAACGACCCCACCGAAACGCACAATCTGGCCGCAAAACAGCCAGCAAAGGTCGCAGCGCTCAGCCGCAAACTCGATGCGTGGTGGAAGCCGTAAGCCCGTGGTGGAGGCCGTAGGCTCTCGATGCAGAAGAACGCCTGCAGGCGCGCATGGGCCTTTGGGGATGATTCAACCCGTGACGAGTTGATCCGTGGAAAGACCTGGGTGATCAGCGACCGGGAGTAGTCCGGGCCACAATGGGTGTCGAATGGCGCCGTTGGCCTCTGAGAATCAAGTGTTTTTACCTCTTAGAACCAAGTGTGTCGATGGTCCGTAGTTTGCAGAAGGTCGTGCGCGTGGTATCCTGCGAGGGAGGGAACCGACGCGCGGAAAAGTTCATCCGATCGTTCTTCCCGCGGATCGCCAGCGGCATCCAACACGGCGGAGAGAGCTGAGGTTGGAAAAAGGCAACCGCCGAGAACTGAGATTGGAAAAAGGCAACCGCCGAGAACTGAGGTTGGAAAAAGGCCATAGCCATGAAGTACATCGATCCACACATTCACATGATCTCGCGGACCACCGACGATTACCAGCGGATGGCCTACGCCCAATGCGCGGCGATCAGTGAGCCGGCGTTCTGGGCCGGTTTCGATCGCGGGAGCGCGGCGGGGTTTCACGATTACTTCCGGCATCTGACCGAGTTTGAACCCAAACGGGCCGCCCAGTTCAACATCCGCCATTACTCGTGGTTGTGTATCAATGCCAAGGAGGCCGAAAACGTCAGCTTGGCCCGGGAAGTGATCGCGATGATTCCCGAATTTCTCTCCCGGCCGACGGTCTTGGGTATTGGCGAAATCGGCCTGAACAAAAACACCCGCAACGAAGCGATCGTGTTTCAAGAGCATCTCGATTTGGCGGCCAAAACCAATGAGCTGATTCTCATTCACACACCCCATTTGGAAGACAAATACAAAGGCACGCGGATGATCATCGATATGCTCAAAAACGATCGCCGCATCCAGCCGCACCGCGTCTGCATCGACCATGTTGAAGAACACACCGTCAAGCTGGCGCTCGACAATGGCTTCTGGTGCGGTATGACTCTCTACCCCACCACCAAATGCACGCCGGCACGGGCTTGCGACATCATCGAGATGGTCGGTACTGAACGGATTATGGCCAACTCCGCCGGAGACTGGGGCCGCTCCGACCCCCTGGCCATACCCGAACTGATCCAGGAGATGAAACGGCGCGGCCACTCCGAACAGGACATCAAAAAAGTGGTCTACGACAATCCCCTCCACTTCTGGAAACAAGCCAACAACTGGCGGGACTGGCCGCCGGAACCCAGCGTCAACGGCAGCGTGGAGGTCACGGCTGCCAAAGCCGGTTATTAATCCCGCCTCCCAACGAGGCGGGAGAGGAAGAACCACTGGTTGATGCAGGTCACTGCAGCCAGCCGCTTATTCATCTCGCTTCTCCGGATCGGATCTGCAACCGGGTGGCGGCCCCGATTCACGGGCGCATCGGCTGGGTTGCTCGGCGTCCTCACCCTCTTTACAAAGGCCCTCAGGCTCACCCATAATGAGAAGCGAAAACGCCCCACCTCGAGCAAGGGCACTACGCGATGGATTGGAAACCGTTCTGGAAGATCATTGAAGACGCCTACCGGCCCGATCCCATCGAGCATTTTGAGGCCCTCAAAGACCGCCTCCGCGAACTGAAATGGCCGGAGTTGATCGAATTCCAAGCAAAATTCGACGAAGCGATCGCCTCGGCCAACCTCATCGACCTGTGGGGTGCGGCGTATCTGATCAACGGTGGCTGCTCCGACGACGGCTTTCGGGATTTCCGCGTCTGGCTGGTTGGTCGCGGACGGCATGCCTATGAGCATGCGCTGAAAAACCCCGATTCACTCGCGGATATTCTCGATGGTGAGCCGGTCGATGGTTTCGGACTCGATGCCGCAGCACTACGGGTGTACGAAGAAAAAACCGGTCTGAGCGATTTCTACGAACGGCTCGAACGAGCCGAACGCGACCTTCCCCCGCCGCCCCCCGAAGGTATCGACTGGGACTTTGAAGACGAAGCCGAAATGCGTAAACGCTTTCCGCGTCTCTGTCACCTGTACTTACCGCCACCCGAGGAAGAAAAGTAACTCATCCAACCCAGTAATCCCACATGGTCCCTGCCGCTGTACACATTTCCGACATCTCGGCTACTCGCTCCCACCATCATCGGCCAATACGGAACTTACCATAGCCCAGGTCATTCGCTGCTCCCGCCGATTCAGCAGGTCATTCGCTGCTCCCCCCGATTCAGTCAGACGACAGGCCAGGTCCGCATTTGTCCTTCGCACCAGGTCCGGACGGCTTATCCTTTTGGGGGATTTACTGGTGACAACAGCGTCATGTCCGCATTCGTCCTTCGCACCAAATCACGACGGATCACATCAGGACTGGGTTAGTGCTAAGCTCCAATAACATTCCTCTGGTGGATTGTGCGTATGTCCGAAAATTCCGGTTTCACCACAATTTCTCGCCCCCAGTCGGCTGAGCTGGCAGCCACGGTGGTTCGACCGGTCCCACCACGCCACGAAACTGCCCCTGGCCGTAACCCTCACACTGCGTCGAGTGTCTCGGCAGGTCCTTCGAGTGGTTCGCTCGCCTTTGCGGAGGAAACCCGCCGGCTGTTGCGTTCCCGGCTGATGGTGACACATGCGGCAATCGGGATTGTGGCCGGGGGTGTGGCCTTGTTGAGCCTGATGGATGCCGCGCCGATTCCTGCCGAAGCGGGCATAGGCCCGTGGGTGGTCGGGTTGTCCTTAATCATGTTCGGGCAGAGTCTGGCCGGTTGGCTGTTGCTTCTCCGGTATCCACAGGCATCGCTGGTGACGTTGCGGCGGGGCGAAATCATACAGTTCACCACGCTGGCCTTGGTCGGCGGTATGGCCCGCTTCATTGCCCTCACCACAGAACCCGCAGCGTCGTCGGACCCGCGTTTCCACGATGTGGTCTACCGCTTTGCCGCAGTCCTCACCAGTTATCCGCTGTTTTTTGCCATCATTCTTTATGGGGTTCTGATCCCCAACACACGCCGACGCAGCCTCACGGGGGTTGCGATTCTCTGTGCTGTACCGCTATTGGCCACGGGTTGGGCCGCCGTGGTCAATCCCCATGTCCGGGCAGAATTTGTGGAAATTCTGCCCACGACGGCATTTCCACTGTTTATGGCCAGTGTGATTGCCGTCTTCAGTGCTACACAGCAGGTTGCCTTGCAACGGGAAGCCTTCGAGGCGCACCGGGAAGCGCAACAACTCGGCTCGTATACACTTCGCAAGCGGTTGGGTGAAGGGGGCATGGGGGAGGTTTGGCTTGCCGAACACCGGCTGTTGAAGCGGCCCTGTGCCATCAAGTTCATCCGGACCGACTTGGCGGCTCATGCCGCTACTGCCAGACGTTTCGAGCGCGAAGTCCGCGCAGTGACCGCCCTGACCCATTTCAACACCGTGCGCATCTTCGACTACGGCCAAAGCGACGACGGCAGTTTCTATTATGTGATGGAATATCTGGAAGGTCCGACACTCGACAAACTCGTCAAAGACTCTGGGCCGCTGGAGCCGGCCCGGGCCGTCTATCTGTTGCGGCAGTTGTGTGGCGCTTTGGCGGAAGCCCATGCCGCGGGGATGGTGCACCGCGACTTAAAACCCAGCAACGTTATCATTACCAGCCTCGGTGGCCAACGCGATGTGGTGAAGTTGCTCGATTTCGGTTTGGTGCAGGACCACAGCACCACCGCCAGTGACGATCGGCTCACCCAGGCTGGCACTGTTTTGGGAACCCCCAGTTACATGTGCCCCGAGCAAGCCGGGGGTGAACCAGTCGATGCCCGAGGCGACATTTACTGCTTGGGTTGTGTTGCGTTCTTCATGCTCTGCGGACGACCGCCATTCGAAGCGGCCTCCGCGGGGAAACTGATCAGCCAGCATTTGACGCAACCGGCCCCATCAGTGCACACTTTTCGCGCTGATGTGCCCACAGATTTAGCAGATGTTATCGCCAAGTGTCTCGCGAAGGAGCCGGAGGATCGCTATCAGACCGCTTCAGAACTTGAAGTGGCCCTCCTGGGCTGCACATGCAGTGGGCAATGGAATGCCATGGTTGCCGCACAATGGTGGCAGAACCGAACCGCCCCGGTCGCTCCCCCTCGCTCTGGCTCAACGCTCATCCCCAGCGAAACCCTCGTTCGCCACGAATCCCTCCAGTGACCGCCAGTCGCTAACGGCTTGATGGTTGGCCATAACGTGTATCAACTCGTTCGCCACGAATCCCTCCAGTGACCGCCAGTCGCCAACGGCTTGATGGTTGGCCATAACGTGTATCAACTCGTTCGCCACGAACCCCTCCAGTGACCGTCAGACGAGCTGCGTTGGTATACGACGATTAATCAACGAAACTCTCGTTCGCCACGAACCACGTCGCTGACCCACAAAGTGCGGTCTTCCACGGATCAAGACCTCGGCAGCTCTGCCCAAACGCCCCACGGATCAAGACCTCGGCAGGCCTGCCCAAACGCCGCCGGTTCTTCTCTAGTCAGTCAGCCATCAGCGATACGAAAACCATCTTCCGAAGATGCCAAATCCACGCCGACAGGGGCCGCGGCCGTCGCTCCTTCACCCGGCTGCTACGATAAAAGCATGACGTACTTTTTGGCGATCGAAACCTCCTGTGACGAAACCGCAGCGGCCGTCTTTACCGACGAGTTGCAAGTGCTGGCCAATGTTGTCGCTTCCCAAAGCGATCTGCACGCCCGCTTTGGTGGAGTGGTGCCGGAAATCGCCAGCCGCGCGCATTTGCGGAACCTCTTGCCCGTCATCGACGAGGCCCTCCGGCGGGCCGGGATCGCTCTCAGCGACCTCGGTTGTGTCGCGGTTCACAATACGCCAGGATTGGTAGGGGCCTTGTTGGTGGGTGTGAGTGCCGCCAAAGCCTTGGCTTGGGGTTTGGGCGTTCCTCTCATTGCAGTCAACCACATCGCCAGTCATATTTTCGCCTGCCGATTGGCCGCCGGTCGGGACATCTTCCCCTGTGTCGGGTTGGTGGTCAGTGGCGGGCATACGGCATTGTTTCGTTGTGAAAGTGCCTTAGCGCTCGAATTGTTGGGCGGCACCCGCGACGATGCCGCTGGCGAAGCCTTCGACAAGGTCGCGGCGATCTTGGGGCTGGGCTTTCCGGGGGGACCGGCGGTCGAGCGCGAGGCGGCTCAGGGCGACGCCAAAGCCTACCACTTTCCGCGCACCTTCGCCGACGATGGCCGCTTGGAGTTCAGTTTCAGCGGACTGAAAACGGCCGTGATGTACGCCTGCTACGGGCAGGACGTGAAAAGAGCCGCCCCGCCTCCGCCCGGGCCGCAACGAGCCAATCTGGCCGCCAGTTTCCAAGCGGCCGTTGTCGATGTGTTGGTTCTCAAATGTAAGCAAGCTTTGCGAAAAACCGGGTTGAAACGCTTAGCCGTCGGCGGTGGGGTCAGCGCCAACCGCGCCCTGCGGGCCGCGCTGGACGCGATGTGCGCCAAAGAAGGCGCGGAGTTGTTCATTCCCCCTCTGGCGCTGTGCACCGACAACGCCGCGATGGCCGCCCTGGCCGTGGAGAAGTGGAAGCGCGGCCAGTTCGCCACCCTCGACCTCGACGCGGAGCCGAACTGGCTTTGAACCTTCGCCCCAGCCGTGCCCCTGTGAAAGCATCATCCGTGTGAACACCCCACCGCACGCCCCCACAGATCGTAGCGACCCGCAATCCCCATCCCTCGCAGGGTTGGCGACCACGGCGAGCCGAGGCAGTGGCTCCGGGGCGAAGATGCCGCAAATGGCTCTTCTCTTCTTTTCACAACAAATGCACATTAACAACAAATGCACATCTGCGAGTTGAGGCAGTAGCCCCGGGGCGAAGATGCCAGGGCTGGTTCGCCGGGGGGTACCGGGGACTTCCGATCGGCACAGCTACGCCTTCGCTTCCGCGGGGGCCGGCTGGGCCTTTGGGGCTGCTTGTTCTTTTTTGCGTTGTTCCGCTCGGGCTTTCCGCTCGGCTTCCATCTTCTGCACTTGCGCGTTCACAGCTTCGCGCTGCTCTTTGGGAAGATACGCTCCCGGCCCCAACCGAGCCTCGTACTTTTTCCGCCGTTTTTCACGTTTCTTGCGTTTTTCGCCTGCTGGATTTCCCATAGTCGCTCCGTCACTGTGTTGGAGTCGCAATTTCGTTAAATTAGTAGTTTCCTGGGGAACGTCGAGAGGATCGACCCAGCTGCCACCGCGCGTTGCGGACCCGCCCGTGCCGCCTTTGGGGCCAGCGATTCTCACTCCCGATGATTCCCCTCTTGGGCAGCAACAACCCCTCCCGCCATGAACGGCGCGATCTTCCACCAACTGTTGACCGCCCACGGCCAAGCCGCCTTGGCCGCGGCCACGGCGCTGAATCCGTCGGAAGCGACGTTTCTGACGTGTTGGAAACAGCTGCGGAAACATTACCCCGACGAACTCGCCAACGCCGCCGTGGAAACAGCAATACTACGAATTAAGGCCCGGACCAAATTTTCTTGTGCGGACCGAATGTATTTCACCCGCGAAGCTCTGGAACAAGCCAGTAGTGAAGTGGTCGCCCAGCATCGGGCACGGCGATTGGCTCCGTACTGCCTGGTCGCGGACTTGTGCTGCGGCATCGGGAGTGACGCCTTGGCATTCGCTGCGGCCGGAGCGATGGTGACCGCCATTGATTCTGACCCGTTGCGGGTCGCCATGACTGAAGCCAACGCCGCAGCCCTGGGTTATCACGAGCGCGTCCATGGGGTGGTTGGCGATGCCCGAACCGTTGCCTTGCCTGAAGTCCAGGCCGCCTTTGCAGACCCGGCCCGCCGAACGGATCGCCGCCGCTTTCTCGACCCGGAGGATTACCTGCCGCCGCTCTCGGCGATTCGCGCGCGGTTTGCCCCGGACTTTCCGTTGGCGGTCAAAATCGCTCCGGGTGTGGATTGGTCGGACCTGCCGCACCGGGATGCGGAAGTGGAATTTGTCTCGTGGGGGGGTGAATTGAAAGAGTGTGTGCTGTGGTTTGGTGCCGCGCGGCAGGTGGCCCGCCGTGCGACGTTACTTCCTTGTGGGGCACAACTTACGGCCAACGAACCCTGTCAACCGCGCCCGGTGGCCCCGATCGGGGCTGTGCTGTACGACCCCGACCCCGCCCTCACCCGAGCCGGGTTGGTCCACCAGCTGGCCGAACAATTGGAGGCGTTCCCCATCGATTCTTGCGGCCCATTGTTGTCGGCCCGGCAGCGGCAGCCAACACCGTGGGCGTCGGCCTATGGGGTCGAGCAGGTCATCCCCTTCCATCGACGGCACTTGGGCGAATACCTCCGTTCCCAGCAGGTGGGGCGAATCACAGTCATCAAACGCGGTTCCCTGGCGGACGCCGACGCGCTTGTTCGCTGCCTCCGCCTGCAAGGCTCGGAGCATCGGTGGGTGTTTCTGACCTATGCGAACCACCAGCATGTGATGATCGTGTGTACGCACCTCAATTGCCATTGACGCGCACCGGGCAGCGGGCCATATCGCCGTGGCTGAATTATCCTGGGACTTGGGGCTTGGAGGTCACTCATGCAACGCGTCGCGATTCTCGCCGCCACACTGACGCTCACCGCGAGCGTCTCGGCAGATCCGCCCGCTGTTTCTGGAACTTCCGATCTGAGCCAATTGCAAGGCTCCTGGAAGCCACTGCAATGCGAATATGAGGGACAACCGCAAATGCCCACGGAAGTGATGGACCAGATTCGTGCGGTCTTTGATCGCAACGAGTATCATCTCTATTTCCGCGATTCCAAACAAAAAGACCGCGCCGGACAACCAGTGATCCTGCGCTTGGCGCACATGAACGTCACTTTGGATGAAACGACTGTGCCGAAAACGATTGTTTTTGAGTTCCTCGATGGTCCGCTGAAAGGCACCAAGCGGCATGGCATCTACGAATTGGCGGGCAATCAATTGAAACTGTGCTATTGTGCCACCAACCGCCCCAAACCGGCGAAGTTTGAAGCCCCCGCGCAAAGCGGTTATTTTTTGGAGACGTGGGCGCGCCAGGAGAAAAAGTAGAAAAAGTAAGGGTGGTGGTTGTGGTGGGTTCGGGCCGTGTCGGTACCGCACCGATGGGTTGTCCACCCACAGCACCAAAGAGAGCCGGCGGGGGTCGACCGCGGTCGTGGGCCGGGGTTTGTACAATTTCTTCACCGCGAACTCCCCGGCCAATCGGCCTGGTCAGGGAGACTCCGTCCGGGAGACCCGATACGGGAGACTTTGGCGGTCCGATAGCCCCCTAACGAACAGCGTACGCCGGCTGTCATGGATTCCCACACCCTCGAATTGCTCGGTTTTGACAAACTCCGGGCGTTGCTTGCGACCTATACCGCGTCGTCGTTAGGTCGCGATCTTGCGTTGCAACTCGAACCATCGACTGATGTTACGACGATTCGTCGTGAGCTGGCGTTGGTCCGCGAGATGGTGGAGGCGCTGGGGCTTCAACAGGCCCCGCCGTTTGCTGGTCTGCACGATGTCCGCCTGCTGGTTCGCCGTGCCGCGATCGGCACGATGCTGTCGGCCGAACAACTGATGCAGGTGGCGGAAGCCCTCAACTGCACCGGGGCCATGTACCGGTATCGCATGCGCCTGGCCGAACACCTCAACGGCCTGATCGAGCTGCTGTCGGGCATTGAAGACCTCGGCACCGTTGGGAAATCCATCAGCGGCTGCATCGACGCCCGCGGCCATGTGCTCGATATGGCCAGCCGCGAACTCGCTGCCGTCCGGCAAAAGCTCTACGAGCTGGATGAAAAGATGAAAGCGGAAATCCGGCGTCTGCTGCGCGACCCGGAATTACGCAAAGCCCTCAGTTATCCCAATGCCACGATTCATGGCGACCATCACGTCCTGCCGGTGGCCGTCAACTACCGCCATAAGGTGCCCGGGGTCGTCCATCGCGTCAGCAATACGGGTGAGACGCTTTTCATCGAACCGGCCAGCATCGTGGGTTGGAGCGCCGAGCGGGTGCAGTTGAAAGCGGATGAAGACCGCGAGGTGAAGCGGGTGCTACGGCGGCTCAGTGGCGAAGTGGGGCGTGTGGCCAAGCCCCTCATCTACGCCTTGGAAGTGATGGCTCGGCTTGATCTGATCACCGCAAAGGCCCGCTACGCTCGCGACTACGATATGTACCCGCCCGATGTCAACACCGAGGGCCGTTTGTGGCTCCGCAACGCCCGCCATCCGCTTCTGGAAGCCCTCTTCCGCGCTCCCCCCACGACCCCCTCAGGCCCAACCAGCACGCCCGACGCGCAGCCCCCAAAAGTGGTGCCCATCGACGTCCGCTTGGGGATTGGCTTCAACCTGCTCGTTATCACCGGTCCCAACACCGGCGGCAAAACTGTTTCCCTCAAAACCACCGGTTTACTGTGCCTGATGGCCCAATCGGGCATGCTGATTCCTGCTGGGGAAGGCAGCCTGGTACCTGTGTTTGAACATATCCTGGCCGATATTGGCGACGAACAGAGCCTCGAACAATCGCTCAGTACCTTCAGTTCTCATATTTCTCGTATCGCCACGATCTTACAAGTGGCCAATACGCAAAGTCTGGTACTGCTCGACGAACTTGGTGCCGGCACCGATCCCACGGAAGGAGCCGCGTTAGGGCGGGCGATCCTCGATCAGTTGGATCACATTGGTTGTCGGGCGATGGTCACGACCCACCTGGGTGATCTGAAAACTTATGCGTTTCACAATCCGCGGGCCGAAAATGCCGCCGTGGAATTCGATGTGGAAACGATGCGGCCCACCTACCGGCTTCACATCGGCCAATTCGGCATGAGTAATGCCCTCAAAATCGCCCGGCGCTTGAATTTACCCAAAGAACTGCTCCAACGGGCGTACCGCTATTTGAAGCGACGCCAAGGCCCTAGCCGCGAGCTGGCCCGGCTGCAGAAACTCCGCAGCGAGGCCGAGCAGGCGAAAATCGCAGCCCTGGCAGCACAACGCGAAGCCGAACGACAACGGGAAGCCTTCGAGCAACAACGCACCGCCTTGGAACGCGAAGCTGCGGCCCAAGCAGCCCTCCAGGAACTGCGCGCCCATCTCAAACCCGGCAGCGTCGTTTATGTGCAACGGTTCGGCTCCACCGGCAAAGTCGTCCGGGTGGATGTGAAAAAGCAAACGGTCACGGTCAGCCTCGGCATTGGACAATGGGAGGTGCCTTTCGAAGAAATCTTTCCAGAACCACCCAGCAATCCGTGAAAACACGCAAGCTCCTTCAGGACGGCCACAGCGACAGACCGAAACCGCCCTGCCGACTCAACAGCAGCTCCCCGTCTATCCCGCCGCAGAGGATGACGGGCCGGGCTGGAGGAACTCGGGCTTGACCCTCTCCAGGTAACGCACCAAGACACCCAGCATCAGACCTTCGATCACCACCACCGGGATATGAGCCAACAGAACCAATTTCGCCAGCATCTCCCAATCTTCTTTCCCACCCAACAACAAGACGAGAAAGTTCAGCAGCACACTGGCGCCAACCGCACCACCACCCAGTACCACCCCACGGGCGAATGCCGGTACACCCAGGCGGCGTAATAGTGGATACGCCACCCCCGCGAGCAATGCCGGCACACCCACGATACACGCATTCACACCCAGTGTCGTCAGCCCACCATGTTGCAACAACAAATACTGCAGCGTTAACCCGACCACAATCGCCAGCGGCGCTTGCCGCCCCAAAACGACGCCCACCAGGCCATTGAGGATCAGATGCACACTCGTTGGCAGCGCCGCCAGGGGAATATGAATGCTCGAGCCCACAAAAAACGCCGCACTCAACACCCCGATCCGCGGAATGTCCTCTTCGCGGGTGTACCACATCGCCATAGCCACCAGTAGTATCGCGCCAATGAACCCGCCGGCAATCCAGCCATCGGCCAGAACCCCATCCGACAGATGAACGGCCCAGAGCGACCAACGCGATGTCACTGCGGCTGAACCTCCGACGGTCCCAAGCCCCAAGCTGAGGCCCGTCATTTGCCCCCCACGACACGGACACGCGCCGGCGAGCCGGCGACATCGGCCAGTTCAATACGCAGGTCTTCGGTGCGCTGCGCGCGGTCGATGAGAATCGTCACGGTTTGCAGCCCAGCTGGCACGTCGAGGACGGTTTCCGCCTGCACTTCCCGTGGGGTGCGACCGAGATAGACACTTAAACCCTTGGTAGAATTGAATTTCAGTTTGATCGTGCCGCCCGTGCTAACATCGAGTTGGAAGCGGACCACACTCTGCGCAGCGGTGTCTTTCCAGACGGTGAACGACGGCAACTCGGCCAAGGGCAAGACCCCCGCGACGGTCGAATACACGGGCGACCAGCTGAAAGGGTTCTCAACTTCAGCTGCCGCCGCCACACGCGTTCGCCGGAAAAGATTCGTGTTCGCTGCGGTCGGTTCGATATATTGCCAGCGCCGCACCAACCGGGCGGTGCTGGGGGGATAGGGGCCATCCACCTTACCCAATTCGGCGAGGAATTTGACCAAATCGGCGAATTCTTGCTGTGTGAGCGACTCCGTCAGCCCCTCGGGCATCAGCGATTTCGTGGCCTGAGTACGTTCGACAATGTCGTTGACGGCGATGGCGACTTCCTGATCGTCCGCAGTACGAAGCACCAGAACACCATTGGTTTCGCGGACCTTGATACCCTGAATCACCTTCTCATCGGCGGTGACAATCCGCAGAGCATGATAACCTTCTTTGACCGCCTTACTGGGCAATAACAGCGCTTCCACGAGGTAATCCGCAGGGGCACTGGCGCCAATACTGCTGAGGTCCGGCCCAACGACACCACCCGCCCCCGCGATAGCATGGCAAGCCAGGCATTGCAACTCTTTGCGCCGGTAGACCGCCTCGCCGCGCACGGCATTGCCGGCACGCAGGGCCGTGGCCGCCAGCGCCTTCACTTCCACTTCCGTAGGCGGTTTTCGCGGCGCATCCAGCCCCCCGGCCTTGGTGAGCGCTGCCACGAGAGCCTCGGCCGGTTGCCCCGACGCCCGCACGGCTTTCAGACCAATCTTGGCCACATCACTATGGTGGAAGCGACTGCCAGTGATGGCTTTGGCGAGCAAAGCGGGTCCACCTTTGCGGGAAATCAGGGCGGTGAAGACCTTCTCGAGGTCCGGGTGCGGCTGGGTGTAGCCGAAGAAGCGACCGGCGTGGTCGATGGCTGCGGCCAGGTCCAAACCGGCCAAGGCCATAATGGCCACTCGGCAGATTTCGTCGGGTTGGTTGGCTTCACATAATCGGGAAATAGTGGCCTTAGCGGCGGCATCGCCGTAGAGAGCCAGGGCTTCGAGAGCAGCACTGCGTTCGGCAGCGGGCAGAGTGTCGCGCGTGGCAAGCGTTTCGACAATGTCGCGGTGTGCGGCACTCTTCCACAAACCGATGATGCGCAAGGCCGGGTGACGGATCGCCGGGACTTTGTCGGTGGCTAGCCATCCCAGACTATCAACCTGCTTTGGCGCAGGGATTTTGCGGTTGCGGATGGCATCTTCCACAGCTTGAACCAACTCCGCCCGTTGCGCGACGGGCCGATCGATTCGGTGAGCCACATCGTCCAGGACTTTGACCAACTCGGCAGTCCCGCCGATTTGTGTCAGAAGCCGCCACATGGCGTGGACGTTCTCGGGGGGCAACTGCCCGCTTTCGAGGAGGGTGAGAACCGGTCGAATCGTTCCTTTGTCGCCAATCGCCTGAAGGGCGAAGGCGATCTTTTTCACATTCCCGCCGAAGGTGAGTCGGCCGGCTTGGAATTCTGGCAGCCAGTACGGTTCGAGTTCGCGTACGGTCAGCCACAGAGCATAATCCAGGGTCCGATCCAGTGGCTTCTCCAGAGCTTGCAGGGCGATAGCCACGGCTTCTGGCGAGGTTTGAACGCTCAGCGCCCGAATCGCCTCCAAGCGAACCCGGGGGTGGTCGTCGACGACACGCGCAGCCAGTGTTTGCAGCGTCTCGGGCAGGTCCTTGGGGAAGTAGAACAGCAGTCGCACCGCGGCAGCCCGAATATTGGGATTGGTAGCCTTCAAGAGCGTGGGCAATTCGGCACCGCGGAGGGTGTCGCATCCGGCGACCACCCAGGCCGCTTCGAGGAGCCACTGGTGATAGGCTGGATCGTTTGGATCGAGACCCGCCACCCACCGGGCCACAGGCTCCAACACGGCCGGACCACCGCGTTCCTTCAACACGCGCTTGGCCTGTTGCCGGGTCCACTGCTCCGGAGCTTTGAGCTGCTCAAGCAACTCGGGGATCGTCGCATCGGCGAGCTTCGGTTTCTCAACCAAAGGGCGGTTCTTGGCGGTCACGCGCCAGATGCGGCCGTGGGTTTTATCCCGCCGCGGGTCGCGGAAATCGACTTCACCATGTTGAATGATCGGGTTGTACCAATCGGCAATGTACAGCGCCCCATCCGGCCCCATTTTCACATCGACCGGGCGAAAAGCCGGGTGGTTGCTTTTGATGACTTCCGTCATCTCGCGACTGGCGAAGGTGCTGCCGTCGTCGGCGAGTTTGAACCGGCAGACGCGGTGGCCCCGGAAATCGCACGTGATGCAATCGCCCTGCCAATCCGCGGGGAAGTGGCGGCCGCTGATGATTTCCAGGCCGCAATACTTCGGGCTGCCTGGATTCATCCCATGCAAGACCCGCTGCTTGTGCGGCCCTTCACTGGTCAAATAGTAACCACCCGGGATGGCATGGTGGATGCCTTCGCCGCCGGCCCCGTCGGTGACAAACGACTGCCCGTATTGATCGAAAGCATGGCCCCAACTGTTGATCCAGCCACGGGCGAAGATATCGAGTTCCGTTCGCCCCGGGTTGAAACGCCAGATGCCCCCAGCGTTGAGCCGCTTGACGCCGTAAGGCGTTTCCACATGGCTATGAATGTAGATCGATTGGTTGAAGTAGAGGCGGCTATCCGGCCCCCAGCGGAAAGTGTGGATGATGTGGTGCGTATCTTCGGTACCAAAACCACTCAACAGCACCCGCGTGGTATCGGCGCGGCCGCCAGGCTGACGCGCAGAAAGGTGAATCAACTCGGTGCTGTTGGCGACGTAGGCTCCGCCATCTCCCGGCTCCACTCCGGTGGGAATCAACAAACCATCCGCAAAAACCGTGACCTTATCGGCTTGCCCATCCCCCGTAGTATCTTCGAGAATGAGAATTTTGTCGTTGGCCTTCTGACCCGGTTGGATTTGCGGGTACACTTCGCTGCTGGCCACCCACAGTCGCCCACGGGCATCCCAATTCATCTGAATCGGCTTGGCCAACATGGGATCGGCGGCATACAGATTCACCTCGAACCCTTCCGGAAGGATGAAGGTTTTGCGTTCCAGTTCCGGGTCGGGATCGGGCACTTTCGCATCCCGTTGGGCCAGGGCTGACGCAGGCGCGATGGCCACAAGGAGAACTGCAATCCACCGATCCATGACTGACGCCTCGCGGGGGCAGGAAGAACCAACGGCTAGAAAACCGCAGCTGAATTATTCAGTCAGCTCTTTCATCACTACGGCTGGAAAACCACGGCCGAATTATTTAGTCAGCTCTTTCATCAATTTTGTGATCTTTTCTTCCGCAGCGGCGATCAGGGGGTCGAACGCGGCTACCTCCTTGGCGTTTTGGCCCTGCTCATGCTTGCGGAAACCGAAGAGATAGGTCTCGTTCTGCGGCCGCCAGCGATGGAAGAACAGTTCGTTTTTCGCCACAATGGCCGACCGTAGCTTCGCCGCGTTGGACGGATGGCGGGCCACCGGCAAGCCGAGGGATTTCAAGAAACACGAGCTGGTACGGGCATAACCACTGTCGCGGAGGTGCCAGCCGTTTTCGGTGTACCATGTATCCGGGCCGGGCTTCGCGGAATCGTACTGGGCCTGTTCACGGCTGTACAATGTGTGGACTTCTGTGAACAAATCCGCAAACAGCAGCCCCCGCTTCTGCGCGATACGGCCGATCGTGGCCGCATAGAGAGCCAGTTCTTGATTGCGCCGCTCGATATGGGGCAGCGGATAACCGATTTCATAGGGCAACGGCGACATCAGCACGGTCCGTCGGGCTTTGGCCGGTTCGAGGGCATCGAGTAACTTCTCCAGTCCCTTCTCGAATCGGGGCACACCGGCGCGGCCTTCAAAGGATTCATTGCTGCCGTAGCTGATGATGATGATCGTGGGCTGCAGTGCCAGTGTCTGATCGACGATCTGCCGGAAGCATTTCTCGGAGTTGTGAAAATCGAAGCGGCCGCGGGCTTCCCCAAACACCGTATCACCACTCCACCCCAAATTGCGGAAACGGAAAACAGCTTCCGGAAACGCCAAGTGCAACGCGGTTTCCCAGTGGCCGAAGCGTTGTTCGCGTTCGACGAAGGTACTGCCGAGCCACACGATCCGGTCGCCGGACTCGATGTTGAAGGCGAGTTGATCCGGTGGTGCCGTCAGCAGTGTACCAACCAGTGCCGCAATAAGCATAAGCGCCTCGCGGGTGAACGATGTTTCTCTTCAGGTTACACGAATGCGAAGACAGCGGCGAGTCGCTATCCCGAAGTCGCCGTTGCGGCCGCGTTGAACTTTCGGTTCGGCCCTGTCCCCGAAGGTCGTCAGTACAGATTTGCCCCTGACACAGATTCGCCCCTGATGTCGGCCGCCGGACCTACCGCGGCGTGGTTGTAGGGTCAGGTGGTCGTTGTGAGTAGCAGAATACGTGCTCTGAGGAGTTGCAAGAGAAATACGCGCTCTGAGGAGTTGCAAAGGAACTGAAGAGTTGCCGATCAGGCGTCAGCAGGTCATCTGTCGCAGGAACAATAACCAGATCACTCGATGTTCTATGACGATGGGTTGCTAGAGATAGCAGTATTACGGACGCTGCATCCGGATATTTCGCGGACAACAGGGGGGCGTGGTGACGCCGTCGGCGAGTGAGGTCTTGGGAAGCAATTCGTGAGAAAGCCCAACCTGTCGCTGCCGCCAGCCCCGCGGCGGGGGAGCTTTTGGTAGCCCGGCACGACCTTCGTCGCCCGGCACGACCTTCGTTGCCCAGCACGACCTTCGTCGCCCAGCACGATATCCTGGTGTGTTGTTCGCGTCGTCGTGGGGCGGCTGGGCTGGATCACGAGCCGTTACTGAGCTTTTCGATGCGCTCCCACAGCTTTTCAGGCACCGGCATGACGGAAAGTCGCGGTTGTTTGACCAATTCCCACGAGGCGAAGGCCGGGTCGGCCTTGATCGCCGCTAAGGTGACTGGCGACTTCAAGGCATAAAGTGGCTGGACCGTGACAACGACCCGTTGGCCGCTGTCATCGTTGGGATCAGGCACCGGATCGGCCGCGGCAACCATCACGCCGACAATCGCCTTCTGTTGGCCTGTCTGGTAGAAGAAGATGCGATCGCCTTTCCTCACACTGCGCAAGTGCTTTTGTGCCAAGGCATTCGTAACACCGCTCCACAGGGTGGAACCGTCGCGTTGCAAATCGGCGAAACTGTAGGCACTCGGTTCTTCTTTGAACAGCCAGAGGGCCATGAGCCTTTCTCCTGCGGTTCGAGGGAGGGGGAATTCCGTCGCGGTTGCCCAACCGAGCTTCCCCCTGCACATCGGACCTGTTACGATGAACAGTTGATATAGCCCAAGCCGCATGCGGGTCGACGCCTGACCGACGGTGGGGGGCCGAGACGCCCAGTCCGAGTCGCCCAGGGAAGCCAGCGTTGGAGCACATGGTACCGATCCTATCGGTTGTTCCGTGGACAAGGCTTACAGGGTTTTGCACGACCGTGAAGTGAACGCTGGCTGGCTGATGTCGTCGGGCATCGCCGACCGATGACAAGTGCCGACGCAAGGATCGCGGGCGCTGTGGAGGAGGCTGGCGATGGGTATACTTCCCGATTGGATGATCGAGCGGGATATCAAAATTGTCCCCTTCGCCCCGCAGCAGTCGCGCCCGGGCGTAATTTCTTACGGTGTCACGAGTTACGGTTACGATGTCCGTGTCGATCGTCGCTTCAAAGTCTTCACCAACGTCTGGGGCAGTACCGTCGATCCCAAGCACTTCGATCCAAAGTCATTTGTGGACGTAGAGGGCGACTTTTGCCTGATTCCACCCAACAGCTTCGCTTTAGCGGAAACGGTGGAATATTTGGAAATCCCGCGTGACATTCTGTGCGTATGTGTGGGGAAAAGCACTTATGCCCGTTGTGGGATCATTGTGAACGTCACCCCTTTGGAACCAGAATGGCGGGGCCGCATCACCATCGAAATCAGCAATACCACCCCCTTACCGGCCAAAATTTACGCCCATGAAGGGATTGCGCAGATTTTGTTTTTGCGGGCCGAGGCAGTTTGTCGTGTCAGTTATGCCGATAAGAAGGGAAAGTACCAAGACCAACCCGGTTTGACCCTGCCATTTGTCCTGGGAAGCGACGCCGACAGCCGCGGGCGCGGCCATAGTTGATGTTACCCGATTCGGTCTCGCGAGCGGCATCACTCTCCTGTACACTGTACCATTTGTGTACACTCGTCCCTAACTCGCGAGCGAACCACCCGATTGGTTCTGATGGAAAAACCAGAGCGAAGCGTAACGCTTCGTGCCCTGATCACGGACTCTAACATGCAAATTACGCGCCGTTTTACACAATTAGGCCAAGACCCCTTCGCGAATATCGAATTCATTCCGCGCAGTTCGACGATCCGTAACCCCAACGGTTCGATCGTCTTTGAAATGACGAACATCATGGTTCCGGCGAAGTGGAGCCAGGTCGCCGTCGATATTCTGGCGCAAAAATACTTCCGCCGCGCCGGTGTACCCCTGCGAACCAAACACATCCCGGAAGAGGGCGTACCGGTCTGGCTACAGCGGAGCGTGCCCGAATCCCCGGATACGCCTTTGGGTGGCGAAACCGATTCGCGGCAAGTCTTCCATCGCCTCGCCGGATGTTGGACGTATTGGGGCTGGAAAGGTGGCTATTTTTCGTCGGAAGCCGATGCCCGGGCTTTCTACGACGAAACCTGCTACATGCTGGCCATGCAGATGGCCGCCCCCAACTCGCCGCAGTGGTTCAACACCGGTCTGCATTGGGCCTACGGCATCGAAGGTCCACCGCAGGGGCATTACTTCGTCAACCCGCTGACACAACAACTCGAACGTTCCACCAGCGCCTACGAACGGCCAGCGCCGCATGCGTGTTTCATTCAGCATGTTGAGGATGACTTGGTCAACGAAGGCGGGATCATGGACTTGTGGGTCCGCGAAGCCCGGATTTTCAAATACGGCAGCGGCACCGGCAGCAATTTCTCGACTCTGCGTGCTGAAGGCGAACCCCTCTCCGGTGGTGGGAAGTCGTCTGGGTTGATGAGTTTCCTTAAAATCGGCGATCGTGCCGCGGGCGCCATCAAAAGCGGCGGTACCACCCGGCGTGCGGCCAAAATGGTCGTTCTCGATCTCGACCACCCCGACATTGAAGAATTCATTAACTGGAAAGTGATCGAAGAACAAAAAGTGGCGGAACTGGTCGCCGGTTCCAAACTGATGAACAAGCATCTCAACGCCATCATGCGGGCTATTCATGCCCACCCGGTCGCCGAAGAACGCTTCGACCCCACGAAAAATACCGCTCTCCGCCAAGCGGTTCTTGACGCCCGCGCGGCCCTGTTGCCGGAAAACTACATCGCCCGCGTCATTCAGTTGGCCAAACAAGGCTTCAAGAGCATTGAAGTGGAAGAATACGACACCGATTGGAACTCCAAAGCCTATTACACGGTCAGCGGTCAGAACAGCAACAACTCTGTGCGGATTCCCAATGAATTTATGAAGGCGGTGGAGACCAATGGCCCCTGGCCGCTCTATTGGCGGACCGAATTGCTCAAAGCGAAGAAAGAAGGACGCCCGCCTCAGCCGAAAAAGACGCTCGCTGCACGCGATCTGTGGGAGCAAATCGCTTTTGCCGCCTGGAGTTGCGCCGACCCCGGTGTGCAGTTCGACACCACCATCAACGAATGGCATACCTGCCCCGTCGATGGCCGTATCAATGCCAGCAATCCGTGCGTCACCGGGGACACTCTTGTCGCCACCAGCGAAGGCCTGGTCCGCATCGCCGCCCTGCTCGACCGAGAGTTTACCGTCATCGGCTCGGACCTCCGGCCGCACCGGGTAGGCCCGGCGTTCGCCACAGGCATCAAGCCGGTGTACCGTCTGCGGACTCAATCCGGGTACGAATTGAAACTCACCGCGGACCATCGCGTCCTGACCGCGAACCGGGGCGACGTTCCGGCCCATGAACTGACGCGAGACGATCGGATCGTTCTCGGTCCGCCTTGCTTCGGCACGGTCCGTCTCGACGAGCGGATAGCTGAATTCCTCGGCCTCATGCTGGGCGATAGCTGTCTCATGGGCGAACAGGAATCAGCTATGCTGACGCTCTCCCCCCAGGAGTCAGCATTAGCCCGGCGCGTTCAGGAGACCCTTCAAGCCTTCAAGCAAGAGCACGCCCCAGCTGGACGTGGTTCCCGGCCGTGTTCTGTGAATCAGCCGCAGGAAACGCTGCGAATTGGCACCTCGTCCCGCTGTGTCGTGGATCTCCTGAAACGCTATGCGGTCCTGAACGAAGGCAGCGCGGGGAAACGCTTCACCGACGCCATCTTC
>JANWYJ010000056.1 GCA_025055115.1 Gemmata sp.
GGTCGTGAGTACGAACTTACTGACGATGAGCTGGACGAAATGAAGCGCGAGGATGACCTGCCGACTGGGTTCCTCAAGCGGTTGGCAGCCGACCGAGAGCGCAACCTGCAGATTATCCGCCGGTTGCTAAAATTACCCAAGTTTACTCCTACACTGGTCTACGCCTGTACTGTGGACCATGCCTACTTCCTAGCTGCTATACTGGCAGCGCAGAAGCGGAAGGCCGCTGCAGTCTCCGCCGAAACTCCTATGACCGTTCGCCGGGCTCTTGTCCATCATTTCAAGATGGGCAAGATCGAATTCCTCTGTAACTACGGCGTTCTCACTACCGGGTTCGACGCGCCGAAGACGGAATGCATTGCCCTCTGCCGGCCAACTACCAGTGAGGTGCTATATGAACAGATTATCGGCCGGGGGCTTCGTGGACCATTTTTCGGTGGGACCGAGGAATGCACCATCATCGACTTTGCCGATAATATTCGTAGGCTAGGGCCGCCACTGGCATACAAGCGGTTTGAGGATTTCTGGAGTGTTGAGGAAACTGAAGGTAACTAAAGCCGCAAGTCGTTCCTTAGTGGTACGCGACTACCACTTATCTATTATCAGAATACCAAATCACTACACCGGACTTAGCGGCACAAAGCCATTTCTGGGAATATATCGCTCACACAGCCTCGCTGGACAGATCGTCCGAGCGTTTGGTGTCCCGTTGGAGTAATGGAGTTTCCGTAGACCGACTGAGTCAGGTTAGCCGGCTTTGTTATCGAAGGCCATCGGCATTGTATAGTGAGTGAAGTTCGCGTCGGGAGTTGCCGCGGTTCGATCGAGTCTTGGTGTGATCACAGTGGCTGGCCGGCTATGCGCTACGACCAATAGAGAGTCGTTGTTAGTGGTCGAGCGTAATCGGTGGTGGGAATACTTGAAAACGTGTTCGACAACCGATTGGGGTGGATCGTCGGTGGGTGTACCGTGTGCGGGGCGAATAGATGGCTGTGCCGAACCCGGTGCTGCAGCGGATGCGGGGGGCGGTTTTTCCGGAGTCGTAACCTGGCGCAGTTGTTGGGCCAGTGAGTGGGGGTGTTCGGGGGGACGTTGGTTCGACGGGTGCAGCCGCAGAAATCACTGCACCCACTCGCCGACCGAGGATCACAGTTCGAGAAACGCCCTCAGTTCCTGGCACCGCTCTGCGGCAATCACTTCACCCATGGCGCCACTCGCTGCCATAAAGCCCACAGTTTGGCGGACAGAAGGCTTGTGTGGCCAGCGATGCACGACACCACCCGGCGATAGGCCCGGGCGGCGCCGGCGGGGATGTCTTTGGGGTCGCAAGAAGCGGCGGCGACCTTGAGATGATCCTTGGCTTCGTGGAAGGCTGCGCTGTGGCCATCCGGACCGGCTTGGCGCACCATCACAACCGCTTCGGCCATGGCCAGAATCAAGCGGGTGCCGTCGGGGATGGTGATGGTGTCGATTTTGGCCAACTGAGCGGTGGCTTCGGCCAGCTGACCGCTGAGGGCCAGGTCGAGGGCCAGCCAGGCGCGGAAATCGGCGAGGGTTTCGTCCGGTCCGCCAAGTTTGATTGCGGCCCGGCATACGTCGAGTGCCCGTTCATCTTGATCAAGAATGCGGAAGGCGATGGCCAGTGGGCGAAGCATCCAGGCTTCGAGGTGGTCCCGTTCACGCCAATCGGCCAGCCACGCACTGGCGAGGGCGTAGTGTCCGGCCAGCACCAACGCGGCTCCCGTTCGCGCCCAGGCGACGCTGTCGGCGCGGAGAATTTCACTGTATTTCTGGGCGATCGCTTGCACGGGGTGGCCGGCTTCGGCTTGCGCCCACAGATACGCCAGCAGAACCTCGCGGGCCGCGGCGGGGTTGTGCGTCAGCAATTCGGGCAGCCGATCGGCTACGGCATGGGGCGAATCGGTGCTGGCGACCCGTTCGGCCCAAATCCCCGCAAGTTGTGGGTTGGTCTCCGGCAGAAAGGCCAGTTCTTTCAGTTCCGCGTTCAGTTGACTGGTCCAACCTTCCATATCGAAGGCTTGCACGGCTTCTTGCAGGAGGCTGCGATTGGCTTCTGGATCGCTGGCTAATTCCCGGAAGCGGCTACAGGCCACTTCCAATTCTCTCTGGCGGCACGCCACTTGCACACCGCGGAGGGTGACCTGAGGTCCGCTGGCGTGTTGTTGCAGGGTAGCCAGGGTCCGCGCTGCGGCGGCAATATCGTCGGCGGCCAGTTGTTCGATGATCAAGTTCAAGCCAGCGGTTTCAAAGGTGGGGTCGAGTTCAAAAGCCTTGTGGAAGTCGGCCAGTGCCCCGCGGCGATCGGCGACGCGGCGGCGGGCTTCCCCCCGGTAAACATAAGCGAGAGGATTATTCGGTTCGAGAGCGACGAATTGTTCGGTGGCTTCGAGGCATTCGCGCGACTGTCCGGCCATGTCGTACCAGGCCGCCAATTGCCGCCAGCCCAGAACAAAGTGAGGCTGCTCTGTCACCAGTTGTCGCATCGCCTGGATCGCTTTGGTACGGTTGCCGCGGCGTGCTTCGATCCAGGCGATGCGGCTGCGCAGCTCGATGGGCAGGGGTTCCCCTCCTTCGGGGAGTTGACAGGCAGCCAGGGCTTCGTCGTAGCGGCCCAGTAAGGCGAGTTGCTCGGCTTTGCAATCATACGCGGGAACGAATTTCGGGTACGCTTTGATAGCGGTTTCCGCGGCCCGGATGCGTTCCCCCGGGTCGGCGGCCTGGCCGTCGGGCGAGTCGATCCACAGGATGGGTACCCAGGGATGGAAGGGTCCACCGCGTTGCCAGGTCTCCCGGAGAATGGCCAGCGCTTGTGCTTCCCAGCCGGCCTCGCGCAGGGCCTGGAGGGCGGCTTGCAACGGATACAGCGACAACCCTTCCCCCTCACAAATTTCCCGCAAAGCGCGCAGGGCCGTTTCTTCATCCTGGGTGCGGCAGGCCAGTTGAATTTGTTTGACGGCGACTTCCGGGCCGGAAGCGTGTTCCTGCAACACGCCCAACGCCTTCTCGGCTTCGCGGTATTCGCCATCGGCCAGATGGGCGTCGAAAAGGATGGCGGCGGCCAGGGAATAGCCCGGGCTGAGTTTGAGGGCTTCGCGGAGATCGGCCTTTCCGCCTTCACGGTCGCCGGTTTGCAACTTGGCTTCGCCGCGCATGGCCCAGCCGGCAGGATGGTGGGGTTGGAGTTGAACGAATTCGGAGGCCGCTTCGCGATACTGCTGGGGGTTGCCGGTTTCGTTGTACCACTCGGCCAGTTGATGCCAGCCCCAAACATAATCGGGTTCCACGGCGACCAACCCTTGCATCCGGGTGATGGCTGTGGCGTAGTCGCCACTGCGGGCGCGCACCCAGGCTTCGCGGCCTTGGAGAATCATCGGCACTTCGCCGGCGAACTGGGGCGGCGTGGCGGCGGCCAGAGCGGCTTCGAATTGGCCCATTTCCGCGAGCCGTTCGGCTTTGAGGTCGTGGGCTTCCACGTTGCGCGGTTCGAGGGCGATGGCCCGGTCGAGGGCGGCCAGAACTTCCTCGTTGTGCCGAGGATGTTGCAGCATGCGGGCCAGGCGCAGCCAGACGCGCGCATCGCCGGCGCGGTCGCGGGCCAACGCGCGGACGAAATCCGCAGCTTCCTCTGGGGCATCCAGCCGCTCGGCCCATAATTGAATGTGGTGCCACGCCCAATCGTAGCCTGGTTCGAGCCGCGCGGCGATTTTGGCATGTTCCAGGGCTTCCCGCGAACGGCCTTCATCCCATAACCGTTCGGCCAGAAAACCGTGCGCCAAGGGATCCAGTGGGTTCCGCCAGACGGTGCGTTCCAATACGGCTATCGCCGCCGCGCGTTCACCGGCATCGACCAAGGCTTCGGCCAGTTCGCGTGCGGCGGCCGACCATCCCGGGGCCGCGGCGACCGCACGCCGCAAGGCCTCCAAGCGCTCCTCCGCATGGCCTAAGCCGTGGCAGACTTGTGACAAATCGAGCCACAATTTCGGGGCCAGTGGAAAGCGTTCCGTCGCCTCGCGGGCCAACGAATACGCTTCTTCCAGCCGTCCGAGGCCGGCCAGTTGCTGAATCACCGCCGACCACGCCTGCCAGACATCCGGGCGGCGGTCGAGCAGGTCTTCGAGCCGTTCGAGCAGCAGGGTGTGGTCTTCCGGATCCGGCTGGCTTTGGAACAGCTGATGCGCCGCGGTGATGTACCCCACCAAACCTTCGCCGCTGTGCGGTTGCCGTTGCAACTCGTGGTAGACGAACTCGAGGGCTTCACGTTTTTCCCGTTGCCCGCGGCTCAATTGCACCAGTTCCGCGATACAGGGTTCTTGGTCGATGTGGCGACGCAGACCGTTGCGCAGAGCATCCAACGCTTCTGGGATGCGGTCGGCCCGTTTGTGGACTTGTGCCAAAACCGAGTAGTACCAGACGTGGCCCGGTTCGAGTTCACCCCCGCGTTGGACGGCAGCCAGAGCGGTTTCATGATCCTTCTTTTCGGCCAACACCAAGGCCCGTTGCCGTAAGGCCCAGGCATCGTCAGGGTATTCGTCGAGCATATCGAGAATGGCGCGATCGGCATCGGCTTCGGGGTCGCCCGAGAGGAACTCGGCGCGGAGTTTGAGGAGCGGGTAATAATGGGGAAAGCGTTGGCAGGCTTGGCCCAGGTGAGTTCGGGCCGCTTGGCGACCGTCGGTATCGCAGAGCAAACTCACCAGTGCCCGGTGCAGATCAATCGCTAGTGGCTCGCGTTTGACCGCCTCTAAATAGTGAGCCGCAGCCGTGGTGAAATCTGGCTTGAGGCGAACGATCCGACCGGCGGCTTTGTGCCAGTTGAGGGGAGAAACGTGGGGCTGGGCGGCGGCCAGGTCCGCTTCCGCTTCCGCGGTACGTCCGGCGGCCATGTGGCATTCCGCCCGGAAAAGCAACAGTTCCCCCAGCGCTGAGCTGTCGGGCGCTCGGGTGGCCAAGCCACTGGGGGGTGGGGCCGACGGCTGCTGACTTTGAAGCTTCTTGATCGCCTGGTCGAGAGCGATCATCGCCTGCTCAGGTTCCTCGCGATCGAGCAGGGCGTAGTACAGCGACCGGGTTGCAGCGGGGATGGGCACCGCGGCCCGACCGGCGCGGAGTTGGAACAGCCGTAACACTTCGGGAACTTGCTCGGTCACACATGCGGCGCGGAAGTAAGCCTCGGCGAATTGGTCTTCCCGTTCTTCGAGGGTGCAAGCGAAGCGGTACAGTTCGGTAGCCTCATCGAACTGTTGATGTTCCCACCATTGCGACGCCAGCAGATAATAACCCGCCGCCGCGGTGGGGCGATTGCGCAGAGACCGGCGCAGCAGCTGAGCGGCCTCGTGTTGCCGCTGGGGAATCGCCAAGAGTGCCTGCGCCAGAGTTTGCGCTAACATCGGCTCGGCGTTGAGAGCACTCCCGGCTTGTTCCAGCAAGGCCAGGCGTTCCGGCATCCGGTTCAGTTCCCGCAGCATGTTGGCTTTGGCCAGAAGCCAGGTCGATTCGTGCGGGAACTTCGTCAACAGCTCGTTGTAGAGGGCGAGAAGACGGTAGGGGTGGGCATCGTAACGGGCGATGGCCAGAGCGGCGAAGGTCGTCAGAACGTGGTTGGGGAAACGGTTCTGCATCACCCGCAGAGCGGTTTCTGCGGCGGGGCGATCATGCGTCAGCAGCGGCTTTTGAACCGCGTAAAGGGCTTCGCGAAGGTCGGCCTCGGTGAGGGTCAGCCCGTCCAGGCTCGCCGCCGCGGTGGCAGGGACCAACACCATCGCCCGCGGGCCAAAGGCGGCGAAGCGTTCGATGAGCGAACCGGCCGGCACATCGACGGGGCGGCGCTCCAGACCATCCACAATCGACACCGTGCCGCGAATCGCATCCGCGCCGACACACAAACGCGGTTGGGAGAAGCCCGCTTCCACCAAGGTGATGATGAAGGGCAAGCGGCGGTCGAGCAGAGCCACTGCGGCTTCCAACGACAGGGTGAATTCCCGGGCCACCCACCCAGCTGCTTCGGCCTGGTGCCGTTCCGCAGCATCGGGTAGACCATCCAACGGTGGCGGACTGTCGGGAGCCATTGGCAGTGGGGTTTTCCAATACCGGGCCAACAGTTCGTAAACGGTGGCCACCTCAGGCGGGGGCGGAAATTCCAAAGCCACGGGGCGAGGCGGCGACGGTGGCGGTGCCAGTTGGCCCTGGGCGAGGGATTCTAATCGTTCAGAAAATTGATCGTAGAACTTATCTTTCACGGCCCGGGCTTGGACTGCGGCTTCGGCATAGTGGCCGAGGAAGTAAGCGGACTCGGCTCGGCGGGCGGCGAGCCATTTGGCCACCTCCGGTTCCAATAGGGGGGAGAGTTCCGCGTAGCGTTCGAGGGTGCGGCGGGCGTCGGTGTAGTGGCCGAGTTCGGTTTGCAGGGCGGCCAGTTGGGCCGCCACCAGTCCGCTTTCGAGTCGTTGATTGGCTTCGACTAGAAAGTCGAGGGCTTGCTGGTCGCGGCCTTGCCGCAGCAACAGATGGGCCACCGATTGTACGCCGGGGCGGAACCATGGGAATAATTCCAGGGATCGTTGAGCTGCCGCCAGGGCGTCGTCGAGCCGGTCGGCTAGCTCGTAGACACTGGAACGTTCGATACACGGCCAGGGTCGATCGGGGCAGATGGTTTCAGCGCGATTGAGGAGCCGTTCGGCACGGTCGAAGTCGCGCAGTCGGGCGACGACGTATGCGGACAACGACAGCCAATCGGCGTGCAATTCCGGGCCGGCGTCGGACCAATCGAGATGCTGCCGCATGAAACGCCAAGTGGAGAACGGCCCGAAGCGTTCCATCCGGTAGCGGGCATGGTAGTAGATCGCTTCCGGATGGGCGGGTGCTTGGCGATAGGCGAGCAGATGCAAGCGCCGGCCCAACTTGGGTGCTCCCAATTGGATGGCCAGCCGGCCACCGATGAGTCGGGCGGTGGTGCCGGTCCAGGTGTGGAGCGGGCCGAGGGGTTGGGTGGCTTCGTAGGCCTGTCGGTAGAGGCCTTGCATGTAGAGTTCGCGAATGCGCGTCAAATCCGCGGGTGCAATGTCCATGCGTGTTGGGTCCGAGTTAAAGACTGGTGCCGACCGTTCGTTGCGGTCATCCTTTCTCGGTCGAAGAAATATCCGCAAGCGGGGCCAACTGACTGATGATGTTACCCAGTTGTGCAATCCGCATGGCGTAACGATCGAGGAATTCGGAGAGTACAAAATCGTCGGTCAGGGCGTCGGCATCGTTACTGAGGCGGTCGGTCAGTTCCCGCAACAGCGTCAGATACGCTCGTTCGAGGGTGGGGATGGCGTGTTTGCAGGCGGCGCCAATATCAGGAAACTCATTCTCCCACCGCGTCAGAAACGCCCGCCATTTGCTGGAATTATCTTGCTGTGATTGCTGGTTGCGCAGCAATGTCAGTTGTTCTTGCTGCAGGGCGATCAATTGCCGGAGCAGATCGGCGATTTCGGCCGTGGGGGATTCCGGTTGGCCGTGAACCGTCAGCGCGGGTGGCAGCACATAAACCGGCGCGTTCATGGTTGAGTTCTCACTTCGACTGTAAGCTGACAAGATTATACAGACCAAACCTCTGAGAGTGGGGCGGGGAAACGCTCGGGGGGAAAAGCCACGAGCCGTCTGGGGGGGGACCCAGACGGCTCACGGGGGGATGGAGGCAAGATCGCGGCGGAACTGCGGCGGATGGTGGGGGGAGCCACCAGTTCGGCGGCGTCGGTTCGGGGGGAACCATCGTTGCCAGGAGTTAATGAGCATATCTCGTGCCAAAAACTGTCTTGTGTGATTTCCACATCCAACAGGTCGGATTTTGCCGCTGGGAGCCAATTGACCGTGTTCCCAGAGTGGGTCCGCGGTGCGGCTTCGGGGAAAACGTTGCAAAAGCGATTCTTATGCCGGCAATTTTTACCAGTAAGGATTACCCGGTGGAAAAAACCGCCGGCCGGTGGGGCCGGGCGGTGATGGAGGGGCGACACCGCAGTGATTCTGCAGCGCAAGTTTCTGTGGAGCAAGGATTTAGAGTTGAAATGCCCACAACTTAGCGTTGGAATGCCCACAACGGCACATACGGCGGCATCCGTCCGGTAGCGAAGGCTTCTTCGCCGATGGCGTCGCGGAGCCGCTTGAGAGCAGCCCGGCGGACCGTGACATAGTAGAAATCGCATTGGGCATCGCGGATCGCATCCCATTGTCGATAGAGGCGATCGGTTTCGCGCAGGGCTTCGCTGAGCACGTCGGCACGATCGAGTTCCCACACTTCCCGCTCTTCCAGGTGCTTACGATAAGCCCGGTTGAAGCGGATCAGCTCGTTGACCGTTTGGCGATCGGGCAGGCGTTGACATTCGGCCAAACGGGGGGCATCGGCCAGTTCCCGGTAGCGGGTGCGGAGAAGGTTGAGGTCGGCGATGAAGTCCTCGCGCTGGCACAGCAGGTAGCGTGTTTCTCGTTCGTCGAGAATTTCCCAGTTGATGGCCACTTGCTGCAGGGCCGCTCGCAATGTGGGCCAATAGTCTGCGGCAGGCAGCAGTTCAGGCGTACCCACGGGGGCGGCCAACAGCGTGGCAGCCCAGATGAGATCAGATACAGACATGGTTCACCGACTCCCAAAAGCGCGCCGCAGTGGCGCGACCGCGGGCGCGGTAGTTCCAAGAATCCGAAACAGGGGACCCAGGTGTGTCGGGTCGGGGAGGGGCGGGCGGCCGACGGGGAAAGGTCCGCGCCGTTCAGCAGGAAGCGACGGCGCAGCGGTCGGCCCGGCCTCGGCGATCCGGCACCGCAGTGCGGCGATACTCAGCGGCCCGATCGCCCTCGGGGTGTTGAGGGCGGTACGGCTGGGGAGTATCCAAAGTTTCGCAATGAAGTTGCTCGCCTATAGCGAGTCGTTGGTAGAAAGCAATCCATTTTTTCGTGCCGTGCGGAAGGCTATCCCCCTGGTGGGGCTGGGCCGATCGTGCGGCAGCCGGCATTTCCCGCGGCTATCTATAACATCGTGGGCGGGCGGTTCGGATTTGCTCGCACGACAATCGGGGCCACGGCATCGGGAACCAACCCACGACAGACCCGCTTGGTCGGGCGGTTGGGATTTGCTGGCCCCGCTAGGGGGAGGTGGCATGGCACAATCACTGGCGGTACAGTCGCTTCGTTTGTTTTACTATTCGCAGCCTCGAACCTGCTAGCGGGAGGTAGCATGGCACAATCACTGGCGGGGAAAGTAGCGCTGGTCACCGGGGCTTCGAGCGGCATTGGCTGGGAACTGGCGCGGCAGTTGGCCCTGGAGGGTTGCCGAGTGGGGTTGGTGGCCCGCCGCGAGGAGCCGTTGCGGCAATTGGCGGCGCAGATCGCCGCGCAGCAGGGCACGGCGGTGCCGGTCGTGGCCGATGTCGGCTGCCGGCCCCAAATCGAAGCCGCCTTCGCGCAGGTTCGCGCTCAGTTGGGGCCGATTGATTTGGTTATTGCCAACGCTGGCATTGGTCGGCCCACGCTGCGCGACCCGGTGAACATGGAGGATGTGGAAGAAACCTTCCGCATCAACTTGATGGGGGTGGTGTACACGGTTTCGGCCGCGTTACCCGAAATGCTGGCACGCCGCAGTGGGCATCTGGTTGCGGTTTCGAGCTTGGCTGCGTATCGGGGCCTTCCCGCTGAGTCGGCTTATTGTGCCAGCAAGGCCGCGGTCAATGTATACATGGAAGGGTTGCGGTTGCACCTCCGCGGCACCGGGATCAAGACCACCACCATCTGCCCCGGGTTTGTAACAACTCCCATGACGGCCAACAACCAATTCCATATGCCGCAACTAATGACGGCGGAGTTCGCCGCGCGGAAAATGATTCGGGCCATCCGCGCTGGTAAGAAAGTGTATAACTTTCCCTGGCGGCTTACTCTGTTGGTCAAGCTCAGCCGCTGGCTGCCCGATGCGGTCATCCATTGGGCCATGGGCGATTACGAAACCGAAGCCCAACACGCCGTGGCCCAGCGACGTCCGGACCAACCACTTCCGCCGTAACCAACGCCCGTGGTCCCTCTCTCAGTCCCCGAGGTGCATTATGCGACGTCTGTTCTGTGCGCTAACGCTGCTGACGGTGAGTTCCCTGGCCGTGGCCGACGACAAACCCGCGGTCAAGGAAATCGACACCAAGGACTTCAAACTGGCCGTTGACCGGGATGGCAAACCGACTGCGCCCACCGAGATCAAAACAGCCGACGAGCTGGCCAAAAACGCCGCTCTCAAAGAGGCCGCCGAGGCCATCAAAAAACACGTCAACTTCGAGAAGGAAAAACTGGTACTGTTTGCGTGGGGCGGCAGCGGCGGCGACCGCATCACTGCCGACGCGAAGAACCCTGGCACCTTCAACTACTCTCCGGGCTTCACGCGCGACTATCGCCTGCATGTGAAGCTCTTTGTTGTGCCCAAAGATGCCGTCGTGAAAGTTGTGACGGTTCGCCAGTGATCGTCGTGATGGTTCGCCAGTGATCGTCGTGACGGTTCGTCAGTGAAAGTCGTGACGGTTCGCCAGTGATCGTGGATGGGTGTTCGGGGAACGCTCACCACCGCGTTGTTCGCGGCAGCCGGGTGGCCTGCTGAGGCCGAACCCGGCTGCCGGATTACCTCGACCTTGCCGACTGTTCAGGATAAGATGGCTGCGTCACTTCACTGGATTCGGAGAAGCCCATGCGCTACACACTCGTTTGCGCCGTTGCGGTATTCGTAACGCCTTGGGTGGTCGCACAACAGCCATCCGCGGCTCCATCGGCCCGTCCACTCATCACTTTCCAAACGCCCCCGGTCGAAAAACTCCTCAACGACCTGCGCACCGTTGCCGACCACATCGGCGGCGAGAAAGCCGTGCAGCGCTTCAACACGGCACTCAAAGAGAAATTCGGCGATAAAGGCTTGGAAGGCTTAGACTTAAGTAAACCAATCTTCGGCTATATCCACTTCGGCGAAACATTCAGCGCATCAACAGTCGTGGTCGCGATTCCCTCCAGCACGGACAAGGAATTCCTCGCGCTGTGCAGCCGGCTGTTCGATGGCGAACAACCCAAAGATTTGGGCAAAGGCCTCTACGAACTGCCAGGGCCTAGCCCCGAGGCGAAAGTCCGCCTCACCTTCGCCGACCAATACGCCTATGTCGCGATCGGCCTGAATCCCGACGCGGTACTCGATGCCAAAGTCCGCCAGGCCCCCGCGCAAGTGATCGACCCGGCGGAAACCGCTTTCTTCTCCGGCAAACTCCACTTCGACCGCCTCACCCCGGAGCTGAAAAAAGCCCTGCCAACGTATTTCGCCGAACTCAAAAAACAACTCGAAAACGATGACTTCATCCCCTTCCCACCCCTGGCCGCAGTGATTCGCGCCCCAATCGCCGATATCGAGAAACTGTTCACCCGCTACTTGCTATTGCTGACCGGGGCCGACAGCGCCGCCGTTCGCGTCAACATCGACCAACCAACGGGCGAATTGTTCGTCGATCTGCTGCTCAACCCGAAGAAAGGCACGGCGTTAGCTCAAGAAATCGCGGCCCGCAAACCCACCGGCAACAAGTTCGCAGGCGTCATTACCCCAGACACCGTTGTCGGCTTCAAAACCCGCCTGCCGTTTTTCAACGACGAACTGAAAGCCGCCTCCGGAAAAGTGTTGGAAGAGTTGCAAAAACTCGTCGCCCAAGCCGGACCGGATGCCCCCAAAGATTTCCTCGATGAACTCGTCAAAGGCCTCCGACGGACCATTCAGGCCGGCGAAGTGGACCTTGCGGGGGCGATCCGCGGTCCCGACAAAAACGGCGATTTCACCCTGGCCGTAGCCGCCGCGTTCGACGATCCCTCTGGCGTTGAGAAAGAATTCAAAAAAATGTTCGAGGCGCAAGCCACACCCGACGACAAAGAGCGGATGAAATGGAACGCCGACAAAGCCGGAACCATCGCCATCCACACCTACCAAATCCCTCACAACGAGTTCTCCAACTTCGGTAAACCCTTCGGAGATGCGAAAGCCACAGCCGCCTTCTGCTTCGCGCCCAAAGGGGTGTATGTGGTTGTCGGTCCTGATCCGGTGCCAGTTCTCAAAGACCTCCTGAAGCTCCAACCGCAAGAGTCCCCGGTGGTGGATGTCCTGATCAATCCGGCCCGGCTGGGAAAGCTTGTGGAGAAAACCGGGGGCGATCGTGTAGAAGTGGAGAAGGTCTTGGGCAAAGACGACCAGATGCTGTCCGCAGTGAAACTGGCCATCACCGGCGGTGAGCAACTGAAAGTTCGTTTGTCGGTGAACCTGCGTTTGCTGCCGCGGGCGCTGTTCATGGCCGAATTGATCCCAGGTGAGCCTGGAGTCGTCCCCCCTCCGCCGGTGGAAAAGCGATAAGTTCTGAATAATTCAGAATTTGTGGCCCCCAACGCTCGGTCGGTCGGGGCCGCACGGCTGCCGATAACGAACGTACGCTCTACCTACCGGCGTTGGCTCTTGTTGACTTTGCAAGTTGTTGACTTTGCAAGTTGTTGACGCAAGTTGGATGTTGATTTTGCAAGTTGTTGACTTTGCAAGGGCCGCACGACTGCCGAGAGCGAACGTCATTTCCGCTGTCTCAAGCCCTTCGGCTCGCTTGGGGTGCGTGTTCGCGCCCCCGGGCCAACGGCGACCGGACCGGAATTGCCCTAGATTCGCTGGCTCGCCCTCGCTATACCCTGGCCACGACATGCGCGCGAAGACCGCTGTGAGGGACAAGCCGTGGCTGACGAGGGCGAATTCGTCGTTGAAACGCAGCATCTCACCAAGATATACCAAAACCGGCAAATCGCGCTCAACGACGTGACGCTTTCCATTGAACCCGGTTGCGTGTTGGGGCTGCTCGGCCCCAATGGCGCAGGCAAAACCACGTTCCTGCGGCTGATTCTGGGGCTGCACCGCCCCACCGCGGGGTGGGTGAAAGTCTTCAACCAACGGATGAGTCCCAACGCCGCCGATCTCCGCCGCCGCATCGGCTATATACCCACCAACCCGCAGTTTCCCAAGGGGATGACGCCGATCACCTACCTTGATTACATCGCGCGCCTGTTCGGCCTGCCAGCCAGTGTCCGCAAACCCAAACTCGCAACGCTCATTCGCGCCGTCGATCTGCTGCCGCATTCCGGCGATGCCATCGCCCACTTCACCCCGGGAATGACAGCCCGGTTGGCCGTGGCCGCCAGCCTTATCAACGAACCGGATTTGCTCATCTGGGACGAACCCACCCACGGTCTGGACATTGAAGCCCGCCGCTCGATGCTCGAACTCATCAAACGGCTGGCCAGCGAAAAAACGCTCATCATCAGCAGCCACAATCTCAGCGATGTCGATGAAGTGTGCAACCATGCCTGCGTGCTCAACAAAGGGCAGATGATCTTCCACGGCAGTTTGCAAGACCTCAAAGGCCGTATCCGCAAGAACCATTACGAACTCGACCTCGATGGTGACCAAAAAGCGATCAGCAAATCGGTGCAAGCCGTTCGTGGCCTCAAAGATGTGACCCAAGCGATTCTGCGGCACCGGCGCTTGGAAGTGAAACTCGGCGACGAAACCCCCAATGCCCTCGTCTTGGCCCAGTTGTTCCAAATACTGGCCGATCATAAAGTGACGCTCATTACGGTGCGCAGCATCGGCATGCAAACAGAACAAGCGTATCTGGATTTGGTCGAAAAAGAAGAAGGTCGCGGCTTCGCCCGGTTGTATCAGGTAGCGGAAGCGGCCTGAGAACGAGGGGCCAGCCGTTGCTGGGGAAGTGGGAGATGTGGGTATGGACGCCAGTCCCCCCGTGGTCACGGTCCGATTCAACCGCTTTCTGCCATATTGGGCCGTCTTTCAAACCGATTTCCACTACACCCTGCGCAGTTGGGTGTACCGCTTGTGGGTGCTGATGGCGGTGGTGGCCAGCACCGGCTTATTGGTGTACCGCATGGGTTTGCACACCGAAGCGGGGCTATTCCAGAGCGCTGCCGCCCACTGTAGCGATGTCTTTCGCCTGCTGATCGCCGGCAGTTTGGCGTTGATTGTGGTCTTGGCCGTCTCGGCCATCAGTGGCGAACGCGCTACGGTGGCCGATGCGGTGCTCAGTCGCGGCATTAGCCGCTACCAATACTTCTTGGCGAAATGGCATGCCCGGTTGCTCGTGGTGGCGGCTACGTTTGCCGTCCTCGCCGCCTGTGTCCTTCTGGCCAGCTATTTTCTGTTCCAAGATGCCTCACAAAGTGATCTGAGCCTGCGGGGGGGATTGGCAGCCATCCTCACCGTGTGTGCCCTGTTCGCGGTGATTGTCTCGTGGGGGGTGACGATCGGGGCTCTCACCAACAGCACCATGCTGGGAATTACGATCTTTTGGTTGGTGCTGTACGGGTCCGGGTTTCTCCTGACGCTTTTGCCGGAGCCGTGGCCGTCGCCCGAACGACACCTGGCTCGATTGCAATTTATGCTGCAAGGCCAATTCAATTCAGAACTTGTGACGCAACTGCTGCTCGGCAGTGGGGTTCTGTGCCTGCTGGCAGCCGGCATCGGCCTGCTCGGCTTCAG
This sequence comes from Gemmata sp., assembly GCA_025055115.1. Lineage (GTDB taxonomy): Bacteria > Planctomycetota > Planctomycetia > Gemmatales > Gemmataceae > Gemmata. The sequence goes on from JANWYJ010000056.1 coordinate 14,573, forward strand.
CCGCCGCGATGTCTGAACCAAGGGGTACGACACCACAGCCGGCTCGGCTTCAGTCGCCGCGATGTCTGAACCCTCTGGCACCGCGATGCAAGTATTCTTGAACGGGTTATCCACCACCGTGGTGAGCCTATCGCGATCTCTGAACCATCTTGTACTGCCACGCGATGCCACGGACCGACGATGGGATCGGTGAAAAACGCAAGCGGCATCCCCCGCGAGCTGTTCATTTTTTGTTCACTGGGCCATCTTCACCACCCACGAGTGACGATTCCCTCCCGGACAGAACCTTCTTCCCTCCATTGGCTGGTGAAACTGGCGGGCGAGGAGCGGCTGGGAGGCGATTCACTCTCCCTTTCAGAACCTTTTCCCCACGGTGTTGACCACCAGACGTTGCCAGCGGCAAGCGGCGTCTGGTACACGACGATCGGTGGCGAGTTTTCCCCGCGGTGTTGACCACCAGAAGTCGCCAGCGCTGCGAGGGAGGAAATCCTCGTGGCCTGTTGCTTCATTCGAGTCAGCGGTTTAATATATCGGATGAGTCGATATGGGCTGAAATCCCACCCCACCCTCCTCTTCCCTCGAATGATCCTCAAATTTTCTCGACCAAGCCTGTTCGCGGTGGTGATGGGGGCCGGGTTGGTCACCTCCGCCGGGGCTGACGATACCAAGCCCGGCGCCGCGCCATTGTCGCCGGCAGCAGAAGGAGTTATTGACTTCGATCGGGATATCAAACCGATCTTCGCGGCCCATTGTGTCCAGTGCCACGGGCCGACCAAGCAGAAAGGCGGCCTGCGTCTCGACACCAGCACCCACGCCCAAGAGGGCGGCAACAGCGGCCCGGTCATTGTGGCGGGCAAAAGCCGAGAAAGCCCATTGATTCACGCCGTGATGGGGCAAGAACCGTACTCACGGATGCCACCTGGTCCGGGGAAACAACTCCATGCTGCAGAGATCGGCAAACTCCGGGCCTGGATCGATCAAGGGGCCGTGTGGGGCAGCGCCATCACGGTAGAAGCCCCCGCGGAGCGATCGCGCCACTGGGCCTTCCAGCCCATCCAACGGCCGGCGGTTCCGGTGGTGACCAACCCGCAAGCCCGCATCCACAATCCGATCGACCAGTTCATCCTCGCTCGCTTAGAGCGGGAAAAACTGGCCCCCTCGCCCCCAGCCGATAAAACGACGCTGCTGCGCCGCGTCAGCCTCGACTTGATCGGCTTGCCTCCCACCCCAGAAGAACTCGAGGCCTTTCTCAACGACGACTCGCCTCAGGCCTTTGAAAAGGTCGTCGATCGGCTATTGGCCAGCCCGCATTACGGGGAACGCTGGGGCCGCCACTGGCTCGATGCCGCTCGCTACGCCGATAGCGATGGCTACGAGAAAGACACAGGCCGCCCCTTCGCCTGGCGCTATCGCGACTGGGTCATCGCGGCCCTCAATGCCGATATGCCCTTCGATCAATTCACCATCGAACAACTCGCGGGCGATCTGCTTCCCAACGCCACGCTGCAACAGAAGATCGCCACGGGCTTCCACCGCAATACGCTCACCAACAAAGAAGGCGGTGTGGATCAGGAAGAATTCCGCGTCGCTGCGGTGGTCGATCGCGTCAATACCACGGGCACGGTCTGGCTGGGGCTGACCCTCGGCTGCGCCCAGTGTCATGACCACAAGTACGACCCGATCTCGCAGCGTGAATTCTATCAACTGTTTGCGTTCTTCAACGCCGATCAAGAGGTGGATATCGCCGCACCGTTGCCTGGTGAAGCCGAACGGCTCGAAAAGGAATGGGCCGCCTTCAACGCCGAAAAAGCCAAACTCGAAGCCGCCATTCAAGAGGCCAAGGAGATGAACCGGCCCGCGGCAGAACTGAAGAAACGCGAAACCGCCCTGGCCAATCATCTGAAGAAAGCCCCCAGTGGTGCCAAAGCTCCCACCATCGCCCAAGGTCCTCCGCGCAAAACCTATGTTATGCCCCGGGGCGACTTCCTCCGCCGCGGTGTCGAGGTGACACCCAACACCCCCGCGGTATTGCCACCCATCCGCCGCGAAGCGGGCCAGTCTGGACCGCTGACACGGCTCGATTTGGCCCGATGGCTCGTGGCACCCGACCATCCCCTCACAGCCCGGGTGATCGTCAATTGGGTGTGGGGGAAGTTCTTCGGCCGTGGTCTGGTCGCCACTCCGGAAGATTTCGGCACCCAAGGCGAGAAACCCAGCCACCCAGAGTTGCTCGATTGGCTGGCCAGCGAGTTTCGCACGCCAGCGTGGCCAGGCGCTGACACACAAGGTACTGCCGCGGCGTGGTCGCTCAAACGGCTGCACAAGCTCATCGTCCTGTCGGCGACCTATCAGCAATCGTCGGTGCTGCGGCCTGAACTGCAGCAACACGACCCGCTCAACGTTCTGCTGGCCCGGCAACAACGCCTCCGGCTCGAAGCCGAATTGATCCGCGACCGAGCCTTAGCGGTCAGCGGCCTGCTCAATCCCACCGTTGGCGGTCCCTCCATTCGCCCTCCCCAACCACCGGGCATTTCCGAACTGACCTACGCCAACAGCGCCAAGTGGATCGAAAGCACCGGCCCGGAGAAGTATAAACGCGGGCTGTACATCTGGTTCCAGCGGACCAGCCCCTACCCCATGCTCATGACCTTCGATTCCCCCGATTCCAACGTCTGTGTGGTCCGCCGCGAACGCTCCAACACCCCCCTGCAAGCCCTGACACTCCTCAATGATGCGGTGTTCGTCGAGGCGGCGCAAGCCCTGGGCCGACGGATTCTCGCCGAACACCCCGACGCGACCGACCAGCAACGCCTGCGAGCCTTGTTCCGCCTCAGCCTCAGCCGCAACCCGCAACCCGCAGAAACCGAGCGCTTGATGAAGCTCCTTGATACCTTCCGGCAACTGGCCAAAGCCGACGCCGCTGGTGCCGAAAAGCTCCTCGCAGCGCACAAACCCAACCACGTTCCTGCCACGGAAGCCGCCGCCTGGGTGGCAGTGGCCCGTACCCTGTTGAATCTCGATGAATTCGTCACACGGGACTAACCGATGCACCCGATCGCGGAATACTGGCAGCAATCCCGGCGCGATTTCCTCACCACCACGGCCAACGGGGTGGGCCTGTTGGCGTTAGCGTCGCTTCTCCAAAGTGATGGGCTACTCCGCGCCGCCGACGAACCCGCCTCTGGTCGCCGGCAACCGCACTTCCCCCCCAAAGCCAAGAATTGCATCTGCATTTACCTCGAAGGGGCACCGTCGCAGATCGACCTGTTCGACCCCAAGCCCAAACTCAACGAACTGCACGGCCAGAAACTGCCCGAGTCGCTCACGAAAAACGTCCGCTTTGCCTTCATCCAAAAAGAAACCGCCACCATTCTCGGCTGCCCGCGGAAATTCACCCGCCACGGCCAATGTGGCATGGAACTCTCCGACTTATTACCACACCTGGGGACCGTGGCCGACGACATCTGCCTGATCCGGTCGATGCACACCGAGGCGTTCAACCATCACCCCGGTCAGTTGCTGATGAATACCGGTAGCACGATGTTTGGCCGGCCGAGTATGGGCAGTTGGCTCACCTATGGTTTGGGCAGTGAGTCGAAGAACTTGCCGGGCTATGTGGTGCTTACGGCCGGGCGGGGAACCAGCGGCGGGACATCGAACTGGAGTAGCGGGTTTTTGCCCAGTTCCTACGCCGGAGTGCTGTTCCGCAATAGTGGCGATCCGGTGCTCAACCTCAGTAATCCCGCGGGGCTATCGCAGGCGATGCAAACCGCCACCATTGAAGCCGTCCGCGACCTCAACGGCATCCGCCACGCCACCATTGGCGACCCTGAGATCCAATCGCGCATCGCGGCCTATGAACTGGCCTACAAAATGCAAAGTGCCGCCCCGGAACTGATCGACCTGTCCCAAGAGGACAAGAAAACCCTCGACGCCTACGGCATCGACCGCCCCGAACCCGACATCAAAGCCCACCGCGGCGGCGGCAAAGGTCAGTTCCGCGCCTTCGCCACCAACTGCTTGCTGGCCCGCCGGCTCGTCGAACGCGGTGTTCGCTTCGTCTCACTCTTCCATGCCTCGTGGGATCACCACTCCAACCTCGATGTCGAACTGCCGCACAACTGCCTGATGGCCGATCAACCAGTGGCCGCTCTCATCAAGGATTTGAAACAGCGTGGACTACTCGACGAAACCCTGGTCTTGTGGCTGAGCGAATTTGGCCGCACGCCCTTGGGTGAAAACCGCAATGGCAGCCCCAACGTCACCGGTCGCGATCATCACCCCTTCTGCTTCTCGATCTGGGCCGCCGGCGGTGGCATCAAAGGCGGACAAGTCATCGGCAAGACCGACGAAATCGGCTGGGGTATCGAAGAAGACCCCATCCACATCAATGACCTCCACGCCACCATCCTCCATCTGTTTGGCCTCGACCACACAAAGCTGACGTACAGATTCCAAGGCCGCGACTTCCGCCTGACCGATGTCGGCGGCCAGGTCGTCAAGAAAATGCTGGCCTAAAGGCCCCAACCCTCGCCAACAGGCAGCCACCTGTGGCAGAACAATCCCCTCCCGACCATCCCAAGTTACCGACAGCGGGCACACACACCGGCCCGCGTTCTAGACCAGACAGCCGTTGTTTTGCGCCACGACCACACGTCGCCAATAGCGGGCGCAGGCACATCCGCGTGGCGACCACCTGGCCCCAATGGCGACTTTTGTCGTGTGGATGCTGCGGGCGAACACACACCCACGTGGCGACCACCTGGCCCCAATGGCGACTTCTGTCGAGTGACGAGGGCGTGCCAATAGGGGGAAAGTGGTGAAAATAGGATATGTATTCGTATGTTCAGATAAGGCCAGTACTTCGGCGCGACATTCACACATTCGCCGACCTTCTCCGGGGAACATTGCGCCCACAGCCGATATCCGCGCCGCGGGAGTTAGACGAACTAGCGCGGTTGCGGATCATCTTTCTTCTCAACGATCCAGGTGTCTTGCGGGGGGCGTTTGCGGTGGTGTCCGGTGGCGTCTTGGTAGGCTTGGGCGACTGTCAGTAGTGTGCTTTCGTCGAAGAGCCGACCGGTGAATGTGAGTGATGTCGGTGTGCGGCCGCGAAAACCGTTGGGTAGGCAGATGGTGGGATGCCCCGTGAGATTGGTAATCGCCAGATCGGCCCCGCCAACGTACATATCGACTTGCTCCATCACTTGGGCCATTTTGTGCATCAGTTGCGTGCGCGCCCGTTGCGCGGTGAGATAATCCACCGCCGTAATGAACCGACCGCGGCGGAAGGTTGGCCCCCACAGGCCGATCCCCTCTTTCACCCCGGCGCGGGTGATGTCGTCGAAGGCCGTTGCGGCTTCGACATCAAGAATCAGCCCGATGAGGGCATTGGCGGTGGCACGTGGGAGAGTGATGGGGACAAGCCGGACGCCCAGATCGGTCAGCACTTGGCGGTCGTTGGCGGAAATGGCCGCATCTTCGACAACACCGACGCGCAGTTCCTTGAAGTTCACCTTCACCGGCCAATGGAACGGTCGGTCTTGGGTGGTGGCATCGTGGCGATCGAAGCCGTGGATCGCTGCCAACACCAGCGCACAATCGGCCACACTGCGGCACATCGGACCGATTTTGTCGAGGGTCCAACTGAGTGGCATGCAACCATGACGGCTGACACGGCCAAACGTGGGACGTAGCCCCGTGACGCCACAGCGGCTGCTGGGCGAAATGATACTGCCATGGGTTTCGCTGCCCAGTCCGAAGCCGACCAGCCCCGCGGCCACCGCGCTGGCCGTGCCTGCCGACGACCCACTACTGCCTTGCTGGATGTTCCAGGGGTTGCGGGTCATTCCGCCGAACCACACATCCCCCCAGGCCAAGGCACCCAGCGTTGTTTTGGCCAGCAGTACCGCCCCGGCATCGTCGAGCCGCTGCGCCACGGTGGCTTTCACCTTCAGTTCCTGATCTTTGAAGTGTCCTGCGCCCCAGGTGGTTTTGTAGCCGGGGTAGGCAATCAAATCTTTGGCGGCCCACGGAATGCCATGCAACGGACCACGATACGCCCCAGCAGCGATGGCTTGGTCCGCGGCTTGCGCTTGTTGCAAGGCGAGTTCTTCGGTGATGGTCACTGCGCAGAGCAACGCGGGGTTGTATTTCTTCAAGCGGGCCAGATAGAGTTTGGTCAGTTCGGTGGATGAAATCTTGCGGGTGCGAATTAACTCCGCGAGTGTGGTCAGAGGGGCGAAGGCCAGCTCGTCGTCGCTTGCGGGTTTCTGCAGGTTTTGGGCAGCCGCCAGTTCGACCTTGCCACGGCCATTGCAGCTGGGTGCCAGCCACGGCGCCGGATGGAAAGCCAGCGCTGGTGGAACCGCATGGTCCAGTTCCAACTTGTGTAGCGCAGCGATTCGCTGACGATGATTCGTCAGGGCTGCCGCCACGGTCCGGCGTTCGGCGTCGGTGAGGGTAATGCCAGCGATCCATTCGGCCTGTTGAACCATCTCCGCGGTCACCGTGTCGGTCTTCTCCTGGGCGGCGCTGGCCGCCAGCGCCCGCTGAAACGGTCCTGTCCCAATACCTAACGCGGACACCACGGCCAGCAACTCCCGACGCGAAGCAGACACCATCGGTAAACCCTTTCTGATGGCTGGACGAGAAAACATCCCGTATTGGTTCGGCGGCCATTGTATGAGAAAAGGAGCTTCGTTGGCACACACGGGCAGCGTCGTCGATGGGTCGTGTGGCCGGAGACCGAGGCTTCAGAAATCGTTGGCGACGACTTCGCCGGCGGCGCGCGTGCAGAGGGCGGCGAAGATGGTCAGTGGGAGCGATTCGCGGAGGAAGCGCACGCTGCCATCCGCGAACACCGCGTGGATTCCGCCGGGATGGAAGGAATAGGGTTCGTTATCATTTTTGCGGTTCATCGGTGCGGCACAATCGCGGCCACAACCTTCCCGCTGTCCGTCGGCGCTGGCCCCATCGAGGCTGAAGGGTCCTTCACTATCCGCCCAACCGATGCCTTGATCGTTACTCAACTCCGGATGTGCTGTACGATTTCGGTACACCCGTGGTCGACCGGCGGCTTCCAACACCATGATGGTCGATGCGGTTCCGTCGCTGATGTCGAGTATGCGGACGCGCGAATCGCGATGCAGGACGGCGAAACGGTTGGTGCTGTTGTAAAGCGCACTGGCCAGGTGCGGATTGAGGGAGGCCGGTTGCACCCCCATGATCGCTTCGTAATCCGTGGGGGCCAGCGGATTGGAGAAAGTCATCGCGGGGCGTGGCGGTTTGGCGATGGCCGTCAGCACTTCGGGACGGGCGGGCACCGCCGGGCACTGGTACACCTTCACAGGCACTGCCGCCGCGACCGGATTGGTGCCTTCCCACCAGTTGGCGTGAAAGTCGTAGAGCTTTTTCAGATTCTCTTGCTCGATGTAGGGCAGTGTCAGTGGCCGCCAGCCGATGAACTTGCCCGCGGGGTTGCCCGGCCCGGCCGTGGTGTAGCCCGAGGGCGGAAAGGCATTGTTGGCATCGTGAAAACCGTGCAACGCCAAACCGAGCTGCTTGAGGTTGTTCTGGCAATGGGCCCGCGTCGCGGCATCACGCACTTTCTGCACCGCCGGCAACAGCAAACCCACAAGAATAGCGAGAATCGCCAGCACCACCAACAGTTCGATCAGCGTAAAACCGCGATGCATAGGAACCAGAGATTGTGCCCGGAATCGTAGGAACCAGAGATCGTGTGCGGAGTCGTGGGCAACGCATGCTAAGATTGTCAGAGAATTACCAGTTCTCGGCAAGAGATTTTCCGGCGTCTTGATGTCGCGGGTGAAAGGGAGTGTGCCGAAGGGGAACCTATTGTTGAGTGCGAGGGTCGGTGGATGGGAGGGTTCAGCCATAGGCCGACGGGATCGTTCCCGCCGGCCTGTGCGGTCCGCAGTTGGCGAAGAAGCCGCGGCCGTCTTAGAAATCACCCGGGATGTCGCCGTAGTCGCGGGTCGAAAGGGCGGCGTAGGTGGCGGCCGAGACAGTTTGCCGGATGAACCGCACAGAACCATCGGCCATACACACATTGATACCACCCGAGTGGAAGCTGTACGGTTCGCTGTAGTTGTTGCAATTCATAATGCAGGTGGCCCCGGCGGCGGCGGTGATACTTCCGCCGTTGATCGCCCCAGTGACCGGGTGGCTACCATCCAAGCTGCCCGAAACGCCGTCAGGGTCGGCCCAGCCACGGCCTTCCGGCAAAACCGCGCCCGTGTTGCGGCCCAGGATGAACGACGCCGGCTGACCCGCATCTTCCGTGATCATGATGGTGTTGGAAGTCCCATCAGTGATGGCCAGAATCGGGGTGGGATCGGTGATGTGGATGGCCCCGTTCAGTTCCACCGTCGGGGCATTGGGCAAGCCATTGGCCGCATAAAAACGGGGGCGAATCCGGTGAAAGATCAGGTAATCGCACGGCCCCAACGCCGGTTCGACCGGAGCCGGACGGACATCCGGAGCCGAGGGGCACTTGAAAACTTTGATGGTGTTTTGCGCCAGGGTCACGTTGGCCCCCTGATCCCAGCGGGTATTCATATCGTAGACGCGCGCAATGTTATCTTGTTCGATGTAGGCGAGCACAATCGGCGTCCAAGCGCGGAACTTATTACTCGGGACATTCACCCGCGTGGCCGGAAAACGATTGTCGTTGGCGACGGCGTAATTGTGAAACGCCAGGCCCATTTGCTTCAAATTGTTCTGGCAGGTCATGCGGGCCGCGGCTTCGCGGACCTTTTGGACCGCGGGCAGCAACAACCCGATCAAGATGGCAATAATCGCGATCACCACCAACAGTTCAATGAGCGTAAAGGCGCTCCGGCGACAACGAAGCATAGCCAAACTCCCGAGGGGTCGAGGTCAAACAGAAGAACGTTGTAGAAAAGAGCCAGGAAGTGTGTGTGAAGCTCGTGTCAGTTTTTGATTAATTAACGGAGTTGTAACGATGTAGAAATGATGAATTTCGCGGAGTGGTTGCACACCCCCTTGGCGGTTGCACACCCCCTTGGCGGTTGCTCATTGTGGCGTGTTTGCGCGCATTTCTGGGGTTGGCGAACCGCCGCTAGTGGATTTGCGCCAGCCACGCCAAGGCTTTCGCCAGGGATTCCATCGGCAAACCCACGACATTGCTCACGCTGCCTTCTTCCACCGTCAGGTAGGGGTCGTGGGGAATTTCGATGGCATAGGCTCCGCTGCAACCCTCCCATTTGCGGGTGTGCAGGTAGGCGTCGATGTCGGCTTCGCGGAGGGGTTTCATGCGCACGAGGCTGCGTTCTTGCCAGCACAATTGCCAATCGCCGGGTCGCCGCCACAGGCAGACTCCGGTCCACAGTTCGTGAACAGTACCTGCGAGGGAGCGAATGATTCGTCGGGCATCGGCTTCATCTGTGGGTTTGCCGATGACCTGACCATTGAGCCAGCCCACGGTATCGGCCGCGATGATGACGCCGTCGGCCACGCGGGGGGCTACCGCGGCGGCTTTGAGCCAGGCCAATTCGCTGACGTAGTGGCGGCAGTCGCCCAAGCGGGCTTCGGTGGGTTCATCAATATTCGACGGTTGCACTTCAAACGTATAACCCGCTTGTTCCATCAGCCAGCGGCGGCCCGATGAGTGGCTTGCGAGGATCAGGCGGAACGGGAGTTGTGCAGGGTCCATGTGTGCAGGGTCTCGGCAAGAAGCGGCCAGAGCCGGTCGGCGGTCAGTTCCGGCATGCAGATCATTGTATTGCATGTTTTGAGATAACTGCCGGCGCAGGGGACGGTCGTTTCTATGCATCGGGCCGTGGCTGTGTACGGCCCGTGGTAAGCAATACGTGTACACAGATAGGGGGCCACACAGGGTTTGCCCAAAGCTGCCGCCAGATGGAGCGGGCCGGTGTCGTTGGCGAGCATGACATCGGCGCAGGCCAGCAGAGCTGCCAATTGCGGCAGTGAGGTGCGTCCGGTGAAGTCTAAGGCCGGACCGCGCAGGGACGCGAGCACCGCTTGCGTGTTCGGAGTGTCGTCGCAGGAACCGACGAAGAAACATCCAGCACCGAAGTGCGTGTGGGCGTGTTGCAAGACTGCGGCAAAGTGCGCAGGGGGCCAGCGTTTCGTCGGCCATTTCGCGCCCACAGCGACAGCGATCACCGGCTTGGGCAACCCTGCTAGTTTCTGGAGGGCCGAAGCGAGCGCGTCCGGTGGGAGGGGGATCCGGAAGACTTTCGGTAGATGCCCCACACCGAAGGCTTCCGCGACGCGCCACATCCGTTCGACGGCGTGGGCTTCCGTGCGTGCTGGTGCGTCGAGCTTGTGGGTATAGAAGTAACGGCTGCCTTCGCGGGCAGTTCTGAAACCGACACGCACCGGGGCACCGCTGGCCCAGGCCATCAGCCCGCTGCGCAGCAGGCCTTGCAGGTCGATGACCAGATCGAAGCGACGGCGGCGGAGTTCCGTGGCGAAGGCGACGCTTGTGGTCAAGGCCCCGCGGAGGCTCGTCAAGGCCCCGCGATCGAAGGGGAGGGTGTCGGTCAGGTCGGGGTGGCCGGCCAGCAGCGGTTCATAGGCGCGATTGACTATCCATGTGATGCGCGCGGTCGGATAGCGGCTGCGCAATGCGGTCAATACCGGGAGGGCGTGAATAATATCGCCCAGGGCACTGGGTTTGATGATGGCGATGCGGCAGGCCGCCAGCCGGTCAAGGGCCATGGGCATCCTTTCGGGTCAAAGGCGGGTTCCCATCACCGCGGCTGATACGGACATCGTGGTGCTTCGGAACCTTGTCGATCCTATTGTTGGCGAAGCCGAAATCCGATCACTGCGGCTGGGGAGTTTATCCGCAGCCTGGCCGCGTCTGTGAGCTTTTGTTAACAAGTCCGGGCTGGATCGGCCGTTGGGGCGGCAGAATGGGGTTGCCCGATGCGAGCGACCAAAGCTACCACCACCACCAGCGTGACCACAGCCGCAATGTAGGGCAGTGTGCGCGAAGCCTCGGCTTGGAACAAGACCGATCCGAGGAACGGGCCGAGAATCCGCCCCAATGAGGCAAACGCTTGGTTGACCCCCAATACTTCGCCCTGCCGCGCTGGGTCAGCCCGCTTCGAGACCAGCGCCGACACCGAGGGATTGGTGAACGCGAAACCGCTCACACTCAGGGCCGCGGCTCCATAGAAGAGCGCTTTCAGGCCACCGTCGACCGAATCACGCGGAGACGATGTCAGATAGGCGATCACCCCGATGCAACCCAGACCGAGAATCATCATCGCCACGCCGCGGGCCAAGAGCTTCAGCTCCGCGTGTTTCTTGGCCAAAGGCCGGTAGACCCCACCGGCGACCATCAACACCGCGCCGACGAAGGCGAACACGAGGAAGTTGTCGTCGTCACTCATCCCAAAAGCCGATTGGGTGAACAACGCCAGGGTGGCCTCGAAATTCGCGAAGGCGAAAATAGCCAGGAAGTAGATGAGGATCAACACACCGACGGTTGGCATCTTCAGCACGGCGAGGGTTCGAGAAACACTGAAGAAGTCTTTGCCGGCTTGGTAGCCGGGGTTGCGCGTTTCACGAAAAATCGCCACAGCGACCAGTAGCGCGCCCAGCGACAATAGCGACGCCAGCGCACCAACCCCCCACGGTTGGCGAGCGAATAGCGCCAAACCAAAGTAGGCGATGAGAGGACCCAGAGTGAACCCTGCGCCAAAGGCAATGCCAATCAGAGCCATGCCGCGCGCCCGCTTGTGCGGCGGGGTGCAATCGGCGATGACAGCCGCGGCCGTGCCCACGCTCGCCCCCGCGATTCCGGCTCCCACCCGCGCCAGCAACAGTAGCGCAATCGCAAGGAACCCCTGCTCCGCCGGCAGCGACACAGCCAAGCCGTACAAAGCATAAAAAATGACCGAACCGAGCAAACTGATGAGTAATACCGGTTTGCGGCCGATGCGGTCGGAGATACGCCCCCACACCGGGCTAAAGACAAACTGCATCAGCGAGAAAACCGAAAATAAGATACCGATGACGGCCCCTTTGGCCTCCGGGGCCAAGCCCAGAACGTTCAGATACGGTTCGGCCTGCCGCGGCATGACCGGCAAGACAATGCCGAAGCCCAACAGGTCGATAAAGACAACTAGCCAAACGATGGCCAGCGCCGCACGCGGCGGCGGCGGCGGCGCAGACGATTGTTCCCCAGAGAAGCTCATGTCATGAGCTTACGTTTTCCCGCCACAACCGCATAGTCTCGCGGCTGTGGTTCCCACGCGGTCGTTCGCCACACGGTTGGACCTTGGCCGAACTCTCATTTCTTTCTGCTTGAATCTGGCCAGCGGCGCTAGATGATGCTTCTTGGGGCGTTGACAGGCGCCCCAGTTCGCCTTCCCTGATGCTCCAGGACCGCGTGACGCGGCGGAGCGCCTGTATGTGAGGAACTGCAATGCGCACCCAACTGCTTGTGGCCACGCTCGTGGTGGCCGTGGCGGCCTCTGGCTCGGCGGCCGACCTGACCAAAGGAACCCCGGACATCAAGTCGATCAGTGCGATGACCTTCGGCCCCAACGGCCTGCTCTTTCTGGGCGACTCGGCCGGGGCCACAATCTTCGCCATCGACACCGGCGATACCAAGCCGGCTGGCAACAAGGAGCTGAACATCGAGAAGCTCGAAACGAAGATCAGTGACATCCTCGGTGGTGGGCCAGCCCGGATCACGGATATGAAAGTGAATCCGGCCTCGGGCAATGTGTTCATCAGTGTGGCCCGCGGCACGGGGGCCGGTGTCCCGGCGTTGGTGAAAGTGACGCGCGACGGCACCATCACCCCGGTTCTGCTCAAAGACATCCCCTTTGCCAGCGTCAAGATTCCCAACCCCGCCACAGGTGGGGCGAAAGGGCCGCCGGCAGTCATCACGCAGATGGCGTTTGTCGATGGCAAGCTCTTCGTCGCCGGACTGTCGAGTGAACAGTTCGCCAGCACCTTGCGCGTCATTCCCTTCCCGTTCAAAGAAGCCGACAAAGGCACCGGCATCGAAATCTTCCACGGCGCTCATGGCAAGCTGGAAACACACGCCCCCATCCGTACCTTCGTGCCCTACAAGATCGGGGATGAAGAACACATCATGGCCGCTTACACCTGCACCCCACTGGTGAAAATCCCCGTTCGCGAACTGAAGCCAGGGGCGAAAGTCAAAGGCATCACCATTGCCGAGCTGGGCAACCGCAACAACCCCTTGGACATGATCCTTTACACCAAAGGTGGTAAAGACTACATCCTGATGGCCAATTCCGCCCGCGGCGTGATGAAGATCCCGACCACCGACTTTGCCAAAGCCGAACCCATCACCACACGCCCCAGCACCGAAACCGCCGGGGTGAAATACGAAACCATCAAAGAGCTGACCGATGTCATGCAGCTCGATAAGCTCGACGATGGCCACGCTCTGATCCTGCTGAAAAACGGCGACCTGAAGACGGTGCCGTTGCCGTAAACCCTCCCACCGCCCGCGTCTTCCCCGGCCCGCCACCCAGGGAAGACGCGCACCCTTGCACAAGGACACTGGAACGTTTGGTGTGTCTCCTCTTCCCCTGGCGGCCAACTGTAACTTTTGGTGTGTCCCCTCTTCCCTTAGCTGCACACTGCAGCTCCTGGTCTGTCCCCTCTTCCCCCGGCGGCAGCCAGGGGAAGACATGCATAGGACCGCTGCCTGCAACGTGCCTGGCCGTGCTCCGTTTCCCTCACTTCTTCAAGTAACGGTCGATGAATTCATAGGCGCGTTGCCGGGCTTCCGCGGGGAAATCGTGCCCGGCATCGGGGTAGAGGGCCTGGAGTTTCTCCGGCACGCCGAGTTTCTTGTACACCGGCTCGGCTGCAGCCATCACATCGCGCACCCCACTGACATCGAAATTGTGGTCCTTTTCTGGAGCGACCGCCAGGAACGCACGCGGCGCAAAACTGATCACCACATCGGAAAAGTCAAAAGGCATCTTCTGGGGGTCGTTGTTGTACACGCTGGCAATGCGCGGCATGTACCGGTCGCTGGTCCAGCCTTTGAGGTTCCCCTTGTAATACTTGGCGAAGCTACAGAAACCGCAACTGGAGACGATCACTTGCAAGCGCTCATCAAAGGCCGCGGTGAACATCGCGTTGTGCCCCCCCAGGGAGTGGCCAATGACACCAATCCGTTCACCATCCACCTCGGGAAGCGTTTGCAAGTAATCGACAGCGCGCATGTTGTTCCAAATCGCCTTCATGGTGCCGGACGCGTGATCGCCTCGTTGGAACGCGGCGGCAAAGTCGTACTTGTATTCGCCAAAACTGGGATAATCTGGGGCCAAACACACATAACCGCGTTTCACCAGATGCAGAGCTTGCGCTTTGCTGTCTTGCTTGCCCAAACCGACCGGCTCATCCTTGCCAATGCTAATCGTTTGATGCAAGCAGAGCATCGCGGGGGCTTTCGTTTGCGCTGTGGCTGTGTGGGGAATGAGCAGCCACGCGGGGACACGATCCCCCTTCTCTACCGCGAAGGTGACTTTGCGGCGAACGTAGCCCTCGAGTTTTTCTTCACTTTCCACCTTGGGATCGAGGGGTACGCGGCGGCGGGCGTCAGGCATTGGCCCCATCACCAATTCCATTTTCTGGCGAATCGCTGCCCGATCGGGTGCGTCAGCCGCTGGTAACGGCACAACGCTCACAACGGCCATCCCGGCAACAAGAAACCATCGCGCCATGATCGATGCTCCGCAAACCGAAAGAAAATGGTCGATGCTCCGCAAACCAAAAGAAAAGTGGTGTTTCGCTGTTCTCCACTGGTTGGTCGGGCTGTTGGGCGTCGGTAGCAGGTCGTTTCTCCATGAGCTGGGTATTTTGGGGTCACGCATCCGGTGAACCAGTTAGCTCATCGTGCGGTTGAGCTTCTGGTGGGGCGAAATGCCGGTGGGCTTCGTCCGCCAGCGCGAACAGCAAATGCGGGTTCGGTACGCTGCCAATGTCGACGAGCGCCCACGGCAGCCACTTCCCGACTTGCTTGACGCTGAGTTTGCCCTGAGCGACGACGAGTTCTTTGACGTCGCGCCACGAGAGCCGTTTGCCGGCGTGTTCGAAGCCTTGGGGCGTGACGTCCAGTTCGCCAAAGCTGATGCGTTCTCCGGAGTGGAAGCGGGCCAGTAACCGTGGCCACAATTCGGCAAACGTTCGCTTTTGGACTTCCTCGGCCAGTCGCTCATACTCACTCAGCGCCGGGCCAAAGTGGGCCTCTTCGCCGTCTGTGCGAACCACCGTCAGTCCGGCGTCACCCAGTTTGAACGTGGGACTATCGACGGCTAGCCAGCAGCTGTGTAATTCTCCGCGATCGTCCCGTTCGAGGTGCGGTCCTTCGGAGCGGTTCATCCGCACGCGGAGCTGATCGATGTCCGACCACGGGAAGGACAGCACCTCGCCCCGGCGCAGGCGCAACAACCCCGTAGGGTAGATCAACACATACAATCCGCGATGGCGATACATGTGCCACAACAACGAGATACCGGAGATTGGCGGCACAAACAGCAACAGAAGCTCCAAGTGGCCAATCGTGGCCGGGCCGCGCAGCCACCAGTAGTAGTTGGCGACGATCCCGTAGCCGATCAACAGCAGCCCCAAGGAGAGCTTCGCCAGAAAACGTTGACGGCTGATGCGAAAGAGCAACTCCGGTTCACCGAGTTCGGTTTGCGCGCGCTCCAAATGATCGTCGCCGATCCGAGGCATGGGGTCGAATCCTCATCTCGAGAAGACCCTCGTATAATATCGCACAACAGAAGCGTTGAGGGGGGAATTCATTAACTGCCAGCGCGGTCATCATACTCCGACCGCGATACGATTGTCGGGAGCGAGATTCTCCCGGCTGCGGCACTTCAGGACCCCAATGGGTGGACAATGCTTGTTGTGATGCAATCCCGCGCCACGGAACAAGACATCCAGCGCGTGGTGGAAGTCATTAAATCGCAAGGGCTGGTTCCGCATGTGCTGCCCGGAGCGACACGAACGGCCATCGGCATGACCGGCAATACCGGAGCTGTCGATAAAGCCCTCTTCGAAGTTCTGCCAGGGGTCGAAGAGGCCATTCGCGTGACCAAACCGTACAAGCTCGCCAGTCGCGAAATGAAATGCGACGACACGGTCATTCACCTGGCCCAAGGTACTATCGGTCCGCAGACGTTCACCGTGATCGCTGGCCCCTGTTCGGTGGAAAGCGAAACCACCATGTTGCGTACCGCAGAATATCTGGTCAGCCGCGGGGTGAAGTTTCTGCGCGCCGGGGCTTTCAAGCCACGGACCAGCCCCTACAGCTTCCAAGGCATGGGGCTGGAGGGGCTGCGCATCCTGCAAAAGTGCCGCGAACGCACCGGTATTGGCATCGTCACCGAGCTGATGGATACGGAATATGCCGCTGCGGTGGAAGAAGCCGCCGACATCATTCAAATCGGCACGCGGAACATGCAGAACTTCTCACTGCTCAAACGGGTCGGGCAATGCCGCAAGCCGGTGCTGCTCAAACGTGGTATGAGTGCCACGCTCGAAGAATGGCTGATGGCCGCCGAGTATGTATTGGCCGGCGGCAACTACCATGTCATACTCTGCGAACGCGGCGTGCGCACCTTCTCGGACCACTCGCGCAATACCCTCGATCTGGGTGTCATTCCCCCGACCAAAGCGGTGTGCCACTTACCAGTGTTCGTCGATCCCAGCCACGGTACCGGCAAGCGCGCCTATGTTCCGGCCATGGCGCTAGCGGCTCTGGCCGCCGGGGCCGATGGCCTGCTCATCGAAGTTCACCCCGACCCCGATCGTGCCGCATCCGACAGTGCCCAGACGCTCGACTTCGCCACATTCGAGCAGCTTCTGCATCGTATCACCACCTTGGCCCCCGCCTTTGGCAAAACCATGAGCGGATTCGCAGAGAACTGCAACTCGAGCCCACCGCCGACACTGGCCCCTGTGCCTGACGCCGCGAATGGGGCAAGCCGCACAGGCCGCTAATCCTGCAGATACGCCTTGTAGAAAACGCTAACAGCATCGGCCAATTCCAACGCCGTGGTGCCGTATTGGTCTTTGGCGCGGAATTTGGAACCGAATTCCAGCTGAATCGCGTCGATGCCATAGTCGGTGTGGCTGCCGTAGGTTTGCACGATGTAGCCCCCAGCGAAGGCAGGCACTTCCTTGACTTTTTCGTTGGCCTGGCCCGCGGGTATCACCGGGTAACCGAGGTATTCCAACCGGCCCAAGATACTGTTGCGGCCACGAATTGCGGCAAGCCCTTCGCGCTCGTGGAGTCGCGTAACTGTCTTGAGGTTCTGCGTGCCACGACAGATGGCGTTGGGGTGAACCGCTTGGCCGTGGATATCCAACAGTATGCCGCGGCCGAACTGCTTTTTGACCGCGCGGCAGGCTGCGGCGAGGGAATCGTGGTAGAAGTCGTAGTAGGGTTGGGCGTTAGCGTGTTCGTAGCCTTCTTCACGAGCGCGGTTGACATCGAGGTATTTCCGCTCGAAGCGGGCAATCACCGCCCAGACCTGGCCTTTCAGGAGCTTCTCCAATTCCACGAGGAATCGTTCCGCTAGTTCGGCAGTGTTCTCATCGCGGACAGTGTGGAAGTTGTTGATGCCTTTGCCAAGTCGTTCGGGCACATCGGGTACCTTTTTCCGGCCACCATGAGGGACCGAAATGATGATCGGCAGATTCCCTTTTTGCACCGTAACGAAGTCGGCGATACGGTGGGTGGTGTTGTCGTTGGCCGTGGCCACCGGGGCCGTGACGCCCGCTGTGGTGGGCAGCGATCGCGCGCGAATGGTGGGGCTGGTGTCGGGTGCAGCCGCCAAAGCCGCGACACCCAACACAACAAACCCCAGCACAACGAGGCGGGCTTGCGACCAAGGCCTCATGGTTGGCACTCCCAACGATGATGCGTGTGGCGTGAATGCCGCGATCGTGTTCGACTGTGTCAACCCCATCAGACGAGCAGTTCGCGGCAGTCGGCGATGGAACCCGCCAGGGCGCTGGCCGCAACCGTCAGCGGGCTAGCGAGGTAGACTTTCGCTTCTTTATGCCCCATCCGCCCCGGGAAGTTCCGGTTGGTGGTGCTGATGCAACTGATCGGGGCATTCAGCCGGCCGAAGGTGTCGCTAGGGCCACCCAGGCATGCGGCACAGCTGGCATCGCCGATTTTGGCTCCAGCAGCCAGGAAGATTTCTCGCAAGGTTTGGCCGCCGATTTTCTCGGTATCCAGTCCACGGGCGACTTCAGTTGTCGCGGGCACCACGAACGTGTCGATTTTGACACTCTTGCCCCTGAGGAGTTCCGCGGCGGCTTTGAAGTCGGTCAGTTTGCCACCGGTGCAACTGCCAATATAAGCGCGATCGAGCTTGGTTCCTTTCACTTCACTGACGAAGGCTTTGTTATCCGGCGAGTGGGGTTTGGCGATCACCGGTTCTAGTTTGGTCACGTCGTATACTTTCTCGAAGATGAATTTGGCGCCAGGATCGGTCGTGACCACGGTATACGGTTTGTTGCCCGCGTTGCGTTGGTTCACATAGTCGAGCGTGACTTGATCGGCGGCGATGATGCCGTTTTTGCCGCCGGCTTCGATGGCCATGTTGCAGAGCGTCATCCGCTCTTCGATATTGAGGGCAAAAACACCGTCGCCGTCGAATTCCATGGCTCGGTAGGTTGCCCCATCGACGCCAATATCGCCAATGACCGCCAGAATCAAATCTTTGGCCATCAGATACGGCGGTAATTGGCCGTGGAAGATGAAACGCATCGTGGGCGGAACTTTCAGCCACAGTTTGCCAGTGCCCAGCACAAAGCCCGCATCGGTATTGCCTATGCCGGTTGCGAATTCACCAAAGGCGCCCGCGGTGCAGGTGTGGCTGTCGGTCCCCAAGAGCACTTCGCCAGGGCGGGTATGGCCCTCTTCGGGCAACGCGATATGGCAGACGCCCTTATATTTCTCGGTACCCACATCGTAGAAGTACTTGATATTTTGCTCTTTGGCGAATGCGCGCAGGATATCGACGTTGCGATTGGCCATCGCATCTTTGGTGAAGATGTAGTGATCGGGAATGATCACGACTTTTTCCGGGTCCCAGACTTTGGCTTGGGGTCCGAACTCCTTTTTGAACACGCCGAAGGTGCCAGGGCCACAGACATCGTGCGTCATGAGGACATCGACGTTCACCCATACGTTCTCACCGGGGGTAACGGAACTTTTGCCAGCCGCACGGGCGAGAATTTTTTCGGTCATCGTCATCGCGGGCATCGCGGTTGCTCCCTGACTGATTGGCCAAGATGGTTCCCTTTGAGCGTATTGTAATCCACCTTCATCGCCGCGGCGCTGCGATACAATAGGGCTTCTGCGGAGAATGACGATGCAACACCCCGCAATGACGCCGCCGCTACTGACGGCCGATCTGCCTGGCGTGGGCGGGCAGATTCGCGTTCAAATCGACGATTTCGAGGTCGAAGAAGTCCCATCGTATGAACCCTGCGGCACAGGCGACCATCTCTTTTTGTGGATCGAGAAACGCGGGATGGCTCCCGAATTCTTCACGCGCACGCTGGCGCAGCGGCTGGGTACACACCCGGGCAACATCGGCACCGCCGGCCTCAAAGACCGCTACGCCGTTACGCGACAGTGGGTTTCGGTACCCAAAGCCTGCGCGCCGCGCGTGGCTCAGTTGGATGGCGACGGCCTGCGTGTTCTCCAAACCGCCTGGCATACAAACAAGCTGAAAACCGGCCACCTGCGTGGCAATCGCTTCCGCATTCTCATCCGCCAGGCCAACCGCGCCGTGGATGTGAACGCGATTCTGCAGCGCATTCGCACGCAGGGATTGCCAAACTTTTATGGCCCGCAGCGGTTCGGTCGTGCGGGCAGCACTGTCGAACTGGGTTGGCAGTGCCTGACCGGCCACACCCCCCAACGGATTCGTCCTTTTCTTTTCCGCTTGGCACTGTCGGCGGTGCAATCGTTGCTGTTCAACGATTACCTGATGCGTCGGCTGCGCGACGGCTTATTCCGCACCGTGGTGGCGGGCGATGTCATGGCCAAGTGGCCGCACGGCGGGCTATTTGTCGCCCGGGATGTGGCTGTGGAACAACAGCGCCTGGACGCGCGGCAGACCGTCACCACTGGCCCGATGTTCGGCAGCAAGACCTTCCCCGCAGAAAGTGTCGCGGCCGAACGCGAAGCTGCAGTTTTACGCGACCATCAGCTGGAACCGGCGATTTTTCAACGCTTCGGCAAGTTGATGATGGGAACACGCCGCCCCAATCTCATCTATATCGACGATCTGTCTGCGCAATGGCAACCCGAGGGCTTGCGGCTCAGCTTTACGCTGCCGGCGGGCAGTTACGCCACGGTGTTATTGGCCGAAGTGATGAAAACCAGCTTGGCGGATACCGAAGGTATGGGTACCAGCTTGGCGGATACCGAAGGTATGGGTATCGAAGGTCCGGATTCAGACCCTGGTTAAGACCACCGACCGGTCGCAGGTAGAAGTGAAAAGAATTTCACCTCTACGAAGATTGTGCGCAATTTTTTGGTAAAAGCAAATTTTCTGAGGAATTTTTTCTACCGTCAGAAGCGACGATAGGTTCGTGGCGTTCATTTTTTTGGCACCGGTATGGTTCGCGTTCTAAAGTTGACTCAATAGCTTTTTCCCCATCGGAACGCCGGTTCACCGCTCATGCCACCGGTACCTACCGCCGAAAGCGAGACGACTCCCGTCTACACGAAAAAAGCTGGCGACGAACCGTTGCCCGGTTACCGGCTTCTTGCGCCGTTGGGGCGGGGCGGCTTCGGCGAAGTCTGGAAATGCGAAGCCCCCGGTGGACTGCACAAAGCCATTAAGTTTGTCGCGTCGGAATCGGAAGATGGCCGTGGCCACGAACGCTTCGGCCAAGAACTGGCGGCGTTTGAGCAAATCAAGGCCATTCGGCACCCATTTCTGCTGACCCTCGAACGGGTGGAACAGGTCGGCCACGAACTGGTGATGGTGATGGAGCTGGCCGACCGGCAACTGCAAGACCGTTTCCGCGAATGCCGTGCCTTTGGACTACCTGGTATTCCCCGCGATGAATTGCTGGCTTACTTCGCGGATGCGGCCGAAGCCCTCGATGTGATTGCAGCCAAATACCACCTCCAGCACTTGGACATCAAACCCGCCAATCTGTTCCTGGTGGGCGGGCATGTGAAGGTGGGGGATTATGGCTTGGTGGCACAATTGGAGGGATCGGATGCTGGCCAGCGCGGATTGACACCGCGTTACGTCGCCCCAGAAGTGCTTCAAGGCGTGCCAAGCCCTCGTTCGGACCAGTATAGTTTGGCGTTAGTGTATCACGAGCTACTGATTGGGGAATTTCCTTATAGTGGGCGAACGCCGCAGCAATTGATGTTGCAGCATCTGACCAGTCAGCCGGATTTATCCGGGCTGCCGTTGGCCGATCAAGGGCCGGTCGCTCGTGCTTTGGCCAAAGACCCCGCTGATCGCTTTCCCTCCTGTACGGCATTTGTACAGGCTTTGATGAACTCGGGGGCCAACACCATGTTGCCCGGGGCGTTGCTGAACGTCCGCCGGGTTCGCCTCGGTCCTACAATGGCTGGTCAGGATGGACACGGAACGGAGTCGTCCACCGCAGCGTTGTCGCTGCCGTCACAAGCAACGCCAATGCCGCTGCCCCAGCGTCGATCGGACCCCGATATTGCGACCAGACACACCCACCCCCTCAAACCGCCGCTGACGGTGTCGGACTTGCCCCGTCCACCGCTTCCGCAGTTGGTCCCTGCGGCGCGGCCTTCAGGCGAGTTCCGACAGCCGCCGTCGTCGCGGATGGCGCCGGTGGCTCCCGCTTCACCGCCACCTGCGCGGGAATTTCCGTGCATCACCCCCGGCCCATCACCGGCGAGTACGACCGAGCCACCCTTGGCTGAGGAAGTGGGTAGCGGCTCATGCGTGGTTCTCGACCGGATTCGCTCGGTAGTGCCGCTGGCGGCGTTGCAAGGCCACCGGGGGAAATCTTCCAGCCTCGATCCCCGGCAATACGCTCAAGTGTTGGTGGAAGCCGCTGCCGCGGGTGGTCGAGCCCCACAGTTGCCTGGCGATATCGGCTGGCTTGCGGATGGCACCTTGATGTGCCGATTCCCCACCACGGTTCCCCACTCGGTCGTTCGACTGAAACTTGCGATCGTTCACGATATCTGGGGCGTTTCCGTCGAACAGCCGGAGCCAACGCGGCTGGTTCTTCGCCGCACCCAGACGACCGGCGGTTTCTTCAGCAGCAAAAAATTCGGCTACGAAGTGATTGTGCAACTGCCTCCTTTGGGCCATGCCTTGGGCGAAGTGACGGTTTTCGGCCGCACCTTCGGGCCTGTCGATGCGAAGTACCAACAAGAAGCCCACGATATCCTTCCCAAACTGATCACCGATGTGCGCACGCAGTTAGCCAACGTTCCCGACCGGCGGAAATACCCACGGATCGCGTGTGAACTGCCGCTGACCGTCTACCCGCTCCACAGCGATGGCCGCATCGATGCGCCGATGGCTGTCATCGGCCGCGACGTATCGCTGGGCGGTGTGGGTTTGGTGTCCACGGTGGCAATTCCGACCAAATACGCCTACGCGGTGTACACCGGCAATCTCATCACGGCCCACGATGGGATTCTCATCAAGTTGCTGCGTGTTCAAACGGTGAACAACTCTCGGCACTACGGTGCCCAATACCGCACAGATCTGTAGAAACGGAAGCCGCTGTTGGGCACCAGGTCGGTTCTCTAGGGGTGCCAGAATTGTCGCCTGGTCCGACTGTTCACCACCTGGGGGAGTTCGCATGTTAACTCTGCGAACGTGGGCCAGGAGAACGTATGTCGGAACCGTATATTGCCATTCAAGTGGTCATGATGCCGCGCGACACCAACCCGCACGGGACTATCTTCGGCGGCGTGATCCTCTCGTACATTGATATGGCCGGGGCGCTGGCGGCACGGCGGGAACTGCTATTGCGCGGGGGGAATCCGCGAGCGTCGTTTGTGACGGTGGCGATCAACCGGGTGGAATTCAAAAAACCGGTGTTGGTGGGCGATGTGGTCCGGTTTCAGACGCGGGTCATCCGCATCGGCCGCACGTCCATGACCGTGCACATCGACGTGTACGCCGATCGCGGCGCTGAGACGATCCATGTGACGGAAGCCGAAGGGGTGTTCGTGGGTGTCGATCTTTCGACGCCGGAACGCAAGCCGGTGGCATTATTCCCGCCGTGACGCTCGCTGTACCCCGGGGGCCTCTTGTTTCGCATCGCGGCTCGACTAAAAAATAACCCGAATGCGCTTCTGTGCCGAAATCGAGGCCCCCATGAGCTTTTCATCTTCTCACCTGTACTTCGACGATCTCGAAATTGGCAACGAATGGACCTCGGCCGGGCGAACCGTCACGGAAGCGGATATCGTGAACTTTGCCGGCTTCAGTGGCGACTTCAACCCGATCCACATCGACCACGAATTTTGCAAAACCACGCCGTTCCGTCGGCCCATCGCCCATGGTTTTGGTGTCTTCAGTATGGCCAGCGGATTGGGGGTCATGTCGCCGTTGGTGCGGACGATGGCCTTGCTGCGCGTGAATATGTGGAGTTTCAACTTGCCGGTGTTCGCCGGCGATACGATCCGCACTCTCAGTCGGGTCAAGGAGAAGACGATTCGCGGTCGTGGTCGTCGTGGTGAGGTGGTCTGGTATCGGGCGGTGATCAACCAAGACGGCAAAATCGTGCAAGAAGGCGAAGTCGTCACGCTGGTGGAGTGCCGCCCGCCCGTTCGGGAGTCGGCCCTCAGCAACACGGCCACCGACGCGCCGGCAGCTAGCAACACACCCGCCCACGAACCCAGCGCCAACGGCACGGTGTAACTGGCCGACGACGGCCCTCATGCAGCCAGTGCTCCGAGGGCGTAGCGGCTGGGGCTTCGACCTGTTCCTGGCTAACCTGTATTCTGAACCACCCTATGACTGTTCGCACTCGGTTTGCTCCCAGCCCCACGGGCTACCTGCATATTGGGGGCGTTCGCACGGCCTTGTTCAACTGGCTGTACGCACGCCGCTTCGGTGGGCAATTCATCCTCCGCATCGACGATACCGACGCCGCCCGCAACCGGGCCGAAGCGGTTCAGCCCATTCTCGATGGCTTCGCCTGGCTGGGTCTGAATTGGGACGAAGGACCGACGCCCGATGGCAGCGGCGAGAGCTTCGGCCCCCACAAACCCTACTTCCAAAGCCAACGCAATGATCGCTATGTGGCCGCGGCGATGAAACTGATGGCCGAAGGCAAGGCCTATCCGGATTACACCACCGAAGAGGAACAAACCCGTCGCCGCGAACTGGCGCAGCGGATGAAGAAAGCGTATGTCCACCGAGGGAGCAACCGCGATGTGGCTCCCGAGGAGAATTTGCGGCAATACCGCGAGAAACCGGCCCCGATTCTGCTGAAAGTGCCACAAGGACAAATCGTGGCTTTCGACGACCACGTCCGCGGTCATGTTGAGGTCCATACCGATACGATCCGTGATCCGGCCCTGCTGCGTGCCCCCAACGACCACGGCGAGTGCCGCGCCCTGTACAGTTTTGCGACTGTGGTCGACGAAATCGACTTCGGGATCACGCACGTCATTCGCGCCGAAGAGCATCTGTCGAATACGCCGGTGCAAATCCTTTTCTACCAAGCACTCGGGGCCAAACCGCCCGAATTTGCCCACATTCCCCTGGTCAACTACAAAGGCGAGAAAATGAGCAAGCGGAAACTCCCGCCGCTGACAGCCGACGAAATCGCCAAACTCAAAGCCTGTGGTTGGACCGACGACGAAATCCGCGCCCGCGACGACCTCAACATCGCCACGGTCGCCTATTATCGCGAACTGGGCTACTTACCCGCGGCGGTGGTCAATTACCTGGTCCGCCTCGGCTGGGCGCTCAATGATAAAGACGAAATCTTCCCCCTGGAAGCCGCCATTGCCAATTTCGATACCAAAGATGTTACCAAAGCCCCCGCCAACTTCGACGAAAAGAAGCTCCTGTGGGTGCAAACCGAATACATGAAACAACTTCCGGCTGCCGAAAAAGTCGAACGCAGCCTCCCCTACCTCCGACGCGCCAAACTCATCGGGGAATCCCTCGCCCCAAGCACGCGCCAACTGCTCGTCCAAATCGCCGAATTCGCCGCCGATCGTATCAAACTGCTCTCGGATTTCGTGTTCTACGCCGCGCCGCTGCTCAAACCCACCATCGACCCCCGGCCGCAACTGCTGACCGAACGTGTCACAAAAGCCGGCGGACCCGAACGGCTGCGACAATTCGCCGATATCCTGAGAACCCTCGAACCGTTCGACACACCCACCCTCTTGGCGGCCTTCATGGACTTTGCCAAATCGCACAGCATCAAACCCAAAGACTGGGATGGTGCGGTGCGAGTGGCCGTTACCGGCGAAACCGTCGGCTTCGGCCTACCCGAAACGCTGATGCTGTTGGGGCGTGAAACCGTCGGGGCACGCCTGCAGCAAGCCCTGCAGGCGCTGAACTGAAACCACCGTCGATCACTCGTAGATTGCCATAGATTGCTCAGAGGGTTGTGGTGAAGGCAGCAAGCCCTGCCGGCGCTGAACGGAAGCTACCGCTTCCCAATGGGGCTTCTTCCCAATGGGGCTTCCCGCGGAAAGTACAATACCAACGATACAACACAATAAATATCACCATCGACATTAATATTGTCATCATAAATGACGCGCGAATTTCACCTGATTGGCCTGGGCAATTCGTTGGTCGATATTCTCTTGGAATTGACCGAAGACGAGTTCGCCGCGCTGGGTTTTGAGAAAGGGACCATGCGGCTGACCGAGCGCGACGAGCAGCAGCAGTTGCTGAAAGCGTTCGCGGATCATGAACCGCGTTTGGTCAGCGGCGGCAGCGTGGCCAACTCGGTGATCGCTTGCTCGCAACTGGGGGGCAAAGCGGCCTTCATCGGCTGCGTCGGCGACGACCGCTACGGCTTGCACTATCAGGAAGAATTCACCGAACTGGATATCGACTTCGTCAATCCGCCCCTGGTGGGCGAAACCACCGGAACTTGCGTCAGCATCATCACGCCGGATGCGGAACGCACCATGCGAACGTGCCTGGCGGTATCAAGCCATCTGGCGGCGCGGCACGTTCCGGCGAACAAAATTGCGGCCAGCGAGTGGCTTTTCATCGAAGGTTATGTGTTTGCTAACCCCAGCACCGGTCAACATGCCATTCGCGAAGCCCTGAAAGCCGCCAAGGCCGGTGGTACGAAAGTGGCGCTGACGTGTTCTGATGCCTTCGTGCCCCAGGTGTTCGGCGAGGCGTTTCGCGAAGCCCTGGCCCAATGCGATTTGCTCTTCTGTAATGCGGTGGAAGCCGTTGCGGTCGCGGGAGGGAACTCCGCGGAGGAAGCCTTCCTCCACCTTCGGGGTCTGGTGCCCAATGCCGTTGTGACTGATGGGGCCAATGGGGCCTTCGTGCGTTTTCAGGGGGGTGAATGGCACGTTCCGGCGTTCCCGTGCCAGCCGGTGGACCTGACTGGGGCTGGCGACATGTTCGCCGGGGCGTTTCTCTATGGCATCACCCACGGCGTAGCTCCCGACAAAGCCGCCCGCGCCGCGAACTACCTCGCCATGAAGGTAATTACGCAAATCGGTGCCCGCTTACACCACGGCACGAAGGATTATTGGGCGGAAGTCATGAATTCATAAGCATTTACGGCTTTTAGTCCACTGCGGAACGATTTTACTTCACTGCGGAACCATCCGTGTGAACGGCGGGACAAACGCTTGCACAGCCGTCATGGCCCCCACGACACTGGCCAACAACACGCTGTGCCCGATCACGGCCTTGAAGATGTCCGCTTCCTTGCCGACCTGATGGGTGCCCGCGGTCGCGACACAGATGCTCTGGGCGTCGATCATTTTCCCCATCACCCCGCCGGTGCTATTAGCTGTACAGATCAGCACTTGCGCTTGCTCCAGGGTGAGGTGCCGCAGGGCGCCGTCGCTGTGTTGCGTCCACACTTCCGTTGCCGTGATCTTCTGAAGGCTGCCGAACAGAGCGTTGCTGCCCGCGTCGGTTCCCGTGAGGAAAACGCCGAGCCAGCCGAGCATCGCGGCGAAAAAGGGATACAACACGCCGGTTTCGGCGAAGGCCACGCCCAATGTCGCGTCCATACCCGCATATTTTGTCACATAGCTCAGCCCCAGCATGAAGCCGATCGTGGGAATAGGAATCCGCATCTGCCAGAGGGTTTTCCGCAGGACGTTGTTGATCTGGGCCGGCGACATGCGGAGCAACACCATGGAGACTAGCGCGGCGAAAAACACCGGGGTACCCGGAGCTGTCAGCCAGATGAATTTGAACTCGGCGGCTTCGGTTTCGCGGAGTTTCTTCCCTCGGGACCCATCTTGGACAAGCAGGATTTGACCATCCGGAGTGGCATATTCACCCGGCTGGCCGTCGGGCACCGGCTCAATCTCCTCCGGGGCGAGCTTTTGCAGTTCGTAGGCCCGTTCCACCTGATGATGGAGCGTCGGCACTTCGTAAACGTAAAACGAACGGACGATGCCCAGATCAAGCGCGTGCTTTTTCTCCTGTTGTTTGATCCATCCTGAAATGATGAGAAACGTCGCCATAATCAGCCACGGTGCCCAGGCCAACAGAATACGGCCAGTCGTTAAGGGGCGTTCCTCAGCGTGCGGGGGGCGCATTTCGCGGGCATGCAGCGCGACTTCTTCGCGGGCTTGCTCGGCTTGGGGATCGTGGGGAATATCCTCGGCCCGTGGCGGTGGTAGCGGTGCCAGCGGTCCGAGTTCCGAACCGCTCAGTTCCTCGGCAGGCTTCCAGACAAACTTCAGAAATAGCGCCAAAACAGCCATCGAGAAAAGCGATCCGCAAATATCGGTCAGCGGCCAAATCGGCGGCAACCCATAAGCGTGCGCGGTGGCGAAGAAGAACTGAGCAATGGCGAAAGAACCTCCCCCAACGGCCAACACCGGCCAAACGGCCAGTGTTTGCCGCCAGGTACACATCGTTTTGACCATATAAAGAGGAATAAGACACGATAAAAACGGCAATTGATGACCGCACATAATACTGATTTTGTCGCCGGATAGACCACTGGCGCTTTCTAACGTGAGAATCGGTACACCCAAGCCGCCATAGCACACCGGTGATGTATTGGCGATCAGACAAATCACCGCGGCACGAAACGGCGGCATCCCCAAACCCACCAACATCGCGCCACAAATCGCCACCGGCGACCCAGCCCCCGCCGCCCCTTCCATGAAAGCGCCAAAGCAGAAACCAATCAGCACCGCTTGCACGCGGGCATCGCCACTGAGCGCTCCAATGGAGCGGCGGATGATGTTGAACTGCCCCGTTTCGACCGTGACGTTGTACAACAGCATCGCCGCTAATACCGTCCAGCCAATGGGGAGCAAACCGAAGACCATGCCGTGAACGAACGACCAACAGGCCATTTCCAAGGGCATTTGGTAGACGAGCCACGCCAACACAATGGCGACAATAGCCCCAGCCGCCCCGGCCCAACTCGCCAGCCAGCGGCGGCCCACCAGCAGATAAAACAGCACCACCACCGGCATCCCGGCCACGATCGTAGACAGGATGCGATTCCCCAACGGGTCCAAATTCTGAACGTACGCCACCACCATGGGAGAGACCTTCCGCAGTACGCAAAATCAGTAGGCGATGCTATCGCCCCGCACCGGTGATGCCAAGCTCCCAGTTGCGACTTCTTCGGCATTTCGAGGTCTTACCGCGACCTGCCGTCGGCATGCCGACGCACTGCGCCAGGGGGAGCTGTGGCGTGGCCGTGTTGCACGCGATGACTGCCAGCGTCGGGGTAGCAGAGGTGTTTGTAGAATTTGCATTCGGGTATCCCGGTGCCTTTTATCCATTACGATCGAGTGCTTCCGTAGAGCCCTTATAACCATTGTGATTGCGAAGGATTCGCTAGACGTGAAATTGCTACCGGGATTGACAAGATTTCGCGCTTTAGCGGCCTTGGTTGGCTTTCCTAATTTGCGCGGCGCGGTCATATCTATCGCAAGCACACCGGGTCCCACTTCCGTGTGCTGCGACGAAGGGAAGGTCGCGACGGAAGTGACGGGGTGCTGATACCCGGAGCAGTGAGGGTCACCATGAGTGTTCGACGAATGAAGACCTGGATGATGACGGCCGTCTGTATCGGCCTCGTGGGTGTGCTGGTCAGCGACGTCCACGCCTTTGGCGGTAAGAAGAAAGAGGCGTGCCCTGATCCCTGTGCCACACCTTGCCCCGATCCTTGCGCCGATCCGTGCGCCGGCAAAGGCCGCGGTGGGGCACTGCGTGATTGGCTGGCCAACTTGGGCAGCCGTGGCGGCCGCGGTGGTGTCATCTCCGATCCCTGCGCCAGCGCAGCGGCTCCCGCAGCTCCCGCGGCCCCAGCCGCACCGACCACCCAAAAGATCAAAGTGACCGAATGGGTTCCGACGGAAGTCGAAGAAACGGTGACCGTCATGAAACCCGTCACCAAGACGGAAACCTACACCGCCCACCGCTGGGAATGCGTGCCCGAAACCGTGACCTGCCAAGTGACGGTCAACAAACTGGTCACGGAAACGGTCACCGAAAATCGGACGATCACCGAGCGGGTTCCGGTCCAGAAAACGGTCACCGTCATGGAACGTCAGCCCGTGCAAAAGACCGTGACCGTCATGGAACGTCGCCCCGTTCAGAAAACAGTCACCGTCATGGAAACGCAGTGGAAGAAGGTCATGGTCACCGAAATGGAAACCCGCACCGTGACTCATAAAGTCCAAGTGCCCTACTGCAAGGAACTGGGGCCGTCGCTCACCGATCGGCTGAAGAAGATTTGTGATCCCTGCTACACGCCCTGCCCGCGGGTGGTGACCGGCTGCAAGACTGAAAAGCACTGCGAAACCGTGTGCGTCCCGGTCACCAAATGCAAGAAAGTGGCCGAATGCGTGCCGGTGACCAAGACGATCTGCACCTACGAATGCGTGCCGGTGACCAAGACGATCTGCACCTACGAATGCGTGCCGGTGCAAAAGACCATCACCACCTATGAATGCGTCAGCAAGACGGTGGCTGTGCCGGTGACACGGACGCGCTGCGTGCCGACCGTCGAAACGGTTACCAAAACCGTTCAAGTGCGCAAATGCGTGCCCTATCAAGCGACACGTCAAGTGACGGTGTGCGAACCGGTTCAAGAGAAGGTGAAAGTGACCAAGATGGTTGCGCGAGAAGTGGAGAAAGAAGTGGTCGTGGCTCCGACCGCAAACGTTTACGATCTCTACCCCAGCGCGGGTCGGGCCGGTTTGCTGGATCGCCTCCGTGGGGCCTTGGGCGGTCTCAAAGATCGCTTCGGCAAACGGGGTGGTGATTGCGGCTGCAGCGCCGCGGCCGCATGCGGTGCGGCAGCCGGCTGCTGCCACTAACAGTTGACCACGACGGACCGGGCTTCCCCGTTCGTCCGGTTGCGTCGCCCCGCTCCGGTCCCCTCACCGGAGCGGGGTTGCTTTATCAACACCCTCCCCCGAAACGCTACTCTTATCGTGCCGCTCAAGTGCTCCTTCCCACCACCGCGGCGGTTTGCGCCGCTTTCCATGCGTTACGGTTTCTGCTTGGGCCGTGTTTTGATGTCCACCAAGCGTTCGGGATCGACCCGACCATACAACTTGTAACCGCTGACGTCGGCGGCATAGATGCCATCGGCAAAGTGCGCATCAATGAACTTCTGGCCAATCAGGATTCGGCCCTGGGATTGATAGCGGTTCACGTGGACATCGAGGTCTTTGATCACCAAATCCTTAAGGGTCTTGAAGCCAGGGCCCGTGAAAACCGCAATCCGCATTTCTTTCACCTTGCCGGTAATGAACTCGGTTTTGGCCTCCACTCCCAAACCCTCATTGACCTCTTTTTCATCCATCTCCACCTTGCATTCGCGGGCCAGCCCAATGGGGATGATAATCCCCGTGGGCGTGTTGGTGATCGAGGCCACAGTCACTTTCACCGGGTTGAGGCTCTTATCCGCAGCGCGGTAGACGCTGACGCCGTTGATGGCCGCGTACTCGAACATGTAAAAGTTCGCATCTTTTTTGTGCGGTACGAAGACGGGGGTCAGACGCGGATCGCTGGTGGTGGTCACCTCGGGGATGACGAAATCACTGGTGCCCAGTTTCTTGAGGGTCGTTTGCGGTACAGTCAGTTCAAAATACTTATCACTGAACGACACATGGGGCTGGAAGCTGCGATCGTTGCCGCCAAAGAGGGTTTGTGCGGACAACGACAAATCACATTGGAAAACGGAGCCGTCCGGTGACGGGGTGTTGTTCAGAATGGTCAATTTCAGATTCGCCAAACGCACGACAACATCGTGCCCAGGCATGGGTTTGGGTGCGATCTGCCCAGCGGTGATATATAACTCGGGCAGAATTACTTCGGGCGTATTCGGCTTGTTGTAGCCCCAACTTTCCCATTTTTTGGCCGAAACGTACGACTTGCCATGGAGGGTGTCCAAGGCGACGACGACATCGACCATCTCTTGTTTGTTGGTACCGTGGGGGAGTTGGGCCGTGAACGACATGGTGGTCGGCTCACCGGGAGTGACGGGCAGGCGAACGCGCGCATGGCTACCCGTGACGTTCACCGGTTTCAGAAGTGGAGCCGGTTCCTCGGCGGCCAACCCGGTGACCGCCCAGACCACCGTCAGAATCGATCCGAAGAGAACCCAACGAGCCAGAAGCCGCATGGTAGACCTCGGGTTGCGAGTTAAGGCGAGTGCGGAGCTTACAATATCATGACCCACCCAGTCGAGGAACAGGGGACTTGGGAATTTCTCCCCGCCTGGGGCGCGAAGCGGCTCGCCAACAGCCTGCGTGAGGGGCCTTGTCCGCGGAGAACGATAGCGCGATGGGAATTCTGAAACGGCGGTCAGTCTTTGGCGCCGATACGCTGCGGTGAACGCAGTTGTTCTAATTGCGGTTCGAGCTTGGTTTTGCCCAGATTGACCGCGTTGCGGTTGAGAGCATCGGTGACGGCGTTGCTGAGGTCAGGGAAACGCAGCAACACCCAACTGGCGGTCACGATAGACCGTTCGAATTTCGGCCCGCCAAACTTCGGCCAAGGTTCAGTAACCACATCGAGAAATACCTTGTTGGACGCTTCCGCTTTGTCCTTCTCATGAGCTAACACCACCGCCAAGCCGAGCCGACCGGCCAAACTGGCGGTACGGGCCGCGACCGGGTCGCGCCATTCGCGTTCACGCGCCCGCAGCCGCTCGAAACGGTCTGCCGCTTCCGCCAAGCGGTGTTCTTTCAGATAGAGCAGTCCTAATTCTAACGAGGCTTTGATGGCGTCGTCGGGTTTGGTGTCTTCACTGTTCAAAACGGTCAGCAATTCCCGTTCGCGGAGGGTGATGATCCGTTCGGGCGGGCGAATGTCGATCAGTCCTGAAACCGGCGGGGAGGCATTGGCCCCCGCGGCCGGCTCGGCGGGGGACCAGAGAGCCTGCAGCATGGCCCCGAGCAGCAATGCGATCAGGCAACCGCCGATCAACAGGCCCCCGCGCCACTTCGATGGCCGCGGCCCGGGCGCGTTTTCCGCTGGTGCCGGCGGGGCTGCCGCTGGCGTGAGGGCAACGGTGGCCAGGGTGGCGGTTCCGGTGGTCAGCCCGTCGCGGATTTTGATCAGGTCGCGGATAATTTCCCGAGCCGATGGATAGCGATCGGCCGGGTTTTTCGCCATCATCTTGTGAACCATACCGCACAAATCCGCGGGCAGATCCGGCCGTAGTTCGATCAGTGGGCGCGGCCATTCGTGGACATGTTTGAAGGCCACGTCGAAGGGACTGGAGCCGCGAAATGGCGGTTCCCCGGCCAACAGGTGGTAACAGGTGACGCCGAACGAGTAGATGTCGCTGCGGTGATCGAGCGGCTGACCTTGGACTTGTTCAGGCGACATGTACAGAGGGGTTCCCAAAGTCAGGCCGCTTTGCGTCAGATGGCTGGGCGGCGCTTCGGGGGTGAAGAAGCGACTGAGGCCGAAATCCGTCACTTTCACTTCGACTTTCCGCGTCACCAGGATGTTTTCGGGTTTGATGTCGCGGTGAATGATTCCTTGTTCGTGGGCTTTTTGGAGAGCGGCGGCCACTTGCCGCATAATACTCAAGGAAATGGGTAAATCCGGGGGGCCTTTGCGGGCCAGATAGTCCCGCAGGTTCCGCCCCTCGACAAATTCCAACACCATGTAGCGAAGGCCATCGCTTTCGCCAATTTGGTGGATGTGAACAATGTTGGGATGGTTAAGCTTGGCCACGGCTTGGGCTTCCGCCTGAAAGCGGGCCAAGGCCGTCGGATCACTGTTGAGATCATTGCGCAACAGCTTGAGGGCGACCTCGCGTTTCAGGGATATCTGCCGGGCCAAATACACCTGCCCCATGCCGCCGGTACCGATGCGGCGCAGAATCTGGAAATCGCCGAGCGTTCGGCCGGTGATGTCCGGGGGAGGGGTTGCAGGTTTCTGCTGCATCTCGGGCATTCTCCGGCTCCGCGGGTCACGACCTGCGAGAACAGCGGTGGGTGGATAGGGGGGGCATTCGTAGGCCACATACCCTGGGGTCGTGGTGGCCCTTGGCGGTCGCCGGGGGGCGTGTGGCCACAACGGGGCCTCCTCCCCCACGGCCAGGGAGAAAAAGTCACCGCGCTTCCCTTCTTTTCATCTTACTGAAGGTCCCCCTCCAGAAAAATGAGAAGGTCCGATACGCCCCGTTGGCGTGTTATATTATTAATCCCGCTGCCCTGATCCTGCCGACGGAGAAAATCGTGCGTTTCCCCGCTGCCTTCTTGCTGGGTTTGTGCCTTGTTGTGGCTGGGCTTGGTCAATCTGCCGCAGATGAACCGACGCCCGACGAGAAAAAATGGATCGAACTGGTGACCAAAGCCGGGGGCCAAGCCGCGCTTGCTCCCCAACTGCCGTCGCCCGGTCGCGTGGCTGTCAAGTTCGATACCGCGACCGATCTGATGCTTTTCAACCTGAAAAAATCCCCGATGCTTGGTTCCCTCGAAATTCTGGACGCTACCCGTTGCACCGACAAAGGCTTTGCCCTACTCAAAGAATTCCCCAACCTCCGCCGGCTGACGGTGGCCAAGTCCAACCTGACAGCCGCCCGAGTCGCCGCTATTGGCCAATGCAAGGAGTTGCGCGTTCTTTATCTGACCAACGCCAACTTGACCGATGCCGAATTGGCCGGGTTGAAGAACTTGACCCTTCTGGAATCGCTGGACTTGTCCAATAATCCCAAAATCACCAACAAAGGATTAACCGTCATTAAATCCTTGGAGCGCCTGCAAGCGCTTTATTTGCGCAACACAGGGATTACCGATGCCGGCTTAGCCGAACTTAAAAACCTCGATGGTCTGCGGACTTTGCACGTGGGCAATACCGCGGTGACCCCGGAAGCCGCGGAGCGATTCGCCGATGAAATGCCCAATTTGCGGGCGGTACGGCGCTGAAATGCCCAATCGGTGAGCATTGGTGTACGGAAATGCCCAATGGTGTACGGAAATGCCCAATCCGAGGGCAACCCACCGCCCAGAGGGGGTTGCCCTGGCATCATTTCACCTCATCGGCGGCGGTCATTTCTTCCGTGAGGATGGCATCGGTGTACACCTCCTGAACATCGTCGTGGTCTTCTAGGGCTTCGATGAATTTGACGACTTTTTTGCCGGTTTCCACATCAATTTCCTTCTGCATTTTGGGCAGATATTTGACCTCGGCCTCGACGGTTTCGATCCCGGCTTTTTTGAGGGCTTCCATCACTGCGGAGAAACGCGAGGGGTCCGCGGTGATCTCAAAGAGGTCGTCTTGGCGCTTAAGATCGTCGGCCCCGGCATCCAGAACGATGGCCATGAGGGCGTCTTCGTCGGGGTATTTTTGGGCATCGACCGCGAAGAAGCCTTTGCGTTCGAACATGTAGGCGACACTGCCTGGCACACCGACGGTGGCGTTGGCTCGTTCGAAGATTTTCTTAATCTCGCCGTTGGTGCGGTTGCGGTTGTCGGTGAGCACTTCTACGAGTACCGCGACACCGCCGGGGCCATAGCCTTCGTACATAATTTCATCATAGCTGGCCCCTTCGAGTTCGCCGGTGCCCCGTTTGATTGCCCGTTCGATGTTCTCCTTGGGCATGCTCACTGCCCGGGCTTTATCGATGGCGTAACGCAGCGGCAGGTTCATCGCGGGGTCGCCGCCCCCGTTTTTTGCGGCAATGATGATATAACGACTTAACTTACTGAACAATTTGCCCCGCTTGGCATCCACCACGGCTTTGTGCCGCATCACATTTTTCGCATGACTGTGACCCGCCATAGTGCAGTCCCTCACTCATTGGCTCATCTCGAGTCCGATGAAGCCAGTATAGCGGATACCGCAGCGGCTGTCGGCGGCTGTTGGCGGTTGGCAACTGCTACACTAATGACATGATCCTCCAACGGTGCCGGATTGTTTTGGTGCGGACCCACTTCGCAGGCAATTTGGGGGCCACCGCGCGGGTGATGCGCAATTTCGGCCTCAGCGATCTGGTCTTGGTGGCCCCGTATGCCCACACCACCAATCCCGAAGCGCAGCGGATGGCCCGTGGCGGACTGAACATCCTCCATTCGGCTCGCGTGGTTTCGGACTTGGGCGAAGCCTTGGCCGACTGTGTTTACACTCTGGCCACCTCCGCCCTCACCGCCGGGTTGTGGCGTTCCGGAACCATTGGCCCCGCCGCTGAAAAGCTGCCTGAGCTGTTGGCGGCCACGGCTGCTGGCCCCGTGGCCCTCGTTTTTGGCCCAGAACCGCACGGCCTGACCAACGATGAGATTTCCCGCTGTCACGGCTTGGTTCATATTCCGGTCGATGCTGAATATGGCTCGCTGAATTTAGCGCAAGCGGTCGCGATTTGTTGTTACGAATTGCGCAAAGCGTGGTCGCAGGCGGAAAATGCCGCCCGCGGTCAACCAGCGTTCCCGGTTCGCACGCTCGCTCCGTTTGCTGATCAGGAACGGATGTTCGAGCATCTTCGCGAAGCCCTGACCGCCATCGGCTACTTGTATGGGGATAAAGCCGATACCCTGATGCACGGGATTCGTCATCTGCTGGGCCGAGCGCAGCTCAGTCCGCAAGAGGTGAAACTCCTGCATGGGCTGGCCCGGCAGATGCTGTGGGCCGCTCGGCACATTCCCCCGCGCCCTGACAACCGCGACAGTACGCCCGTTGCCGAGGGACGGTAAAGACCGAGGCATGGCTTTTAGTGAATGAATTTACACATTGAGGGCACGCAATTCCCTTCCTTCCATGCCAGTGCGTTTCGCGGCCGGCCTCCAGCGCAAGAACGTGAGCGATAAGCCGACGGCGTGTTGTCTCACACCAAGATACGAGGGGTCAGTGCAAGGAAATCCTCAACGCCCCGCAACGTCGGTGCTGGGTAAACCCCCTGCCTTCTCACGAATCTGCGGCTTTTTCCCCTTCGCATTGACGCGAGCGATTCCTTGGGGTATGAACGCTCCGCACAGCACCGAGGGGAACGTGGATGAGCCGGATTCGTTGCGGCCTGCAGCCGCCTGCGGCTTGTTTGCGTAGCCCGCAGTGCGGGCTGGTGTATGTGAACGCCTGCTCGATAGCGGGGTGGTACGGCGGCGAGGACCGGAACCCTCGCTCCGACCGAAACGGACCAGAGGAGGGCATGGAGTGAATCGCCAATTCGCACTATTCACCGTGGCACTGACCGCCGCAGGGCTGCTCAGTCTTGCCTATACCAGCTTCGCCCAAAACCCGGCACCGGGGGGTGCCCCGGCTCCGACCGCCAACACCCCGGCCCCCACACGGCCCACGGTGGCCGTCTTCAACATGGCGGCCGTGATGCGCGATTTCGGGCAAGCCAAGTACCAGGTTTGGCTGCTCAACAAACGCAAAACCGAAGAATCGAAAAAACTGGTCGAAATGCGCGGCGAATACATCCAACTGAACCAGGACTTGCAGCGCAATCCCCAACACCCTGAAAAGGATGCCAAACAGCGCCGCATGATCGAACTGCAACGGCTCATCGAAGATGAAGACCGCCGCATCAACAAACTGCTCAATGATGCCGCCAGTGCCATTATCAGCGATCTGTACGACAAGATCAAAACCGTCATTGACCGCACCGCGGAAATGAACGGCTACCACATCGTGTTTGCTTATCCGGATGCGGTCACGAAGGAAGAGATGAATAATGCCTACATCAAAGAGTTGAAGCTCAAGCCGCCGGCGGCCCAACCGTTTTATGTCGCGCCGCATGCCGACATCACTGGCGTGGTGGTCAAGGCGTTGAATGCGTGGTATCCGCCCGTCGATTCTCAGGGGAAAGTCGTCGATGTGAACAAACTCGATGAACCGCCCGCCCTGGGGCCCAACACCCCATCGAACCCCGGTATGCCCAACGGCGGAACGCAACCACCTGTGACGCCGGTTGTACCGGGACGATAACGGTATCGTTGGTGACACGATGATGGAAAAAAGATGTTCAAGTGAATCCGGTCGCTGATCCGATACTAGCGGAGCGACTGGATTACGGCTTGTGATCAGAGAATGATGGAACACTCTCTGATCAGAGGTTGTAGCTATCCAACGGCTCGCCAAGGAAGGCCCCCGTGAGAATCCTCGGCTATCGCAGTCAACGCACGCTGGCCGCACCGGTGCAGATCGCCGGCGTGGGCTTCATCACGGGGGCCGAGGTTCGAGTCACACTTCTCCCCGCAGCTCCCGATACGGGCTTGGTATTTCGTCGCATCGATCGACCCGGTTCACCGACCATTCGCGCCGCCGTCAGTTCCGTCACGAGTACCCAGCGTCGTACCACGCTTGGTCCGCCCGATTGTGGTATCACGCTGGTGGAACACATTCTCGCCGCCTTATTCGGCTTGCGGATCGACAATTGCTGGATTGAACTCCATGGCCCGGAACCGCCGGGGTTGGACGGCTCCGCCCTCGGATTTGTGCAGGCGATGTGCGCGGTGGGCGCGGTTCGTCAGGCGGCTCGTCGGCCGATTTACACGGTTCGTGAACCCGTGCTGGTCCGCTCGGGGGGAGCGACGTTGGCCGTTCATCCCGCGGCAGGCCTGGAATGCGTGGCCACCTACCGGCTGGATTACGGGTGGGGAGCCCCTCTAGCGCCACAAACGCACACGCTCCGGATCAGTCCTGGGGAGTTTGCCCGCGAATTGGCCCCCTGCCGGACTTTCCTGACCGAATCGGAAGTGCAAGCGCTGCGGCAATCGGGTATCGGCTTGCATCTCGGCCCGGCCGACTTGCTCGTCTTCGGCGCGCAAGGTCCTATCGGCAACCGGGTTCGGTTTGCCGATGAACCTGCGCGCCACAAAATTCTCGACATGATTGGGGA
Organism: Gemmata sp.; assembly: GCA_025055115.1. Lineage (GTDB taxonomy): Bacteria > Planctomycetota > Planctomycetia > Gemmatales > Gemmataceae > Gemmata. The sequence goes on from JANWYJ010000056.1 coordinate 53,096, forward strand.
TTTGGCCTTGTGCGGTTTTGACATTGCCGGGCATATCATCGGCTACCGCTCGGGGCATGCGCTGAATGTCGAATTGGCTTCGCGACTGGTCGAACTTGCTCACGGAAAGCTTCGACGAATACCCCGCCGGGTCGAATCCCCGCGGTGTCATGCCGCTTGAGGGGATCGTTCGACGGCCATGAAAGGCTTCTATGACTCGTCTGCGTCTTGCGGTCATTGGTGTCGGTCATCTCGGTCAACACCACGCCCGTATTCTGGCTAGCTTTCCCGATGTGGAATTGGTGGGTGTGGTTGATGCCAACCCGCATCAGGCGGCTTTGATCGCTTCACGCCTGGGAACGACCCCTTATGAGCACTACGAACCCCTGATCGGCCGGGTTGATGCGGTCAGCGTTGTCACGCCGACAATCTTTCACCATGAAGTGGCCTCGGCTTTCCTCCAAGCCGGGGTACCGACGTTGGTGGAAAAGCCCATCTGCCGCACCCTGGCCGAAGCCGATGAATTGATTGCACTGGCACAAAAAGCCGGTGTTCCCCTGCAAGTGGGCCACATTGAACGGTTCAATCCCGCCTTTGAGGAGTTGATCAAGCGGCCGATCCGGCCCAAATTCATCGAAGCGGAACGGCACGGACCGTTCACCGGGCGTTCCATCGACATCGGGGCCGTTCTCGACCTGATGATTCACGACCTCGATTTGTTGCTAGCCCTGGTCGGCAGTCGCGTGGCACGGGTAGCTGCCGTGGGCGCGGCTGTCTTCGGTGGCTATGAGGATATGGTGAACACACGATTAGAGTTCGAAAACGGCTGCATCGCCCACGTCACCGCCAGTCGCATCACGCGGCATCCGAAACGCCGGCTGCGTGTCTGGGCGCCCGAAGGGTATGCGGGCATTGATTTCGTCACCCGGAAACTCACTTTGGTCCAACAAAGTGAAGAACTCCGCCAATACGGGTTGCGCGCCGATCAACTCGATGTGGAAGCCAAAGCCCGCCTCAAAGATGAGGTTTTTGGTCGCTACCTGCAAGTTCTGAATCTCGATGCCGATCGCAAGTTCGACCAACTCACGGCCGAACTGCGCCATTTCATCCACTGTGTGCGGACCGGCGAAACCCCTCGGGTCGATGGGCACGCCGGGCGTAATGCCCTGGAATTGGCCGAGCGTGTGTTAGCAGCGCTCCAGGCCCACTCGTGGGACGGCACCGCCACGGGGCCGCATGGCCCCCAGCCACCGCCACCGGCGGGTTGGCTTTTCCCCCCGATGCGCTTGGTGCAGAGCGAAGCAGCCTAGAAGCCCCCCGCCCTGGTGCACGACCCGGTCCGATTCGCGCGGGACTGGCTGTTGTACGCTGGTTGTTGATCCGATCGGTTCGGTTGTTGATCCGATCGGTTCAAATTCCGCCCGCAGAATCCGCGGACTTTGCCCCCTCCGAGATTTTTGGCCGTTAGAAGATGCAGTTGGAACTCTGACTCGCAGTTGGAACCCTGGCTCTAGGGGGGAGGTTGTCCGCGGCTAGGAGCCCAGACGAGAAACTCAGCACAACCACGCACGTTTGCTAGCGCAAGCACGTTCGCCAGCGCAGGCACGTTCGCCAGCGCATGGGATACTCTCCCGGGCAGGGAATTCCTTCCAACGGTCGTCCGAAGCCAAACGAGCGTACTGGTTGGGAATCCCGAAATTGTTGCACACAGACGAGGACAGGAGCGCCCCGACTTGGGTGAGCCGTTTTTCTGGTCAACAAAAAAGCCCGGGGGGAAGGCCCGGGGATGAAGAGTCGGGTACCGGAGAGAATGTTCCGGAGAGCTTAGCGTTTGGGGAGTTCGGGCGGCAGAAGAACCGGCGGCGGACGATCGGGAGCCAACGGACGAACGGCCGGGCGGAAGTCTGGGGGGGAAGGGGCCGCGGGCCGGCTGGGTTCGTCATCGGGGGTCGCGGCACGAACTGCTTTGACCGGTGGTTCCAACAGCGGAACGCCCGGAGCCGCCGACGAGCGCAATTCGGTCTTGGTGCCGCTGGTCATGAGGGCGGCCGCACCCCCTGGGGCGGTGCTGTCGCGCGCCACCACCCGCGCGGGCGGCGTTTTAAGAGCGTCCAGCCATGCTTTTTCTAGAGCATCCACCGATTCATAGCCATACACACGACTGACCGCCTGGTTCCAACTTTCCACGGTGTTGCCCTGCATCCCCAAAGCGAGGAATTGCAGCAATTTTCCACGACCTTCCCGGCCACCACCGCCCTTTTCGACCAGAAAGGCACACACCGAGTAACCTTCGGCATACAGAACGATCATGTCGCGGGGATATTCGGTCATGCGGAAAAGCGCCTGCAAGCGATAGCCACGGCCCGCATTGAGCAGTTCCCGGCAACGGACATCATGATTGAACCGTTCTTCCTCATTTTCCGACAAAACACTCCCGCCTTCGTCGGCCCAACGTGGTACAGGTCGGCCAAAATAATGCGCCAAAACAGTGTGAGTTACTTCATGCGGAAGGACACTGTGGAGCAGTTGCTTCACTTCACCACGAATTTCCATGCGGATACTGGTGACGACCGGCCGTCCCCCCTCTTGCCCAAAGGTGAAGGTCGTGGCACCACCCGCGGAACCACTGGTGATCTGGACGCGCAACGGGCAGCGTGACGGCCAGGGGGGCATTTCCCGCCCTAGCCACTCCAAAGCCTTCTCCTTCCGGTAGAACTCGGCCATGTCGCCGAATTTCTTGGCGAGTTCGGGGGTGGGAGCTTCCGTGCTGAAATTGTCGGTGGTGTAAGTCGCGGCGTGCGCCAACGCCGGTGCCAGAAGCACCGCGATCACGGCGACGATGGGCCGACGAAGAGTCATTCCCTTGACCTCCGTGGGAAAAGACGCCTTGCTGCCCGCAGCAACGAATCAAGGGCATCACAAGTGTAACCGCAAGTGGTGTGCCAGGTGGGCCACAGGGTGTGCGGATAGGGGAATCCGTCGCCGTAAAATGCGGTGTGAGCAGCAGTTCGGGATTTCACGCGAAATGCGGAAGGCAATGACACACGGCATGGACGGTGTAATAACTACAGCCGGACCCGGAAGAGATGGGATGGAAAAGTTTACAAGCCCCCTTTTCGTCGGGCGACTATCACTTGATCGTCGCAACGGCTCCGCCGACTTCACCGGCCCGCGTGGATTGATACGAATGCCCACGAATGCCCCCCCTCGCGGCGGAAGGGCCAAGAGGGACGTATTGGGGGGAAATTGTGAGCTGGGGATATCGGAACGGCCAAGGGGGACGTATTGGGGGGAAATTGTGAGCTGGGGATAGGGATCGGAACGGCCGCAGCTATCAAGCGACCATGATCCGGGTAGCTGTTTAGCGGTGAGTGAGCGATACGGATCGGTGCGGCCGCAGAGCCTGCCGGCGGTGTTTGCCCGGTGGTGGCCCGCCGGTGGGGGCAGACTTTCGCGGCCACCCTGGGCGCCGTGGATGTGGGTCAGCGGCGGCGAGGAAGGGTTGTCTGCCGTTGTCCGCTGGTGGGGGCAGACTTTCGCGGCCACCCGGGCCGACGTGAGACGCCTCCCCGCGGGTCTTGGGTGCCGCGTGGCCGGTGCGGCCCCTTTCTGCTGAGATTGACGTTCCGCGACGGCACCTTGCCCCGCGGGCCTTGGGTGCCGCGTGGCCGGTGCGGCCCGACCATCAACGTGCGGCGGCCAGGGCTTTCTGGAACGCGGCCACTCCGGCCCCAGGTTCCAGGTTCATGCCGCTTTCCAAAAGCACCAATTCCAACGCGGCGAGTGCCCCGAGGACATCGAAGCTATCAACATAACCCATATGCGACAATCGCCAGATCTGCCCTTTGAGGGTATCTTGCCCGTCGGCCAATTTATAGCCGTATTGCTTTTCGAGCCGCTTGAGTGTCGCGGTGCCATCAAGACCCGGGGGAACCTGAATGACCGTCAGAGCGTTATTGGGCCGCTGGGCAAAGATTTTAAGACCCATGGCTTCCACGCCTGCGCGGCAGGCTGCGGCCAGGCGGTGGTGCCGTGCCCAGAGGTTTTCGAGACCTTCGGCCCGGATGCGTTGCAGGCTGGCCCGTTGGGCTTTGATGAGAGTATTCGCCGGAGTGAACGGCGTATCGTTTTCCGCGAGCGACTTGCGGTAGCGGCGGAGGTCGAAGTAGAAGTTGCGCACCGGTGTGGCATCAATCTTCTGCCAGGCTTTCTCGCTCACTGCGACATAAGCCAATCCGGGGGGCAGCATGAGGGCTTTTTGCGAACCGCTCACCACCAGATCGAGCTTCCACGCATCCATGCGGCATTCCATCGCGCCCAAACCACTGATGGCATCGACAGCCAACAGTGCGTCGGTAGTGGCGACGATCCGGCCGAAGGCCTCGATGTCGTGCCCCACTCCGGTACTGGTTTCCGACAGGGTACTGAAGACGACTTTGGCATCGGGATGCGCGGCCAGGGCTTGGTGGAGCATCTCCGGTGTCACCGCTTGGCCGTAAGGTACTTCGACGGCGACGATATTCACACCGAAGGCCTTCAAAATGCCGCGCCAGCGTTCACCCCAGCGTCCTGCGGTGCAGAGAATGGCCTTCTCGCCAGCGGCCAGGGTACTACTCACCACCGCTTCCATGCCGCCGGTGCCCGAACACGTGAGTGTGTACACGGGTTGCGTGGTTTGGAATACGTATTTCAGGCCATCGGTCAGCTCGGCCAGAATCGCTTTGGCTTCGGCCGAGCGATGGTAGGTGACGGGTTTGGCCAGTTCCAGAAGCGTTTCTTCGGGGACCGGTGTGGGGCCTGGAGTGAACAGTCGGGACTTCATCGCCTATCCTTTCCTCAGCGCGGTTCACCGGTTGTTGTACAAGCTGTCCGGTGAATTGGCGTACGCGGCAGACGCGAACGACGGCGGTTGATCGGTCGGCTATTGGCCCTGGTTCCAGTAAATCCGGGCATTTTTCGTTTGGCGGCCGACGGCGATGATGTCGGGCCGGCCGTCGCCGTTGAAATCAGCCACGGTGAGGTCTTCCACCGCGACGCCACCTTCATCCAGAAGGTAGCGTTCCCAAGTGCTGCCGCGGGCATCAGTTGAGCGATAAATCCGCACGCCGCGGCGTTGGGTGTGTTGGTCGCCCGCTTTGGGGTTGGGATCGTCACGAACACCGATGATCAGTTCGTCGCGTCCGTCGCCATCCAGGTCGGCGAACCACACAGCATGGCCCCAGCGCAGTTGTTCGTCAATGACGTGTCGTTGCAGTGGGAAGGCTTTCTCGGGGTGGGGTGGACCGGGGGTGTAGACGACAACCTGGTGGCCGTGCCACGGCTCAATGGTGGCCATCAGTCCGCGTCCGTCGTTGCTGAGTTTGATTTCGCTGGCGCCGCGGTTGCCTTTGGGATTCGTTTGGTTGGCGGCATGAAGGGTTCGCGTGGTCCAAGCGTTGTCGGGTCCTTCGGGGTAAACGAGGTTCACGCCTTCGTAGCTAGCCACCAGAATCGACCGACCGGGGCGGGCGAAGCCACCTTGTGGGCCGGGGTAGAAGTTATGGCAGACGTGCAGTTGCTCGGAGAGAACGATCGGTTTCCAGTTGTCCTTTTTCTCCGGTTGCTGCGCGGGAACTTTCATGGCGATGATGCGCACCGGTTTGCCGTCGGTAAAGTTGCCTTTGGCCGTTGCTCCGCGGCCGTGCAGGGGAACATGGACAATTTCCGGTTTCCCGTCGCCGTCGATATCCATGGCGCGAATGCGATGAATGCTGGGTTCATCGCACGGAAGTTCGTACATAGTCCATTCCTGGGTGACATCCGGACCACGTTTCAGCCAGGCCAACTGACCGTGGGTGGTTGTGTCGGCGGGTTTCCATGCGGCCCCGAGAACCAATTCCGGCCGGCCATCGCCGGTGATGTCGAGGGCGGTGATGCAGACGTTATCGGGCCGGGTTTTGCCGTCGAGGATGGTGTACTTCTTCCACGCCTGGCCGGGCTGGCCTGGATTGTGGTACCAGACGACTTTGTGTTGGTCGACCACAACGATATCGGGTTTCTTGTCGCCATCGATATCTTCCACAAGGACCGCGTAACCAATGGTGAGGCCGGTATCGATTTCTTGGGTGGTGAATCGGGGGAACTCGGCCGCGCAGATCGGGATAGGAACACCTATGGCCCAAGCGAGGATCGCGTAACGCATGGTGAAGACCTCAGCAAGGTGAGCAGAAGAAGGTGAGCAGAAAGTACCTAGCTTACCACACCGGTAGAGCTTGTCAGGCGTTAGAATAGGCATTCCCGCTCGGTGGCAACGGCGCTTGCGGTTCGCCGGTGGCTGGATGACAATACAATTGGCTTGTTGTCGGGAGTCGGGATGATTGGGTGAGGATGGTTCACGATGTCGATCTCCACGTCGCACCGGCCAGCGCGCGAGTGGCTTTTGTTGGTGCTTGCCCTGATTCTCGTTGGTGGGGCGATCACCCCGGTCTGGCAACTGCTGGGCGGTCCTCAGATGCGCGAGGAATTGGCACGCAAATGGACGGACGAACGGCTCCTGCGGCTGTTCATCGGTCCGGAGCAAGTGTTGTGCTATCTGTGTGCGGTGTGGGCCGGATTGATTCTGCAGAGTCGTTATCGCGAAGTGTTGCGGCAACGCCGCGCCTTCACAATGGATTTACTGCCGACCGAAGAAGGGGCGCGCATCCTTCCCGAAGATGCTCGCCCCCTGAACCGCAAAATCGAGCAGATCACCGCGGGGCAGCCATTGATTCTGGCCAACATGGTGCGCTTGGGGCTGGGGAAGTTTGCGATCAGCAAGTCGGCCCCGGACGTGGCCGAAGTGGTCCGCAACCAGGCCGATGTGGAATTGTCGCGCTTGATTGCCACCATGGCGACGGTGAATTATCTCGCCTGGGCCATACCAGCGATTGGCTTCGTCGGAACCGTGCGCGGCTTGGGCGGGGCCTTTGGTGTCCGCGAAAGCGACATTCTGAAATTCACCGATCAGGCGAAAGATCAACTCAACATCGCCTTTGATTGCACCCTGGTGGCGTTGGTCCTTAGCCTGATCGTGATGTATTTCCTGCACATGGTGCAGCGGGCGGAAGAAACGTTGATTACCGACGCGCAGCAGTATTGCCAGGAACATTTATTGCTGCGGTTGTATGATCCGGCGAAGGATGGCGGCATCTGATCGGTTGTCGTGCCAATGGCATCCCCTGCGGATGGGGGGCATACCCTCCGGTCGCCGGCGAAAATGGTGCTCGCCAGGCTGGGTGTGGGGGCTTTAACCCGGAAAACGATGTTATGCTGTGGTCGCGGAAATCGGAACCGGTTTATGATCGCATACGGGCCGTGGGTCTGGACCTGACGGCCAGTCGGGTGCGGGCCGAGGCTTTGGGCAGCAAATGTCGCCCGCTGGTACTCGACGAACCCGAAACCGAGCTACCACTGTTCATCGCCGGTGAACGGCGTGTGCCGGTCGTGGGCCGGGCCGCTGTCGCGTTGTGCCGCCGGTTACCGCATGTGGTGTGCGCGAATTTTCTGGCATCGCTGAATCAACCGCGTGAGTGGAAGATCGGCCGCCATACGTTGACCGCGGAGATGGCGTTGGGGCTGATCTTCGAGACCATTCGCAAACCGGTGCTCGGGGAAACGGAAGCGATTGGCCTGGCATTGCCCGCGTATTTGGCCCCAGCTCAGGTGACGCAGATGGCCGCGACCGCCCATCGCGCCAAACTACCTCTGAAAGGAACCACGGTCGGAGCTTTGGCCCTAGTGGCCGACAACGCGGCCTCCCTTCTCCGTGGCTCCCCCCCCAGCTCCGTGCGGCCCTGGGCCGAGTGGGTGGTGCCACTGCGCAGCGAACCGCGACCGGCGGCAGTGGTCGTGGTCGTCGATGTTGATGAATGTGCCTTGAGTGCCGTCTTGGTTCAGGTGAATCCAGATCGTGTGAAAATCGCGGCGGCGGCGGCCTGGCCCCGATTGGCCCACAAAATCTGGAAAGATCGCTTGCTCGATGCCGTCGCGGATCGTTGCGTGCGTTTGTGCCGCCGCGATCCCCGGGATTCGGCCGAAGCGGAACAAAGCCTCTACGATCAACTCGACAACGCCCTCGACCGCTGCCGCGCCGGCCAACGTATCAGCCTGACCATCCGAACGGCGCACTGGTTTCAGGATATCCTCCTACAACCCGAGGAATTCGAAAGCTATTGCCACACCCTCAGCCGGCTCGCCGGCGAGTCGATCCGCGACTTCATCCATGGCAGTGGGTTACTCGAACCACCGGCGGTCGTGTGGCTGACCGATGCCGCCGGCCGCCTGCCCGGCTTGGTCGGCGCTCTGCACGCCAATACCTCGGAAGCAACGGCCATCGAAGTGCTGCCTCCGCACGCCGTGGCGGCAGCGACAGCCGCACTAGTCCCCCGGTGGCTGGCCGGCGATCTGCCACGCACCCATTTGGATAACGTGATTCCGCTCGAACTCCCGACCGCACTGACCCCCCACGCCCAACCCGGTGCGAAGTAACGGTGAATTCACCAACACGGCCTTGGCTATGAAAGTTCATCACAAACCGCCGACTCTCGTGAGCATGTGGATGCTCGATGTCTTCTGCTGCGCCCTGGGCTGCGTGTCGTTGCTGTTTCTCATCAACAGCCGCATGGCCAGCGACGCGGTAGAAGCCCAAAACACTCTCAACCAACAGCTCGCGGCCACCGAGTGGCAATTAACCGATGCTCTCGGCCAACTCCATGACACGCAAAGCCGCCTGACCACCATCGAACGCCAGCGGTCACGCCTGGCCGCTCAGGTCACCGCACTGGAAGAACGTCGTCACCAGCTGATGGCCCAGGCCACCGCCTTGAGTGAACGGCTCGCCGCAACTCAGGCCGAGAAAGACGACCTAGCCAAGCAACTCGCCACCGCCCGTGCCGACGCTCAGGCCACCCAAACCCGCCTGGCCACCACCACCCAGGAACTGGCCATCACCCGTCGCGACCTGGCCGCGACCCAAGAGCGACTCCAAAAGAAACTCACGGAGCTTGACATCCTGACGAAAAAAGACGCAGCAGCCACGCTCGAGGTCGACCGGTTGCAAAAACTGCTGCGCCACCATGACGACCAACGGCTGGCCCTGGAAAGTCGCGTCGCGACCCTCAAGAAGGAACTCGCCGAGGTGCAAGCGAAAGGGCTGGCGACACAAAAGGAACTCCAAGCCCAGATCGCGGCGGCCCACATGGCGGCCAAAGCCGCCGCCGAGGAGTTGGCTTCCGCTCACGCGGCCCTGAAAACCGCCACCGAACAACTGACAGCCGCCAAAGCCCAAGCCAGCAAAAACCAGGAAGAACTCGGTGCCACCCGGTTGCAAATCCAACAACTGACCAAGACGATTGACGAGGCCCGCGCGACCATCATCGACCTCCAAGGCGAGAAAGCCAAACTCGCCGATCAATTCCACAAGTTCCAGAAGGAAACCGAAGCCCGTTTCGCCGGTATCGCGATGACCGGCAAGAAAGTCGTTTTCATCGTCGATATGTCCGGCAGTATGGGCAAACGCGATCTGACCACGCTCGACACCAGCAAATGGCCCCTGGTGGTCGAGACCGTTTGTAAGGTCATGCGGAGCATTCCCACCCTGGAAGCGTATCAGGTAATTGTTTTCTCCAGTTCGGCCCACTGGCTTTTCGGCAGTGGCCAATGGCGGACCTTCACCGGCGAACCCTCCGTGGAGGCGGTTCGCGAAGCCCTACTGCAGGTGAAACCCAAAGACGACACCAACATGTACGCCGCCTTCGAGAAGGCGTTTTCTCTGCGGGCCACCGGCCTGGATACGATTTACCTCTTCTCCGATGGACTACCCACCAGCGGCGAAGGCCTCACCCCGGCCCAAGAGAACCTGTCCGAACAAGAACGGGGTGCTCTTCTGGGCAAGTACGTTCGCGAGAAACTTTCGCGCAGTTGGAACCGGGCGGAAAATGGCCAGCCGCGCGTGAAGATCAATTCCATCGGCTTCTACTTCGAAAGTCCCGATGTTGGGGCGTTCTTGTGGTCCTTATCCCGCGAGAACGATGGTAGCTTCGTGGGTATGTCCAAACCTTAAGTGGCCCCTCGGCCGCTGTTGGCGGTGGGGGGCCGCACCATAGTGGGACGTGAACTGAATCGCGGCGGGCCGTTCTGATGAGTGCCTCAACGCCTTCCCAACCTGAACCATTGCTGCATATCCCGAATCTGCTGTCGTTAGCGCGGATTCCCTTGGCTATTGTTCTGTTCTTTTGTATAGTAAAGGCATGGTGGCTGGCGGCCCTCATCGTCTTCGGACTGGCCACCGCGACCGACTGGCTCGATGGCTGGTGGGCACGCCAGTATGGCCCGCTGACACTTGTGGGGCGCAACCTCGATCCTCTGGCCGACAAAGTGTTGGTCTGCGGAGCGTTCATTTACCTCATTCCGGTGGAAACAGCCGGGATTTTGCCGTGGATGGTCACGGTCATTGTGTGCCGCGAACTGCTTGTGACCGGGATTCGGGGCATGGTGGAAGCGGCGGGCCAGAAATTCGGGGCCGATTGGTTCGGCAAACTCAAAATGGTGTTGCAGTGTGCTGTGCTGATGGGGGTTTTCTTGCTGGCGTGGTTGGAATCGTTGTCCCCCACCGCGTCGGGGGATGGGAGAGCGGGGGGGCTGCTGGCCCTCTTGAAGGTCCTTCAGGAAATCTTGCTGTGGGCGATGCTCGCCGCAACGGTGGGTAGCGGGGGGCAATACGTGGTCAAAGCGGTGCGCCTGCTGCGTTGAATTTTCTTCCACTCCATTCCAACCCAACGTGCAGGGGCAAAGTGGAGCCTTCGCCGAGGCCAAAGATCGTGGCAAGTGTGTGTGGGGTGAACTTCCTGTTTTGCGTCGGCCATGGCCGATCTATGATGTACCGACCGGGCAAGTGTGTGGGGTGAACTTTCTGTTTTTTGCGTCTGGCACGGCCCACGCGACCGGTTAGCCAACCAAAAGGGCATCGCGAGCGAGTGTTTCCAGCGCCGGTTCCAGAACCCGAGCCAACGCACGCCGCAGGGTCTCTGCATCCGTCACCGGTTGGCCGCTGACGTTGACGGTGAGATCGCCTTTCTGGGCATAGGCCGTCAGGGCTTCGAGGAGTGCTTCGCGATCGTGGCGGCCATCGAGCAGGGGGACTAATCGGACGTGCAGATCCGGGAGTATCACCACTTCGTGTCGGCGGTTGGTGACTTTTCGATGCCCCGCCGCAGCGCGGAGACGGGCGTAGGCCAGCGCCCGCGGTTTTTCGCTTCGGGTTCGGCTGAGCGTGATGGGTGTAGCGTGCAACTCGATCACATCCGAGCTGAGGTAGGCATTGAGAAGGTTCAGCGTGAGGCGCGAGGCTTCTTCATCGGCCAGCGGCCGACCGCACCGGGCTGCAGCTTGCGCTAGCAGTTCCCGATAGGGAACCGTACCCGGCCATGCTTCGGCGAGAAGCTGCATGGTGGCTTTGAGCAGAGGCCAGGTCGCGGAAATCGACAAACCCGAAGGGGTGACAAACTGGGCCGGGGATTCGTTCGTCAGGTCCACCGATTGGGTCGGTTGCGGTTGCGCCGGCGAGGCGATGTGCAAGCCCACCATCCGTTCCGGGGTGATTGTCCAATCCGGAGTTTGCTCGTCGCGGACTAAAAGCGTTTCGCGGAATGTCCGATTGCGGACAAAATCGAGATACTGTTCCGTTTGAATCAAATCGCTGGCGAGTAAAGAGAGAGTTTTTTGAACGTCAGGACCGAAGTTCCGTGTGACCATTGTGGAAACACGAGCCTCCCCCAGATAGCGGAGCCGGTGCTGCTGAGCGCGTTCAATAAAAGTATGAAAGTACATCGGATCATTGATATCTTCAAGCTGTTCGTGATACAGATAATGATCACTTTGGTTTTGCATCAATTCCAATTCAGTCCGCAAAAGTACGGCATAGGCTCCGGTATCGTTGCGCACCGATTGGGCCAAGAAGTCGATAAGGGCGCGCGCTTGACCCACCCGTTCTTGTGGTGTGGGAAAACGTAACGCATGGTAACGCATGATGTCGCGGATCAGACCGCGCATATGCCAACCGGGATAGGTGTTGTAACTGATGTAGGCCACCCCCCGCGGGGTGAGCTGCTGCCCGCACAGCGCTAGAATATGTTCCTGGACGTTGCGGGGGACCCACGAGAACACCCCGTGGCAAATGATGTAGTCGAACGATCCGTAAGAATTGTCGATATCGAGAATGTTGGCATGATGTAGCCGAACGTTGGTCAGGCCGAGTCGTTCCAAGTCGCGTTGCCCTTCGGCGATCTGGCGGGCCGATAAGTCCACGCCCACGAATTCGCTGGCCGGGAAGGCTTCGGCCATCGGCAGAAGGTTTCCCCCCGCGGCACAGCCCAGTTCCAGAACGCGGCAATGCTCCACCGGCGGCGGTTGAAGCCCAAAGACCGTGGCTACTGTCGCCAAACGGGATGGATGCGATTGCGCAAATGGCAGGCTTTCGTACGGAACTTCGTCGTAACTGGTCCACGTCGGCATCGACGGTGTCATCGGTAAGACCCGGTCTGCGGAGGGCAGCGCTCTCACACCGCGCCGCTACAAGCGTTGTATTTACCTTCCCGCAACTGTCTTTGGTCTGTAGCGGTGCATATTCCCGAAGAGTGATTGCAACACACCGGCATGGTTGCAGAATGCCGCTTATGGTTCAGCTTGTCTTCGGGTTTTGAAACAGTCTCCTGCAACCCACCCACCGCAATATTCTCCCGCCCTTCAGAGAGCGAAAAAGTCCGGTTTCCGCATGATTCGTTGCCATCGTGTCAAGAAGATTTCGGTCAGAATGAAAGAATTGGTGCCGAGAAATTCCTGTCAGGGCGATTTTTCGGCTTCTGTTCCGACGTTGCATGAATTCCTGTTCTAAGGTGTTCAGAAAGTGAACTGCCTTTCCAGGAAAGTGAACGGCCCTTGCAGGAAGTGGCTATGGTCCGGAGTGCTGATCCCGGTCTGTCGTACTCGGTTGTCACGATCACCCCCCAACGGCAGCGGCTCACTCTTCGCGGTCACCTGACGGTGCACCAGGCCGCGGAGTTGCAACACACGGCGATCGCGGTCGCTTCCCGATCCACGGTCGTGGAGATTGACTGTTCAGATGTTCAAAATTTGGACACAGCCAGCTTGCAAATCCTGCTCAGTTTGTATCGCGAGGTGGTGGAACAGGGGGGGACGTGTGAATTGCGGGGTCAGACCGGACCGTGGCGAGACGTATTTCGCCGGAGCGGCCTGGCCCGATTGCTCCCACCGGAGCCGGTGGCCTCGGCCACAGACGCGCCGGCGGCGACACAGGACTGATGCCATCGAGGAACACCCTATGGGCAAGTCGGTATTGATTGTCGACGATTCGCGGACCATTCGGCAGATGCTCGGCGACACCCTCCGCAGCGCTGGCTTCCGTGTCCTGGAAGGAGCCAATGGTGAAGAGGCTTTGCGCCGCGTGGTGGGGCAGACGGTTCATCTGGTCATCACCGATCTCAACATGCCGGTGATGGGGGGGCTGGCGCTGATTGAGCAGCTGCGGGCGAAGAAGGAATTTCGCTTTACCCCCATACTCGTTCTGACCACGGAATCGGATGAGAGCCGCAAAAACCAGGGCCGTGCGGTCGGGGCGACGGGCTGGATCGTCAAGCCGTTCGATCCGGAACGGTTGATTCAGGTGGTCAAGCGCTTGGTTGCTTAGGACGTGGATGGTTGCGACGTGTGTCCATAGGACTGCCCGGTCAAAGCGTATGAACATCGATGGGACCCGTTACCGCGCGACGTTCTTCGAGGAGGCCGTGGAACATTTGGCGGCACTCGAAGCGGCGTTACTCCGTCTCGATGCCAACCCGGCGGATGCCGCAGCCGTGGACGACGCCTTTCGGGCCGCGCATTCGCTCAAAGGCGGTGCGGATGTTGTGGGCTTGGGTGAACTTGCGCAAATGACCCACAGGTTCGAAAACATCCTCGAACGCTTCCGCCACGCGGCCCCTATTCCCCGACCGATGGTGGATCGGTTGTTGGAAGCCACCGACGCGCTAACGCACATCGTGGCCACACTGCGCCGCGGAGAATCCCCATCCTCCGCCATCGAGGAACTCCAGGCCCGCTTGGACTTGGACTGTGAACCCATCGGCTGGTACAGCTCCCCGCATGAAGAACAACCTAGAGCACCGTCGCCTCCGGACTCATCGGTTCGTCGTGACCCACCGACGACGTATCGCATCACCGTCACGCCTCACCCGGAGGCTTTCCGCTCTGGGCTGGATCCACTGGTTGTCTTGCGGACGATCGAGGAATTGGGAACCCTCCGCGCGGTGAAACCGCACTTGGAGCAATTGCCCCGGTTGCGCGACTTGGACCCCGAACGCTGTTACATGTCGTGGACGGTGCAACTGGAAACGGACCAATCCCCCGAAGCGATCCGTCAGGCCTGCGCCTTTGCTGGCGAGGTGGTGGAACTGACGATTGAGCCGGAATCGGCTCGCCGCCCAGTGTGTGAGGATGCCTGCCCTGCCTCCGTTATGCGGAGTGTTTCTGAAAATCACCCATGTGCTGTTTCCGAACCACTGGCCTTGGCGAAATTCCTCGTGGAACGCCAGGTTCTCACCGCGGAACAGGCACTCGAGGCTCTCTATCGTCATCGTGGCCGCTACCCCACGCTCGGGGACCTGGCAGTGGAGGTGGGGTTGCTGACGAAGGACCAACTCCGGCAGCTACGCGAACGTTTGGCGCCGGGGAACGGGTTCGCCCAGGCCGTGGTCGCTGGCGGGTATCTGACCGATTCCGATCTGGGGCGGCTGTTGCGGCTCCAGGAACAACGGATACCGGTATGGTCCGAAGACCTCATCAACGACGGGCTTGTCGATCGGACCACGATGGCAGCGGAACTGGCAGCGTTCGCCACCCACGCGACTGCCGCACAACCGATATCGGCGGTGGCGGAACACCCCGCGGCAAGCGATGTTTCATTGCCCACAGAAACATCGGCGGTGGCGGATCACCCCGCGGCAAGCGATGTTTCACTGCCTGCAGAAACCGTCATCCCCGATGACAGCATCGAGATGTTGCCGGAATTCTGCGCTGAAGCCACCGAACACTTGGAAGCAGCCGACCGGCACTTGTTAAGTCTCGACAACGACCCCACCAACGCCGAAGCACTCAACGCCATCTATCGGGGTTTTCACACGATTAAGGGCGTTTCCAGCATGTTGCGACTGGAGGTGATTCGGACGCTGGCGCACGAAACGGAGAACCTCCTCAACCGCGCTCGCGACGGCGAGATTATTTTGCAAGATCGCTATCTCGATTTGGCCTTTGCGAGTACCGATGCGCTCAAACAGCAAATTCACAATCTCCGCCAGTGGACGCCGGGGCATGGTCCACTGCCAACGGATCCGGCCCTGACGCCACTGCTGGCGGAGCTTCGTCGCGTTGGGACCGGTCGTTCCGCGGAAACTGGGGCCCCAGAAAAACCCGCGGCAGCCGCGGTCCGGTCGGAGGCTGTGTCCGTCGCGGTCCACACACCGGCCCATCACCCCGGGACGGAGGGGTCGTCGACCGCCCCGCCCCGTGTGGCCCTTCCCGACAAGGAAACGGTTCGCGTCGATAAAGAGCGACTCGACAAGCTGACCAATACAATTGGCGAATTGGTTATCGCTCAGTCGATGGTTCAACAAGAGTTTGATGAATTGACTGCCGGTTCGGGGTGGCACTCCCGCGCTTTGCCTGAGCTGAACAAAATTTCTCGTGATCTGCAAGAATTGAGCCTGTCGCTGCGGATGGTGCCGTTGCAGGGCATCTTCCAAAAGATGAGCCGGCTGGTGCGCGACCTGTCGCGGAAGATGAATAAACCGGTGGAATTGGAATTGCATGGCGAGGAGATCGAACTCGATAAAACCGTGGTCGATCAACTGGGCGATCCGCTCATGCATATGGTTCGCAATGCGGTTGATCACGGTATCGAAGCGGCGGACGAACGCCGCGCGGCGGGCAAGCCGCCCGAAGGTCGTATCACCCTGCGGGCCTATCACCAAGGTGGCAATGTTTTCATCGAACTGAGTGACGATGGCCGAGGTCTGGATCGCGACCGCCTCTGGCGCAAGGGTATCGAAAAGGGATTGGTGACCGAAGGGCAGCGCCTGACCGATGCCGAAATCTACGCTCTCATTTTTGCTCCGGGCTTCTCGACCGCGGCCGCGGTCACAGACGTTTCCGGCCGGGGCGTGGGGATGGATGTTGTCCGCCGCAATATCGAAGCTCTTCAGGGCAGTATTGCCATCCGTACTCAACCTGGTCAAGGAACCACGTTCACTATCCGTTTGCCGCTGACCTTGGCCATTATGGATGGTTTGATGGTGGGCTTGGGTGAGGATGTGTATGTGGTGCCGCTGTTGTCGGTGGTGGAATCGTTCCGTCCGCGGGCGAGTGATGTTCACTTATTGGCCGGTCAAGGTGAGGTCGTGCGGGTGCGCCACGAAGTGATGCCGCTGGTACGGCTGTATCGCGTGTTGCGGCGGCCGGCCCGGGTCAGCGATCCCTGGGTCGGCCTTGTGGTGGTGGTGGAAGATCAAGGCAAAAAGTATGCCCTGTTGGTCGATGAGCTGTTGGGGCAGATTCAGGCTGTGGTGAAAAGCTTGGATGCCAATTTCCGTCGCGTGGAAGGCCTGGCGGGGGCCACCATTTTGGGCGATGGCCGGGTCGCCATGATTCTGGATGTCCACGGTCTGACGCAAATTCATGCTCAACAAGGCTTTATGCAAATTCCTCACGAGACGAGCTTTCTGACAACACCCTGCATGAATATGGCTGGAGAACTGGTATGAACGCCCTGGAAAACGATCGCGCCATCACCACTTTCACCGCGGATGGACGGCAATTCCTGACCTTCCGCTTAGCAGACGAAGAGTATGGAGTGGAGATTCTCCGCGTCCAGGAGATCAAAGGTTATTCCAAGATCACACCGCTGCCGAACACTCCCCCCGAAATCAAGGGAGTGATGAACCTCCGCGGCACCGTGGTTCCCATTATTGACCTCCGCGTGCGGTTTGGCCTTCGTGAAACCGAGTACAACCGCTTCACCGTCATTATTGTCGTCACCGTGGGGACGAAGATTGTCGGTTTGGTGGTCGACGCGGTTTCCGATGTTCTCAACGTCACCAGTCAGGATGCGGTTGCGGCTCCCGATTTGGGCAGCGGTGTGGATACGTCGTTCATCACCGGTATTGCTCGTACCGGCGAACGGCTCATCACGCTACTGAATGTCGATCGGTTGGTGGGTTTCTCCGCAACCGCGGCGTAACCCCTTTCGTACCGCTCACTAGCTTCGGATTGTGTTCTATCTCCTTCAACATCAAGAGGTTACAGGCTCACATGGCTCGCACACAACCATCCTCGAAAAACGCCCCCTCCCGACGGGCAACGTCCACAGCGACGGCGCAGCATTCGGCTGATCTTTGGGAAGCCATGCTCAATTCCTCGAAAACGGCCATTATGTTCGCCGATCGCGATTATGTCATTCGTTATGTCAATCCCGCAACTCTGCAGGCTCTCAAGCGGGTTGAAAAGTATCTCCCCGTTCCACCGGAACAGATTGTGGGCCAATCGATTGACATCTTTCATAAACGGCCGGAACATCAGCGGACGATGCTTGCCCATCCGGAGAGGATTCCCCACCTTTCCTGGATCCAAGTGGGACCAGAAACGCTCGAATTGCGGATCAGTCCGGTCTTCGACTCCGAGCGTAACCATCTGGGAACCATGGTCACATGGGACATTGTGACGGAACGGGTCGCGCAAGAAAACCAAAATGCGGATTATTCGATGCAATTGGCTGCAATTCACCGGTCGCAAGCGGTGATCGAGTTCAAACTCGATGGCACGATTGTGACGGCCAACGACCATTTCCTGAACACCGTCGGCTATACGCTTGGCGAGATCCAAGGCCGGCACCACAGCATGTTCGTGGCGCCGGCGGTCGCCAATAGCCCGGAATACCGAGAGCTGTGGGCCAAACTCAACCGTGGCGAGTATGTCACTGGGGAGTTCCAACGATTCGGGAAAGGGGGCAAAGAGATCTGGTTGCAGGCATCGTATAACCCGATCTGTGATCGGACTGGTAAGCCCTATAAGGTGGTGAAGTTTGCGACCGACATCACTCCTATCAAGAACCTTGAGCGTGAGAGAAAGGAGAAAGCGGCGGAGCTGCAACGCAAGATCGATACGATTCTGGTGACCGTCAATGCGATGGCCGCCGGGGATTTCACTCAAGAAGTGCCCGATTTGGGTGAAGATATTGTCGGACAAATGGCC
>JANWYJ010000008.1 GCA_025055115.1 Gemmata sp.
GCGGGTCGGTGTTGACCAGGTGGATGGACGCTCCTTCGAGCAGCCGGTCCACGTCCTCCACCTTGCCGCTGTCGCCGCAGAGGAGCCGATGATCACCCAGAACCCACAGGTCGCCCGGTCGGGTGACTGGCTCGTCGGGAGGTTCCGAGACTTCGTCGGGGTCGCACAGGCCGTCCTTGACCCCGGGGTCGAGCAGCTTAGCCAATTCGTCCGGGTCGAAGCCAAGCAAGGCCAGGTCGTAGTTGAACACCGTGGGCTAGCACCCACGGCTCGCCATCTGGTTCGATCGGCAGCAGGTCGTCATTCCAGGTCGCCAGCGACGCGGTCTGGTTGTCGGCGATTCCCTTGCCCTGGGTCGGTCCTCACGTTTCCGTTGGACTTGATGATTGCGGGCCAATCACTTCCCCTGGCGAAATTGGATCGCGTACAGGTCGCCGTCGGAAATTACGAAGCGCAGTCGCACCATTCGCCCGGCGAGGCGGGAGAGGTCGGGGTTGGTCTTCCAACGCACTGGCTGCTGAATCGAATCGCCAATGAGTGAGACGCACTCGTCCAAGCGGAAGCCGGGAATTGGCTTGCCGGACTCGTCCTGGACTTCCACCTGCAAGCTGCCTCCTGCACTGGTGGAGTAGTTGACGACTAACTCGTTGCCCGAGAAACGCAACAATCGCGTCAGCATCTCGCCCGCATCGGCCCCGGCACGCACCGACGCGAATCCGTCGGTCCGCAAGGTAAACCGGCGGAACGGGGAAACGTAAATCGACATCTCCGCCGGTCCCGTGGGCACAACGTTCCAGGCGGCGTAGTTGGCCCGGTTGCCCCAGCGGGCTGGGTCCAAGCCCGGTCGCAGAAACGCCTGCCGGAACGTGCGGTCGAATGGGCCGTCCCCGCGAGCCGTCATGAACAAAATGTCGGTACTCTCCCCACGGGTCGGGTGGAAGCGGGTCGGCAAAGCAATGTAGATGTGCGGCGCGTTGAAGTACGGATGCGTCATCGTGGTGTATAGGTGCTCGCCGGGGAAGTTCGGCTTCAGGGGCACCGGCTCGGTCCAGTTCACGAAGTCGGTCGAGGTCGTCCGGCAAACCGAGCGGAGTTGCTTATCGAGGAAGTGTCGGAAGTAGCAGACGTAGCACCCTTCCGCCTCGGACCAGAACGACACGTTCTGCGAGTCGAAGGCATACTCCTTGGTGTAGGTAATCACTGGCTTGTCTTGGAGCTTTCGCCAGCGAATGCCATCGGTGGAGACGAATGCATATAGTCCGGATTGGACCGTTCCGGCCAGGGCCTTGAACCGTTGCTCCGCAGGAACGCCCGGCCGGGTATCGAGAAACGGCGAGAAATTGTGGCAGAACGGGGCCTCGTGCAAAATGACGTTGTTCTCCTTGGAGCCGTCGATCGCGAAGAGGCCAAGCTTGGGTTTAGTCCAGTGGATGCCGTCCTTGCTCTCGCAATAACGGGTCACTTCGGCCGGGTCGCCATCGACTTTAGCCCCGCGGCCGTCGCGGGTGTAAAAGCGGTAGAGGTCGCCATCCTTGATGACCGTGCCGTATTCGATGTTATCCGCGGGCTGAGTCGTGGGCGGGGCGGGGCAAGGCTCGTGGAGTTTCAAGGTGAGATTGTCCAATCGCTCAATCAGATAATGATCGACGAACAACTCACGGCGTGAGCCGATGTCGCGGACCGGTCGCTCAATCGGCATGCGGGCCAGGTAGATGTTCGTCTTGCCTTCGTGGGAGGAGTAGTAGCTGATCCATAATTCGTCCCGATACACCACCAGGCCGGGATAGCTGGTGTCCCCCCCCGAGGGCAGCGGGAGGAACTCCGTGAGCTTCCCCGCCACAGGATCAAGGCGGCACAAGGAGGTGCGTTCCTTTTTGTCGTAGAGTCGCACGGCGGCGATGAATTGGCCATCGGGCAGCCGGATCATGTGCGGCCCACCGATCCGTACGCCGAGATCCTTCCACTCCCATTTGGTAAACGGGGGCTGAGCAATGCCCAGCATCGCGTTTGAGTTACCCGCCCCTTCACCGTCGCGGCGGAGCAGACAGTAAGCCGTGTCGCCAACGAAGACGATGGACGTTTCATTGGGATAGCCCTTGTCGAAGAGCCGCTCGACTAGTCGGTCGAACTTTTTGCCGTCCTGGCTGACGTAAAGTCGAATCAATCCCTCTTTGCCGCAACTGTAGCCGATGCTGTATGCCTGGCCCTTGTGCCAAGTGACACGCCAGAGCCAGAAGTCGGGGTCGCCGATGGGGTGCGGGTCGCTCCAACTTCGGCCGTCGCGGGAGAACCAGACGAGGGATTGGCACTGGTATTTTGAGCGGTTCTGAGGCCATTCGGCCGCGCAGAGCATCAAGCGACCGTCGGGCGTCACCGTGAGCTTAGGGTCGCGTAAGTCGGAATTCTTCGAGGTGATGAGGGCGGCGGATTCCCACTGCATCCCGTCCGTCGAGGTGATGATCCGCAACGCCCCGTCGGTTGAGACGTGGTCTTTGCCCTCGCGGAATGTGCAGAACCAACGCCCTCCGAAGCGGATCAGGTCCGTGAAGGCGTTGTGCGGGGCCTGATCCCAAATCTTGGCGACGGCGATCGGTGGATGGGTTTTCGAGCCGGGCGGCTCTTCTGCACAAGCTACGTTCGCAAGGAAAAACACGCCCACCCAGATCAGAAGTTTCCGCAGCAGCAACATCAGTTCCCCTCCTCCCTATTTTTCATCTTGGCCGCTCTTGGGGTGATGCGCAGGGATGCGTTGCCCTGGAGCATTGCCAGTTGAGTGTCTCAGGCCAGAATTTCGTGGATGGGTTGGCCGTGGTCGATATCGAGGCGTTTGCGGCCGGGAATCTCCAATCGGCGGGAGTCCAGTCCGAGTTGTTTCAAGATCGTGGCGTGAATGTCGGTGACATAATGCCGGTGTTCCACCGCATGGAAGCCGATTTCGTCGGTGGCCCCGTGGACAACGCCCCCTTTGATACCGCCGCCAGCCATCCACACACTGAAGCCGTAGATATGGTGATCTCGGCCATCGGAGCCTTGCGAACCGGGCGTTCGACCGAATTCGGTCGCGAACAACACAATCGTCTCCTTTAACAAACCCCGGCGATGCAAGTCTTCCAAAAGGGCACCGATTGGCTGATCGACAGCGAGGGCGTTTTTCTGGTGATTGCCTTTCAGGCCGCTGTGAGCGTCCCAAGCCCCGGCTCCACCGGCGCCATGCTGAACTTGGATGAAGCGCACGCCGCGTTCCACGAGGCGTCGCGCCGCGAGCATCTGCATGCCGAATTCGCGACAATGCGGTAAGTCCAAACCGTAGAGTTTCTTTGTTTCCTCCGTCTCTTGGGTGAAATCGACCGCCTCGGGGATGGAGCGCTGCATCCGGAAGGCCAGCTCGTATGAGGCGATCCGGGCCGAGACTGTCGCATCGGCGGGCGTCTCAGCTAACCGCTGCTCGTTGAGCTTGTGGAGTAAATCAATGCCGATCGAACGGGCTTCGCGCGAGACGGGACGTTCGGGTTGGCTGAAATCCAAGGGGTTTTGGGGATCGACACGCAACGGCACAGCATCGTGCGCGGGCCCTAGATAATGGCCATCCCGTTTGTTCCAATACTCGCGGTTGCCAAAGGAGATATACTGCGGCAGATTGTCGTTCAACGAGGCCAGGCCATAGTGAACCCACGCCCCGAGGTTGGGGAACTGGCCATCGTTCTGATGTCGGCCCGAATGAAACTGGACCTGCGCCCCATGATTGCTGTCGGTGGTCCACATCGAACGAATGACGGCAATGCGGTCGATCTGCCGGGCAATGTGGGGGAACCAATCACTGACTTCGATGCCGCTTTGACCATGTTTTTTGAAACCCACCTGCATGGGGAAAAGGGTGTGGCGTTGGTTGCCGTTGGCGTCGGGAACGACCAGCCGTTCGATCGCCAGTTTCTTCGGGTCTTGCACGTCGGCGAAGGGCGTTTCCCGAATGGTTTTCCCGGCGTATTTGTTGAGCATCGGTTTGGGGTCGAAGCTTTCGAGGTGGCTGAGTCCACCGTTCATGAAAAGCCAGATGACGCTTTTGGCTTTGGGCGGAAAGTGCGGCTGGCCATTGGGAGGCGACCACTTTCCCCCCCGACTGTAACCGTCGCGGTGGAGCATGGCCGCGGCCGCAATAGCGGCAAACCCGGATAGGAACTGGCGTCGGGTGGAATATCCCACCATCATTGTTGGATTCTCCTTAGCGAATCATGATAAAGTCGTTGTGATTGAGGAGCACCCAGATCAGCTGCGCGTACGCGAAGTTCGTGGCGGTCTCATCGCGGCCGGCTTCGGGCAACTTGCGCCACGCGGCCAGGGCCTGCAGGCAAGCTTGGAGTTCCCGCTCAGTGGGCGTGTGGGCCAATAGCACAAGGAACGCAGCGCGCACAAACGCCGCATCGCTTTCGGCCGATGGCTGGGTCCGCAACCACTGGCTGAGGCGTTCGGCGATCGGCCGGCAAACATCAAGAACCCATCGGCTGTTGGTCATCGCCAAGGCCTGCTGGGGAACGATACTCTGTTCCCGTCGGTAACAATCGGTCACCAAGGCCTCATCGAAGGTTGTGAGGAACAGATTGCGTTCGTTGTTCGAATGGAAAAAGTAGATGCTCCGCCGTTTCGACTGCGCTTGCTCCGCCGGCGGCACGGGAGGCCCACCCATCTGGGGGTCGAGCTGACCGGCTAACGACAGCAAGCTATCGCGCACCACCTGCGATTCCATACGAACGGGCGTGCGCCGCCACAGGTAGACGTTATCGGGATCGCGGCTGCGGTTTTCAGACGCATGGGTCGAACTGGCCAGGCGATAGGTCGCCGATTGGACGATCAACCGGTGCAGATGCTTCATGCTCCAGCCCTTGGCAACCAACTCACTGGCGAGCCAATCGAGCAACTCGGGGTGCGTCGGGGGCTGCCCTTTGCGGCCGAAATCAAAAACGGTGGGGACCAAGGGTGTACCGAAGTGGCGATTCCAGATGTGATTGACCGCCACCCGCGCCGTCAGGGGGTTGCGGGGATCAGTGATCCACTGGGCCAAGGCGGTGCGACGACCGGTACTGCGGGGCAGAAAGGCTGGTGCCGGATCATCGGCGGTCGAGCTGAGGAAGCGGGTTGGTGTCCAGCGGGCGCCGACGAACTCTTCAAGCTTTTCCGTCGGTGCGATCGCCGCGGACACGGCCGCTTGGGCGTGCTGGAGGGCCGTTTGAGCGGATTCGACCGCCTTCGCCGCGGCGGCCTGTTGGTCGGCGGGTGCCCGCCTCAGGTTCCGTTGCGCCACGGCCAGAGCGTGTTGAGCTTGGGCTACCTTCAATTCCCGCGCCGCCCGGATGGCCGCGGCGTGGGCCGTGCGTTGCTCATTGTCCCCCGCTTGCGACCAAATCGCTTGCCAGGCTTGGCCGCGCCGCTCGATGGCTTTCACCTCCGCGCGGGCCACCGCCACAGCGGCAGCCGCGACCGCCCGTTCGGCGCGCACATCGTCCACCTCGAAGAGGGGTTCACCTTGGAGCTGGGGGCTATCCGGATCAAGAAGCACCCACTTGGGATCGAGTGCTTGCAGACGGAATTCGTGCACAACCGCGCGGGCATCAAAGGTGACGATCTGCAAATGTCCTGCGCGACGAGCCTGCGATGTCTGACACGCCAGAACTGGTACGCCGTTGATAGAGGCATTGATCGTTCGATCCCGAACTTGGATGCGAAGCGTATATTCGCGATGCAATTGAATCGGTAGCGGCCGCATCGCCGGCGCTGGCGGGTAGTGCCACTGCCCGGCAACGTTATAGGCGGCATGGATTTTGGGGCCGTCGGCAAATGCACTGACATACACCAACTGCTCATGATATGTCGCCGCGGTATCCTGCGTGGGGTCACCGTCGGCGGCATCGAAGCTCAGCCCCAGGCTGCGCCATTGGCGGCCGCCCTGTAGGGTGAAGCGCACGGTGGCATCGAAATCCCGTGGGGCTTTCTCAAGCAGGCGCAGGACCGCCCGTTGCGAACCGTCGTGCTTCTGCTCGATGCTTTCCCCCTGCTGTTGCCATTCGCCACCGTATTTCTGCCAGCGTTTCGGATCGAGCTTGGCAAATGTGTCAAACACTCCGGTCTGGTTCGTCCCCGCGGCAGACGGGGGGGGAGGGGGTGGGGAGGATCGATCGGCCGAGGCTTCCTGGAGGCGGGCCAGTTGCGCGTCGATTTTGGCCAATGTCTTCTCGGCCAGCATCAGTTGGTGTTGGGCTTGGTTCAGGTAGGCCGGGATCACCCACGCGCGCCGCTGCGGTTGCCAGGCATCCGGGGGCAGATCAACCGGTTGGATTTTGGGCAGTTCCGGTGTCAACACTTTTGGAAGCCCCGGGGCGATGGTTTGCGACTTATCAGGATTCTTCTCATCGCCGCGGATGAAGCGATACGTGGGGGCGTCAGGCCACGCGTCAAAGACGCGAGGGATGCCATTGCGTTCCAAGTTCGGCTCGCCGGGAACCACATCGAGGCGAACGTGGTATGGTTCAAAAAACGCCCGCAGTTGATAGTAGCTGATTTGGGGGAAAGGGTCGTATTTATGGTCGTGACAGCGGACACAGTTCATCGTCAGGCCGAGGAAGGCCTTGCTGACATGTTCGACGGTTTCATCCATCCACTGATGGCGGTTGAACAGGAAGTAGTTCCGTGCCAGGAAACCAGTGGCCCGCAGCTTGCTGAGGTCGTGTGGATACAGTTCATCCGCTGCCAGCATCTGCCGGATCATTTCATCGTAAGGGACATCTTTATTGAGTGATTCGATAATCCAGTCGCGCCAGTGCCAGATATGCTTTTGACTATTCCGCAGTTCGTTACCTAGCCCCCACCAATCGCTGTAACGCCAGATATCCATCCAGTGGCGGCCCCAGCGTTCGCCGTAGCGCGGATCATTGAGGAGACGATCGACCAAACGTTCATACCAATCCGGGCGTTGGTCGGCTTGAATCGCGGCGATCTCCTCGGGGGTGGGCGGCACCCCGAGCAGGTCGAGGGACAGCCGCCGTAATAGAATTTCCCGGTTTGCCTCGGGCTGCGGAGTCAATCCGCGTCGTTCGTGCTGCTGTGCGACAAACGCATCAATCGGATTGCGTACCCACGCTGCGTTGTTCACCTTGGGAACGGGCGGACGTTGGATGGGTTGGAATGCCCAATGCTGGCGCGGATCGGGTTCGGGCTTCTCATCCGCCGGATGGGGAGCGCCGGCCTGAATCCACTGCCGCAACAGGTTGATTTCTGCAGCCGTCAGCGGCGATCCTTCATGTTCGGGGGGCATCCGCTCGGCGGGGTCTTGGGCCGACACGCGCGCGATCAGTTCGCTCTGGTCCGGCTTCCCCTTCACAATCGCCGGCCCGGACGAGCCGCCCGTCAGGGCCGCGGCGACCGTGTCCAGACGGAGCTTGCCGTTTTGTTTGAGTGCTCCGTGGCAGGCATAACAGCGGGCTTCGAGGAGCGGTTTGACCTGTTTGAGATAGTCTACCTCGTCCGCACGACCCACCGCCGGAAGCAAAACCCAACCGGCGATAGCGACGAGTCCCCGGATACTCGGTATGAACGTTGTCACGACACAGGCTCCCGGATCAGATCGTTCGCAATGCACGTCCCAATATGGCATTCCATCTGGAATCGCAAGCAATCGGTTGGGGATAAGACCGATTCATCACACCCCAGCTATTGCTGAATTCATCACACCCCAGCGATTGCTGATCGGAAAGGTGGGCCGCACACGGCTTCTCTCCGATCGCAGGGATGACACCCCGCGGTTAGCTCCCG
Organism: Gemmata sp.; assembly: GCA_025055115.1. GTDB lineage: Bacteria > Planctomycetota > Planctomycetia > Gemmatales > Gemmataceae > Gemmata. Next base: position 7,801 of record JANWYJ010000008.1, read on the forward strand.
CATATACTTCGCGGCATCTCCACGGAAACGAAACACCAGGGGTCAAGTCTGCACAGACTGTACCCAGTTAGTTCTTCTTCTGTAACCGGTCTGGCTGGCCCAAACAACCAGGGTACGAGGACATTTCCTCAACGAGCCTGTCCCTCATGGTGTGGAATGACCAGACGCAGTGGTGATTTTTCGATGACCTCCACGCTCAGGGATGGATAGCCCATTCGGTTGGGGATGGTCTGGATGCCGCCTGTTAGCGTGAGTGATAGCTTGGGCAGCGTTGGGGTCAGCGTGATTGTGGTGGGAGTAACTGTTCTTGGAAAAATAGGGCGGGTTGTTCCCAAAGACCATCTGAGCTCTAATTTATTGCTCTTCATCGGATTGTCAAGACCTGGCCCATCGATTGCGATCAGGAAAGGATGGCAGGTTGGATCATTTCTTCTTCGGGCGTTCGATCTGCTCGATGGCACGGCGGGCGGCCCGTCCGACGAGGGGATCGTCGCGCAGTTCTGTCAGTCGCGTCAGAGCGGGCCGGGCGGCTGCGCCGATCTGACCCAGGGCTTCGGCCGCGGCGATGCGTTGTTCGGCGTCGGCGTCGTCGAGCAGGCGGCGCAGTTGTGGCACGGCCTCGCGTGCGGCCGGGCCGAGCCGAGCGAGGGCTTTGGCGGCGGCGGTGCGGGTGGCTGTGTTCGGGTCGCGGAGCAATTGGAGCAGAACGGGTTGATCGGCGGGTGTGGGGCCGAGGAGAAGCAGGATTTCGGCCGCGGCGGTGCGGGTGGCGGTGTTGCGGTCGGTCAGTCCAGCGCGGATGGTCGGGGCGGCGCGGCTGATGTCGCCGGCGATGGCGGCACGGGCGGCTTGGGCCCACAGGCTCATCCCTGGTTGTTGGCTGGTGGTGAGGGCGTCGACTTCCGCGTGGGCGGCTTTGGCACGCGGGCCGGCTGTAGCCAAAGCACGAATCGCCGCCGCGCGCGGACCGGTATGCCGATCGGATTGGGCGAGTTTGACCAACGTCGCAACCGCTTCGGCTGGAAGCGGATTCAGACGCCCCAGCGCTTCGGCGGCGGCGGCGCGGAGCGTGGGTTCGGCATCGGTGGCGGCTTTCACCAACGCTTTGGCGACCGCGGGCGATGCCGGGTCGGCGCGGGCGAGAGCCTGTGCGATTTGGGCCCGTTGGGTGACAGTGAGCTGGGGATCGGCCAGAAGTGGCAGCAGGGCCGCTACGGCGGGCTGGGCCGCGGCTTCCATGGTGATGAGAGCGTCTATGAACACGGCGCGGATGTCGGATTCTTCCTCGGTGGCTAAGGCCTGGCCGAGGGCTTCGGCGGCGGCCGCACCGGCCGGACCCAGTTGCACCAACACATATCCGGCCAGGCGGCGAATTTCCGGTTCCGTGTCGGTCAGGCGCGGGGCCAGCGCGGTGGCGGCTTTGGTTGCGGTGGCCAGGGGGATTTGACCGACCAGCCACACGGCCGCGGCGCGGGTGTTGGGGTTGGCATCATCCATTTTGGCCAAAGCCAATGGAATCAACGATTCTTTGGCGGCGCCCATTCGGGGAAGGCCTTCAATGGCGGTGGCGGCGACGCCGCCGTTGGGGGTGTCGAGGGCCCGTTTCATCAGGTCAACAACGTCGTCGGGGAATGCACCGAGGGAATCGAGTGTGACGGCGGCTTCCACCGCGACTTCGACGAAGGTATCGCTGAGGGCCTTCTTCAGAGCGTCTTTGGCGGTCTGGGCGGGGGGGCCGATGTCGCCGAGCGTCCGGGCCGCGAGCATGCGCACCAGCGGGTTGGTGTGGTCGAGCAGTTGGGCGGTGGGTGCCACGGCCGCCTCGCCGATGTGGGCCAGCGCTTTCCAGAAGGTCCGCTGCGGTCCAAAGAGGGAGGCGGTACGCGGGTCGAACTTCTCCGGGTACGCTTGGGTGATCGCGGCAACGAGCTGGGGCGTGGCCGGGGCCGCCAACGGGCCGGCGCGAGCCAAGCCTTCCGCGGCGGCGGCTTGAATGTTCGAGTTATTGCTGGCCAGGGCTTTGGCCAAGGGGGCGACCGCTGCCGCGGGCATCGTGGCGACTTCGGGAATCAACTGCGCCGCCAGACGCACAATGTCTTCTTCCTCGTGCAGCAACAATTCGGCCAGGGCCACAGGGTCGGCCACACCCACCACCCGCAGTGTATCGAATGCCAGGCCGCGAACGTGGGGATCGGGGTCGCTGCACAATTTTTGAACATCCGCGGCCAGGGGTTGTGCGAGGTTACCCAGCAGACTGATGGTGTAGAGGGTGTGTTCACGAATGACCGCTGAGGTATCTTTCAGTTCGTTGCGGAGAATGGCCAGGCCGCGATCTTTCATCACTTTCTCACCATCAGTGCATCGCAGAATGGCCCGCGCCGCGGCTTCGCGTGTGCTATTGATTTGATGGGGGAGTGTGCGGCCGGGTCCGGCGGTTTGTTGATCCTTGAGAAGCTCGACGAGAGCCGGCAGCACCTCGGGGTCGGTTTCCGCCAACCAGGCCAGTTCTTCGATGGCGGCTTGCCGTGTGGCGTGTTTGGGGCTTTTGAGGGCGTTGAGGTACTTGGTTCGTTCCGCGGCTGTCGTCGCGGCTGACGCGGATGGCGGGGCCGGAGAAGGCGGGGGTTCTTCGGGGGCCGGCTTGCCACAACTGGCCACGACAACCCCGCCAACGAATAGGACGCCCTGCAAGAAACGCTTCATATTACCGCGGGTGTTGAGAATAATGGCTACCTGGATATCATCGTACTACAAATTCTTTCGACGAGTCAGCCGTGTGAAGGGTTCCGAGATTCCACAGGTGGTTGTGACTCCGTCGCCGTCCACCCCCCCTCGGGCGACGGGGGTGAAGCGGTTGCTCCTCGTCGTCGCGGGGTTGGCCAGTGTGGGCATGGCCTACCTGGGGGCGATTCTACCGGGGTTGCCCACCACGCCGTGGGTGCTTCTGGCCAGTTATTGCTTTGCCCGGTCGTCGCCGCGATTGCAGCGCTGGCTGAAGCGTTCGCCGGTGTTTGGCCGCTTGCTGCACGATTGGGAAGAACATCGTGGCATTCGCAAGCCGGTGAAAGTCTTTGCAGTGGTTGTGGTCGTTGTGGTGGTGACGCTGAGTATCGCGCTCAGTTCCTTACCGGTGTGGGTGAAGTGCGTGATCGGAGGGCTGGCATTGGTGGGTATCAGCGTGATTGTGTTCGTTGTCCCGACGATCCGCACACCTGGGGGCGCTGGCGGTGGTGAGGCGGGAACATGCCGGAGCACCCCCCCAGGAATGGCCCCGGGGGGAGCGGACACAAGTGCCTGAGCGAATTACCAATCGTTGCCGAGAATATCGCGGCCATTGCGGGTGCAAGCGGCCCACCACGTCGCCGGGCTGATCGAACTATTGACAATGCGGACGCTGCCATCGCACATTCCCAGCACCATGATTTGTGTGTGGGGCGACGACGGTTGGCCGCGATCACAGGGGCCATTCACGGTGTTAATCTCCGGTTCGCCGAAGATTGTCGGCTTCGAATCCGGACCCACATACCAGCGGGTGCCGTCGCGCCCGATTCCGCCACCGAAGACCGCCGAGACGCGATCCCCTGGGTAGCTGTCGGCTCCGCCACTGGGTGTGCCGGTGCCGGTGAAGGTTCCCGAGCGGAAAATACCCCGCATCCACCAGGAGCCGCCGTGGGGATTGCTGCTATTGCGGACGTTGGGGGCACTGACGGCATTGGGTGTTTGCCCCGGACAGTACGACATCTTCTCGGCAATCGCGATGGTGTTCGATGTGCCGTCTCGGATGAAGCTGAGTTTGGTCTGCCCATCCCAATCGTTCATGTTCATACTGCCAGTGTTGAAACCGGGATTCCCAAACACCTGGAAGTTGGGGGCATAGGAGGTTTCGCCGGGTGTCCAGTCGGTGGCCAGATTGCGACCAATCGTGCTATCCACCGGGCAGCGGTAAATGTTGATCCGTGTCTGGCGCAGGAATTGGGTTCCTTGCCCCGGGGTATCCCACAACGGGATAACGCCGCCGCCGCTGACCGGGGTGGCCGCTTGGTAAACCGCTTGTTGTTCGATGTACGGCAGCAGGTGGAAGAAAAACGGGGCATAATACGCGCCGCCGTAGCGGAAGGCCGCCATCGGCGGCAGCGTTCCGTTGGCGTCGTGGGCATTGTGGATGGCCAGCGCAATCTGTTTGATGTTGTTACTGCACGACATCCGGTCGGCAGCATCGCGGACCTTCTGCACAGCCGGTAATAACAATCCAATCAAGATCGCGATGATCGCGATAACCACCAGAAGCTCAATGAGCGTGAATCCACGCCTACGTTGAGAGAGGAACATCGTTAGCCCTGCCTGATCGATGTGGAGGATGTGGTGGTTGCGAGACGATCCACCCTATCCCCGCGTGAAGATGAGAAATTACACCCGTAGCTATTGGAATGCCATGGCAGTGAGTTTGTCAAGCAAAATGCCATGGCAGTGAGTTTGTCAAGCAAAATATGCGCTTTGGCCCCAATCGTGACGTGTCTGGGTCGCTGGCGCCAGTTGTTCTCGGCACTGTTCGTGGGCGCTTGGGCCGGTGAACAACCGATTGAATGAACAACCGATGGAAATTGCGGTTCATCCGCGGTGCCGTTATCCATCATTTTTTCTTCGCGCAAGATGGGAGGTGAACAACCGATTGAAATTGCGGTTCATCCGCGGTCCGGTGGTTCTCGGGGCCGTTTGTTTGTGGGCGGTTTGGCGGGGGGTGCCCCAGAGGGATTCGAACGGCCGGGTGCGCGGAATACAACACTGGCTACACGCGATCATAATCGCCGCATCATCGCCGCCGCGATCGTAATCCCCATCGCGACGCGCTGGCTGGCCGACGCCACCGATGCCACATGACCACACGCGCCACACGCTCCTGGGAGGAGGGTTACTGGCCCTCCTCCTCGTCCGGGCGCCACCGATGCCACATGATCACACACGCCACACGGGATTATAGTCACCCACCCCGAGTTATTCGAACAGGGCGGCTTGTGGGTTGTCGGGTTTGGTTTTGGGGGGAAGTTTGCCGAGGGCCTGATATGCCCGCGGCATGGCCAGGCGGCCTCGGGGCGAGCGGGTGATGTACTGTTCGCGGAGCAGATACGGTTCGATTTCGTCGGAGAGGGTGTCGGCGGCCAGGTTGATGGTCGCTGCCAGGGCTTCGACGCCGGTGGGGCCACCGCCGTAGAGGTCGATGAGCGTTTCGAGATACTTGCGGTCGTTTTTGTCGAGTCCTTCGCGATCGACTTCGGCTTTGTCGAGTGCAGCCCGGGCAATCGCTTCGGTGATCACACCGTCGTGCAGGGCGGCGGCGTAATTGCGCGTCCAATACAACCGGGCGTTGGCGATCCGCGGTGTGCCGCGGCTGCGGCGGGCTAATTCCAACGCGGCTTCGTCGGTGATGGGGGTATTCAACTTCGCCGCATTGACGCGAATAATCTGCGCCAGCTCCTGCACACTGTAAAATTCCAGATGTTCGTGCATTTTGAAGCGGTCGCGCATCGGCCCGGAGAGCATACCGCTGCGCGTGGTGGCACCAATGAGGGTGAACCGCTTCAGGTTCATGGAAATGGTGCGAGCGGCGAGGCCTTCGCCCAACACAATGTCGATACGGAAATCTTCCATCGCCGGGTAGATGAACTCTTCCACCACCCGCGGCAGGCGGTGGATTTCGTCGATAAACAGGATCGAGCCTTCATCAAGATTGGTCAGAAAGGGCAGCAGATCGGCGGGTTTGGCCAGGGCTGGTCCGCTGGTCATCTGGATCGACGTGCCCAGCTCGTTGGGCAGCACGGTGGCGAAGGTGGTTTTGCCCAGGCCAGGTGGACCATCGAAGAGGATATGGCCTAGCGGCTCGCCGAGTTTTTTCGCCGCGCAAACGGCAATTTCCAGCCGCTCGGCGACTTTCCGCTGGCCGATGACTTCCCGCAGCAATTTCGGGCGCAGGGCGGCGTCCTGCTTTCGGGCTTCGTCGGCGGGGGAAGTACGGATGACCGTTTCGCGGGCCATGGTGGAGTTCCTGGGGCGGTTATTGTTTCTCGGGGCGTTGGAAGGTGAGTAGCATCAGTGGCGTTTTCTCGGGCGCTTCAAACTTCGTGGGCCGTTCGGGTTTTTCGGAATTCAGGCATAGGCGGATACGCTGGCCGTGGAATTCGTAGATGCCCGGCAGTGTGCGGCCTTTGAACGGTCCATCGGGGCGTGTGGTCAGGTCGATGTGTTTGGGGGTTTTGGTGCCATCGACGGTGATCGTACCTTTGTCGGAATTATCGCCGAAGTCGATGACATAGGTGTTGCCGGTGATGGTCAGTTTCATGCCGTGGAAGTCGTCGCGATGGTCGCGGCCGGCCAGATGGGCTTCCGCAATCACCCAGACGCCTTGAAACGGTTTCAGCTCGTCACAGGGGTCGGCGGCCACCGCCACCCCAGCGCACAACGGTATGGCCACGACTATGCGGAGCAAGGGTGTGATCGGGAAGTTCATGATGACCCTCTGTGGGCGAAGATGAGGGCGAGGGCCTCGGCCACGTTGGCAAATGGTTGGCCGCCGGTCAGCAAGCGGTCGATCTGCCCGCGGGCTTCCATGGGGTTGAGGCCCAGCCCCATCAGTGCCAGATAGACGTCTTCAATCAGTTGGCCATGGCTTTCGTTCACGACCGAGGCCGGAGCTTCTTCGGCGGCTTTCTTGCTATTGGGCTTGCCTTTCTTACCGCCGGCGGGTTCGCTGGCCGGGGGGGCCGAGGTGTCCGTTGCGGCGGGCAGCATCACGAATTTCGTCACTTTGCGCTTGAGCGTGGTGACAATCTGCTCGGCGGTGGTCGCACCGATGCCAGGCAGCAGCGATAGCCATTTGGTATCCTGCCGGCTGATGGCATCGGCAATCGATTTAACCGGATGGGCCATCGCTTTCAGAGCTTTCTTGACGCCGATTTTCTCCACGGTGCAAAACAGTTCGAAGAATTCCAACTCCCATTCATTATTAAAACCAATACGTCGCGGGACGAATTTGCTGCCCGCGGAGTTGCCTTCGATGTACTCCGTAATGTGCAAGGTGATTTCCTGGCCGACGCGCAGTTGAATCTGCCGCCGTACGGCTTCGGGTACCAACACCTGATACTCGAACGGCCCCACTTGCAGGCGCACTTCCTCATCGAGCACCCGCGTCAGCAGGCCGGTCATTTTGGTGATCATGTCCGATCCTACGGGGCGTTGTCGTCATGTGGTTTCGTCAAGAAGCTCCGGGTTCTCGCCGAAAAGCACGCGGCGGTTCACGCCCGTGAAGCTCGCCGAACGGGTGCCACCCAGGAGGTTGGGGCCGCCGTGGGTGACGTAATAATGACACAGGGCCACCGCGAGTGCATCGGCTACATCGTGGGGTTGCGGTGGTTGGGTCAAACCCAGTTCATGAGCGATGGCGTGTTGCATCTGTTCTTTGCTGGCCCGGCCACTACCCGTGATCGTTTTCTTCACTTGGGTTGCGGCGTAACTGATCACCGGCAAATTCCGTTGGGCCGCGGCCAGAAAGAAAACACCGCGGGCATGCGCCATCAGAATCGCCGTCCGGGGATGGTCGTAGTGGGCGTAGAGTTGCTCCACGGCCACCGCCGCCGGGGCGCACTGTTCGATCACTTCCCACAAACCGTCGTAAAGCGTTTGGAGTCGCTTGGCCATGTCGGCCGTGGCGCGGTTTTCGGCGGAGCGAATCACGCCCGCTTCGACGATCCGGGGGCCGCGTTCCGCGGCTTCGACAACCCCGTAGCCGGTGGTTTGCAAGCCGGGGTCCAACCCCAGAATGCGCAGTGGACGGGTTGAGCCGCGGGAATTCATACCCTATTCCCCAAAAGCCAGCCCCCTTATCCACTTATGCATTATGGGGGGGCGTGGGCCAATGTCGGTAGTGAGGAAATTCCGGACTTTGGGGCGATTACTCGACTCGCCAGGTGGTTTTGTCCGGGTGATCTTCCAGTATGACGCCCAAGCCCCCCAAGCGCTGACGGATGAGGTCGGCGTGTTCGAACAACGCTTTGCGCAGTGGGTTATCCTTGGCCGCTTCTTTGGCCGTTTTGCGGAGCTGGTTGCGGAGGTCTAAGAGAAGTTGCATCAGCCCGGCCACCAGTTCATCGCCGCCGCTGATGTCTTTTGAGGGCGGCGGGACCAGAAACAAGCCCAGGATAGAGCACAATTCCCGCAACACCGCAACGGCGCGGTCCAAGGCCAGCGCGTTCTGCGTGTTTTGTGCGCTGGATTCCAAGCCGCTTTTGTCAATGAAGCGGTTGAGCAGCGACACGAATTCGTACAGCACCCCCACGGCGCCGCCGGTATTGAAGTCGTCTTGCATGTAGTCGTGGAAGCGGCCCCACAGGAGGGGAATCGACTCGGCCAGTTCGGCTACCGGCCAGCCTGTGGCGATGTCGGAGGCGGGGGGCCATCGTGCGCTCATCGGCGCGGGGAGCGTGTAGAAGCTTTCGCTGCGGAGCCGTTCGTAGCGTTCAAAGAAACGGTAGAAGGTCTGAAGGGACTCGGCGGCTTCAACCAGCCCTTGCGGCAGTGGGGTCTTGGGGTTGTTCCAATCCCAAATGCCCAGGTCGATCGGTGTGCGGTAGTGGGTTTTGAGAATGAAAAAGCGCAGCACTTCCCCGGAAACGTGCCGCAGGGCATCGGCGACGTTGAGCACATTGCCTAGCGACCCGGCCATTTTGGCCTCTTTGCCGTCTTTGTCTTTGAGCTTCAACAGTCCGTTGTGCATCCAGATGCGGGCGAAGGGCTTACCCGTCCAGCTTTCGCTTTGGGCCAGTTCGTTTTCGTGGTGCGGGAATTGCAGGTCAAGCCCGCCGCCGTGGATATCGAGGGTTTCCCCCAATTCGTGGATCGCCATACAAGTGCATTCGATGTGCCAACCGGGGCGGCCACGACCGCATTGGAAAGGGCTGTCGAACTGCACTTCCGGGGGTTCATCCGGCTTGGATTTCCACAGGGCAAAATCACCCGGGTTACGTTTCTTGGGATTGGGTTCCAAACGGGCGCCGGCTTCCATTTGCTCCGGGTCGCGATGTGTCAGCTTGCCGTAATCGTCGTCTTTGCTGACATCAAAATAGACACCATCATCGACTTCATACGCGACGTCTTTGCGGATCAGGTCTTGGATAATTTCGATCATGCCGCGAATGTACTGCGTCGCCCGAGGAAAGCGGTCGATACCGGTGACGTTGAGGGCTTGGAGGCAGGCGAAGTAATCGTGCGTCATCTGTTCGGCCAGTGCCGCAACCGTGGTCCCCAGTTCCTGGGCCCGAGCGATCAGCTTATCGTCGACATCCGTGATGTTAACCACCCACTTGACCGAATAACCCAGATAGGTGAGGTAGCGTTTGACAGTGTCGAAGATGACCGGGCCGACCATGTGGCCAATGTGGCTCGGCTTGTAAACCGTCGGGCCACAGACGTACATCGTGACCGGTTCGCCCGGACGCTTGGGAAACGGCTCCTTCTTCCGCGAAAGCGTGTTGTACACTTGCAACGCCATAGGGAAAATCCTTCCTCACATCATCGCACCGCGCAGGGATCGCGGCTGGACAGCCCATCGCTGGACGGCCCATCGTGGGGTCACCCCTGCGGTCCACCGCCATCCCACCGTTTGACCAACGATCGACCGCAATTACCAATGCCCTTGCTGAGGGCCGCATCCGCCGATGGTCAGGTCACGAGTCGTTGGTCAAACCAAGCGTTGTGAGCGCCTCGGTGCGTGCCGTTGTCATCTTGTAGGGGTGAACGTTTCCGAGTTTGTGGACTCCGTCGGTCTTTCGTGGCCTCGTATCGTGTTACGAATCTGTGCGTGTTACGAATCAGTCCTCGGGCCAACGTGATCCGTGGCAGCAGCGGCCAGTCGCGTCACCAAGACGACCGCGTGGCAGCCGATGGCCTCACCGCGGCCAATATGGCCGACGTGTTCGCCAGTTTTGGCTTTGACATTCACGCATTCGGTCGGCCGTTGCAGGAGGCGGGCCAGATTGTTCCGAATGGCCGCTTTGACCGGCCCCAGTTTGGGTTCTTGGGCGAAAATGGTGATGTCGGCATTGACCGTTTGCCAGCCCCGGCGCTGGAGCTGCGCCAGGGTTTCGCGGAGGAAACGCTCCGAGGCCACGTCTTTCCACTGCGGGTCCGTATCGGGGTAAGCGTCGCCAATGTCGCCCAGACCCACCGCGCCCAGCAAGGCATCGGTGAGGGCATGCAGGACGACATCGGCATCAGAATGGCCAACCAATCCGCGCGGATGGGCAATGCGGATGCCGCCGAGGATCAACGGCCGTCCTTCGGCCAAGCGGTGGGTGTCGTGACCACTTCCGATGCGGATTTCCACAAGTTCCTCACACACAGCGGGGCGATGACCATTCGCCGCACGCAACAATTGTACCGCGGAGTCACCCCCTGGCACAATGCAGACCGGCGGGAAGCGTCGGGAGAGCCGCCATCGGAGATGGAAATGAAGAAAATGTGGGAATTCTGTCAGGATTCTCCGGTTCTGTTCGTGGGATAATTAGAAGGTGAACCGCTTTATGGCTCTCCCGGCGGATGTCATCGTGCAAATTCTTTTGCGTGAACGCCTTCGGGTGACCACGCTCGCGGCGGCCATTGCCCGTGATGGGCATGTGGCCGATGATATTTTCCAGCAAGTCGTTCTGGCGGCGTTGGAAAATGGCTCGCATTTCAAAGGGCACGATCACGTTTTGCCGTGGGCGCTCCGGGCCGCCCGCCACCGGGCCTTAGATTACGCCAAAAGCAAACAACTCCGGCCCTTCCCCGACGAAGTGCTGGATTTGCTCGAAGCGCCGGCGGAGGGCGACAGCCCCTGGAGCGATCAGGGTGAGGCGCTGCATCACTGCCTCAACCGCCTGACGTCCTCAGCCCGTACTCTGTTACAACTCAAGTACGGCGAAGGACTTACGGCTGCCGCGATCGCCGCGCGACTCAATCGCACCGCCGACGCTGTCTACCAGAGCCTGTCGCGGATTCACAAACTGTTGCGCGAATGTGTGCAAACACGGTTGGGACTCGCACCAACCGCGGCCAACGCCGGTCGTGAGGGAGAAGGGTGAAGTCGCATCTGGCGTCCATCGACGAACTGTTTGTTCGCTACTGGGATGGGACGTTATCTCCGGAGCAACAGGATCAGCTCGCCGACCTTCTGGCGAGTGCGCCGGCCGCGCGCGCTCAGTTTCAACTCCTTTGCCACCAAGCTCTTGCGGCTGCGGAACTGCCGGCCTGGCAAGAGCCAATCGGCTCCCTGTCGGCTATTGCGAACCAACCGTTGGTTCCTGCCACACCGGGTTGCCCCCCTTCCCCGTCAGGGTGGTCACGGCGACGGGTGCTGGGGTGGGTTGGCGGGGGCTTAGCTGCGGGCATCGCCGGGGTTGCCGCGTACCGGTGGTGGGGCAGCGAGGCCGGCGACCCTCTGCGGCTCCAGCATGTGCGGGGAACCGTCCACCTCCGGGATAGCCGTGGACGAACCCGATCCGTCGAGAAACCCTTGCCGCCGAATGCCACGGTGGCGACTATCGGCCTGGAATCGACCGCGACCCTCGCCTATCCCGACGGAACCCGGATCACGCTCAATGGTGATTCGGTCATCCTGCTGCGCGGCTCAACACGTTGGCTGCATTTGACGCAAGGTGTTGTCAGTGCTGTCGTTCTGCCGCAGCCGCTGGCAGCAGCGCCGCTGGTACTGTCAACCCCGCAAGTGGTGCTGCCCGGGTTGAGCGGGGTGGCCCTCTCGTTGGGTGAGGTGGCCCGCGCAACCGAAGTGGGAGTTCACCAAGGGGTGATCCAAGCTCAGCGACCCAACGGCGACGCCCTGGCAGATTTCCGGCCGGGTGAACTCCATGTCGTTCATGCCGATGGCCGCCATACGAAAGAACCGCTGCCCACCACACCGACCGATTACCGCCGCGATTTCGCCGAACCATTGCCCGAAGATTGGTCTGTGGGCATCCGCGAATGGTGGGAAACGGACTTCGTCGTTCGCCCCGAATGGTGGCCCGATCCCTACCACAACTTCACCGTGATGCACCAAATCCGCTCGGATAAGCAATGGAATCGTGGCTTCTTCACCCTGTATCCGACGTCGGAAATCCATGTGCGCTACTGGATCGACCGCCCCGGTGCCGGGCAGTTGTGCGTCTGCGTGCGGACCTCGCGCACGGTGTCGTCGCCCACCGGCGTGTTGGAAGTCAACGATGCCTTTGTCGATGCTCGGTCGCGGGAATGGCAGTGGCTGAAAGTTCGTGCCGCCAACATGCTGGCCAACAAAGAAGCGCCGCGGTTCCGCGATCCGTGGGTGGCGTTTTTGCTGGTGTTCAACACCTACGAAGAAGACCTGGGCCTGAAAGTGGCCGAAATCCGCGTCGTCGGTCCCCGACCAGCGGATTGAACCGACAGCCAAGGATTCTCTGAGATGATCCGATTGTTCCCAAACTGTTCCTTTTCCTGTGTTGTTGAGGACTCTCCCATGGTCCGACGAAGAACGAATGGTTTTACTCTGATTGAACTTTTAGTCGTGATTGCCATTATCGCGGTGCTGATCGGATTGCTTCTGCCCGCGGTGCAAAAAGTCCGACAAGCAGCCGCCCGGACGCAATCGTCCAACAACCTCAAGCAGATCGCCCTGGCCATGCACAGCTACCAAGACGCAGTCGGCATGTTGCCCCACAACGGCACCTGGGAATATACCTGGTGGGCGTTTGGTCCGCCCTGGCAACTCAACCCCCCGCGGCCGCAAATGGCCGAAGGCTGTAGCTGGGCCTACAAGATTTTGCCCTATATCGAACAGCAAAACCTGTACAACACCTGGAGCTTTACTGTTCCGATCAAGACCTTCCTAGACCCCGGGCGAGGTGGCTCGGGCTTGGCGGCGGATACATTCAATCCGAGCGATCTGCAATCGATTCGCCGCGCCGGCCCAGTCACGGATTATGCCGCGAATGGTATGGTGATCGACTCGGGAGCCAATACCGTGGCTCCCAACACGGTCGACCCGAACTGGACAAGCTCCCCCGCCAACTGGCGGCTAAGCCGGCGGCGCCTCGAAACCATCGCCGATGGGACTTCAAACACCGTGCTTTTGGGACAAAAAGCCTTGGCCACACAAGTGTACAACAACCGTGGCGTGGGGAACTTCACCATGACCAACGGGGCCACCCGCGGCAAAAACGACGAACCGATCACCGAAGGCGGCCCGTGCGTGATGGGGCTGACACGCGCCAACGGCCCCGACACCATGTGGTATGCCGCGGGCGACAATCCCAACAACGTCATCTTTGTCGATGTGATCCCCGGTCAGCGGTTCAAAGTCCGCACCGATTGGACCTCGTGGTATCGCTTCATCTTTGAAGTGGTCCAAGACCGCCCCGACCTCGACTCATGGAACCGGTGGGGGGGGCCGTACCCCGGCGGCGCACTGATGGCCATGGCCGATGGAAGTATCCGCACCATTCGCTATGGCGTACCGGTCGAAACCGTCATCATGGCCTGTACGCCCAACGGTGGCGAAGTTTACAACCTGGATTGATCACGTTGGTGGTGGCAACACCGCTCCCGGTTCGCGGGCGCGGTGTTTTTCATTCCCTCCGAACATCCTGGAGATGATCCGATGCGTTGTTCTGCTGCGGTGCTGCTGATCGTCATGCTTGTGGGGGTCACCGGTTGCGGTGAACAGAAACCCTTTGATGGCCCCACGGTCGATGCCTTCACGGGTCGGTTGGTGCATGAGGGCAATCCGGTGTCCTTCCCACCGTCGGAAACGGTTCAGCTCAAGTTGATCCTCCACGAAAAGCCCGAATCGTTCGGTATTCCCATCAAATCCGATGGCACGTTCCAAATCGGCTGGATGCCGATTGGCAAATATTCGGCCACCCTGATCCGGGAGCGGAACGAAGGCGGGAAGAAGGCCGCGCCCATCATGTACAACGTCCCTGGGGGCCTGGAGATTAAAAACGGCCAAACCGAATACCTCGTGGAATTGGGCAAAGGCTGGAAGCTGTAGAGCCAACGCTCGTTTGGCGTTACGGAGAGACTGCCCCCCTTCGCCGAACCGAATTCACTCATAGGATGACCGGGGGGCGGCCGTTCACAGCCCCCAGGTCTGCCTCCGGAGCGATGTCATGCCGAAGTTGACCGTCGAAGGGGTGGGTGAATTCGACGTACCAGCGGGCAAACGCCTGGTACTGGCGCTGGTTGACGAAGCCGGGATCGATCAACTGCACGCCTGCGGCGGCCATGCTCGCTGTACGACGTGCCGCGTCGAGTTCCTCCACGGGGAACCAGCGCTGATGACCGAAGCGGAAAAGCAAGTTCTCGCCGCCCGCGGCCTGACCGGTGTCCGCCTCAGCTGCCAAATTCTCTGCGACGCCGATATGACCGTGCGCTGCATCAGCCGTCTGGCTGGCAGTGGCCGGGCCAACGCCGGCAGCCGCCCCGCCGACACCATCACCCCGCCTCCGGTCTGGGTTCCCAAAGGGTAATCCTGGCCATAGCAGGCCAACGACCCATGACCCGGCCTGCGAATCCCTCAGCCGGGTTTGTCCCCAGCGCTCGGTGTGGCCGGCGCAATCAGCGCCACCTTCAATTGGTGTGGAGTCGACCCAGCTGGTGTGGAGCCGACCCAGCTGGTGTGGAGTCGACCCGGCCGGGTTTGTCCCCAGCCCTCGGTGTGGCCGGAGTGGCCCGTTGCCCGCGGTTTTCCTCCGCAACTGACCTTCAGTTCCTGACCAGTTCCCGGCACAATACCGGGGTATGAGAATTCTTCATACCGCTGATTGGCATTTGGGCGACCGATTAGGCCGAATTGACCGCACCGACGATCTCCGAACCGCGGTCGAACGCATCGCGGCGTATTGCCAGGAACACGCTGTGGATGTCCTGGTGGTCGCCGGTGATTTATTCAGCGAATTGTCGCGCCCCGATGGGCTACGCGACAGCATCCGCCATTGGCGTGAGGTTTTTCACAACTTCCTCGCCGGTGGTGGGACCATTCTCACCCTCACCGGCAATCACGATAACGAGAACTTCTGCCAAACGCTTGTCAGCGCGATGACGCTGGCCTCGCCCACCATCGGTCAGCCCGGTGAGGTAGTACCGCCGGGGCGGTTGTATCTGGCGACGCAACCGATGTTTTTGCGGCTGGAAGACCGCCGGCGAGGTTTCCCCGTGCAGTTTGTTCTCATGCCCTACCCGACGCCGCACCGTTTTCTCAAGGGGGATAGCAAATTCCGCTACGCCAGCCCCGAGGAGAAAAACCGCGTTTTGGTGCAAGCCTGGGCCGAGGAATTGCGCGCGATTCGCCAACATCCCCGCTACGACGCGCAGGCCCCCGCCGTGTTGGCCGCCCACATTCACCTGCACGGCTGCAACATCGGCCCGGGCCTTTTCCGGATGGCCCCAGAAGACGACGTGGTGATTGAAGGATCCGAACTGGCCGAGCAGTATGATTACGTCGCCCTCGGCCACATTCACAAGCCGCAGTGGGTGCAAGCCGCGCATGTGCGTTACTCCGGCAGTATCGAGACGATGGATTTGGGCGAACAAAACGACCACAAAGGGGTGGTTTTGGTCGAAGTCGGTCGGCAGGGGCGGAACAAAGAACCGGAAGTGCTGCCGCTGCCATCGACGGCCATCTACGAAGTGGTCGTCTTAGAACCAAGCGAAGACCTACCGCGGCTGAAGCGCGAATACCCCCATGCCAAAAACGATTTGGTCAAATTACAGATTCGCTATACCGCGGGCAAAGACCAACTGGAGGAAGTTTTACGCGAACTGGAGCGGATTTTCCCGCGGTGGTATGCCCGGGATTGGAAAGAAACCGGGGCGTTAATGGCCGGCTCGCTGGTCAGCGAAAGCAGCCCCACCAACCGGGGGTTCCGTGAAACGGTTCGCGACTACCTGCAGCAAGAGTTGGTACAGCACGAGGCGGAGGAGCGTGACGCAATTCTTCAAATCGTCGAGCAATTGATGGAAGACGAGGATACGTCTCGGTCCTAGGGGGGATTTATGATCCCGCAACGCATCAAAATCGCCGGTTTTCTCTCCTACAAAGACGAACAAGAAATTTGCTTTGACGGTTCGCCCCTGTGGATGCTTTCGGGCAGCAACGGCAGCGGCAAATCCAGTGTTTTCGATGCCGTGACGTTCGCCCTCTTCGGCCATCACCGCGGCGGGAGCCAAAATCTCAGTGAACTGATCAACAAAGACTCCCGCGAACTGAGTGTGGAATTCGATTTCACCTGCGACCAGCAACGCTACCGGATTCAACGGACCATCAAACGGCAGAGAAACGACAAGGTTCAAAGCACCCAACAAATCCTCCGCTACGACAGCACCCACTCCGGCGGTGACCCCTGGCAAGCCATTCCCGATACCCATTCCAAAAAAGAATTCGACCGCTGGGTCCGCGATCATGTCGGGCTGGACTATGAAACGTTCACCTCCAGTGTGCTGCTCTTACAAGGCAAAGCGGAGAAGCTGCTCGATAGCACGCCGGCGGGCCGGGCCAGCGTTCTCAGCCGCATTGTCGACCTGGAACGCTACCAAAAACTGCACGCCAAAGCCGACGAACGACGCAAAGAGTTGAAAGGCCAACTCGAGGTGATTGCCAACCAATTGGCGGCGATTCCCGAAGTCAGCGAGGAGGAGTTCGAGAAAGTCCAAGCCCGCATCGCCCAGGCCCAAACCGCGTATCAGCAAGCGGTTCAAACGGAGCAGCAACTCCGGGCCCTCGAACAGCGCGCCCGGCACTGGACCGACATCCACCGTCGGCTGGCCAGCAAGCGGCAACAACTGGCTGAAACCGAAAAACTCCTCGGTGCGGCGGCGGCCGTTGAGAAAGACTATCAGAGGTTCAGTGAACTCAAAAGTGTACTGCCCTTGGTCGGTACCATTGTGAGCCAACGCAGCAGCATCAGAAAATCGGAATGCGAAACGGAGAAATTGAAGGCGCAACAAACGGAGGTTGAGGACCAGCTTCGCCGCATTCGCAATCGGCTGGAACAAGAACGCAAAAACCTTGACGACCAGAAAAAAACCCTCGCCGACAATCAAGAGAAAAAATCCCAACTCGAAAAGCGCCTACGCGAACTGGGCATCATCGTCACCCTTCTCAATCAGTTGGCCGACGCGCAAGCCAAAGAGCAACAGTTCGTTGACGAATTGAATCAGCTTCCATCTCAGCCCGAAGAGAGGGTGCAGGAACTCCAAAGGGAATTCGACCGCCTCCAACGGCTTCAACAGGATGTGACGCTGCTGGAGCGGCTTCACGACGATCGCGTGCGACTCATCCAGAAGCAGCATGAATATCAACGCGATCAGGAACGTGCTCAACAACTTCGAAAAGAGGGATTGTGCGCCAAAAGTACCGTTGAAGAACTGGAGAGACAATACCAAGCCGCACAGAAAGCCCGCGCGGAGAAGGATAAGGCGGTTGCGGAAGCCGGAGCCTTGGCGCGGCAAGCCTGGGCCGGAGTCGAGGAATTGCGGAAGATGCGCGGCCACGCAACATGCCGCACCTGCGGGCAGAAACTCACCCCCGAACATCTGGCCGCCGAGAAAAAACACCGCGAAGCGGCCGCCGCGGCGGCGGAAGAAAAACTGCAACAGCTCCGCCAAGAAGCCGAAACGGCCCAACGCCGCGAAAAGGAACTTGCCGATCAGCTCCAACGCGCCCAAAATCGGCTCAACCAACTCCGCGACGAATGGAAAGAGGCCGATGCCGCCATCAAACAGGCGCAGGCCATGATTGACAACCACACGGATGCATGCCGGCGAACTTACCTCGCGCTGCCCCAGGAGTACAAAGACCGCCTTGGCCCGACCGAACCAGCCGATTGGACGCAAACTCGCTATCCCGATCGGTACGACATCAGCACCCTGGCCCAACAGGCCCACGATCTTTCCATTGTCGAGCAGAAACTCAAGAACGCCCGCGCTGAGTTAACAAAGGTTCAGTTACTACAGGCCAACCTGGCATTGGTCCGTACACAACTCGACAAACTGCGCCAGTCCCTGGCCGGTGACGATCCCATTCTGCTCCGGCAAGAACACCTCACCAAACAGCAGGAAGAGAAAACCCTCACCCAGACCATCCGCGCCAACAAAATCGCGATCGACACGCTTGAAAAGACCATCGAGCAGCACCAACGCAAACAATCCGATGCTGAACGCACACTCACAGAAATCGCTGGCAAACTCGCGGCCGAACAACAGAGCCGCGAACAGAGTACCAAGACGATCGAACAGGCCAAGCGGTCACTTCCCGCAGCCTGGCAGAAAGCGCTGGAAACGGTGGGAATGGCCGACGACGCGCTGTGGAAGCAGGAATACGAAGCACTGATAGCCAAAGATGTGGAGGGCCAGTACAAGAGATTGGAAATAGCCCGTGGTGCCCTCCTTGCGCTGCGCGCTGAGATCGACCAACTCGCCCGGGACGAAGCGGCGTTTCGCCCCGAGGAACGGCGCTGCCTGGAGGACGTGCAAGCTGAGTTGGTCGCGGCCCGGCAGCAAGTCGAACGGCTTCAACGCGAACAACTGGAGGCCGAAAACGACAAACGACGGCTCGACGAGCGCCACCAAAGCCGCTCCCAACTCGAGCAGAAGTACCGGCAACTCGATACGCAACACAATCGCTACAAATTGTTGGCCGAATTGCTCGGCCGCGACCGGCTGCAACGCCATCTGGTTCGCCAAGCCGAACGGCAGATCGTCGATTACGCCAACGGAATTCTCGACCGGCTCAGCGGCGGTCAACTGTTCCTCAAACTCGTGGAATCGGAAACCGGTACCGATAAAGCCCTCGACCTGGAATGCGCCAACCGTGTGACTGGTGGCACGCCGATCAACGTCGCCTTTCTCAGCGGCAGTCAGCGTTTCCGCGTTGCGGTGGCCCTGGCGCTAGGGATTGGCCAATACGCCAGCAAGCAACACCGGCCGATTGAAAGTGTCATCATCGATGAAGGCTTTGGTTGTCTCGACCGCGCCGGCCGCCAAGTGATGATCCAAGAATTGCAAAACCTCCGCGGCCATCTCCATTGCATCCTGCTGGTCAGTCACCAAGAGGAATTCGCCGACGCCTTCCCCGATGGCTACCGCTTCGAGCTGCACAATGGAGCTACCCGCGTCAGCCGCTTTGAACGCTGAAGGATGGCTGGCCCCACGGAGACGCAGGCCGTGGGCCATCACCGCTTCGGTTGGCGGTAGAAACGGTTGGCGGCCAGGCCCTCCACCACAAACAGAATCAAAACCGCGATCAGCAACCACGGGAATAGATCGATCGGTTGGCCCAACGCCACGTTCAACCAATCGCGCAGCGTCGATTGCCGCTCGATGGCAAAGACACGCTCGGGACCGACGAGTTCTTCGATGGCTTCCAGTGGTACTTTCTGCAAGTGGCTTTCTTCGGCCGGAACATTCACACTGAAGCCATCACGCCACAGCACGCGGCGGTCGTCCGTTGTCACCGACAGTAAGAAGTTCCCCGGCAGGTTGGTTTTCGGCGGACCGATGGTCAATTCCAACTGATCACTCCCAGGTAGGATGAGGGCATCTTTGCCGGTGATGCCCGGTCCATCGAGTACGACAGGCAGTTTGGCGTGTTCGGGGTTGCGGACAATGCGGCCGCGGGGGAATGGAACGCGGACGGTGGCCCCAGTGAGGTAGTTGAAGTTCGCGTCGGCGCTATCGCCCGCCAGATAGCGGACCAGCAGATACGGGAACGCCGCAAACCAGGTGGAATCGTCTTTCCAGTAGTCGTGCCATTCTTCACCGGCCGGTGGAATGTCCATGCGCGTGGTCAGCAGGAGCACTTTCCCGGCAGGCTTGTTGTCGTTGTCGAGGATGGGGCGTTCAAGAATGGCCGGGTGGCGGTCAGCAGGTTTCTCGGCATCAAGATAATAGACAATGGCACTGGCCGAGCGGTCCTGATCGGTGACTTCCCAGAATTTTCGGGTTGTCCGCGGATTGGCCAGCACATCGACGCGGTCGGTTTTCTGCTGACGCCAATCAGCGATAGGTTGGAGCATGGGGTGTTTGAGTGCGGCATCGTTGATGGCCCAGATGACACCGTTTTTCCCATCGCGGGGGGCGGGCCAGCTCGATGCCGTTTGCGGCGGCGGATTCAAGTTTTTCGTTTCCAGAACGCGGCCCAGCTTCCCAGGCATGATGTCGGTGGCGACGTTGTAACCGTCGCGATCCGTGGCGGTATCGGGGCCGGGGATGATGATGAGCTTGCCCCCACTGCGCAGATAGGGCCGCAGCCGGTCCCAGAGTGTGCCGTGGGTGGGGTGTGCTTGCTGCGGGTTGCTGACGTTGAGCAAGCACACAACCTCGAAGGAGCGCAGATCATCGGTCACGGTTTCGCTGGGCGGGTCGGCATCGGGGGGATACGTCACGATCGTTCCCCCAGGGCTACGGACCAGTTGATCGGGTGTGACCACCAAGCAGCTGAATTCGTCGCGAACCATGTGCGCGGCTTGCCAGAACGTGGCGGCGCGCGGATCGTCGGTGATGGTGAGAATCCGTCGCGTTTCACCGACGTAGAAGGTCAGGTAGCGGCTGTTGTCGAAGGCCAGTTTGTCCGGCGTTTTCAGAGTGAATTCGACCTGATGCAGGCCGGTTTTCAGGTCGCGGAACTCAAAAACCACCTCCCGGGTTTGGCCGGCTGCAAGCGCAACGTCCCGGGTAGCCACAAAACTTTCCGGTTTGGCGTTCCACCAGGGTTTGGCCTGTACTGTGGCTTGGACGGTGGTGCCGTCACCCCCGATGGCCCCCAGGCGGACCGTCACGATGGCCGGGCGGTCCCGGCCGATCACCTGCGGCTTCATCTCGACCGCGACAATCCCGACATTGGTCGGCGAATCGGAGCCGAAGTCGATAACCACATGCACCGGTTTGGGATCAGCAATGGTTTCGCGCAGCTGGAGAAGATCCTCGGTCCGCGAACGGTCCCAGCAGGCCGCGGTGCGATCGGTCAGAACGACGACCAGTTTGGGCAAGGGATCGGGGGAATCCGTCTCTTGTTCGACTTTCGCCAGCAACTGATAGGCTACGGCCAAAGCCGAAGTGACCGGTTGGCCGGCCGTGGTTTCCTTCCGTTCGTCGAGGCGGCGGCGGGCGGCGCTGAGGTCAGGCAGCCAATGGCCGATCAGCTCCGCGGTGTCCACAATCGCCACCGGCGATTTTTCCGGAAGTTCGTCGAGCAATTCGCGGGCGCGACGCTGTGCTTCGGCCAGGCGGGTTTCGTTATTGACCAGATAGCCCATACTCGGTGTGGTGTCGAGGATAATGACCGTGGCGATGGGCTGTTCACCGCGAATGTTGAGTCGGTCGCTTTTGAAGGTGGGTTGATACAGTGTCAGGCAGAACAAGGCAATCAGCAGCATCCGCAAAGCGAGCAACAGAAAATGGCGCAAGCGGAGTTTGCGCTGATTGGTTTTGAGCTTCTGTTTGAGAAACCGGAAGGCCGGGAACGTGAGCCGCTTCGGCTCTTGCTTCATAATCAGGTGCAACAGAATCGGCAGGCCGACGAGGGCCGCCCCAGTGATCAGAATCGTATTCATACTGCTATTGTAAGGCCCACCCTGTAAACCGATGGACAATGCCCCCGCCCAACCCACACGCTACGGCCTATCACTGAGCGCAGGCCTATCGGGTTGAGTCCGCCGAACTCGGCGCGTCATCCGACAGCCCATGGTACGCTCCACCACATGGTACGTTCCTGGGCGGGGCCTCTGGGGGCTATCTGTGGGTCCGAACGGGCGGGCAGAAGCGGTGGGTTGGTCCGGTTTCGCGCTTGCTCTTGGGGGAGGAGCCGGCGATCATACGTTTTCGTGTCGCGGATAGGAGGCTTCACCATGATGATGCGAAAGCGAAGGGAACTGGTCGTAGCGGTCTTCAGTCTCGTTGCCGGGGTGATTGGTCCGCAGCCCATCAGCGCCGACGACTGGCCGCAGTGGATGGGTCCGCAACGGGATAACCACTGGCGCGAAACCGGCATCCTCGAGCGCTTCCCCGAAAGTGGGGCGAAAATTCTCTGGCGAACACCGATCCACGGCGGTTATGCCGGCCCCGCGGTCGCCCACGGGAAAGTGTTCGTCATGGATCGAGTGCTGGCTAAAGGAGCTTCCAATCCCGATGATCCCTTCGATGTGTCCCAGAAAATCAATAGTGTCGAGCGGGTGCTGTGCCTGAATGCCAAAACCGGCCAGGAGATTTGGAAACACCAATACGATTGCCCCTATCAGATCAGCTATCCGGCCGGGCCGCGTTGCACCCCCCTGGTTCACGAGGGCAAAGTCTACACGCTGGGGGCGATGGGCAACCTTTTCTGCTTCGAGGCCGATACCGGCAAAATTCTGTGGAAAAAAGACTTCAAAATCGACTACCAAACCAAACCGGCCTTGTGGGGCTATGCCGCCCACCCGCTCATCGATGGCCAAAAACTCATCACCCTCGTCGGTGGCGAGGGTAGCCATGTCGTCGCCTTCGACAAAGACACTGGCAAAGAACTGTGGAAAGCCGGCACGCAACGAGAAACCGGCTACTCCCCCGTGCTGATCATCGAAGCCGCCGGCCGGCGCCAATTGATCGTGGCCGCGCCCAAGGCTCTCTATTCCGTCAACCCCGAAACTGGCAAGCTATACTGGACTACCCCCTTCAACGCGGATAGCGGCTGCGTCGTCATGACGCCTGTGCGCTTTGGCGATTATCTGTTCGTCGGGGGTTATCAGCACAAAAGCCTGATGGTGAAGCTGACCGCCGACAAACCCGGCGTCGAAGTGGTTTGGAATGGTAACAAAGACCTCGGGATGTCCCCCATCAACGTCCAACCATTCTGGCACGACAACATCTTGTACGGCTACGATGAAGAACAGGGGCTGATTGCGATGGAATGGCCTACCGGCAAACGCTTGTGGCAATCCAACGGGCCGCTCGGCGAGGAACCGAAAGGCTCGGATACCGCGTTCATCGTCAAAAATGGCGACCGCTTCTTCTTTTTCGCCGAAACCGGCCACCTCGTGATCGGTCGGCTGACGCGCAAAGGCTACGAAGAGATCAGCCGGGCGAAAGTCCTCGAACCGACCAACAGCGCCTTTGGGCGTAAAGTTGTGTGGTGCGCCCCGGCCTACGCCGACAAAAAAGCCTTCATTCGCAACGATCGGGAAATCGTCTGTGTCGATTTGGCAAAATGAGACGCAAGGTGTTGATTCTTAAAAACTTGCGGAGAAAGTGCCAATGGGGCCAGGGTTGATGCGCCGCGGTGGGTGGATCGTTGTTGGCATTTGGGCTGCCGTCGTGCCGGCCGCAGCGGCGGAACCGCCGTCATGGGACCCCCGGGGGCTGCCTGGCCCGTTGGTCATCGTCGGCGGTGGTCGCATGCCGGCCGCGGCGCGCGACGCCTTCGTTACCTTGGCCGGTCAGACGAAAGCCAAGATCGTCGTCATTCCCACCGCCAGTGCCGATGCCGACGATCAGAACGCTCATCCCCGCTTCCTGAAACCCTGGGAGGAACTGCAACCAGCATCGGTGGTGCTGCTCCATACCCGGGATGTCCAAAAAGCGAACAGCCCAGCTTTCGTCCGACCGCTGACCGAAGCAACGGGTGTCTGGTTCAGCGGGGGCGACCAGAACCGGTTGGTGGCCGCTTATCGTGGAACGTTGGTGGAGAAGGAACTGAAGAAACTCCAGGCTCGTGGGGGGGTGATCGGGGGGACTTCGGCAGGAGCCGCGATCATGAGCGATGTGATGATCACTGGCGGAACCGAGACCGCCAAACTCGGCCCGGGGTTTGGCTTTTTGCCGGGTTTTATCGTGGATCAGCACTTCAGCGCACGGCGGCGGGAAAAACGCTTGCAAGGGGCGATTGCCGCCCATCCGCAGTATGTCGGATTGGGTTTGGATGAAGCAACGGGGATCATCGTTCGCGGACGGTTGGTGCGCGTTGTGGGCGAGGCGAATCTGACGGTGTGCCTGGCGGCTGGGGCCGGCCGACCGGCGGCCCAGGATACCTATTCGGCCGGGTCGCTGCTCGATTTATGCCAGCTCCAACGAGCGGCGTTGAACCGTGCGGCGAAAAACCCCTTCCCACCGGCCAAAGCGCCCGAACCGGTCGTGACAAACGGTTCCCTCGTCATCGTCGGCGGCGGCGGGTCCACTCCTGAAATCTGGCAACAATTCATCACCCAGGCGGGCGGCCCGGATGCCCTGATCGTCGTTGTTCCCACGGCGCTGGAAGACCCGTTGCCCAAGGTCTGCCCGGAAGAACGCCTTCTCAAGCAATACGGGGCGAAAAACGTCGTGATTCTTCATACGCGCGATCGCCAGCAGGCCAACGATCCCCGATTCAGTGACGTTCTGACAAAAGCCGGCGGCGTGTGGTTCGGCGGTGGCCGCCAGTGGCGCTTCGTCGATGCCTACGAGGGTACACTCACCCACAAGCGGTTCCACGAAGTGCTGGCCCGCGGGGGGGTGATCGGGGGTAGCTCCGCGGGGGCCAGTATCCAAGGGGAATACATGCCCCGCGGTCACCCTCTGGGTAATACCGTGATGGCCGCCGAAGGCTACGAACGCGGTTTCGGCTTCCTGCCAGGTTGTGCCATCGACCAACACTTCTTCGCCCGCCAACGCATGGCCGACATGACCGGGTTGATGAAGAAATACCCCCAGTATCTGGGCATCGGAATTGACGAAGCCACCGCGATCGTCGTCCGCGGCAGTGTCGCCGAGGTCATCGGCCGGGGCAAAGTGGCTTTCTACGACACGACCCGGCAACTCCCCGGCGAGAAAGACTATGAGGAGGTCTGGCCTGCGGAAAAGTACGACTTAAAGCAACGCCGAAAAATCGCCACTCCGAAGCCCTAATGAGCCGGCACAGCCGCGCCGCCGTCGCACCCTCATCGAAGGCCGGGATGCCGTAAGACACGACCACCCAACACGTTCTGATATTCACCATCCTTCACGGCCACGAAGCCGTTGACCAGCACCCATTTGACCCCGGTGGGGTATTGGTGCGGTTTGTCGAAGGTGGCCGTGTCGCGATAGGTCTTGGGATCGAAGACGACCACATCGGCGAAGTAACCCGGCTTGAGATAGCCGCGATCCTTCAGCCGCAGGATGTCGGCCGGCAGACCGCTGGCGCTGCGAATCGCTGCCGGAAGCGTGACGATTTGCTCCTCAATCGCGTAGAAACCGATCTTCCGCGGGAACGTCCCGTAGCTGCGGGGGTGAGGCACCGTGGGGCCGGGGCTTTGGACGCCGCCGTCGCTGGCGGTTGCGACCCAGGGTTGTTTCATGTAAATGCGCACATCATCTTCCCGCATCCCGAAGTGGACAATCTGCGCCCCGCCGTTGCGCTCGATTTCCAGCACAATGTCGAGAGGCTTTTTCTTCTCCGCCGCAGCAATGGCGGCGATGGTCTGGCCCTGCCACTTGGGATTGTAACTGCAGCGGGCGATTTGCAGACGGCGGCCATCGTCATCCAAATTCCGCTCGATATCCGCGCGAATCTTTGGACCTGTTTGCGGATCGTCGAGCCGGGCGACGAAATCTTTGTCCGAACCTTCACGATACCGCGCTGGCACAACCGTGGCCCGCAAGGAAGTCGAACTGGCGATGTAGGGGTACTGGTCGGCGGTCACCTCCTGCCCTTTCTGACGCGCCGTCTCGATGAGGGCCACCGCCCGGCCCGAAGTGCCCCACGCGGCCCGGCCACTGGCCTTGATGTGGGAAATATGCACCCGGCAGCCCGACTCACGACCAATGGTCAACGCTTCTTCAATCGCATCGAGCAACCCCGCCGACTCGTTGCGAATGTGGCTGGCGTAAAGGCCGCCGTATTGATGGACCACTTTCGCCAAGGCGATGATCTCATCGGTCTTGGCGTAGGTGCCTGGGTTGTAGATCAACCCGGTGGAGAGGCCGAAGGTACCGTCTTTCATGGCCTTCTCGACCAACTGTTGCATTTTTTTCAACTCGTCGGCGGTCGGTGCCCGGTTGGTGTTGCCCATCACTTGCTGGCGGATGCTGTTGTGCGTGGCCAGGTGAATGACGTTGGTACCGATGCCACCGTTTTCCAGCGTCTGGAAGAAGGCCCCGGCATCGACCGGACCCGAACCACAATTCCCCGTGACCACGGTGGTACATCCTTGCCAAACGTAATTCTTGTTGGCGCGCCCGCTTTTGCTCGTCAGCCCACTGTCGCAGTGGGTGTGCAGGTCGATGAAGCCGGGAGCGATCACCCAGCCGTGGGCGTTCACCTCGGTGGCTCCCTCAACCTTGCCGACCTGGCCCACCGCGACAATTTTCTCACCGCGGAGATGCACATCGCCGACGAAGGGCTGGCCCCCGGTGCCATCGCAGATGGTCGCGCCACGGAAGATGATGTTCGTGTCCGGGCGGTTCGGCTCAGCCGCGACAAGGCCAACAACCGGACCGGAGATACTCACGACGGTGATCATGAGAAGCCGCAGGCAGGTCGGCATGACAGGTTCTCCGCGAGGTCTTTTGGCGTCAGTGTATGCACCACAACCACCCCTGGGCACTGCGGATCGCAGCGACCAACCGCGATTGTGGACGAATTTCTGATCGCTCTATGGGCTGACTTCCGCGTGGCGATTGGTACGATAACTCCGATGGCCGCGTATCGTGGTCATCCGCGGGAGACTCTCCATGATCCGCGTTCAGAAGATTCTCTATCCCACGGATTTCTCCACTTACTCGAATCTCGCATACTTCCATGCGGTGAGTTTGGCGGAGTTGCACGGGGCGAGCCTGACGGTGGTTTATGTTCATGCCCCCGGTTCGCCGGGGGATGTGTCGCATTGGCGGAACCTGTTGGAACAAGTTCGCCCGAACAACCCGCAAATTCCCGTGCAGCATGTGTTGCTCGAAGGCGACCCGGCCAGCGAGATCACCCGCTACGCCACCGCTGCTGGGATTGACCTGATCGTGATTGGAACGCAAGGGCGCACCGGTGTCGATCGGCTGGTCCTGGGCAGTGTCGCGGAACGGGTGATGCGGGAAGCCCCCTGTACGGTGCTGGTGGTCAAACTGCCCCAAGGGACCGGCTGTGGCCCGACGCCCCAGCCTGGTTCGGCTCCTTCCCCGGGTTCCTCGGAGGCCTGATGTCTGCATCGGATGATGAATCGGGGTGGCCCTTACCAGGGCATTTCCGGATGGTCGTCGCCGCCGAGTTAGCGGCTGCCGGCTACTCGATCATCGCCTGGGACGAACACGGCGTGGCTCTGCGCAGCGTGTCGGGCGATGAACAATACATTGGCCTGACCAATCTTTATCGCCGCGCACGCCCCGTGCCTCCGGACGAATGGCCCGCGCTGGTGCGTGAATTCCTCAACCGGCTCACCCGCGTCCAAACTCACGACATTCCGACCGATCTCACGACCGTGGCCGATCGTTTACGGCCGCGCTTAGGCCGGCCCTTCGACCGCCAGCAAGCGCATCCGTGGGGCATGCCGCTGGCCGGCACGCCCTTGGAAATCACCTTGGTCATCGACTTTCCGCACACCATGGCCTACATCACCGCGGATATGCTGGCCCGAAGTCGCCAGCGCGGTGAGGATTTGCTTGACATCGCCCTCCACAATTTGCGGAACATCACGCCCCCGGATTACCTCGAGCGTGTCTCAGACGAACTCGATATCTCGGTGGGCAGTTTGGGCGATGGCTACGACGCCGCCCGGGCCTTGATCATCGAGGCACTTCTGCCCGATACCCCTGCGGGGCATTGGCTGGTCATTCCCAGCCGCGATGAACTGGCGGTCTGGCCGGTGTCGTTGGCGGGGCTGGGCCGCATTCACATTCTCAAGATGTTCGCCGAAGAAAACTTCCGCGAACACGCCTACCCCATCGCCAACGACGTTTTCTGGGTGTGGCGCGGCCGTTGGTACCCCTTTGGGGTGACCCTCCGAGGCAACGACGTGGTTATCGACGCCCCCGAACCCTTTGGCGAAGCCCTCGCCGCACTCCGCTAACCACCAACGACTGGCATCGGTTGGCAATCCCGAGGCGGCCGCATGCGGCCGCGGTGGCGTTGTGTCGGTTCGCCCGTACACGATCACGCCGGGAACTGAGTTCGACACTTCGTAGTCCGCCGCGGCGGCTGGGTGCTGGTCCGTAGGGGTGGCAGAAGCGCATCGGAGTGGGAGGGGGGTTACTTCGCATCGGCCAGGAAACGCTGGAGGAGGCGGGCACTGGTGGCCGGATCGAAGGGGGCCACGAAGTGTGCGAACGGACCGTCACCGCCGGCCTGGGCCGTAGCGATTTCGGCCGCCCGGGCGTGGAAATAGGTTCGGACACGCTGGGCGATGGTGTCGTCGGCCGCCCGGACCATCAATTGCAGCCGGGGTGGGGGGGCAAGGCAGAGCGCCAGGTAGGCACCGCGGCCGTCCCGTACCACCGGGAGCCATTCTTGGACGTTCGGGGGAGCCAGCAGCTTCACCAGGGGTTTTTGGGTCCAATCGCTGGCGTCGTCGGCGATGGCCCACAGAGCAGCGTCCGCGGGTAGCTCGTCGAACAGCCGGCCGAGGCGCAGTTGCGGGCCGCCGGGGCCGTGATGCGTCTTGGTCGCCATCACCACACTCTCGACCCAGCCGACAACCCAGACCGTGGCCGAGAGCCGAGCTAAGCCGAGCGGCAGGGGGGAATCCTTCCATTGAATGTTGTAGTGCGGTGCTTTTCCCGGGGCCGGCTTGGCCTGGAGCCGGGCCAGGAAATGCTCTTCATCCGCGATCGGTTGCTGCAACACCACGACGACCAGGGCTTGCGGTGGCTCGCCCGCATCCCCGAGGAACGCTCCACCGACCAAGTGGTGAATCTGCGGCAACGGAATCCCCAGTTGATCGAGGAACGAAAACAGCTGTGGCGGAATGCCGGCTTCGGTCAAAAGTTCGCGGATCGGCTGCTGACGGCGTTCGGCGAAGGCTAGAGCTGGCCCGGGTTGGAAGGCAAATACCACGTTGCAGCGTTCGGGCAGGAAACCCAGCCCGCTCAATTCCCGGGGCGGTACGACGGTTGCAGCCGGGCGTTCCGCCGTGGGGGGATGGGGCCGGGGGGTGAAGTAGACGGCTAAACCGATCACGACTGCCCCAACGGCAAGGAGGGCGAGCCACTGGCGACGGGATGAGGAGCGGTGGGTGGGTGAGGGGGCCGCCAGGGCGTCAACGGTGCGAGGGGCGGGCTTGAGGGCGGGCGATGACGCAGCTGGGGAGTCCAGGGTCGCGGGTGAGGGCTTGAGGGCAGCGGTGGCCGAAGAGGGCAACGCCGCGGTGGCGTCGGGCTGACCCCGGAGGGGAACACGGTCGCCACAGCGGGGACAGATCACCCGGCGATCGGCGGGCAGGATAGCCAGGGTGAATTGCGTATTGCACGATGGACACGCCAGGCACACACTCATGCTCACGCCTCGCGGAAAAGAGTCTGCGGTTATTGTCGGTCGCTTGTCTGGCGGCGGCTATACCGCCGCTGCGGTTGCCCTGGAGCGAACCGGCAGATATACGAGTGGAAAAGCGTTGTCGCAAAACCGCAGTTCACTTTCACAAAGGATAGAACAATGATCCCGATCGATTTTTCCGGCAAGGTGGCCCTCGTGACGGGTGTGGGCGACAACAAAAGCTTCGCCTGGTATATCGGCAAAGCCCTGCAACACGCCGGGGCCACGATTGTGTTGGCTGTTCATCCGCGGATGCTCAACATTGTGGAGAATCTGCTCACTTCGACGGATGCCGACGACGTGGCCCGGCGGAAGCTCCCGGATGGCTCGGAATTCCGGCCTGTGAAAATGTTCCGCTGCGATGTCAGTTACGACACCATGGCCGATGTCCGACTCGAGGCGATGCCCGAAGCGCAACGGCGGCATTACGCCAAGTATACCGAGGATTACAGCGTCAGCGGCGTGGTGAACGCCGTTGGCCAGGAATTCGGCGGCATCGACATTCTCATCCACTCGGTGGCTTTTAGCCGGGAGGTGACCAAACCACTGATCGACACCAGCCGTTCCGCGTATCACGAAGCGATGAGTATTTCTGCCTATTCGCTGGTCAGCTTGGTGCGGGCCGCTGTGCCGTACATGGCCAACCGGCCGGGTGGGGCCAGCGTGGTGGGGCTGACGTATGTCGCGGCCGAACGGGTGGTGCCGCACTACGGTGGCGGTATGGCGACCTGCAAAGCGGCCCTGCAGAGCGACGCCAAGCAACTGGCGTGGTTTGTGGGCGATAAGAACATTCGTGTGAATCTGATCTCCGCCGGACCCTATGCCAGCCGGGCGGCCCGGGCCATCAATCCCGATTTCGACAAGCTCATTGCCCATGCTGCGGAGCATTCGCCGCTGCGCCGCCCCATCGAACCGGAAGAAGTCGCCAACGCTACCGTCTACCTATGCAGCCCGCTGGCTAGCGCGGTCACCGGGCAAATCCTCTACGTCGATTGTGGCTATAACATCATGGGCACTTAGCATTTTATGATAGGAACTTAGCATTTTATGGGAATTTAACATTTCTTGCTGTATCATTGCTCCGGTCTTCTCTTCACCACCCGATTTGAGGGATTCCTGTGTCAATTCCGATCGTGTGTTCGGGCTGTCAAGCCAAGCTGAATGCGCCTGACACGGCCGCGGGCAAAAAAGTGAAGTGCCCCAAGTGCGGAACCGTTGTTCCCGTCGCGGCCTTTGTCGGCTTTGAAGTGGTGGAGGAAGAACCGCCGCCGCCCGCGGTGGCCCCCGCCACGGCCACGCCGGCAGTCAGAGCGGCTGCAAAACCGGTTGTTGTGTCACTCGACGATGACGACGACGAGCCGCCGTCGCGGCCGAAAGCCCGTGCCCGACAACGCGCTGCGGACGACGATTTCGACGATGACGTTAAACCCAAAAGGAAGAAAAAGACCGCCGATCAGGCAGGCGGCGTCTCACTGGCCCGGCACATCATCGGGGCGGTAGTGCTCGTCATTCTTCTGGGAGTTGCCGGCTACATTTTCTATGACAAATTCGGGAAAAAAGACGACGCTGAAACCACGCCGGCCTCCAGTAATACCAATCCGTCACCTCCGCGTCCGAATCCGCCCTCACCCCCGGGTGGGAACTTCCCCCAGCCCGGCCCGGTCATGCCCCCAGTCATGCCCGGACCGCGCTAACCTAACCCCACGATCCCCCTGCCACCGGGGCCTAAGCCCACTTTCCCCGAAACATCCACGGCCATCCGGTGACCGATACCGATCGGCAAAGGGTGAAAAAAGTTATCGCAATCATCGACCAATTCCGCGGCTTTGTGGGAAGGGGTCACCCCTCAGCTGCGGAGTGTGACCGATCAGCTGCGGAGTGTGACCGATCTCGAATCGCTAAGGAGGTCCTAGGTGCCCGGGGCGAAAAATTTCCGGACAATTCCTGTTGCCGAATTGGCCCGGGCGACGTAATTCTTTACTAACTCGCTGTGCCTGCGAAGGCTGCGGGTTACTGACAACTAATTATCGGTGAGCATCTTATCCAGAGTGGCCGAGGGTCCAGGCCCGACGACGCCACAGCAACCGGGTGAGAAAGCGCGACCGGGGATTTGTGATACTTCACCCACCGACCGTATCCCGATTCTCGGGATGAGTCACGAATCGCCAGTCTCTCTTTCCGCTGCTGGTGCTAACTCCTGCCCGGCCCATACCACCGCGGCGTCGATCCGCCGCGACGGTCAGACCGGGGAAGATAAGATCTCGCGTGGGGCACTTCCTCCACCGTTCTCTTATCTCGCCGCACACCGCCCGACCCGGTGGTGCCACCCTGGCTCAGAACCGCTCCCGATCGGCCACACGCCACAATGGCTGGGCTATCCCCACCACCAGCCACCGGCGTGTGCGTGAACCACCGACCGATTCCGAGGAGGATTTCCGTGGCCAGTAACGACTTCGTCTTAGGGTTGAAGTGTCGTGTCTGTGGCAAGTTATATCCGAAAACCGCGGCCCGATTCTATTGCGACGACGACACCGGACCGCTCGAAGTCGCTTACGATTATGAGAAAGTTGCGCCCCACGTCAGCCGGGCAAAATTCCAGGCACGTCCGCGTAACATGTGGCGTTACAAGGAGTTACTGCCGCTAGAGGGCGAACCGACCGTCGGTCCGCAGGTGGGGGGCACGCCCTTGGTGCGGGCCGATCGCCTCGCGGAAGCCCTCGGTGTTGAACGATTGTGGATCAAAAACGATGCGGTCAACTTCCCCACGTTGTCGTTCAAAGATCGTGTTGTGTCGGTTGCGTTGTCCAAAGCCCGCGAATTCGGTATGCGGATGGTCGGTTGTGCCAGTACCGGCAATCTGGCCAATAGTGTCGCGGCTCTGGGCTCTTCGGCCGGCTTGGAGACGATTATTCTCGTTCCGGCGGACCTGGAGAAAACGAAAATCTACGGCACCGCGGTGTACGGGGCCAGAGTCATCAAAGTCGCCGGCACCTACGATCAAGTCAACCGGTTGTGTACACAAATTGTTCAGGAGTTCGGCTGGGGTTTCGTCAACGTCAACCTGCGGCCGTTTTACGCGGAAGGCTCCAAAACCGTCGGTTTCGAGATCGCTGAAGACCTCGGTTGGCGTTTCCCGCAGCATGTCGTCTGCCCCATGGCCGGTGGGGCCTTGATTGGCAAGATTTACAAAGCCTTTCAAGAACTTCATGCCACCGGGATTGTCCACCATCAAGTGACCACCAAAATGTACGGAGCGCAAGCCAGCGGGTGCAACCCCATCAGCGAGTGTGTCAAAAGCGGCCGTGAACGGCACAAACCGATCCGCACCCCCCATACCATCTGCAAGAGCCTGGCGATTGGCGATCCGGCCGATGGCTACTTCGCCGCCCAATTGATCCGCAACACCGGCGGCTGGGCCGAAGATGTAAGCGATGCGGAAATCGTTGAGGCCATGCTGCTGTTGGCCCGCACCGAAGGGATTTTCGCAGAAACAGCCGGCGGCACCACTTTAGCCGTGACCAAAAAGCTCATCGAGCAAGGCCGTATCCCGCGGAACGAAGAAATCGTTGTCTGCATCACCGGCAACGGTCTGAAAACCCAAGACGCGGTCTTCGAAGCCCTCGAAGAACCCATCACCATCAAACCCACTCTCGCCGAGTTCAAAGCCCTCACCGGGCTGGATGAACCGGTCGCAGAACCTGCGTTGGTGTGACCGCGAGGAAGCCACCACCCCGCTGACACCCCAGATCACCCAGTCGGGCTGGGCGCTACTCAGTCGGGCGGAGCGCTACCTCCGGGGCGTGTGATGGAGAAGCCCCGGCCGTTGGGGCGATGGTGTTTCCGGGGATGGGAAGCGTGTGGATATGAGCGGAAAACGCTCGCGGTGGCCTTGGCGGCTCACGATTTCGCCTCAATTGTCTGAAAAGGCTCTCATTGATGACGAGGAGATAGTATGGCCATCACAATTCAAATTCCGCCGCCGCTGCGGGAGCAAACCGGGGGCCGGGCCGAGGTGGAAGTGAGCGGGGCCACCGTCCAAGCCGCGCTGGCCGATCTGATCCGGCAATACCCCGGTACGGCCACCAAGATATTCGACAATGGCCAAATCCGCCCGTATATCAACGTCTTTGTCAACGATGAAGACATCCGCTACCTCGACGAGCTGAACACCCAGTTGACCGATGGTGTGGTGGTGGCACTGATTCCTGCGGTCGCGGGAGGCTGAGGCGTGCCGGAACCGTCGCCATCACCGTCCGAAGCACCCGAAGGAGCCGCCGTCTTCCCGTTGATCCCGGCGGAGCTGGGCGTTCACCCGTTGTTGCTGGCGGCCTTGCATGCCTATGTGTTCCTCAACGGCTCCGATCCGGCTATCGTGCACCCTGCGGCCGCGGAGGAAGCCCTGCATTACCTTGTCACGTATTTCCAACGGCTCCACGGCCCCGAACTGCGCCGCGTCCGCGAAGATATGGCCACCCTCGCCGCCTTCGCCAAAGCCGAAAAATGGCCCGCACAACAAGTTCGTTTCCTGCGCGAATTTCTCGCGGAGCATGGTATCGGCCAGTAAGGCTGGGCCACCGCGGGGTGAAAACCGATGGCGGCTATCCTCCCGTGGCCACCGCGCAGGGCGAAATCCACCCCGGTTGGCGTGCGGCCGGAACTGGCCCGGCACGCAGCCGCAGTGTCCGATAACCTGGAACTGATCGCTGGCCTGGACCTCCAACAACCATGATCGACACCCCTTCCCTCGAACGCTATTCCCGGCAAATGCGCTTCCCCCCTCTGGGGAAAGCCGGACAAGAGAAATTGCTGGCCGCGCGCGTCACGCTGTGTGGTTGTGGCGCGCTGGGCACGGTGCTGGCGAACATCCTGGTGCGGGCTGGCGTGGGTTTCTTGCGCGTCATCGACCGCGACTTCGTCGAACCCTCGAACTTGCAGCGGCAAGTGCTCTTCGATGAATCTGATGTCGCGAACAATCTACCCAAAGCGGAAGCCGCGGCGGCCAAACTCCGCCAGATCAACTCCACCGTCACCATCGAGCCGATTGTCGCGGACATCAACCGAACCAATATCGAAGATTTCTGCCAGGGTGCCGACCTGATTCTCGATGGCAGCGACAACTTCGAAATTCGCTACCTCATCAACGATGTGGCGATCAAGCACAATATCCCGTGGGTTTACGGCGGGGCGGTCGGCAGCCAGGGCATGACGATGACCATCATTCCCGGACAAACTCCGTGTTTGCGCTGTGTGTTTGAGGCCGCGCCGGCTCCGGGGGAAACCGGAACATGCGAAACCGCCGGCGTTCTGGCCCCTGCGGTCCAGATTGTGGCCAGTTATCAGGCCACGGAAGCGATCAAGCTGCTCACCGGTCATTCCGCGGCGATCAACCGCGAGCTACTGATTCTTGATGTGTGGGAAAACACACAGCGGCGAGTGAAAATCGCCCCCCTGGCCGGTCGCAAAGGCGCGTGCCCCTGCTGTGCCCAACGGAACTTCGCGTGGCTCGATGGTGAACATGGCACGCAAACCACGGCTTTGTGCGGTCGGAATGCCGTGCAAGTCAGTCACCGCGTCCAAGGTAAACTCGACTTCGCTGAACTGGCCCGCGTGCTCCAGCATTCGGGAACCGTTACCTACAACAAGTTCCTGCTGAAGTTCCACCTGGTCGAAAATGGCTCCCCGTACGAATTCACCATCTTTGAAGATGGTCGCGCCATCATCAAAGGAACCGACGAACCGGAAAAAGCCCGCACGCTCTACGCCAAGTACGTTGGCCACTGATGCGGCGATACGATGGAAGAAAAACCACACTATCCCCTCGAATCATGAATTCCCGACAAACCCCATGGGGTGGCCTGACCAACAACGACCGCGTCGATCTCCGCCTGGGTCGGATCAGCCCCGCGAACCTCTGTGGACACCACCCCTCCGCTGTCACCGCGCGTCGGCAGACGCTTTGTGCTTTGGTCGGTGCTATCGCTACGGTCCGTTTCCCCCCCCGATCACAACCGCCGAGCGCGAATCGGCCTCTGAGGGTCTTCAGGCCCTCTGTTCTCAGAACTCCTCCACAACCTGAACTACAGACTCACAAAGGCTTTGCGTCGCAATCAACTCGCGCCGCGGGCACAGGCTGACCAACACCCATGATTTACCTCGATAATGCAGCGACGAGTTTTCCCAAGCCCGAAGGTGTCTATGCGGCTATGGACCGCTTCGCCCGGCATTCCCTGGCGAACCCAGGTCGCTCCGGGCATAAAATGGCTTTGGCTTCCGAACATGCCCTCGCCGATGCCCGCCACCGCCTCAACCGCTTCTTCCACGGCAAAAACCCCGACCGCTGGGCCTTCACCCTCAACTGCACCGATGCCCTCAACATGGCCTTCAAGGGTATCTTGCAAGAAGGCGA
The DNA here is from genome assembly GCA_025055115.1 of Gemmata sp. Taxonomy (GTDB): domain Bacteria; phylum Planctomycetota; class Planctomycetia; order Gemmatales; family Gemmataceae; genus Gemmata. The sequence continues at coordinate 43,701 of JANWYJ010000008.1, forward strand.
TCACGTCATCACGACCAATCTGGAACACAACAGTGTTTCGCGGCCGTTGGTGGCGTTGGCCGAAGCCCGGCACATCACGCTGACGCGGATCGCCGCCGATGCCGGCGGCACGATCGACCCCGACGCGATTCGGGCCGCGATCACGCCCAAAACCCGACTCATTGCCCTGACCCATGCCAGCAATGTTCTGGGAACCATTCAACCGGTGGCTGAAGTGGGCCGGATCGCCCGCGAACACGATCGGCTCTTTCTGGTCGATGCCGCCCAAACCGCCGGTGTCGTGCCGATCGACATTCAGAGTATGTGTATCGACTTATTGGCCTTGCCGGGGCACAAGTCGCTGTTCGGCCCCACCGGCACCGGGGCGCTGTATGTCGGCAGCCGGGTTCATCTACGACCGTGGCGAGAAGGGGGCACCGGTGGCGATTCACTGACCCCCACGCAACCGACCGATTATCCGTATTATCTCGAAGGTGGTACACCCAACATCTTGGGCATTGTCGGGCTGACCGCCGGGCTGGATTTTGTCGAAGAACGCGGCGTTGAGGCCCTCCACAAACACGAGGTTCTCCTCTGCAAGTCCTTACGCAGTAAGCTGTTAGAGCTACCGGGCATTGAAGTGTTCGGCCACGCCGACGACACACAGCGCGTCGGCGTTCTCAGTTTCCGCTGCGCCGCGCTGCCAGCGCCAGAGCTGGCCGGTCTCTTGGATCAATCGTTCGATATCGCGGTGCGACCCGGGTTGCATTGTTCTCCGTATATCCACAAAGCCCTTGGGACCGCTCCGGATGGTCTGGTGCGCGTGAGTGTCGGCCCCTTCAACACCGAAGCCGACATCGACCAACTCGTGGCAGCCTTGCAAGAAATCACCCGTGGTCTCTGACACCATCGGCACAAAGGTGCTAAACGGGTAGGAACGGTTTGGGGCTTCTTTTCATCTTCACGCTTGCCCTGGGACATCGTGGCCAAGGGCCAACCGGGTCCGACCGGGTCTGGCCACGCTCGGATTTCTCATTTTTTTGAGCCTCACCCCGACCCGATGTGGCCTGCGCACGAGTGGGACGGGGTCTCGGTGACGACCGGATTTCTCACTAGGAAGTCTGTGCCGCGGCGTTTACTGTAAAGTCACTCCCAACATCACTGCACCGGTCTGCGGAACTTGTGAGGTATCACTTCATGCTGCACCGCATCCTTGGGTTTGTTGGCGGAGTGGTGGTCGGAGCATTTCTGCTCGGAGACCGCTGCTCCGTATGGGCCGCCGATCCGGATTTCGCCGGCCACTGGCTACTGACCATCTCCGCCCGGCCGGGCGTCGAACAAAACCCCATGATTCTTCACATCGCGATGAAAGATGGCCAACCGGTAGCCCGGGTAGTAGCCACCCCGACCCCAGGAAGTGCCCTGACAGTCACCGACTGGGTGATCGATGGTTCCACTGTCAGGTTCAACTTCTCCGGGCTGAGGTTTGAAGGCACGCTCCGCCCTGATGGAAACACGATTCGCGGTTCTCTTGGCAACGACACCATCGCTGTGCGCGCCCGCCTGAGCCGCACCCCCAAAACCGGACTGACCGCGGCCGATGCGGTGGTTCGCGTGGATATTCCGGCCCCCCTGGCGGAAGTGCAAAAACGGACCGATGCCCTGACCCGTCTGCGCATGGAAGTTCAACAACAAAAAGATGCCGACAAACGCCAAGAACTGCTCGCCAAGTTGGAAGAAGCGCAAAAAGAAGCGGACGCGAAAATCCCCGGCTTGCTCCGGGACGTTGTGGCTCAGCAGGCCGATTCGGAGGCCGCCCTCGATGCAGCGCTGGATCTGCTGCGCAATGCGGCCCGCTATTCACTGACCGCGGCGGAAGCCACGCAATGTCTGGCACTGGTCGAAAAGCAAGCCGCGGCCTATGGCCCCCGGTATCTGCGGCTCCAGTTACTCAATAGCCTCGAAGCCCTGGTTGCAGTTCGGGACCTGGCGGCTGTGGCCGAGGCCACCGCGGCCCGGTTGACCCAAGCCCCCGACGCGCCTGCCGAGTATCTGGCCCGTATTCTCCAGGTCCGCAAAACGGCCCTGACGACTCTCAACAAACCCGACGCGGTCAAAGCCGTGGTGGCAGAATTGGCCAAACTCGAAGAGCGGATCGACGCGGAATACCTCAAAAACGTCCCGCCGTTCCGACCGGCGAAATACCCCGGTCGCAAAAACCCCGACGCCAACCGCGTCGCGGTCCTGGAACTGTTCACCGGGGCGCAATGCCCACCGTGTGTCGCGGCCGATGTCGCCTTCGATGCTCTGCTCAAAAGCTATTCACCCCGCGAGCTGGTTCTGATCCAATATCACCTGCACATCCCTGGTCCGGACCCGCTGACCAACGCCGATACCGTGGCCCGGGCGAAATACTATGGCATCAAGAGTACGCCCAGCACGCTCTTCAACGGTCAACCGCACGCCCGCGGCGGTGGTGGTATGGCCCAAGCTGAGCGGAAGTACAATCAGTACATCGAATTCATCCACCCGATTCTCGAACAGAAAACGGAAGTTACCATCTCCGCCCAGGCCCGCCGCCGCGGCGACAAAATCGACATCACCGTCGAGGTCGGCGGCATCCGTGGCGACGACATCAAACTGCGCGTTGTGCTGGTTGAGGAAACGGTCAAGTATGTCGGTGGCAATCAACTCCGCTTCCACCATAACGTTGTTCGCGCGATGCCCTTGGGGGCCGAGGGGGTCGCCATCACCGACCAAGACTTCCACAAAAAGCTCACCGTCGATCTCAACGACGTCCGCAAAAATCTGATGCAATATCTCGATGATTACGCCGCCAACGTCCGACCCTTCCCCAAACCCGATCGCCCCCTGGAGATGAAAGCGCTGCAAGTCATTGCCCTCGTGCAAAACGACGCGACCCAGGAAATTCTGCAAGCGGTTCAAGTGAACGTGGAGAATAAAGCCGCCGGCGGGCCATAGCTCTCGGGAACGGGGATGGGCGGCGCGAAACCGCCCCGGGGCGTAGCCTTGCGGGTTAGCGTAGCCGGGGTCAGAGGCTGGAACGCTTCCATCGTAGTGATAAGGGTAATAGACATCAAACTTGCCGATTCGCGGAGTTGGGGTCGGAGGCTGGAAACGAGGTTGAAGGCTGGAACGAGAACGGCCGGTGGCCAAGTCGCCGCTGGGTTTCTCTGGCCACCGCGGCGGGTGTTAGGCGCAGCCCAACGAAAACTGCACGTTGGGGTGTGCGGAAGTTATCATTGTGAGCAGCAGAAAATTTCACGTTGGGCCAAACAGAGGCTTTTCTTCATGGGGTCAACCGGGTATCTTCATCATCGCCACATCATGCGCCCATCAGGGAGGGACTCGCGATGGCGACGACAATTCTTGTCCAACTCCCCGTCACCGGGGCGGTTGGGACCGATGACGATTTCGATCTGCGCGCCCATCTCGAACGCGAACTGAATCTCGCATTATTGACCGAAGAAGCCGGCGAATGCGACCGGGGCGAAATCGATGGCGGTTGGATGCGCATCCGGCTGGTTCAGATCGTTGATCCCGCCCAAACGCTCGCAATTGTCAAAGATGTTCTGGCCCGTGCGCATCTGCTGCACCGCGCCGTCATTGCCCTCGAAACCTGCCGCGATACTGATACCGACGACGTGGACCGTGAAATCCTCTGGCCTGTGCAGCCGGCCGCGGCTGTGGGGCTGGCTTAACCACCCCCTCAAGACCGATCTTGTCTCCGTGATGTGCCTGCGGGCAATCGGCCGCGTTTTATTGCGCAGGCCCGATTTGTAAGCCATACTTTCTGGAAAAGCCTGTGTTGGGTTTTTCCATGCGCCACATCATTGCGGGTCTCATTCTGCTGGCACTTTTTGTGGTGCTGGTGGGTAGCCGGTTTCAAGCCGCCGATGGCGACAAACTGCGGGCGGTTTCCCAACTCGTGGTGGCCAAGCTGCAGAAGAGTTTGCCGCCGACGCTCAATCTTCGCGCACCTGTTGCGGTTATCTGTCAGGAACTTCCTCAACAGCCGGCTGAGGCTGTGCGTGCCCGCTTGGCGAGCGATCAACGCTTTGTCGGTATCGTGTTTGCGGTCACGGCGGAAGGCTCCGTCGTCACCCTGCGCGGAATTGTTCCCGACACAGCGACCCGACATCTTGCGGTGAGCGTCGCTCAGAACACGATCGGCGTGGAACACGTGATTGATGAACTGGCAGTTCCGGCAGAATGAGGGGAACGGTCGTTCGTTCCCCGCGCGATCTTACCCCTGACTTCAGCTCCAAGAATACCATGACGCCAATGACCGCGGAGAGTGCAGCACCGCCACCGGTCTCCGACCCGACCGGCTACGAATTGGGGATTCTCGAACGCCGTTTGCTCCCCAGCGACGATTTCCTCGCTCTCTGGGACGCGATTCTCATTGATCCCGTGATCAAAGATCGCCTCTTGGCCCAAGCGCTACTGAATTTCACGATTCGGCCCACGGTCGATCGTTCGCGCTTGCCCCTGCACGGCCTGATTCTTCTGGTCGGTCCGCCGGGAACCGGGAAAACGTCGTTGGCGCGGGGCTTGGCGGCCATGACCGCAGCGCGGATGCCCCACTTGGGGCCGTTTCAGTATCTCGAAGTGGACCCGCATGATGTGGCCAACGCCGGCTTAGGGCAACGGCAGAAGGCCGTGACGCAGTTATTGGGAGCCACCATCGCCCGCTATGCGCGGCAGCGGCCGACGATTGTTTTGCTCGATGAAGTGGAAACGCTGGCTGTGGCCCGGTCCGGGTTGAGTCTGGATGTCAACCCGATCGACATTCACCGCGCAACCGATGCCCTGTTGGCCCAACTGGATGTCCTTGCGGCCCATACCCCGCAGTTGCTGTTCGTAGCGACCAGTAACTTTCCGGAAGCGATCGACGAGGCGTTTTTGTCGCGCAGTGATCTGTTGGTCACTATCGAGCGTCCGTCGGCGGAAGCATGCCGCACGATTTTCTTCGACACCCTTCAGGCCCTGGCGGATCACTACCCGGCTATTCGCGGGCTGCTCAATAGCCCGGAGATTGAAAGTGCGGCGGCGATCTGCCGCGATCTCGACGGTCGGCAGATTCGCAAGCTGGTTCTGGCGGCTTGTACCTTGCGGCATGAGACCGCCTTGGACCCCAACACGGTACAGGCAGCGGATTTTCTCGAAGCTCTGCAACGCGGCAAGGAAGAGCACCGCAACCTCAAGGAGCGGCGTTGAGCGAATCCGCCGCGCTGGGGAATAGAGCCTGGGCGGGAGTGCATTGGGGCCACTGCGGCTCGAAGGGGCGTCTTGAGCTTCAGTGGCAGCAATCCCTGGAGCCTGGGCGGGAGTGCATTGGGGCGACGACGGCTCGGCAAATCTGTGCCCAATCGTCGGAGGGCAGGTTGCGTCACACCACGGCGGCTGTTCAGACGTAGTTCTGTTTCGGTTCGTCCTGGATTTTCTCAGGTTGGAAAAAGCTGCAGGGGGTGTTGGCCCCCTGCGTGTGTCCGGCTGCGGCGGTGTGGGCCGCGCGATGGTTAGTAGAGGTCGTCGTAGTTACCGCCGGCGGCGCCTTTCTTTTCTTCCTTCTTTTGCTCCTCGGCGATGAGCGCGTCGGAGGTCAGAAGTAGCGTTGCAACGCTGGCAGCGTTTTGCAGGGCACTGCGGACGACTTTGGTGGGGTCGATGATTCCGCGTTTCATCAGGTCGGTGTATTCGCCACTGCGGGCATCGTAGCCGAAGTTCTTGTCGTTGTTGGCTAGCACTTCGTTGATGACCACGTTGCCATCTTCGCCAGCGTTTTCGACGATTTGCTTGATCGGTGCCCGGCAGGCGCGGACGATGATGTTGTAACCGATCTGTTCATCGTCGGTGAGGTCGCTGCTGGGTTTGAGGCCTTGGCTGGCCCGCAGCAGGGCGATACCACCACCGGGCAGAATGCCTTCTTGGTGCGCGGCTTTGGTGGCGTGCATCGCGTCCTCGACGCGCATCTTCTTTTCCTTCACTTCGCTTTCGGTAGCCCCGCCGACATTGATCTTGGCCACCCCGCCGGAGAGCTTGGCGATCCGTTCGCTGAGTTTTTCTTTGTCGTAATCGCTGGTGCTCTTTTCCAATTCCTTTTGGATACTGGCAATGCGGGCTTTGATGGCGTCTTTCTTACCGCCACCTTCGATGATGGTGGTGTTTTCCTTATCGACCTTGATCTTCTTGGCTTTGCCGAGTTGATCGAGGGTGACGGTTTCGAGTTTCAGGCCCAAATCTTCGAAGATCGCTTCGCCGCCGGTCAGAATGGCGATGTCTTGCAGCATGGCTTTGCGGCGGTCGCCGTAGCCGGGGGCCTTCACCGCGCACACCTTCACCTGGTAGTTCGACTTGATGACGTTGACGACCAACAGGGCCAGGGCTTCGCCATCCACTTCTTCGGCAATGATCAGAAGCGGCTTGCCTTCGCGAACGACTTTCTCCAGAAGCGGCAGAATGTCGCGGGCTGCGCTGATCTTCTTCTCGTAGACGAGGACGTAGGCATCTTCCAGGATGCATTCCATCGTCTCCGGGTTATTGATGAAATATGGCGACAGATAGCCCCGGTCGAACTGCATCCCTTCGACGAATTCGTAGGTGGTTTCGAGGCTTTTGCCTTCTTCCACCGTGATGACGCCATCTTTGCCGACTTTGTCCATCGCTTCGGCCAGCTTGCGGCCAATGTCAGCATCGCCGTTGGCGGCGACGGTGGCGACGTGTTCCAAATCTTGCTTGCCTTTGACCGCAATGCTCATTTCCTTGAGCTTGGCGACGATATCTTCAACGGCTTTGTCCATGCCGCGTTTCATCAGCATGGGGTTGGTACCCGCGACCACCGCTTTCAGCCCTTCGTTGAAGATGGCTTCGGCCAACACAGTGGCGGTGGTGGTGCCGTCGCCCGCGACATCGGAGGTCTTGGAGGCGACTTCCTTGACCATGGCCGCGCCCATGTTCTCATAATGGTCGGGCAGTTGAATTTCCTTGGCCACGGTAACACCGTCTTTGGTCACTGTCGGGCTGCCGAACGATTTTTGGATGATGACGTTACGGCCTTTCGGTCCCAGTGTGACCTTGACGGCCTTGGCCAGTTTGCTGATCCCGCGTTTGATGGCATCGCGGGCTTCTTGGTCGAACGCAATTTGCTTGGCGCTCATTCCTGATCCTCGTCTGGAGTGATTAGCGGATGGTGTTTTGGGGGATGCGATGATTATTCAATGACGCACAATACGTCGCCTTCGTGCATCAGCAGCAGTTCGTCGCCGGTGGCACGGTCTTTGAATTCATCGCCGGCCCATGAGGTGAACAGCACCTTGTCGCCCACCTTCAGTTGTAAGGGGGTTCGGGTGCCGTCCTTTTGCAGCTTGCCAGGCCCGACGGCCAGGACGGTGCCGCGCTGGGGTTTGTTTTTGGCCGTATCGGGCAGCAGAATGCCTCCCGCGGTTTTGGCTTCCGCGGCTTCGCGACGAACCACAATCCGGTCGCCGATTGGTTTCAGACCCATGACAACTCCGTTGGTGCCAAGGGAACTTCGATACTCGCGGTCTGTTGCCATGCAAGTCGCGTGCCCGGCTGCGAAAAGTGAATTAAGTTATGACTGAATAAGGACTTGTGGAAATATATCCTCGGAGCTGCCGAGCGTAATTCTGTCAGGATGACCCGATGGCCGACGGCCACGACTGCCGCTTTGGCAGGGTTCCTTCTTCGTCCGCTGGGTGGCCTCGTTGGGCCACATCGCGAAATTGTTGAATGCCAACGTAGTGGCTTACCGCAAGTTCCGTAAGGCCCGTGTGCAGATGCGTGTGGTGGCCGCGGTGGGGGATTCTTTCTGCCAGCGTGCGCACAGTTGCCGTACCCAGTGCGGCTGGCTTTTGGCGGCGTCGTTGAGCCAATTGGCCACTGCATCTTGAACGTAGGGGGCTGGGTCAGACTTCAGTGGTTCGAGAAGGGGTAAGGCCAGTTGCGGGTTGGCTTTCAGGGCTTCGATGTGGGCACACCACACGCCGCGTGGTCGCAGCGATTCCACCGCGAAGCGACGCAGAGAGGCTGAGGGTGAAGCCGTCCACGTGGTCAGGAGTTTGACGGCATAGGGCACATTGGCTGCTAGGTGGGGGCGGAGGGCCAGCCAGGCCCACTCACGCACGGCGAAATGGTGATCGTCGGCCAGGGGGCGAATGAGATGCAACCGGGCTGGCAGCTTCAATTTCGGGGCACGACCGACGACATAACACGCCCAGCCGCGGACCGTGTCGGCGGGATGTTCGGCCACTTCGGCGAGCCGGTCGAGGGTGAGATGGCGCAGTAACAGTTCACCAACTGTTTCCATACGCCGGGTGATGCCAGCACCGGCCATTTCCCGCACCAGGGTGATCGCTTCGGGGGGAATATCGGGCACTGCGGCGGCCAGCAGAGTGGCGAAGTCGATGGCCAGGCTTTCGGCCAGTGTCGCCGTCGACACCGTTCCAGCATTGAGTTGGGCGAGTAACTCGGGCGAAATGTCCGCCCGACGTGTCGCCCCTTTGCGCGCTTCCGTCATGACGTTGGTTCCGCTACACCAAGGATTGCCCCCCTAGCCCTGAGGATGCAGTGGGCAACACTCACCGCGGCTGGAGAATGTCGGGCGCGGATGCCGTGCCCGTGCGTGATGCACTCGCGGTGCTTCGGTGATGCATATGTGATCTCACATCCGTTCGACAATGAGGGCCACCGCGTTGCCACCGCCCAAGCACAGCGCCGCCAAACCGTAGCGCTTGTTGTGCCGCTTCAGGGCATAAACGAGCGTGACCAACACCCGCGCACCGCTGGCGCCGATGGGGTGGCCGAGGGCCACCGCGCCGCCGTGGACGTTCACTTGCGCTTCGTCGAGTTGCAGTTCCTGGCAGCAGGCAAGCATTTGCGCGGCGAACGCTTCATTCAGTTCGAACAGGTCGATGTCGGTAAGAGCGAGTTGGGCCTTTGCGCACGCTGCGCGGATGGCTGGTACGGGAGCCAGGAAGATGTCTTTGGGATGGACTCCGCTCATGGCATAGGCCACGATGCGAGCCAGCGGTTGCGCTCCGTGCTGCGCCACGAAACGGCCGGAGGCGACGACGACCGCTGCAGCTCCGTCGGAAAGTTGCGAGGCGTTGCCGGCGGTCACAGTCCCCTCCGGGCGGAACGCCGGACGCAGCCGGGCCAAGGAATCGGTCGTGGTCTCCGGGCGGATGCCTTCGTCACGTTCCACGGGTGGCGTTGGCTTTTTCCCGGGTGGGAAGGTGACGGGGACCACTTCGTCCTGGAAGGCACCGTCGGTCCACGCCGCTGCGGCCCGCTGGTGGCTTTGCGCGGCGAAGCGGTCTTGTTCCGCACGGCTAATGCCGCACTTGGCCGCGATGTAGTCCGCGGAATCGCCCATCGCGCAGTTTTCAAAGGGGCACCACAGCCCGTCATGAAGGAGAGCATCGACGGTGGTTTGGTTGCCGTATTTGTAGCCGTGGCGCACACCCGGCAGTAAAAACGGAGCACGGCTCATGCTCTCCATGCCCCCCGCGACGACCACCTGGGCATCGCCTGCGCGAATGCTTTGGGCCGCAAGCATCACGGCTTTCAACCCCGAGCCGCAGACCATGTTGGTGGTGTGAGCCGGGATGGTCTCAGGCAGCCCCGCGAAAAGGGCGGCTTGCCGCGCCGGAGCCTGCCCCAAACCGGCTTGCACCACGTTGCCCATAATGACATCGTCAACCTGGTCGGGCTTCACACCAGCACGCCGGACCGCTTCTGCAATGGCGATCGCCCCCAAACGCGGGGCTGGCAATTCCGACAGGCCACCCAGAAATTTGCCAATCGGCGTGCGCACGGCCGACAGGAGAAACGCTTCCATAACACAACCTACCGTCAGGGGAGAGGAACGCTACATCATCATATACATCGGATGCGGAGAAAATCGCGATGCACCACGACGTGCGACCGACTCTCGGCGGATTTCGGCGCGACCAGGCTCTGAAGTTCGGCGACTTGGGCACGGCGGGCCGCCCCTTCGCGGCGACAGCGCGGCGGTCGAGCAAGACTGGGGCGGTCCCCAATCACCGACTATTCCCGATGGTTGGTTGAACTATCGATCCGCGAGCGAGGATTTCCCGTAGGTTCGCGGGTTGCTCGTTTGTAACAACACGGTATGGGAGGACGCGTATCCTACGGAAACCGTGTTTCCACTCCAATCCCCTTGGGCTGTGCCAATCGTAGATCGTATGTGGGCTGTGCCAATCGTAGATCGTATGTGGAAGGATAAGTATCGGGCGGAAGCCGTGTTTCCACACCACGACTACTCCTATGGTGGCGCCTACTGAGTGTCGCCATCACGCCGCCAGCGCCAGTGGTCGCCGATGCCTCGCGTTCCGAGTCTTTTGCATTCTGCGACTCACGGATCGAGGTGGGTGGGGGCTGGATTTCCGGTATCCCTCGCGTTCAGAGTCTTTTGCATTCTGCGACCGCGGTATTTCCCTGGCTCAGTCCGACGGTGGCGCTTGTGGCCGTCAGTGGGACCGCCACCTGCCCTGGGGCACTGTCGGTCAGCCAGCCGTGGCCTTCTTCGCGGAGGATGCGGGCCATAGCGGCGATCCATTGAGGATGATCGTTGAGGCAAGTACCGTTTTTGAGGTGTTCGCCGCCGGCCTGCTCGAAAACCTCGCGGCTTTCGTGGCCGATTTCGTCGATGGTTTCCAAGCAATCGGCTGTGAAGCCGGGCAGGGCGACATACACCCGCTTCACCCCTTTTTTGGCCAATTGTTCCAGTACGTCGTCGGTGTAGGGCTTTAACCACGCTGCGCGGCCGAAGCGCGATTGATAGGTTTGCGTCCACTGCGTTCGCGGCCAGCCCATCCGCTTCACCAAAGCCCGCGTGGTGCGGACCACATGCGTGGCGTAGGGATCGCCACGTTGGGCGTACTTTTGGGGAATACCGTGATAGCTGATGACAAAATGCTCTGGCTCCCAGGGGAGTTGGGCCAGATCGTCCCGGATCGTCGCTGCGAGGGCCTCCAGATAGGCGGGATGATCATAGTACGGCGGCACCACGCGCACCGCCGGCACGCGCCGTAGCTGCATCAGTGCTCGGAACAGTGCATCGGTGGCACTGGCAAACGACGTGGCCGAATATTGCGGGAACATCGGCATGACGATGAGCCGTTCAACCCCGGCATCGACCATTTCGCGAACCACCTGCCGCACCGACGGTTGGCCCACGATCATGCCGAAGCGAACGGGATGGTGGGGAAAGTACTCTTGCAGCAATTGCGTTTGTCGTTGCGTGTAATGCAACAGAGGTGAGCCGGTTTTCTCATCCCAAATCCGGCGGTACTTCGCGGCCGAAGCACCTGAGCGAAACGGTAAGATACGCAAGTACAAAAGGGGCAGCCAGATAAGGCGGGGAACTTCGATCACCCGGGGGTCCGAGAGGAATTGCCGCAAATAAGGGAAAAGCCCGGCGTAAGTGGGTTTATCCGGGGTACCCAGTTGAATCAGCAGGATTCCGGTCATGATGCTTCGGTGCGGGGTGGGCCGGCCCGTTGGCGACAGAGGAAGGAACCGCAAAGATTGCGGTATCCTTCACTTGTGAAAACTTTACTCTGCCAGCCACGCTGGCCGCAGGCACGTGCCGATCAACCCCCTCCTGCAACTATTTCTTTTTGCACTGTGGCCCTTCTTTGGGGGATTGCTTTTCGGTGATGTGGGCGTCGCCGCCGGCGGCTTTCAAGGCGGTGGCTCGCTCCGCGTTCAGTTGAATGTAGCTACTCCACTCCGCGGGCACGTTCGGTTCCGAGTAAATCGCCTCGACGGGGCACTCTGGAACGCAGGCTTCACAGTCGATGCAATCGGCCGGGTCGATGTACAACATCATTTCATCTTGATAGAAGCACTCCACCGGGCAAACGACGCAGCAATCGGTATACTTGCAATCGTAGCAATTGGCAGTAACAACGTGAGCCATGAGTGGCGGATCCTTCTAACGGGACATACGCGGTGTCACGACGAAGAGGTTATCACACCGCGATCTTACATCAAGTTACACAGCCCCACGGGGGGATTGCCAGAGGCCAGCGCCAATTTTCCTCAACTGAGACGCAATCTCACCGCCTGCCGTGAGTCGCGCCGATTGCCGGTCACAACATGTTGTAGGGGTCGATGTCGATTTGGAATTCGACATTCGAGGGTACTTTGACGATGCGTAGCACCGTGCGCAGAACGTCGTGCAGCACGGCACTACTTTCCGATTGCACCTGAAAGTGGAACCGATAGTAGTTGTTGAGCCGGAACACCGGGCATTCCGCCGGCCCCAACAACCGGATCGGCGACGGCAACGGGGTGGCTGCGGTCGAGCCGGGATCGCTCGGCCGCGCCGGCGGGCGGGTGATAGCGGCACGGAACGCGCCAGCGAGGGTTTCGGCAAATTGCGCCGCGGCCTCTTCTTTTTCGCTCCGCACAATCAGACGCGCCATCCGTTCGTAGGGCGGGTAACGGTGCTGCTTGCGGTGAGTCAGTTCGAGCTTGGCGAACTCTTCGTAGTTGTGTTGGGCCGCCAGTGTGATACAGGGATGATCCGGAGTGAAGGTTTGCACCAGCACCTGCCCACCGCGTTCACCCCGTCCGGCTCGGCCAGCCACTTGTGCCAGTAACTGAAACGTCCGCTCGGCACTGCGGAAATCCGGCAGATGCAGGCCGACATCGGCATTGACCACCCCCACCAGCGTGACATTGGGAAAGTCCAGCCCTTTCGCAATCATCTGAGTCCCAACGAGAATCTGAATCAGCCCCTCGCGGAAGGCATCGAGTACGCGTTGGTGGCTGCCGGGTTTGGACATGGTGTCGGAATCCATCCGCTGGCAGACACTGCCGGGGAATTTCTGCTCAATTTCGGCTTGCAGTTTCTCGGTACCCAAACCCTGATAGCGCATCGTCGGTTGTTCGCATGCCGGGCAACGCAAATACGGCGCGGTCTCGAAGCCGCAGTAGTGGCAAATTAAGGCGTTCTTCGTGCGATGGAACGTCAGCGCCAAATCGCAGTGGGCGCACTGCGCCACATGACCGCAGGCTTCGCAGTGAACGTGCGTACTAAAGCCACGACGGTTCAAAAGGAGAATGATTTGTCCTTTCGCCTTGAGGGTTTGCCGCATGGCCTCTTCGAGCGTCGGGCCGATGGCGCCGTGGCGGCCGGCTGATTTCGGTTCATGCCGCAGATCGATAATCTTCACACGCGGCAGTGGCCGACGTTCGACCCGTTGCGGCATCTGCAGGAGGGTGTAGTTGCCTTTCTCGGCGTTGGCCCAACTTTCGAGGCTGGGTGTGGCTGAACCCATCAGAATAGGAATCCCTTCGAGCCGAGCGCGCATGACCGCGACATCGCGGGCATGGTAACGGGGCGTCGATTCTTGCTTGAAGGTATGCTCGTGTTCTTCGTCGATGATGATCAAGCCGAGCTTGCGTGTGGGGGCGAAGACAGCGCTGCGAGCACCCACCACGACGTTGACCTGCCCCGCGGCGACCCGTCGCCAGTAACTGCCGCGTTCGGCATCCGTCAGGTGGCTGTGCAGCACAGCCAGTTCCCCACAGCGGCCGTGGAAACGGGCTAAGGTTTGCGGCGTCAAGGAAATCTCCGGTACAAGCACAATCACTTCCTTGCCCTGACGCACTACGTCTTCAATGGCCCGCAGGTAGACTTCGGTCTTGCCGCTGCCCGTGACGCCGTGCAGCAAAAAGGCGTGGTAGCCGCCGGTTTGCAACGCCTTCTGCAGCGTTTGCCAGACCCGCTGTTGGTCGGCATTGAGGGTGATCGGTTGGCGTTCAGTGGCACTGGCGGCGTTCTCCACTGCGGGGGTGTCGCGCGGGCTGATGGCGTCGTTCTCGATACGCTGGGTGAAGCGGCGCACCAGTCCTTTCTTCACCAACCCCGCAACAACACCGGGAGTACACTTCGCCAAGCGCGCCAGTTGCAGCACTTCGAGGGGACGATTTTCCTTTTTGAGCTTGTCGAGCGCCACTTTTTGCTGCGGTGTGACGCTCGGCAGAGGATGGGGCAGTTGTTCTTTGGGTAAAGGTTCCACGAAGGTGGCGACCCGGGTGCCGGCGTTGTCGCGAACTCCGGCGGGAACAACCGCATGCAGCACCTGCCCCCAACCGCACAAGTAGTAGTCGGCCATCCACCGTGTCAGTTTCATCAGATGGTCGTCGACGATCGGTTCATCATCGAGAACACGCAGGAGGCTTTTGATCTCATAATGATGGCGGGGGGGCTGATCACTGACGCGGACACAGAAGCCGACGGTGGGCTTGCCCCCTTTACCAAAGGGTACTTCCACCCGTTGCCCAGCTTGCACACGGCCCACCAACGTTGTGGGCACGGCGTAGGTGTAGGCCTCGTCGAGCGGTCGATCAAAGACCACGTCGGCAAACAGGGTGGCTGCCGACGCTGTGGTACGGCCACGTTCGTCATCGAGTTCGAATAAGGCGCGGATGTGGGGGGCCGTCATGGCCGGTTCTCCCGAGGTTCGAGAGTGAAATTATGTTCATACGGATAGTTTAACCGCGCACCCCCCCCACCACAAGTGCAGTTGCCGCATTTCCTGAACAGTTGGGTCGGTTCGAGCTGCGCTGCCATAGTACAGCTCATCCGCCGAGTGCAGTTGCCGCATTTCCCGAAGAGCTAGGTCGGTTCGAGGATCAGTTGGAGGGTATGTCGACAAATGTCGAGTTGCAGTTGACGAGTCCGTGGGCAGGAGGGGAATTAACGCCGCGGACGCCGCTTCGGTTGATGAAAAATGGGTAAAAGTTCGTCGATGTCGCGGGGAGTCGGTTCGGGTTTATCTTCATGCCACGGATCGCGGGTGGGAGCGGCCGACGGTGTGCCCGGCGGGGGGCGGTCGGACAACAGCCAATCGACAAATTGGCCACAATTCAGATACCAGCATTCGCCGCGGCGGGCGGCTTCACGCACCCGGGCATCGTTGGAGACCACCGTCAGCGATTGGGGGTTGGCGGCCGTCGCGATCCACGTTTCGATCGCATCGTCTGCGGTTTGGGCGAAGGCGAATTGCACCTGCAAGCCCCGGTGGCGGGTTTGGAGCGTGGGTTCGGGGGCCGATTGGGCGTCGAAGACCATGTGGACTTCGGCCCGGTTCTTGAGGTGGTCGGCGATCCAATCGAGCAGGCGCAGCCGAGCGCGAACGAAAGCCGCTGCGGGCATGTCACGCGTGGCTAACCCCATGGCGTGTAACAAGTTGTAGCCATCGACGAGGAAAGACACAGCAGCACCGACTTTCTCGAGTTCGGTTGCGTCGTCGATCCGTCGAACGAGGCAAACGACAGGTGGCGGGGGTTCGTTATCCTCCGATTGTCGTGATTGTATCACGCCGCGGCTCACCAGCGGAATGACAGTTGTGAGAAAATCGCCCGGGGGAGCACCCGCGTCATGCCCTCGCTGTGGGCCGGCTCTGGAGGGTGAAAAGCCGATCGGAACTAGCCTCCGAAAATGCCGCAGGCTGCGTAGCGCGCCACGCAGCCTTCTGGCGAATCTATCGATAATCGGTCGGAGGATCGACCGTCGGAGCAGCAAGGCGGTCAGGGTTGTTCACCGTCTGGGGGCGTTGAGCGATCAAGAGCCGGGCTGGCGATGCGGTACTTCTCATCCAGCCAGCGGCCCAGATCGATCTTGCGGCACCGGGCCGAGCAAAACGGAAAGTCGGGATATTCCTGCCAGTTGCCCGGCATAGCCGCATCACAGATCGGACACCGCACTTTACTCATCGGTTCGCTCCTGCCCGAACTTCGGACATTCTCCGAATATCCGGAGCAATCCCGGCGGGCTATTTCCTCTTGTTCTTCGCGGCACAGGATGCAGTGGATTCACCTTGGGCGGCCGCAGCGGGTTCGCCGCAAGCTCCGCAGGTTGTGGGCGCTTTGTCGCCAGAGGCGGCTTCGGTTTCTTGGCGGCATGCTTGACCCGCACGCCGGTAATCGGTTTCGTAGAAGCCACTGCCTTTGAAGATGATGGCTCCGCCCCCCCCGAAGAGTCGTTCGAGTTTGTGCTTTTTGCACTTGGGACATTGCGTCAGCGGTGGCTCTGAAAACGATTGCAGTTCGTCGAAGGTGTAGTGGCAGGCATTACAGCGGTAATCGTAGGTTGGCATAGGCGTAGGCAACTGACAAGGGTTCAATCGTGGCGCTAGACGCGAAAACCACCCCGTGTGGTCCGCGCCGTATCGCCCCTTCACCAAGCGAGTTCGACCGATCGACGGCCCCCCTTGAAGGGGTATGGTATTTTTCGTCTGTGCGGGTGTTTCGTTGTTGGTTCTGAAACACACATGCATGCGATCGGGGTGCGGCTATTGTTCACTGGCCACGACAACCGACGCCGGACGGAGCACGCGATCGTGTAACAGGAACCCGTGTTGCAATACCTGCACCACTTGCCCGGGCTGGAAGGTTGTGCCGGCTTGCTGCATGACCGCCTGATGCAAGTTGGGGTCGAAGGTCGTGCCGGGTTCGACGGGGATGCGGTGAATGCCGTGGCGCCGGAACGCATCGAGAAACTGGCTGGCGGTGGCGGCGACTCCGGTGGCCAAAGGGCCGTTGTCGCCGGCGCGTTGGGCGGCTTCCAAGGCCCGGTCGAGGTTATCAAGGGCCGTCAGCAGATCGCGGACCAACGGTTCAATAGCAAATTTGCGTTCGATCTCCATATCGCGGAGAAGGCGTTTGCGGGCATTGTCGAAGTCGGCCAGCATCAATTTGTAGTTATTCAATTCTTGTTCACGCGCGGCTAATGCGGCTCGGAGTGTGTCCAGCTCATTGGCAGGTGGGTGTTCCACCGGCACGGGTTCTTCCACCGGCGGGGCGGTTTCAGGCGCTGTTCCAGGCGCTGCGGCGGGGGGCGTTTCTGGCGTTGCAGCTTGCTCATCGGGCATGGGTTTTTACCTTCTGAATATTGTCTTCACATAGGCTGTGTGATGCGGATTATTTCTTCTCTTCTTTTGGAGGGTTCTCGCCGCTGACGAGATCCTTGAGTTTGCTGAAAATTCCCTTTTTGGGCGGCGGCGGGCTGAGGCCCTCCAGGGCGGCCAGTTGCCGGTAAAGTTCCTCTTGTTCGGGGGTGAGGTGGGTGGGGGTTTCGACGATCAGTTGGACGAGCAAATCGCCGCGGCGTTGGGGATCGTCAAAATGGGGCATCCCGTGGCCGGGGACACGGACCACCGTGGTGTGGGATTGCGTGCCGCGCGGCACTTCCACAAGGATTTTTTCTCCGGTGAGGCTGGTCATCTCGAAAGTTCCGCCTAAAGCCGCCCGGGGGAAGGAGATGGTTTGGCGGCAAAGGAGGTTGTGCCCGTCGCGTTGGAAGGTTTTGTCGTCGCGAATCTGGATGCGGAGTTCCAAATCGCCGCGGGGTGCTCCGGGATCGCCGGCGTGGCCCCGGCCAGGATAGGTGAAGACCGCGTGATTGGGAACCCCCGGAGGAATGTTGACGGTCACTTCCTCGGTCAGGGTCACTCGACCGGAGCCGCGGCACGTCGGGCAGGGATCGGTGATGACGCTGCCGCGGCCACCACAACCGCGGCAGCGCATGCGCGTGGTGATACCAAAGCCGGTATTGAGAACTTCGTAGCCCTGGCCGCGGCAGCGGCGGCACGAGGCCGGCTGGGTACCGAGTCGGGCACCGCTGCCGCCACAGTCGCGGCAGTTCTGTTCGCTGGGAACGGTGAAGGTTTTGCTACAGCCGGTAGCCGCTTCGACCAGTTCGATTTCCAGCAAGGCGGCGATACTTTCGCCACGGCGGGGGCCACGGGCGCGGCGGGGGCCACCCCCGAAGAAACTGCCGATAAGATCGCCGAAGAAGTCGCCCAGATCGACGCCCACGCCCTCCATGCCGCTGGCGGCAAACGAGCTGTCCACCCCCGCGTGGCCGTAGCGGTCGTAGCGGGCCCGTTTGTTCGGGTCGCTCAGTACCGAATAGGCTTCATCCACTTCTGCGTACTTGATCTTCGCTTCCTCATCGCCAATGTTGCGATCGGGGTGATAGCGTTTGGCGAGGGTGCGATACGCTTTGGTAATCTCCGCTTCGGTGGCCGTGCGTGATACGCCGAGGACTTCGTAATAGCAGCGTTTCTCAGCCATCGGTTCCTCAGGCGAGTTTCCAGTAAAACGGGAAAAGTGCAAAATGGGGAAGACACCACTTTGCAGCGGGTCGTTTCCTCATTTTACACTTTTCGCCGCCAACGGTGGACCCTGCTTAGGCGATCGCACCGACAACGGGTTTCTTCTTGTCGTCGTCATCCAACCGGGTGACCAGTACCTCGGTGGTGAGCATCAGCCCAGCGATGCTGGCTGCGTTCTGCAGGGCGTTGCGGGTGACACGCAGCGGGTCGATAATCCCGGCTTTGAACATGTCTTCGTATTCGCCGGTGTTGGCGTTGTAGCCGATGTTGGGGTTTTTCTCGCCGCGGGCGATCACTTCGGCGGCCACCACAGCTCCATCGGCCCCACCGTTTTCGGCGATCGTGCGAATGGGTTTGGCCAGTGCCCGGGCCACGATTTCGGCGCCGACACGTTCATCGTGTTTGAGTTTTTCGGCCAGGGCTTCGACCGTGGGGATGCACCGCAGTAGCGCCACCCCACCGCCGGGAACGATGCCTTCGGCCACGGCCGCACGCGTAGCGTGTAGGGCATCCTCCACGCGGCCTTTGGTTTGCTTCATTTCCGCCTCGGTGGACGCACCGACTTTGATGATCGCCACACCGCCGCCGAGTTTGGCGAGCCGTTCGGAGAATTTCTCCTTGTCGTACTCGCTTTCGGTTTGATTCATCTGCGTGCGGATCGTATCCATGCGGGCTTTGATGGCCGCTTGGCGTTCCTTGTCGGGTTCGACGATGATCGTGGTGCTTTCCTTGTCGACGATGACTTTGTTGGCCGTGCCGAGCAGTTTGAAGACTTTCGGTTCCGGCCGAGCGCCACGTTGTTGCTCTTTGGCGCTGGGTTCTTCCATGCTGTCGAGGGCGATGCCGCGGTCTTCGCTGATGAAAGTCCCGCCGGTTAGCACGGCGATGTCTTCCATCATGGCTTTGCGGCGGTCCCCGAAGCCCGGCGATTTGACGGCGCAGACTTCGAGCAGGCCGCGCAGCCGGTTGACCACGAGGACGGCCAGGGCTTCGCTTTCCACATCATCGGCCACGATCAGAAGCGGCTTGCCGGCGCGGGCGACAGCGTCCAGCAGCGGCAGCATTTCGCGCACGTTCGACAGTTTCTTTTCGTACAGCAGCACCAGAACGTTCTCTTGCTCCCACTTCAGATCGGGCGTGTTGACGACGAAGTACGGCGAGATGTAGCCTTTGTCGAACTGCATCCCCTCGACGAATTCCTGCACGGTTTCGGAGGTTTTGCCTTCTTCGACCGTGATGACGCCATCGCGGCCAACCTTTTCGAAGGCTTCGGCCATCATTTCGCCAATTTTGGGGTCGTTATTGGCCGAAATGGTGGCCACTTGCTTCATTTCATCCTTCTTGGAGACGGGTTTTTTCAACGTCTCTTCGAGGTATTTGACCGCGGCGGCCACGGCTTTGTCGATGCCGCGCTTGACGGCCATAGGGTTGGCCCCGGCGGTGATATTGCGCAAGCCCTCTTGGTAGATGGCCAGTGCCAGAACGGTGGCGGTGGTAGTGCCGTCACCAGCAACATCGGAGGTTTTTTGGGCGACGGCGTTGACGAGTTTGGCCCCCATATTCTCGAAGGGGTCGGCCAGTTCGATTTCCTTGGAGACGGTGACTCCGTCTTTGGTGACGGTGGGTCCGCCGAAGGATTTCTCGATGATGACGTTGCGTCCGGTGGGGCCGAGGGTCGAGCCGACGGCGCGGGCGAGTTTTTCCGCACCGGCTAAAAGTTTCTTCCGGGCTTCGTCGGTATAGAGTAATTGTTTGGCCATGGTGTCTCCAGAATTCCCAGTGGCCGCGTTCCGCTATCGACTCGACAGGCAGCCGGAGCGTGCCTGGGGGTGTCTCCGGCAGCTCCTGGAGCCGCGGAAGCGCGGCGATGGTTAGGGGGTCCGTGGGTTATTTGACGATTTTGCCGAGGATTTCACTTTCACGCAGAATCTTGTATTCCTTGCCGTTGACTTGCACATCCGAGCCGCTGTACTTGCCGAACAGCACGGTGTCGCCCACAGCGACCGCGAGGGTATGGCGTGTGCCCTTGTCGGTGAGCTTACCGGGACCGACCGCGATGACTTTGCCTTGTTGGGGCTTTTGCTTGGCGGTATCGGGCAGGAGGATGCCGCCACTGGTCTTTTCTTCGGCTTCCAGTGGTTCCACCACCACGCGATCATCGAGCGGTTTGAGGGTCAGTGGCTTATCGCTTTTGGCCATGATGGTTTACTCCGGTGGTTGGTTGGGGAGCCGAGGTTGGGGGCCTCGGCGGAACAATCGCTGGTAACGTTGGATCCAGTTGAGAGTGTGTGGTTTGTCGGGACCGTGGGGTATTGCCCAAGTTGGTGAACTTTGGGGTTGTGGGGGTTTACATCATGCCGCCCATGCCGCCGTGGTGGTCGTCGTGGTGGTGGTCGCCACCGGGTTTCTTGGGTTCGGGGATATCGGCGATCATGCATTCGGTGGTCAGCAGCAAGCAGGCGACGCTGGCCCCGTTTTGCAGGGCACTGCGGGTTACTTTCACCGGGTCGATGACACCGGCTTTGCGGAGGTCGGTGTATTCTTCGGTGTCGGCGTTGTAGCCGTAGTTTTTGTCTTTGCTCTTGAGGATGTTGGCGACGACCACGGTTCCGTCGAGGCCGGCATTTTCGGCGATCATGCGGCAGGGCATTTCCAAGGCTTTGTACAGTACGGCCATGCCTTGGGATTCGTCGTCGGTGCCTTTCATGGGTTTTTCCAGCACCTTGCGGGCTTGCAGGAAGGCCACGCCACCACCTGGAACGATACCTTCGGCGATCGCCGCCCGGGTGGCATGCAGGCTGTCTTCGTAGAGGGCTTTGCGTTCCTTCATCGCCGTTTCGGTAGCCCCACCGACTTTCACTTGTGCGACGCCACCGGCGAGTTTGGCCAGCCGCTCTTGCAGCTTTTCGCGGTCGTATTCGCTTTCGGTCTTCTCGATTTCCTTGCGGATCAGTTCGGCTCGGCCTTCGATTTCCTTCTTGTCGCCTTTGCCTTCGGTGATGGTGGTATTTTCCGCGTCGATCTTCACTTTCTTGCACCGGCCCAGCATCTTGACCACCGCCGGAACCGGCCCTTTGCTCGTTTGTTCCATGCCATCCAGTTGGATGCCCAAGTCTTTGAAGATCGCTTTGCCGCCGGTGAGAATGGCGATATCTTCAAGCATCGCTTTGCGGCGGTCGCCATAGCCGGGGGCTTTCACCGCACACACTTGCAGAATCCCTTTGAGTTTATTGAGCACCAGGCCAGCTAACGCTTCGCCTTCGACATCTTCCGCGATGATCAGAAGGGGTGCTTTTTCCTTCGCGGCCCACTCCAGAATCGGGATGATGCTCTTAAGGGAGCTGATCTTTTCTTCATAAATGAGGATGTAGGGGTTTTCGAATTCGCACGTTACCGATTCGGGGTTGTTGACAAAGTGTGGCGACAGATAGCCGCGGTCGAATTGCATCCCCTGAACTACTTTGACTTCCGTTTCTGCGGTTTTCCCCTCTTCGATGGTGATCACACCATCGGCTCCGACCAGCTTCATCGCTTCGGCGAGCTTTTTGCCGATTTCTTTGTCGTTGTTGGCTGCAATGCTGGCCACTTCGGTGATCACTTTGGTATCTTTGGGGTCGATTTCTTCGCGAATCTTCTCGAGTTCTTTGACCACCAGATCAACGCCTTTTTGAATGCCGCGCACCAGGGCCATCGGGTCGCGACCGGCAGCGATGGCCGCCAGGCCACGGTCGAAGATGAATTCGGCCAACACGGTGGCAGTGGTGGTGCCGTCGCCGGCGACATCGGAGGTTTTGCTGGCGGCTTCTTTGACCAGTTGCGCCCCCATGTTCTCAAAGGGGTCTTTCAGTTCGATGTCTTCCGCGACGGTGACCCCGTCCTTGGTGACGGTGGGGCTGCCCCAGCCTTTGTCGAGCACCGCGTTGCGGCCGCGCGGGCCGAGGGTGGCACGCACCGCCCGGGCGAGTTTATTGGCTCCGGTGAGAAGTTTTTGGCGTGCGTCTTCTGCGTATGTGAGTTGTTTGGCTGCCATCGTCATCCCGCCATAAGAGTGACCAAGGAGAATCGTTGCGGTGTTCGCCATGCAAGCGGCGTGCCGTAGACAGAATATGTCGCAACTTCTTAGCTCATCGTAATTTGCTACAATGACTACCCAGCCGTCGCCCCCGACTGCTGACAGAGTGGCAGGAACAACCCACCATCCTCGGGGCGAAATGGCAGCCGTTGGCGAAGGGGACTCTTTTTTTCCTTACAGCGTTTCTCATCGCCGCACGCCGCGGTAATGTGGTAACAGTCGCTCGACCGGAGGAGCCATGATGCGCTGTTGGGGCTTACTGATCGCCTGGGGCTTATCGTGGGTGGCGGTGGCGGCCGATCGCACGCCCGCGCCGTTGCCGGCGGAGAAGGCCGCGCGGCAGTCGGTTCTGCCCGATGGCTTCACG
Source organism: Gemmata sp. (assembly GCA_025055115.1). Taxonomy (GTDB): domain Bacteria; phylum Planctomycetota; class Planctomycetia; order Gemmatales; family Gemmataceae; genus Gemmata. The sequence goes on from JANWYJ010000008.1 coordinate 66,319, forward strand.
ATGACGGTCTTCGCGGCCGAACCAGACGTAACACAACCCATTTCCTTCACCATCGACGCCAAAGGGCGGTTGTGGGTAGCCGAAGCAACCAACTACGGTCAATGGAAACCGACGGGGAAAGATCGTGTGGTCATTCTGGAAGAACACCACGGTAAGCTCCGACGCACCCTCTTCTACGAAGGGTTCAACTACATCACCGGGATCGAGGTGGGCTTTGGCGGGGTGTATGTGATGAGTCCGCCGTGCCTGTACTTTGTGCCGGATCGCAACGGCGACGACCGCCCCGATGGCGAACCCGAAGTACTGTTCGACGGTTTCGGCTACAAAGAAAGCCGGCACAACCTCGCCAATGGTTTCACCTGGGGGCCGGATGGCTGGCTGTACGGCGGCCATGGTCGCACCAGTCCTTCTGATGTGGGCCGCCCTGGCACACCGGCCGATCAGCGCATCCACTGCGACGGCGGCGTTTACCGCATTCACCCCACCCGGCTTGTGTTTGAGAACTTCGCCGATGGAACGACCAATCCATGGGGCGTTGACTTCGACGACTACGGCGCCTGTTTCGTTTCCAACTGTGTCAACCCGCACCTCTTCCACATGCTGCAAGGCGGGCACTATGAACCCTGGCGCAACCGACCCAGCAGCCAATACGCCTACGAACGCCTCCCCACCATCGCCGACCACCTGCATTATCCCGGCGGCGATCTCCGCGGCGATTTGGGCAAACCCGACACCCTGGCGATGGGTGGCGGGCATGCCCACTGTGGCACGCTCGTTTATCTGGGCGATTCCTTTCCCGCCCGTTATCGCAACACGGTGTTCATGTGCAATGTCCACGGTCGCCGTATCAATCACGACATTCTGAAGCGCAAAGGCTCCGGTTACACGGCCAGTCATGCCCCCGATTTCATGATTTCCGCCGATCCGTGGTTTATGGGCGTAACACTTCGCACCGGGCCGGACGGCAGCGTTTTTGTCAGCGATTGGTCGGACACCGGGGAATGCCATACCTATCAACCCGATACCAGCACTGGGCGCATCTACAAGATTCGCTACACCGGAGCTAAACCCCGCGACTTCCCCCCCGACCTCAATCAACTCCACGATGCCGAACTGGTGCAACTGCAAACGCACCCGAACGATTTCTTCGTCCGCCATGCCCGGCGCATTCTCCAAGAACGCTGTGCTACCCGCGATGCAAAAGCCAATACCGCCGTGCACCACGCCTTGGATCGAGCCGTGGATACGCACACCGACGTGCGGCACCGTCTGCGTGCGTTGTGGGCACTGCACGCCACCGGCGGCACCACCCCGCAGCGGTTGGCCGGCTTGCTCGCCGACCCGTCGGAATATCTGCGCGCCTGGGCGATTCAACTGTTGTGCGAACGTGATACTCCCACCGACGACATCCTGGCGCAGTTCGCAACGCTCGCAAAAACCGACCCCTCGCCCCTCGTCCGCCTGTACCTCGCCAGTGCCTTACAACGGCTTCCTGTGGAGAAACGCTGGCCCATTCTGGAACAGCTCCTCCGCCACGCCGACGATGCTACCGACGCTAACATTCCCCTGATGCTCTGGTACGCCATCGAACCGGCGGTGCCGACCGATCCGGCTCGCGCCTTGGCCCTCGCCGTGTCCGGCCGCCTACCACGCGTACGCGCCTTCATCGCCCGCCGGGCCGCCGAACATGCTGTCAGCCAGGGCGCGAAAGCCAACTTCACATCACTAATGACTGTACTGAAGATTGCCGACGACGCCGTACAACGCGATCTGCTCGACGGCACACTGACTGGTCTTCGTGGGCAGAAGAACCTTCCCATGCCCCCCGAGTGGCCCGCAACCTACGCCCGGCTCCGCGGCCATTCCGATGCCGTGATCCGCGAACACGCGGTACGCCTGGCACTGATCTTCGGCGATCCTCAGGCGGTCAACGACCTGGTGCGGCTGGTGAAAAATACCGCCGCCGCGCCGGCACAGCGCGTCGCGGCGATTGCCGCGTTGGTCGAATACCAAGCCCAAGACTTCGATCGCGTTCTTCACGAACAACTGACCGATACCGCCACCCGTCAGGCCGCGATTCGGGGACTAGCGGCGTACACCCACCCGGATACGCCACAAAAGCTCCTGGCGGTCTACCCCCAACTGACCTCTGAGGAAAAGCAAGACGCCATCGCCACGCTTTCGGCACGGGCCGAATATGCATTGGCCCTTCTGGAGGCGGTTGCAGCGAACAAACTGCCACGCCGCGACATCTCGGCGTTCGCGGCTCGGCAAATGTTCGCGCTTAACAATGCCCAACTCACCGACCGGTTGAAAGCCGTCTGGGGGGAGGTTCGCACCACCGCCGCCGACAAGCAGAAACTCATTGCCCGCTACAAAAACCAGCTCACCGAGGCCGTTCTGAAGAACGCCAACCGCGCCAACGGCCGCCTGTTGTTCATGCAGCACTGCCAACAATGCCACAAGCTTTTCGGCGAAGGCCACACAATCGGCCCCGATCTGACGGGTGGCAACCGCCACAATCTCGACTATCTGCTGGCTAACCTGGTTGATCCCAGTGCGGAAGTGGGACGGGATTTCCGCATGTCGGTGGTGCGAACGGTCGATGAACGCACCATCACCGGCCTGTTGGTGGAACGCACGGCAGCCCGGCTGGTCATTCAAACCGCGACCGACAAAATCGTCGTCGCCGCCCGCGATGTGGCCAGCGTCACGGATTCGCCCCTGTCGATCATGCCCGAAGGCTTGTTGGAGAAGCTCACCCGCGAAGAAGTTCGCGATCTGATTGCTTATCTGCAAAGCCCGGTGCAGGTAGAGCTACCACCGCGATAGAACCGGTTGCACCCCCCCTCGGAGACGACATTGCCGAAGCCCTAGCTTCCGACGGTGCTACCGCCGCGATAGAACCGGGGGCAACCCTCCTAGGGGCCACAAGCCCATCGGGAGGACATACCTTTCCTCCGTGTTGTCCCTGGTGGTCACGGGTGGTGCCGAAAGCTCAGGGGGTGGAAACAACGTGGCTTCTGGGCGTTGGGTCGAGATGGCGACGATGGGGGCAACCGTCGAGACGGCGACGATGGGGGCAACCGTCGATCACTCCCCGGATGCGACTCCGTCGAGCACGATGGGTTGGAGGAACTCCAGGGTAACACGCCTCCACTTCAGCCTTAGTGGAATGGGGCCGTGTGCGGCCGTCAATCAGTTCCCTGATCACGAAGTGTTAGATAACCACCTCAGCCTCGGTAGAATGAGGCCGTGGCCGGGGCGATTCAATGGCTTTTCACCTTGAGCGTTTGCACAGTGCCGGTGCCGTCGCACAGTGGCACGCTGGTACTGGAAGGGTCGGCCAACACTTCGGCCAACGTGGTGTTTCGGAAGGCTTCCTCCACGGCGGCCATGGCCGCATCCATCCGCCGATGCAGCGGGCAGAGGTTGGTTCCGTGGTTGGGGAGGTTCAGCGGGCAGGTGAAGTAGCGAGTGATGGGTTCCACCGCGTTGACGACATCCAAAATCGTCACTTCCTCCGGCGGTCGGGACAGCGAAATGCCACCGCCGACACCCCGCTGCGTTTGCAGAAGTCCTTTCTTGGCCAGACCTTGCAGAATTTTCGACAGATAATCTTTGGGCACCCGTGTCGCTTCGGCGATCTGTGCTGTCGTCCGCGCTTCGGGTGCCTCGTGAGCTAAGTGAATCACCGCCCGCAAGGCATACTCGACCGTCTGCGAAAACATTCCTCGGCTCCGGGTTTGCTAGGCACTTCGGGTTTTTCTAGGCACCAATTGTGTTAGGCTGGTTGACATTCGATTATAGCGGGTTAAGCTAAAAGGACGAAATTGGAATTTGGACTCCAATTTCCAATTTCACCGATCGCAACTGTTCGGTGGTTCTCGTCCCTCAGCCCGGAGCCTGCTTCATGACACACATCGACGAACCGCGCTTGGAATCAGATTTGGGTTATCGGTTTGGGTATGTCGCGAACTTCATGGGCTTTGGTCCAGAAGATGTTGCAGCCATTCACGGGGTGGCCGACCGGCTAGCCCCCCTGGTGCCTGCGTTGGTGGATGCCGTTTACAACCAATTGATTCAATACGACGCCACGTGGCGGCATTTTCTTCCCCGTCAGTATGGTTACGACGGGGAAATTCCGGCCACACTGGACCAACTGACGCTGGACCATCCGTCGATCGCCTTCCGCAAGCAGCATCTGGCCCGTTACTTAAATGGTTTGGTTACAAGACCTTACGACGGAAAGATGGTGGAATACCTGGACATGGTCGGGAAGATTCATACCCCGAAGGCCGGCAATCCGGCCATCCATGTTCCGTTGGTGCAAATGAATGCTCTGATGGGCTTTGTGGCCGACGCACTGACCGCGACGATCCTCAGTTTAGGGTTGGAGCGCGAAGTGGAGGTCCGAACGTTGCGGGCGTTTGGCAAATTGTTATGGATTCAAAACGATTTGATTAATCGGCACTATGCCGTCGCCTAAGGTGTGCTGTTTGTGCCGGGGGGCTGGTGTCGGTCAAAGCAATCAGGCCACCACCAAGAACTGGTCGTCTCAGGTGTGGTGTAGTGTTTGTGCCCCGTCACACCACCACCAACCGGTCGTCGCTGGTGTAGTGTTTGTGTCCCGTCAGGGGTGGTGTTTGTGTCCCGTCAGGTGTGGTGTTTGGGCGCCGGGGGCTGGCTGGTCGGCCCCCGGCGCCGGTTGCGGGAACTCGGGTTGTTGCTACGGAATGAAGCTGAGCCGACGTTCTGCGGCCCGACTTAGCGTTTGATGCTCTTGAGCGTTTGATGCTCTTCAGTAGGCTTTCAACTAGTCCACACCGTCCCAGGGTGTACCCGGCACCGTGTGGCTAGCGTTTGATGCTCTTCAGCAGGCTTTCGACTGTGGCCCGATAGTCTTCCGGGACTTCTTTCGGGTCGGTGGTTTCGATCTTTTGTTTGTCGTCTTGGATGATGATCTTAGGCGGATCGTTGCCCGCCAAAGCACCAACGATGGTGTAACTCACATTGTTACGGCGGGCGCGGATGGTGAAGGTGTCGTTAACGATCGTGATTGACTGGGTGGTGACGCCAACAGCGTTTTCGAAAGCGATACCGTTGATGACGACACGAGCACCCCCTCGGCCGCCCCGCATCGGCGGCAGCGGCTCGAACTTCTTCTCTGGCTGCGTGGGGCGTTCGAATTCCCGGCCGGTTAGCGCCTTTTCGATCCGCCCCAGTTCTTTGGAGATCGCGTCCACATCTTCGCCCTTTTTATGGGCGGCTTCCACCGCTTGCCGCAAGGCGGTCAGTTCGGGGGGCGCTTGACCGGCTTTGAACGTCGGTTGGGCCAAGGCTTTTTCCAGGGCCACGAGGGCATCGCTGATCAGGCCGACGTTGACGCCCTTCTTCTCGGCTTGTTCCACGGCATACTTGAGGTCGTCCAGATTCACGGCCGCGGGTTGGGGGTCGGCCGCAGTCACGGTGGTGGCCGTCAGAACGACAACCACCGTCGCAAAGAGTCGTGCGCGGAGCATGGCAGGCCCTCCCGTGATGAAGGAATCATCCTCGATCGCGATGGCTTGATTTCGTGGTGGAGGAATCAATCCCGATCGAGTTGCTTGAGTTCCCGTTCGAGTCGCTTTTGCAATTCGTCAAGTTCGCGTTGCAGTTGGGGTAAGGCGTTGGGGAAACCGGGCAAGTCGTTGGGTACCAGCACGCCAGCTTCGGGCAATTCCACGTCTTTGATTTCGACCTTCTTGCCCTTGCGCAACACGACGACCGTGAATTTTTCACCGGCTTTCGCTTCGTTGATCCGGCGGGCGAATTCATCCGGATCGTTGCTCACCGGCTTGCCGGCGAATTCCAGGATGATGTCGTTGGCTTTCAGTCCCACTTTCTCCGCTACGGTGTTGGGAATCACCGAGGAAACGACAATCCCGGTATTGGGTTCCAAACCCAGTTGTTCAGCGGCCACCGCCGGGACACGTTCCATGCGGATGCCGAAGCGAACCCGTTCTGCCGGCCGAGCCACATCAGGGCCGATCGGATCGGGGAAATTGGGAGGCATTGGCAACAGCCGCGGCAAACGACCTGCACCAGCCGCTTTGAGCATCAATTCTTGCGATTCGGCCAGCAGTTTCCGCGCTTCTGGGTCGCGGGGATTGCGCATCAGCAGTTCGGTGGCTTTCCGCCGCAATTCCATCGCTCTGTTGAAGCCGGGAACGTCGATACCACCAATGATGCCGAAATCGCCCATACCCGGATCGGGCAGAATCGGTAGCGGCAGATCGGGCACGAAGGGCCGCGGACGACGGTTGTTCGGGTTGGGTTGTGGCTCGGGTTGCGGTTCGGGCTTGGGTTTGGCGAGCGATCGGCCGGCGATTGCCATTTCGATCGCTAACAATTCCTTAGTAACTCGATCAACATTCTCGCCTTTACGGGCCGCAGCATCGACCGCATCGCGCAGGGCTTGTAATTCCGGCGGTACGGTGCCCGGTTGAACATTCGGCAGCACTTTCTCGAAGGCTTCGAGAGCTTTGGTGATCTCATCAACATTCGCCCCACGTTGGGAATCGGCCTCCAGCGCTTCGCGCAGCGCGGTCAGATCGACCGGTTTGTTGGCCGTCGCTTTGGGCGCGGGCTGGGGTTGTTCGGCGGCCAGCGTCCATCCGACCGCGGCCAGCACACCCATGACCAAGCTCGAAATCCCGACTATTAAGCCTTTCCGAACCATGTTTCCCATCCTCCTCAGTGTCGTGCTCTTCCTCAGGTATCGTCTTCGCATTCTTTTCTTCCATCGTATCGCAACTCTTATTTCACCAGATCGCCATATCCGCAGCAAGTCTGTGATGGGTCGCGGTAACGAGTTGTTACAGAGAATCTCTCCGCGCAGAAGCGGGTGAATCGATCCATAACAATCCATAACAATCAGCAATCCATAACAATCAGATAGCCCAGCCCATCACAGCGATTCACATCAGCACGAGAAAACGTGGTCGCTCGGGCCAAGGAAGCCGCCCGAGCGTGGGAAAAGGTGGTCGCTCGGGCATAGGAAGCCCTGGTAACGAAGTGGACCCACGCCGCGGGGTCGGGTGCGCACGGTCTGTCGCTTTGGTTCAACACGCACCGCAAGCGGCGGCGAAGCGAACGGACGACGCTAGTAGCTCTGGCGGCGCATCGCGGTGTACTAGTAGCTCTGGCGGTGCATCGCGGTGTAGCCGGCGATGACTTCGGCTCGGTTCATCACCACAAGTGTCCAAATTCCGAACACCAGGCCGAGGAAACAGCATGGACTCAAGCACGGGATGAAGGAAAGAACCGCTCCGGTCTTGACCAACCCGGGACTGGTCAGCTTGAGCAGATTGACACCCGCCAGAAGGATGATCAGCGACAGCAACGCCGTGAGAATGGCCTGGGGAATGATGATGGGTTTGATCATCTTTCCCACCTTCTCCAGAATGTCGAGCTGCTCTTGTTTTTGGTTGGCGGGAATGTTGGGGTCGTCTTCGATCTTTTTCATCTCCTTTTCCCACAATTCATCGAATTGGTGAAATTGAACTGCGTTGACGGCCGCAAGAACAAAGCCCAGCACCCCTGTGATGAGTAGTCCGATGGCGGGGCCAAGGACACGATTTCTGGCCGCGGCGATGGTTTGTTGATCGGCTTCGGGGTCGTCGTAGCGATCGTCGAGAGGGTCGTTGTTGCGGTCGCCGTGGCGTTGGTAGTCATCATCGGGATAGTTCGACATAGTGCCCTGATTGGTAAGAGTTCTGCGTAGGTGATGGGGCGACGTTGTGTGGTTTCCCTCAGGTTGTGTGGTTTCCCTCAGTATGTGATCAGGCTGAAGACATCCCGGCCCGCGAGCTGTTGCGCGCCGTGGAGAAAGGATAATTCGATGAGGAACGCACAGCCCACCACTACGCCCCCCGATTCTTCGACCAGTTTGCACGCGGCGGCCATAGTCCCCCCGGTGGCTAGTACGTCATCGACCAACAGCACGCGTAATCCCGGCGTGATGGCGTTGGCGTGGACGTGCAATTCGGCACTGCCGTATTCGAGGTCGTATTTGTAGCTACGGGTGGCGCCCGGCAGCTTGCCCGGCTTGCGCAGGGGAATGAGAGGTTTTTTCATCTGCAAGGCCATGGGGGCGGCGAAGAGAAATCCGCGTGCTTCCGCAGCCGCAATCGCCTCGACCGGCGCGGCCTGATAATGCCGGCACAGGGCATCGACCGCGTAGGCGTAGGCCTCCGGGTGGGCCATCAGTGGCATGATGTCTTTGAAGAGTACGCCGGGTTTGGGAAAATCCGGCACATCGCGAATGTACGCCTTGAGGTCCATGTCTGCCCCCTCTGGTATGATTCTTGTCTTAGCGTAACATGCTTCCCAAGGGTAGCATTGACGGTTTCTTTCCCCTCAACAACGTGTTATGAACCTGCACATTCGCCGGGCAACGGTGGCCGATTTGCCAGTCTTGGTGGCTTTCAATCAAGCCATTGCTTGGGAAACGGAACACAAACAGCTCGATGAACAGATTGTGACCACCGGGGTCCGAGCGGTTTTCGACAACCCGGCTCGGGGATTCTATACCGTAGCGGAACGCGACGGTGCGGTGGTTGGCCAAATTATGGTCACCTACGAATGGAGCGATTGGCGCAACGGCTGGTTTTGGTGGATTCAAAGTGTCTATGTCCGGGAGGATGCCCGGCGCAGCGGTGTATTTCGTGCCCTCTATGAAGCCATCCGCGACCAGGCGGCCCGCGATCCGACAGTGATCGGTCTGCGCCTGTACTTCGACATCGCCAATACCCGCGCTCAGGCTACCTACCGGGCTATGGGCATGCGCGATACCACCTATGGCATCATGGAAGTCTATCCCCTCCCGGGGCGCGAATCGCACATTCGTTGACGGCAGAAGCCGCTAACCGACGAAACTTTCGCTGCTATCGCGGCCGCGAATCGCACATTCGTTGACGGCAGGAGCCGCTTGTGCCGACCAGCGTCGGGTTGTGCCGACCAGCGTCGGGTTGTGCCGACCAGCGTCGGGTTGTGCCGACCAGCGTCGGGCGGAGTTGGTCGCTACCGCCCAAGCTTGGTTTGGATAGCTCTCCATAAGCTTGTTGGTGCCGACCAGCGTCGGGCGGAGTTGGTCGCTACCGCAGTATCACGATCTTCGCACACGGTGGAGGCGATGGAACCGCTCTTTTCGCCAGCGTGGTTTGCGGCGGGTGTTGTGACCGATTCCATCGCCGCGGACTTTGCCCAGCAAGCCGCGGCCGCACCGCATCACTGCCCACGGCATTGGCGCTGGCAGGCCTTCCGCGATTGGAGTGAAGAACGCGACCCGCTGACGGCGGACGAATGCCGGGCTGCGTATGAACTGGGAGTCCGCGAAGCGGCTGAGGATAGCAACCTGGGGGTGGCCATCCTGTGCCATGTGCTGTTGCAACGTCACTGCCCAGCGGAGGTGCGGGCGGCGGCCATCAACAGCCCCTTCCCAGCGGTTCAGAAAGCCGCTTGCCGGGGGGAAAAACCGACCAGTTCTGGGGGCATGTGAACGTGTTCGGTTCTATGTGATCGTATGTTCAATTTTTGAACACTTCCTCATCAATAACCTCGACGGACATTTCGTAATTGGCATCCCATGTGCAGACTATTCCTCTGCTGCCCAGGTTGGATGCAGCGGTTGATGAGGGGTTAGACCGTGTGGACATCGAACAGTACGACGGTGATTGGTGTTTTCTCCATTCGCGAGGAGATGGAACAAGCCATCCGCGAACTGCGTGCGGCAGGATTCTCGGAAGATAGTATCGGGATGATCAGTCGCGACCCGGAAGGCCGGCTGGTCAGTGAAGGTGGTGGTCAAACATTGGTCAGCGAAGGAGCTGCGGCCGGCGCTGTGGTGGGAGCCAGTGCTGGGGCATTGGTAGGATGGGGGATGGTCAGCGGTACGATTCCGGTGATCGGTCCGGTGTTGGCCCTTGGTACACTGGGTACCATTCTGGTGAACGCGGCCGGCGGGGCTACGATTCTGGGCATTGTGGGAGCTTTGGTCGGTCTGGGTATTCCCGAAGATGAAGCCAAGTTCTACGAAGCGGAAGTCCAAGGCGGCCGCTTTTTGGTCACGGTGGATGCCAGAGATCGCCAAACTGAGGCCTGGACAATCCTCAATCGGTCGGGGGGCTACAATCATGCGACCCAGACTCACGATCGCAGCAACCGACCGAGTACATCAGTGGCCAACTGACCAGAAACTTTTACATCAGTGGCCAACTGACCAGAAACTTTGCAACTGTGACCGACCAAGCTTTCGACATCGTCCGGGGTGATGCACCACAGTGGCCAACTGCCCGGAAACTTGGCAACGGTTGCCGTTAGCCCCACCCCAGACGGACCACCTGCGACGTTCAACCACCATCGCTTGTTGCGAGATACGATTGCGTTCGGGGTGGATTTCGTGGTGTTCGTTTCGCCTGCCCTGTCCTGTATGGGCTGTTGAGATTCCGGAGCACAGGTGCTTTCACGGCAGCACCGAGATACCAACCACGATAACGTTTCAACCACCCGAGCTAATGGCGATGGTTCCTAGTGGGTGTGACAATCCACCTATTCCATTTCCAGGGTTGCGAGGGCGAGGGCGATGCGGCAACCGTCTTCAAATTCCTTCAGATCGACATATTCCTTGACGGTGTGAATCTCGTTTTGCCCCGCTCCGAAAGTGACGGTCGGGATGCCGTGTTTGACCATCCAATTCGCATCCAACCCACCATTGGTGACGCGCAGTTGCGGTTCGCGCTCAATCGCCCGCACCGCGGCTTGCGCTCGCACCACGACTGGCGCATCGGGCTTGAGCCGGAAGGGCAGATAATCGAGCCGGGAGGTGAATTTGACTTTGGCCGTTCGTCCTTCGTGGTCTTTCACGTGCTTGGCGGCCTGGGCGAACGCAACTTTATACGCCGCGGTGATTTCCCGAACGAATTTCGCATCGTGACTGCGGCTTTCCCCCTTCACATGGACGAAATCGGTCACCACATTGGTGGCATCGCCGGCGCTTTTGCCGTCGGCGCTACCAACAACGCCAACGTTGCTGGTGCCTTCGCGGCCATTTTTCGTCACTTTGCCGAACCAGCCGCCGTGGTGAACCTCCGCCAAAGCCAATGCCAAGACCATCGTCGCGGAAATCCCCTTTTCTGGAGCAACTCCGGCGTGGGCCGCTTTTCCGTAAATGTCGACCGTCCAGCGGTCGGCCCCTATGGCTCCGATAATGACATCGGCGGCACTTTTCCCGTCGAAGTTGAAACCCATCACCGGTCCGCCGAGGTCGGCCGGGTTGAGGTGTTTGGCGCCGAACAGCCCACTTTCTTCGCGAACTGTAAAGAGCAGCGTAATCGGTGGGTGGGGCAGATTCTGCTGCAGCAGTTCAGCGGCCAGTGTCACCAGAACGGCACAACCACTGCGATTATCACCCCCGAGGGCCGTGGTACCTTCCAGTTCGTTAACGATTCGCCGACCCACCCGTTTCGGTTTCGCCCCCGCGCAGAGCGGTACGGTGTCCATGTGTGTCATGAACAGCAGGGGCTTGGCGTTTTTGCGGCCATTGGCGGGTAATTTGACGATCAAATTGCCAATCGGCGTGGGTTCGGGAATGCGGGTGTGGGCGTCGTCGAAGCGGATGGCTTTCGCCGGCACACCCACGTCCTTGAGAGCAGCCACCAGTTCCTCGCCAATGGCCTTTTCTTGACCAGTGATGGCCGAAACCGACAACAATCGCATCAACCGCGCAATGGCGGCTTCGGTATCCAGATGAAACACAGGCGGCGGCGCAGTCGCAGGCATACACAGCTACTCACAAATGACAGCCAAGAATCACAACCACCAGTTAGAATACAGACAGCGGCACCCGGTCCGACGCTCGTTCTACCCCAGCCGAGCACTATCAGCGGCTCCGCAGTAATTTCGCCATCCGCTGTTCCAGACGCAGCCAAACCTCCCCCGTGGGCCGGACCACTGGCGGCAAGGCCTCCGGAAAATGGGTCAATTTCCCCTCCGCCGTGACTTGGGCAAAACCGAACAAAGCTTCCATCCAGGGGTCGTCAGCGGTACTCTCCCAGGGAATGCCTACCAGGCCACAGATGAGATAGCCCGCGGTGCGGTGGATGACGGCCCCCTGAATTTCCACCACCACCCCGACCGGCACCGGCCGCAAACACTCCATGTTCAGCACACGCCGCAACACCAAATTGGCCTCGGGGCCGATGTGCTTCCAGGCGGTGGCGTACGCGGCTTCTAACGCTAAGCGCAGCATCGCCCCGGCGTAGAGCGTCCCGTGGTGATTGGCGTCCGCAGGGAGCACCAACTTGTGCGTATGCGTGATGCTCATAAGACCATTGTGAGAAAAGGACTCGGTGGGGAAATCGTACCGGTCGCGGCCCCCTCAGGACACCCAAAACAGCGTAGACGATGCCCCCACCGATTCGCACCATGACCGGGACACCCGCAACGTCTGACCCAGAGGATTGCGCCATGCAACGAACCCTCATTCTCCTGAAGCCGGATGCGGTGCAACGGCGATTGATCGGTGAAATTATTGCACGCTTCGAACGCAAAGGACTACGCCTGGTCGGTCTGAAATTGGTGCCCGTGAGCCGTGAGTTGGCCGAAAAACACTACGCCATCCACAAAGGCAAACCCTTCTACGAGAGTTTGCTCAGCTTCCTGACCAGCGGCCCCACCGTGGCCATGGTCTGGGAAGGCCGCGACGCCGTGGCCGTTTGCCGCAACCTCATGGGGGTCACCGATGGGGCCAAAGCCCCCCCCGGTACCATTCGCGGTGATCTGGCCTTAAGTGTCCAAAATAACCTCGTCCACGGTTCGGACAGCCCCGAAAATGCCGCCGCCGAAATCGCCCTGTGGTTCCACAATGACGAATTGGTGAACTTCACCACGACCGATGCCCCCTGGGTCGGCTAAGTCCGGGGCGATGCTCTCGCGCCATCCGCTGCCGACGGAATCTTCACCCTGCTTTCGCCGGTCGTTCCGGCAAAACGAGTCGCGTTCACCGCCTCCGGGGGTCGAAAGGACAACCGGAGGAAATGACCATGCGCCAACAGCTAATCGCACTTCTGCTCCTGGCAACCGTGACCGTCGAAACAACGGCCGCCTGGCCTGCCCGCTATCCGTTTGTGCGGACCGCAGCCCTCGAGAGCCGTACCGGCAACGTTCATACAGCCGTCACCCGCGTGCAACCCGTGGTCGGTTCGCTGCAACGGACCAGCCGTTTCCGCAATCCCTTCACCCACCAGGCGAAGTACACAATGACCACCTACAACCCGCTGGTGGGGAGCTTTCAGCAAGTGAAATTCCGGCGTTAAGCCCCCCGCGCAGCTTGATTCTGCCCACTTGCTGGGTGAACGGGCAGCCCTCCAGCCCCTCCCTGTCGCTACGGAGGACTGTCGCTGCTGAAGACTGACGACCCACCCGGGGCCTCAGCGGGGGCTGAGAGCGCTTTATCCTTTCGGTGACATCAATTCACGCTCAATAAACGTGGTATCGACCGTTCCAGCGATGAACGCCTCGTTGCGGAAAATCGTCTGAAGCAGGGGAATGGTGGTGTGAATGCCCTCGACGCGGAATTCCCGGAGGCAACGGCGCATGACTGCGAAGGCTTCGTCCCGCGTCGGTTGGTGAACCAGCAGCTTGGCCACCATGCTGTCGTAGTTCGAAGGTACGCGATAGCCAGCGCAAACGTGGGAATCGAGCCGAACCCCCGGGCCACCCGGAGGCCGCCAGGTCTTGACCACACCCGGACTGGGGCGAAAATCGTTCGCCGGGTCTTCCGCATTGATGCGCACTTCAATGGCGTGCCCGCGTTGGACAATGTCTTTCTGCTGATAGCGTAATTTTTCGCCCGCAGCAATACGAATTTGTTCGCGGATCAGATCGACCCCCGTGACCAATTCCGTGACTGGGTGTTCCACCTGAATCCGCGCATTCACTTCAATGAAATAAAATCGGTTGTGCTGATCGACGAGGAATTCGCAAGTGCCAGCGTTGTAATAGCCCGCTTCTTGGGCCAAGCGAACGGCAGCCGCGCACATCTCCTGCCGCACCGCGTCGGGCAGTCGGGGCGAGGGCGATTCTTCGACCAATTTCTGGTGGCGGCGCTGCAAGGAGCAGTCGCGTTCAAATAGATGAATGACGTGACCGTATTGGTCGCCGAGCAGTTGCACTTCGACGTGGCGCGGCCGATCGAGGTATTTTTCGAGAAAAACGCTGCCGTCTTTGAAAGCGGCTTCGGCCTCAGCGCGGGCTTGGGCAAAACCGGCCACCAGAGAGGCTTCGTCGCGCGCGACGCGCATGCCGCGGCCACCACCACCGGCCGAGGCCTTGATGAGCACTGGGTAGCCCACGGCACGGGCGAATTTTTTCGCCTCCTCCTCGCTGTGCACCAGGCCATCGCTGCCGGGCACGGTGGGCACTTTCGCCGCCTTGGCGACGGTTTTGGATTTGTCCTTGTTGCCCAACCGTTCCATGGCTTCGACCGGGGGGCCGATAAATTCAATACCCGACGCCCGGCACTGCTCCGCGAACTTGCTATTTTCCGACAAAAACCCATAGCCGGGATGGATGGCCTGAGCCCCGGTCACCTCTGCCGCCGCAATGATCCGGGGAATCTTCAGGTAGCTTTCTGACGATACAGCCGGACCGATGCAGATACTCTGATCGGCGACATCCAACCACGGAGCGCCGCGATCAGCTTCGGAGTAGACGGCGACTGCTTCAATGCCCAGATCGTGGCACGCCCGGATGATACGGAGGGCAATTTCGCCGCGGTTGGCGACAAGAATTTTGCTGAACATGCCTGGTGTCCTGAGTCGTTTGTCGTTGGTGGGGCCGACAGGTGACGCGGGCTGTGGTCGCCGCGGGAGCACGGCAACTCGCAAGCCGCCGACCAACGACTAGGCCGGATCGACCCGGAACAAGACTTCCCCGTATTCCACCGGTTCACCGCTTTTCTTGCAAATTTCCACAATCGTGCCGGTGCAATCCGCGTAAACCTCGTTGTAGAGTTTCATCGCTTCAATCGTACAAACAACGGTTTTCGGAGTGACTTTACTACCAAGGGTTACGTAGTCGGGTTTTTTCGGGTCGGGTTTGGCGTAGAACGTCCCGACCATAGGCGATTTGATCTCGATGAGATTTTTGGTGGTCGTGGGTGGTGGGGGTGGCGGTGCCACGGGGGAATTGCCGTTGGCCGTGGCCGGTGGGCTGGCGGTAACCGGCGCCGCCGCCGGGGCCGTGAGTGGCAGCGGCGAGGGGAACGCCGGCGCGGCGGGGTAAAGCGCCGGGGCGACCGCGGTTCCTTTGCGCAGACGAATACGTTGGTCGCCTTCCTTGAGGTCGATCTCGGCCAGTTCGTGCGCGGTCATCAGTTTCAGCAAATATTCGACCGTGCGCACGTCGAACGGTCGGGGCATATCCCGTTTGTCGTCGGCCACCACGCCACTCCCAAAACGAAACGCCCGGCCCAACCGGGACTGCGAGAAAGCTAATGTACAGGGGAGCGGGGCGATTGGCAGCGGGTGGTGGCCGTGGTGCGAGGGTTTCTGGCGGCAGCCGTCCACTCCGCCCCATCCGCCCCACCGCGAGGATTTCAACCAGCGCTGTCAAACGACCGCGAAGGTGCTGATTTCCCGGGGCAGCGTACTGAGCAGCCGGTAGCCATCGTGCGTGACCAAAACATCATCTTCAATGCGCACACCGCCCCAACCCGGAATATAGATGGCCGGCTCAATCGTCACGACCATACCCGATTCGAGAACGTCTTCCGAGTTGGCACGAATCTTCGGCGCTTCGTGGACCTCCAGGCCGATGCCATGCCCCAGGCCGTGGGTGAAATAATCGGCCAAATTGCCTTCCGGGGCGCGATGGATTTTCGCGGTCGCAATCGCCTTGCGGGCGGCGGCGTCCACGTCTTTGGCCTTCACGCCGGGGCGAATCATGGCCAACGCGGCATTCTGCGCGGTGAGAACCACTTGATAAATCTCTTCAAAATCGTAACCAACACGTTCCATCTTGTTGCGGCGGCTGGGAGCCGTGCCAAAGGGGCTACGCAGTGTGCGGGTCAAATCCGACTTGTACAGCAGGTCGGCACCCCAATCGACCAACAGTTTGCTTCCTTCCCCCAACGGCCGGTTGGTGGGCGGGGCGTGCGGCAAAGCCCCGCGCTCGCCGACGGCCACAATCGGAGGGAAAGACGAACCACGGGCCCCGGCGCGACGGATGTAATTCTCCAGGGCATCGACCATTTCTTTTTCTGTGTCCGTCTCACGCAGCGTCGCAACGAACATGCGGAATGCCCGCTCGGCGACCCGCACCGAATCTTCAATCTTCTGCACTTCACTGGGGTCTTTGATAACACGCTGCGCTTCAATCACCCCGTTGAGCGGAACAAAGTTGATTTTCGGAGCCAGCGCCTTCAACTGCTCCAGCTCGCCCAAGGTGATGCGATTCCCCTCCACACCCACCGACTTGACTCCGGCCTTGGTCAACACTTCCGCCGCCGCTTCCAACGTGGTGCGGTTGTGCGGGCGGATATGAGCATCCAGATCACTGCATTCGTCCTTGATCTGTTCCTCAAAGCGGCTGTCACTGATGAGCAGACCGTTTTTCACCGTGGTGAAGTACGTGTCCTCACCCGTAAAACCCGTCAGGTAAGTGACATTGACCGCAGTGGTGACCAGGAAGGCCTCCACTCCGTGGGTTTTTAGGGCCCGAGTCAACGCGGTGCGACGTTCGAGGATGTAGTTCATACGAGCGTTAGCGTAATTAAAGTGAGGTGACGTTTGGTTAAGTAATCAACTGAGCAACGCCTCTCCATAATACGGGCGTTTCACACAAATCAGAAGTGTTACTATCTTGTGTGGCGTGAGAATTCAACAATTAACCGAAATATTTCGCCAGGTTTTTGTTGTGATTTTCAATAACAGCTGAATCAGGTGGAACGAGGATACCAAGTTGGATTCCTGTTACATACACCGTCAGGATGACGACCGACCACGGCAAGCGATACACGACAAATATCATGAACGTTATAACCAAAACTGATCCGGCGCAACAGGACCGCTTGTGGCTCGGCTATCATCCGCGAGCGGCCATTCCTTGGATGGTGACGGTCGGAGCGGTTTCTTTGCTGATTTGGACGGGAAAATGGTATCTCGACGAGCTTTCCGATCTGGCCGAAAAGATCGGGGCACTGGCCTTGTTCGCGTTGGCGTGGGGGGTGTGGCCACTCTTAGGGGCGATCATTCTGTATCGTACAGTTGCCTACACGTATCGGCTCACCGATCGCGCGCTGTACTATGATTTTGGTTTTTGGTATGCTCCACAGCCTCCGGTCTGGCTGCAGGACATCCTCGCGGTTCGCTGGGGGGGCGGATGGCTCAGTTGCGCGTTGGGAGTCGGCTGGATCGAGGTGCGGACAGCCGATCGTGTGGTTCGTTGGCCAGGAGTGCGCCATCCCCAGCGAGTGGCGGAAGCTATTCGCGCGGCTGTCGCCGCGGTCCAACGTGCCGACACCCGAATACCGCAAGTCGTTGCCACCCCAACCAATCGCGACGATCTGTTCAGAATGTGAACTCGGCCGTGGTGCGGAAGCGGTGCTCCCTGATTCTCCGCGAACTGTTCAGAAGGTGAACGGGGCAGTGGTGGGGGAGCGGTGCTCCGTGACGCTCTGCGCGCCGAGAAGTCGCCGGCGTCAAAGACGGCTTGTGCCGGTGGTGGGGGAGCGGTGCTCCGTCACTCTCTGCGCGGTGGTGCCCGGTCACTTGCTTGTGCGCTGGTGGGTGCTTTCTTACGCTGCTTGCGCGGGTGGGGCCGATTCTTCGTCTGGCCAATCCTCGAAGCGCATGGGCAGCAGCCGGCTGATGCCACTTTCTTGCATGGTGACGCCCCAGAGTCGATCGGCGGCCGCCATTGTTCGTTTTTTGTGTGTGACCACGATGAATTGACTACGATCGAGAAACTCGCGGAGCACGCCGGCGAGTCGCTGCGTGTTGGCTTCGTCGAGGGCGGCATCCACTTCATCGAGAATGCAAAACGGCGACGGTTTGTTACGAAAGATGGCCAGCAGCAATGCGACCGCGGTGAGAGTTTTTTCGCCGCCGGAGAGTAACGACAGCGAGCGCAGTTCTTTGCCTGGGGGGCGGGCGGTGATTTCGATTCCACATTCGAGAACGTCGTTTTCGTCTTCGAGCAAGATGTCGGCTTGGCCGCCACCGAAGAGTTTGCGGAACAATTCTTGAAAGTAACCACGAATGGCCGTGAGTGTGTCGAGGAAGAGTTTGCGGCTATCCGCGTTGATGGTGTCGATGACTTGTTGCAGGGATTGGCGGGCGGCGTGGAGGTCATCGTGTTGGGCCTGCAGGGCGGTGAATTCGCCTTCGACGCGTGTCAGTTCGTCGAGGGCTTCCATATTCACACTGCCCAGGCGTGTCAATTTCCGCTTCAATTCGTCGATTTCTTCCAACGGATGGCGGAGGGGGTCGCTGGCCACTGGGGTTGCGGTGGTGGCGGCCAGTTCGCTCAATTCGAGGGCGTAGTCGTCGCGGATGCGGGCCGCGAGGGCTTCCCGGCGTGCCGTCAGATCGTGAACGGCCAATTCACGGCTATGCGCGGCGGCTTGTTTGTCGTGCCAGCCGTGGCGCAGCTGTTGCAGCCGATCGCGGAGCTGTTCGCGTTGCTGCCGGTGGTGCGTGGTTTGCTGAGCGATTTCGGCAATGGTGCGCTCGCGATTCTCCTTGTCCCGATAGGCTTCCGCTTGGGCGGCACTGGCGCGGAGGGCGGCCAGAATGTGGTTGTCGCGCCGATCACGCAGTTCCGCGGCGACAGCCGATAGGTTCACCCCTTCGATTTTGCGTTTGCGCAACTCGGCATCGATTTGCGTGACGCGCTCGCGGGCGCGGTCGCGCTCGGCGATGGCCCGGCTGAGGGCCACTTGTGCGGCGGTGTGTTCGGCTTGGCGCTGTTCGCGTTGGGCCACGCACTCGGCGAGAAGCTGTTTCAATTCCGCCAGGCGGGCGTTCAACATGGTGGCGGCGGCCTCGGCCTCTTCCGCGGCCAGCCGTGCCGTTACCCAGGCGGCTTCCCCTTCTTGGACTTGCCGTTCCAGCAGGCGAATTTCTTGATCGAGCAGTTCAATTTCGCCATCCAACGATTCGACCGCTTGCCGCTGCCGGGCAATTCGTTGCAGTAGGTCTCCGGCTTCGTCGGAAAGCAGTGTGATTTCGGCGGTGATGGCGGCGATAACGCCATCCGCGCTATTGACCTGGCGCCGGAACTCGGCCAGCTCCAGCTCGGCATGAACGACGGCTTCCGAAGTAAGCCGATGCTGCTCCCGGAGTTCGCGAAGTTCACTTTTTCGGGAAACCAAGCCGGTTTCGCTCTTGAACGGCCCGACCGTCAATGAGCCGTCGGGTTCGAGCAATTCGCCACTGCGGGTCACAATCCGACATTGTGGATAACGGGCAGCCAATTGCCGCGCGTCGGCGAGTGTATCCGCCAACAAGACGCGCCCCAGCAGTTGTCGGGGTAATTGCGCGGCATCAGGATGATCGCAGGTGACGAAAAGATGTAAGGTCTGTCCAGAATCTGGACAGATGGGCAGATGTTCGCTCGGCAGAAGCGGCAGGAAGCCGACGCGGCCTGCGATTTCTCCGATGGAGGTCGCCACCGCATCGACCAATTCCGGGCCACGGACGACGAACCGTTGGGCTGTTTCACCCAACGCCAGTTCGACCAGCGGCGCCAATTCCCGTGGCACGGTGAGCAAATCAGCGACCAGGCCGAGGATGGCAGAATCCGCTTGGGTCGCTGCGTTTTGGTGACGGCGGAGTACCGCGGCCACCCCTGCGCCGAGGCCATCAAGAGAACGTTCCAGGTTTTCGAGAATGTCGAGACGGCCGCGCAGGTCGCTTTGCCGCAAGCGGAGTTGCTCCAGTCGGGTTTGGGTGGTGCAAAGACCCTCGGTGAGTGTTTCGCGTTGGGTTTGCAGCTGCTGGAGTTGTTCGCGAGCGGCAGCTAACCGGGCTTGAACGTTGGCATCGGCCTGCGACAGCCCATCGAGGGCGTGCGCCAGCGCGGCCCGGTTGGCCGACCGTTGCTCGCGGAGCTGCCGCTTGTGGGTGTATTCCTGCTGCAGACGTTGCACTTGGGCGAGGGTGGCATTGGCTTCGGCCCGGCTGGAGCCGGCTTGGCGGACCAGTTCAAACTGTTGGGCGGCCCCGTCGGTCTGTTCGCGGTCGAGTTCCGCCAGTTGCGTGATGATAGCACTGAGGGCGGCGGAGGCCGCATCGGCCTGTTGCTGTTCGGCGACGACGGCGGCTTCGGCGGCCTCGGCTTGGGCCGCGGCACGACGCGCTTCGGCCTCGATCGCCTGAATCCGGTAGCCCAGCTCGGTCTGCTGGTGACCGACCTTGAGCAGTTCGGCCTCGACAGCAGCGGCTTGGGCCCGTTCATGCTTGAAGGTGGTCTCGAAAGTGGCAATGTGCTGCCGGGCCAGGGCCAGTTGTGACTCGTGATGCCGCAGGGTTTCTTCGCCGCGCGTGACGGCCCAATCGAGTTCCTTGGCGTGCCGTTCGAGTTGTTCGGTTTCAGCACTTGTTGCGGCCACTTCGGCTTGAAGCGCTGCGAAAGCCTCTTGCTCCCGTGTCAGCGCGGTGGTCAGTTCGCGGTATTCTTGCACGCTCAGACCAACGCGCAATTCGCGCAACCGCTCGGAGTATTCCTTGTGCTTTTGGGCTTTGGCCGCCTGCATGCGCAGGGTACGGAGTTGGGCATCGAGCGCGTGGAGTTTATCTTGCGAGCGCGTGAGATTGACTTCAACCGCAGCCAGTTTGCGGAGCGTTTCTGTTTTCTTTGCTTTGAAACGGCTGATACCCGCCGCTTCGTCGAAAATTTCGCGGCGATCGCGAGGCGATGCTTGCAGCAATTCCTCGACCCGGCCTTGGGCGATGATGGTGTAGCCGCCGGCCCCTGCGCCGCTGCCCAGAAATATCTCTTTGAAGTCTTTGAGCCGGGCCATTTGGCCGTTGATGAGGTATTCGCCGGTCCCGTCGCGGTAGACCCGCCGCGTCAGTTGCACTTCGTCGGCATCAACGGCCAACAGCCGGCGCGAGTTGTCGAAGGTGACCGAAACTTCGGCCATCCCCAAACTTTTGCGCGACGATGAACCGTTGAAGATGACGTCGGCCATTTCCCCGCCGCGAAGGCTTTTGGCCGATTGTTCGCCCAAAATCCAGCGCACGGCGTCGACCACGTTGCTTTTGCCAGAACCGTTCGGTCCGACAATCGCGGTAATACCCGGCGCGAAGTCGAAGCAGGTTTTATCGGCGAACGATTTGAAACCCACCAGTTCGAGTCGCTTGAGCATAGCCGGCCCACCCCGAAAAGTCGCTAGCCCTGCAGGCGTAGGAAGTTCTTCGCTGCAAGCCAGAGCTATTGACCGCCGGCGGGAACCACGGCCGGATCCAGGATCGGGGTATCGGGCGTCCGTCGGGGGCCAAACAGCCGGCCCGGATCGCGGTTGAGCGGCGGCCGCACAATCGGGGCACCGACCGGGGTGATGGGTTCTTCGGCGGCGCTGGGCACTTCAAAGCCATTGGCATCCACCGCGGGTCGCACCTGACCCACTTTCGCCACCTCGCGATTCGCCTTGGCCAACGTGGTGTCGGTTTTGGCATACTGCGCCAACTGCTGAATACTCAGTTCGCGCGGAATCGCATCAACCACCAATTCACCTTGGAGCAACTCGGCGCGGTGAGCGCGACGAACCAGTTCGATCGCCTCGCTGTAGCTGCCACCGAGGTTGGCCATCGCTCCTAAAATCCCCACCAATGTGGGAGCGCAGCGGACTTCGCGAACTTCGGCATCGTCGCGGCCTTTGACGATGCGTGTCACTTTGGCATGTTTTTCGCCGCTGGGCCACGACACGGTGAACTCAGTACCCACGGCGAAGGGTTGAACCGGTCCGCGCAGCTTCACGCCATCGCCGAAAACGAGAATTTCACTGCGGCCCGAAGTACTCAGATGAACGGCCGGTGCGGCATCAGGGGCCAGGCGATGTAGCCAATAGGAGCGGTTCATGAGTGTGGCCCCGAGTGCCGGATGGCGTTCATCGGCCAGACGTAAGGCGATGAAGGCGCCTTGACGCAGTTCCGGATCGGAACTGGAGAGCATTTCCACCAAGCGATCCGTGCTGATGGCGTCGTCGATGGTGGCGAGGGCTTTAAGGCATTGAACGCGCAAGGCCGGGTGATCTTCGGCCAGTCGGGCCAGTTCGGCAGCGCCGTCGTTTTGCCCCAGGTAGGCCAGCGCTTCCGCGGCGGCAAAGCGCACCCACGGCGAAGGGCTTTCCAGGCCGATGCGTAAGCTGTCGCGGCAATCCCCACCCAGGGCTTCGAGCTTGACGGCGGCTGTCAGGGTGGTGGCCGGGTCCATCAGCTCTTCTTCCAACTTCTGCCGGTAGGGGCTATCGGGGCGAACCGGGTTGTACGGTACCTGCCGGGCCACCAACAAGAAGCGGTAATGATTGTGGCGGTACAGCAACGGGACATGGAGCAGAATCAGTTCCGGCGTTTTCGCTTCGGCGATCTTCAGATGGGGTTCGTGCGTGGTGTGGAAAACACTGTTGATACGCGCGGCGATACTGGCTGCGACACGGGAATTTTGTTCGTTTTGATGGAGCAAAAGGTGATAGGGCCGGGTTTGCAGCACAGTCCCTCCCCCGGCAATGAAACCCGCGCGAAACGCCAATTTGCCATCGTTATCGACCGGTGCGGCCGTGGTGGAACCGCTTTCGGACACGAAGTTGCCCGCAACCAACGGCCCACGGGCTTCGGCCCACACATCGCCTCGCAACAACCGCCCGCTGGGTTCCGCCGGAGTTCCCTCACGCAGCAGGGAACGCACATTGCCTGTCGTATCCGCGGTGAACAGTTCGCAGGGAAACAAGACCCCGCCCTGCAGACTGGTCGTCTTGCTGCCATCCGGTAGAGTCACTTGCACATCAATCGCATCGCCTTTGCGGACACCCGGAGGTACCAGCGCCGACACCAGAACCAGCGACGTGGTTCGCTCCGGATTATCCAAAAGTTCCTTGATGTTGATCGGCTGGTCGCGTTTCATCTTCTTGAGATTTTGTTCCAGCATGGCCCGCCAGCCATCGGGTTGGGGGCTACTGCCAGTGCCCGGCAACATGTAAACCAAACCGACACCGCTGACGATGAGCGGTTCGGTATTGGAAACCACGGTTTTGGCCCCAATGGTGACAACCCCATCGGCCTCGGCCGGGTCTTCGCCAATTTGCGAGCGTGATTGCAATAGGACGTTGTCCGGAGTGCTTTTGCACCCGGTCCAACCCGCGACGCCCACTGCGGCCGACCACGCCAGCAGTTGACGCCGACTCACCCCCGCCGCGAGTTTCCACGCCCGGTTCATACGTTCATCCTTGAACTGTTGGCAGAATCCCGGTTCCCCCGAACCGGTTGTCGTGTCCCGTGTTGGCTTTACACCCGAAGGGCGGCCTGATACCCAATCGCCCGTTCGCGTCAAGATCAAGCGGAGGAGAACCAAAGAAAAACAACTCCCAAGACGATGCCAGGAACTGAATTCCGGACAGCCAGGGAAACAAGGAAACCACCGACAACCAGGGACACGGGGGAGACGCGCGGAACTACTCCGGATGTGTCAACTCCGGGCGAAAGGACGCAGACGGCGATTTCGGCAACGGTAATCCGATGTCTGCTGTTGGCCAGTGAAGATCGCGTGCTGAAGATCGTGTGCTAATCGGGGAAAGAGAGTGGTGAAAATGGGATGAGTATTCGTATGTTCAATATCGACCGGCATTTCGGCGCGACATTCCACTTCGGCGCGACATTCTGACAAGCGCCGACGTTCCACGAGGAACTTTTCAACACAAGCCGACATCCGCACCGCGTAGACCTCGCAGCCGCTGGCCAGGCGTCTGCGCAAGACAAGGGGAACAAGCCGGCACCTTGGGGCCGGAGCCGCCCCCCTCCGGGCGGCTCGCAGGCAACGGCCGAACGGCGATGAGCGGTCCACTCCACAGGCTTTCTCAATCCTGGGGGTACAACGCCGTGCTGAGATAACGTTCACCAAGGTCGGGCAGCACCACGACGATCACTTTGCCCGCGTTTTCTGGCCGCTGCGCGACTTTCACCGCGGCGGTCGCGGCGGCGCCGCAAGAGATGCCACAGAGCATGCCTTCCTCTTTGGCCAAGCGGCGACCCATTTCGAAGGCCTCGTCGTCGGTCACTTGGATGATTTCGTCGATGACCGCCGTATTCAGCACATCGGGGATAAAACCGGCTCCGATACCTTGAATCTTGTGCGGTCCCAGTGGTTTCACCTGGTTCCGGGGAATCCCTTGGACGAGGTGCTGCGTGAGCACCGGGCTTTGCGTGGGTTCAACCGCGATGCATTTGACGCTGGGTTTGCGGCTTTTCAGCACTTCGCCACAGCCGGTGATTGTGCCGCCGGTGCCCACGCCACACACAAGGATGTCGATTTCCCCTTTGGTCGCGCGCCAGATTTCTTCGGCTGTTGTCTTCCGGTGGATCTCCGGATTGGCCGGATTTTTGAACTGCTGCGGCATGAAGGCTTTGGGTTCACCGCCCAATTCTTGGAAAATTTTCGTGGCTTCGGCCACCGCGCCGCTCATGCCCAATTCGCGGGGCGTCAGAATCAGCCGCACACCAAAGGCTTTCAGAAGCCGTTGTCGCTCCAGCGACATACTTTCGGGCATGGTCACGGTGAGTTTGTAGCCGCGGGCAGCACAGGTGAACGCCAGACCAATACCGGTGTTACCGCTGGTGGGTTCGACGATCATCGTTTCGGGCGTGATTTTCCCCGCTTTTTCCGCGGCGTTGATCATCGCCACTCCGATGCGATCTTTCACCGACCACAGCGGGTTGAAGTTCTCCAGTTTGCCCAAAACAGTGGCCTTGGCATTGCCCACCACACGGCGCAGCCGGATCAGCGGTGTGTAGCCAATCGTTTGGGTAATGTCGTCATAAATGTGGCCACGAAAGCCATTGTCGGTTTGCATAGTTCAGGGTCCTTCGGTCGATACCGGGGCATCGCGCGGATCGAATGTCGTTATCGGCAGTCTAAGCCGGGCTTGCAGAGCGGACAAGCCGCTGCTGTCAGACGCGGCCTTATGCTACCGGCTGTCCGTAGCCGGTAACAGCCCAACCCAGACCACGCCAGCTAACACGGCAACACCCAACGGTCGGTGGAAATCGAAGCCCAACGGTGCCAGAACCTGAATGGGAAGTGCCTGGAAACCGAGTACCAGCGCCGCCACTGTGCCCCACCCCCCCCAACCAGCCGCGAACAGATCGCGTATCCACGGCACGGTGAGCACCAACACCAAGGCTTCGTACCCCAACACCTGCGGGCATCCCACCGACCCCACGACCCCCGCCGCCAACACCCACGTTGCGGCAGGCTTCACCCCCCCAAGCGCGCAGCGGACCAATACCACGCCTAACCACACCCCGTAGGCAGCCAGAGTGATGGTGGCCGTTTGTTCAATCACCACGGGCTGAGCCATCAGCCGATCCGTTGTCACGAACAACAACCGGTTCCAACTGGTGATCTCATAATTCCGCGCCGCCTGGTTGAAGGCCACCGCGTGGTGGCTGTCGCGGAGGAAGTTGAGATAGTCGCGGACAAATCTTGGGGAATCACTGACGAGCCAACTACCCAGAAGATTGAACGCCACCACCACGCCCACCAGAGCCGCCGCCCGCTTCCAACCGCCCACAAACCAAGCCACCGCAATCAACGGCAAGGCGACATGCGGCTTGATGAATGGCACCGACCACAGCAGGATACCCGGCCAAAAGCCCCATCGTGTGGACCGCGACCAACACCACAACCCCGCGGCGATACACCCGGTCGTCAGTAGCGTCGTTTGCCCAACCATCGCGACGCCGAGGGTCAGAAAATTCACAAGCAAAAAAAACGGCAGCCATCGGCCTATCGGCGCTGGCTGGCCCACAAGGGAAGCGGCCAGCCACAGTCGCGGTACTCGTGCGATTGCCAAGGCAGCGGCTCCCTGCAGCAAAGCCCAGGCGATCTTGGCGACCCCCCAGGGTAGGACGGCGAACGGGGCAAAGACGATCAGCGCTTGTGGAGGCAGAAAGTAACCACAGTTGTTGACGAAGCTATCCGCGGTCGGCTCGGGGTCGGGGAATTGCTGCGCGACGTGGCGGCGGATCGTGGCTAAATCGTAGGGCGATTGTCCCCGCAGAGCCAATTCGGACCCGAGTCGGTAGATGTAAAAATCCGGCAACAGGTGCGGCGCGACGGCGAAGCCCAAGGCGATGAGGGTGAATACCGCCGCGGCCGTGAATTCTGCACACCCGACCGACCACCGCACGCTCGAAACCATCCACGCCCCCGGCACCACCTGTGGCGGTGTATCAGACACCGGTTTTCTCGGGTAATAGCAACAGGGCCGGAGCTTGCAGATACCGCATCACCACGTTGCCGAACGCGGCCCCGATCGCCCCATCCACCACCCGATGATCAAACGAAAACGACAAATACACAATGTCGGTAGGCTTCAAATTCCCGTGCGCGTCGTACATTGGCCGCTTCACCACCTTCCCCACACCCATAATCCCCACTTCCGGATGATTGATAATCGGAGTGGACATCAAACCGCCAATGCCTCCCACCGATGTCACCGTGAAAGTGCTACCGCGGAGGTCGTCGATTTTGCTTTTGCCGCTTTTGGCGTCATTGCTGAGCCGTTCGATATCCGCAGCAATCGTGACCAGGTCTTTCTTGTTGGCGTCTTTGACGACGGGCACCATCAGCCCCTGCGGCGCAGCCACGGCGATCCCGATATGGTATTTGTCGTGCAGGATGACTTCGCCAGCGGTTTCGTCGAAGGTGCTGTTGACGATGGGCACTTCTTGGAGCGCGCGAGCCACGGCTTTCACGAAGAACGCCAAATACGTCAGCTTCACGCCGACTTGGGCCAGCGGTTCGCGGAGTTGGTTGCGCAGCCGGACGACATCACTCAGATCGCATTCATCGATGTACGAATAGTGGGGAATGTGTCGTTTCGACTCGACCATATGCTCGGCGATCTTGCGGCGCATGCCGATGAGTTTCATCCGGGTGCCAGCGATGCCGAAGTCGAGCTGGGAGGTGTCGGTTCCGCGGGACGCCGAGGGCGGCGGAGGGGAGGGAGCGGTTTGGGGAACCAGAAAGGGGGTGAGGTCGTCGAGCAGGATGCGGCCATGCGGCCCGCTACCGCGAATCCGCGACAGATCAACGCCCAATTTCCGCGCCAAGGCCCGCACCGATGGCGCCGCTGGGGGCAAGGTGGCGGACGTAGCCGCTGCCGCCGCGGCGGGAACAGTAGCCGCGACCGAACCGGCCGCCGGTGAATGCCCGTTGGTCGGCGTTCCAGCCCGGCTGGGGGGGGCCGTGAGTGTGGCCGTGGCTGAAGGTAGTGTGGCCGTGGTTGAAGGTGACGTTATCGGAGGGTGTTCGCGGCTGCCGGCGATGCCCGCCGCGGGAGCAGCTGGGACCGTGGCTGAGGTGCTGGTCGCTTCTGTCGTGGCGGTTGAGCCTTCGGCTGCCGCGGTCACTGGCTGGTAACTGAGAATCCGCTGCCCCACACGGACTTTCGTTCCCGGCGTGGCCCATAGTTCCGTGATGGTGCCGTGAAAAGGCGCGGGCACTTCCATATTGGCTTTGTCGGACATCACGTCCGCCAGCACCTGCCCCGGGACGACGGCATCGCCCGGCCGAACCTGCCAACGCACCAGCTCCACTTCCAGCAATCCTTCACCAACCGGAGGAAGAGAAAAATCCATAGACGCACCGGGGGGTTGTGGTCGTGTTGTTGTACGGGGGACCGTGTCTGTGCGAGGTTCGATCGTGGTTCGTGGCCCCCCCGAATATCGCGCTAACCCTTTTCGCCCATCATCACATGTCTGTCATCATCACATGTCTGTTCTGTGCGGAGGTTCGATCGTGGCTCCTCCGGCGAGGGATGGGCTAGCCCGAGCGGGAGTATGGCTGGCGGCAACCCCAATGGTACTTGTGGGGCTGTTTTTACGCCGGTTCAGTGGCCAGGTCCCACATCGCGGTCCGAATGTCGCCCAATTGGGGGACACTGTTCAATTCGTAGTTTTGGTTCATACCAATACCGGGCACATGTTTGCCCATCAAGGTCCGCGGGCGAACAGCCAGGTCGTAGAAGTGTTCGTCGATCACCCGGCGGAGCAGGTGTTCGCCGAAATTGGTCACTTCCGTATCTTCGTTGACAATCAAGACGCGGCCGGTTTTCAGCACACTGTGGGAGATCATCGACCAGTCGTAGGGGAACAAACTCCGGAGGTCGATGACATCGAAGGAATAACCGTGTTCGCGGGCCAGTTCGTCGGCGGCTTGTACGCACAGTGGCAGGGGGCGGCCATAGGCAATGACGGTACCATGCGAGCCTTCGCGGACTAGATTGGCCACGCCCAGGGGTATGGTGTAATCTTCGAGCGGTGGCCATTGCGGCTGCCAATGGGAGCGATCGCCGATGGGGGCGTCGATCATGCGGCTCAGTTCGTCCGGGTCGGGCGGTTCGCCGGGAATGAGCTGTTCCCCCCGAACGCGGAGAAGAGCTTTGGGCAGCAAAACCAGCACCGGATTGGGGTCTTTGATGGCGGCGAGCATCAGGCCGTAGGCATCCAGGGGTGTGGAAGGCATGACGATCTTCCAGCCGGCCAGACGTGTGGCGAAGCTCTCGAAACTGTGCGAATGGTAGATGCTGCCGCGGATACCCGCGCCGTTGGGTGTCATGACGACAATGGGCAGATCGAAGGCCCCGCCGCTGGCCCAGCGTTGGTTGCCAGCGATTTTGAATAAATCCATGATATTCAGGGCGTAATCGCAGAACTGGATTTCGCACACCGGGCGGCCCCCAGCGTAGGCAATGCCCATCGCCGTCCCGAGGATGCCGCGTTCATCGAGCGGGGTATTCCAGGCGGTCTTCAGCCCTTGGGTAACGGTGAAGACACCGCCCAGTGGCGGGCCGACGTCTTCGCCAAATACATCCGTGACACCCAAATACTCTTCACCATAGTGCAGTGCCATCCGCACGGCTTGGGCCATGTTTGCCATATTGCTTCGGAGAGGTTGGAACGTCTGGGCGAGATTGTCTGTGGGGATGATGATTCGCGTGGCGGCCAGTGCGTGTTGCTGGTGTGAATCGTGGCCGAGGGTTACGGCCGGGGACCTGTGGGGTCGGCTGACCCCCGGCCAGGGTTTGTTTAGGGGTGGGGCAATTCGGGGCGTCCGGGTAAGCCGGTGTAGTCGTGGGGGTACACGGCATCGACCGGGCTGGGGGCGTAGGTGAACCGGTAGACGTCTTCGCGGGTCGGTTCTGGTTCTTTCATGGTTTGGGCCACGGCCTCGTCGGCCTCTTTTTTCGCTTCCTCTTTGAGGGTGCGAATGGTGGCGGCGTCGATGGCGCCGGCGTCGAGGAGTTTTTGCTCGAACTGGGCCAGTGGGTCCACTTCGTTCCAATTGCGTTGGGCCCCGCTGGACGAGGAGTGGCCATGCAAGCGGCTGACCATCGCTTCGAGCAAGTAGGGTTTGCGTTCGCGGCGACAATAGCGCATGGCGCGGTCGATGGCGTGCCAGGCGATAACCGGGTCGTTGCCGTCGATGGTTTCGTGACGGATACCGTAAGGGATGGCCCGATCGGCGATGGGGCGGTGGGCGTGGACGGTGTCGATGTCGGTCGAAATTCCAAAGCGGTTGTTGGTGACGACCATCAGCACCGGCAGTTCCAGGCCCGGTCGGGTACTCCAGTTGAGGCAGGTTTCGAAGTCGCCTTCCGCGGCTCCAGCTTCGCCGCCCACCACGATGGTGATACCTTCATTCTCCGCCGGATTTTTCAGACCATGCCGCTTCTGCACCAGCGCCGTGCCGGGGGCCATCGCGTACTGCACTTCAATGACGCTGGTGACGGGAACGACATTCCATTCGGGCACGGCATAATGGCCGACAAAGTTGCGGCCCCGGGAATGGCGGTCGGTCCAGCGCATGGCCAATTGCCGGGTGTGGTCGATCATGGGCATGCCCATGGCTAACAGAACGCCGGCATTGCGGTAGTGGAGGTGGAGGTAGTCGTAGGCAGGACCGCGGCCTTTGTGAACCTGCAGACCGAGGCAGACGTTGAACGCTTCCTCGCCGGGACCACCAATCCAGAAGTAGGCTTCCCCGGATTTGGACATTTTGATGCTGCGTTCTTCCAGGGCACGTGTGCGCAGCATTTGGCGATAGACGGTGAGGGCCAGCTCGACCGACATGGCCTCGCGGCCCGAACGGATCACCGCGGGGGCGGCGGTTCGGGTGGCCCGCCGCCGCAATTCATCTTCGAAATCGGGCGGCTCCTCGTGCGTTTCGGGCATCGTTAGTACTCCCCGGCTCTGGGTCGGCTTTCGGAGAGGGGATCGTTGGGGGGGGAACGATCCTGTTCCCGACGGACAACGATCGAGCGGACAGGCCGACCAAGGTCCGTTACATGAGTGACAGTTCCGGGATACGGGCTGTTCGCGACCCGCCGCAGTTCCGTCGGAGCTGGCATGGCAAACATTGCGCCACCGCTAGCGATTGTGCGTTTTTTTCACTTCCGACGGTTCTTCGGGGGTGGTTTTTCGCCCTACAACAACATTTTACGGGGAATCACTGTCGCGTGATTCGGCAAACCCTGTCGGATTTTTGGGCAGTGGGTGCGTCCTCCTACGTACAAACAGACATCTCCTCCACCTTCTATCGGCATTATACGCCCGAATCTGCCGCGCGGGTGGGCAGTTCTTGGTTGGCGAACAACGCCGAGAGTAAATAAAATCCGATGGCCACGCACAAGAGTAATTGGAAGCCCAAAAGGATCGAGGTATTTTCGGCCAATCCGCCGACCAACGCTCCGGCGACGTTGGCCCCAAAGACGCGATCAGGCTGCCCCGTGCGGCGGAAACTGGTGGCAAAGATCACCCCGGCAAACGCGATCGGGACAAAGACCAACAAACAAGCACCGACAATTTGGACTGTCGGGTTGTAGCCGAGAAACGCGCTGGGCGAGACTATCAAACCGATGGCCAAGGCCACGAACAGCCCCGCGTAGTACGGTTCGAGCCGCCGTGGTTTTACCCAGCCGGCAAACAGGTTCCCGGCCAGGCTCATCACCAGAATAGCCGCGAACACCGCGGTGTTCACCATCCACGTTCCGCCGAACAACAGAGCCATTTCCACCACAGCTTTGGTTTCGACCAACATGAAGCCCGCTCCCAGGAAAAAGGCGCGGAGCATGGAACCATAGTCGGGGGCGATGCCGGCTTCGGTCGCCAGTGCTTGGCGACCACCGTACACCCACCACAGCAGCACCGATAAGCCGAAGATCAACGCCATGCTGCTGGCGGTTTGCGAAGGAATGCGGGGATAACGAGCATACAGGAAGGGCCAATCGTCGGTCGCCGGCCGCAGCGCCGGATCGGAAGCTTCGATCCGTGCCGGATACAGGCCGAGCCACTGCGGCTCGAACTCATCGACAATTGGTTCGCCTGTGGTCGGGTCGCGGGCGAATTCGAAGGTGTTATTCCCCTCGGCATCTTTGACGTAGCGGACTCGATATACCGGTGTTGGCGACGGTGGGGGCGGTTGGGCCGGCGGCTCGGTTCCGAAGCGGGCCTGGGTATCGGCGGTCACACCCGTGTACCAAGGGTACCAGTACTTGACGGGTTGGCCGTTGTGGGGCGCGAAGGCTTGGCGGAGGGGTTCGATCACGTCCGCCCGGCCGCCGAAGAAGCAGGTACTGGTGGTGGGGAAGAATTTGTCAAGCGGCACATAGGCCAGGGGCGGGGTGGTGATGGCCACCGGTTCGACCCCGTCGAAAGCGGCTTGCAATTGGTCGCGAATCCGTGCTGTGATCCAGCCTTGCCGGAAGAAGTTGTAAACCGCATACACTCCGGTGGGTTTGAGCACACGCTTGACATCTTGGAAACATTCGCGGGTGAACAGATAGCTTTCAAGCCGCAAGTTGGAATAGCCCGATTGCAGAACGAGCGAGTCGATGAGGGCGAAGACGACCAGGTCATACGTTTCCGAAGGCGCCTGACGCAGGAAGTTGCGACCATCGTTGATGTGAACGTGTACGCGCGGGTCTTGGAAGGGTCGGTCGGGGTGGTGCAGTTCGCCAAGGCGTTGGATCACCGGGTCGATTTCCACCGCATCGATCTGCACACGGGTGTCGTTCTTCAGAAACATCAACGCTCGCGACACATCGTTGCCGTTACCGGCCCCGATGATCAGTACTTTGCGGAATTCTGGCCACGCCGGGGAACCATCGGGCTTTTTCAGATCACGTTGAAACAGATACGGCAGAGCGTAGGGTACGTCGGCCACGGGAGGTTCTGACCGCGGTTCCATCAACTGATGACTGATCAGATTCGTGATGATGAAGCGGCGTTTGGCATCATAGTCGATCCGGTAATACTCACTCCAGATCGTCTGCAGGCCCCGACTGCTGACCAAGCCCGAGGTCGTGGCCGTCAGGGCGATGGCGACCACCAGGCAGCCCAAGGGGACCAAGGGCGAAACCGGCGGAGGCGGCGACGGGGGGAAGTGGGGAGCAGCCGAGGCCGTCACCCCCGTGACCGACGGCGGCAACGCTTCCCGCACTTCTGCGGTCGCATCCGGGTCGGGCCGCACCAACAAATACGTGATGACAATTCCCACCAAGGCGAACCACACCAGCGGCGGCCATCGCTCCATCGAACAGATGGCGAAGGTACCAATACCCAACAAACTCCCCAGCAAGTTCGCCGAATACGCGGTGGTGCGGCTGGGCACCCGGTTGAACGCCCGGCCCATCTCCTGCCCCGGACCCACCAAAATGGCCGCGATGATAGCAAAAAACAATGCCCCGACAAACTCCATCGGAATGGTGAAAGGCAGCGGATTGTTCAGAATGATGGACGTTTCGGTGCCAAAATACACGACCTCAGGATTGGCCTGATTGCCGACTTTGAATACCGGCATCAGGTAGGGCGCGAAATAATCAATCGTCAGGCCCAGGACTATTCCGATCAGCAGCCAGATGGGCGTTTGCCGGATCAAGTTCGTGGGCCGCCGAGCCACCAGGCAACCAATCGACATTCCAACAAAACACGCCAACAGCACCAGGTTGACGAAAAATGTCAGAAACAACACATGCGACGGAAACCAGCGGATGCAGGCGAGTTCGAGAAACAGTACCAGCCAGCTGATCACAAACAGGTCGAGGGCCGGGCGGTGGCGCATGGTGCGGCTCACGGTACAGTGATGCGGGCGAAACTATCAGGTTCATGAACCAGTTCTGAGGTTCCCACTGCCAGTGAACGAACGTGCCGAACGAGCGCGGCCGCCGACCATCCGTGGGGGAACCATACCAAAACGGTTTACTAATGGCAGCGCCCAGCGGAAACCCTCGACGGTTCCGCCGACGCATGCCCTCATCGCTGCGCCTGCGTGTTCCTGTAAGTGTTCCTGTAACGATTCGGGCGGCGATGGCGGAAAGCCTATGTGCAAATTTGCCGCGGCGCGTATAACGAAGCGCCCCGGTGCTATTCACAACCCAACGTTGCGCGCCGGTGTCCCTCTTCGCGGAGATGCACCCATGCGTTCTCGCGTCCTTCTATTCGTGGCGGCCGCCGCCGCGCTGGGATGGCTCATGATTCCCGACACCCTCCAAGCCGATGAGGGCATGTGGTTGTTCAACAACCCGCCCCGAGCGCAATTGAAAAAGTACAACTTCGATCCGGAGCCCAAATGGCTCGACCATGTCCGACTGGCCAGCGTCCGTTTCAATTCCGGCGGCTCCGGCAGCTTTGTTTCACCCCACGGTTTGGTGATGACCAATCACCATGTCGCAGCCGATGATTTGCAAAAAGTCTCCACGCCACAAAACAACTACCTCAAAGATGGCTTCCACGCCAAAACGCTCCAAGACGAAATTCCTTGCAAAGGTTTAGAGCTGAACGTTCTTATCGACATCAAAGACGTCACCGCGGAAGTCGAGAAGGCCGTCCCTCCCGGAACGAACCCTGCCGAAGCCTTTCGCCTGCGGCAAGCCAAGATCGCGGAGTTAGAGAAAGCCGTAGCCAACCCGGAGAAGAATATCCGTGCCGATGTCGTTACGCTCTACGCCGGCGGCCAGTATCATCTGTACACGTTCAAGAAGTACACCGATATTCGCATTGTTTTTGCTCCTGAGAAACAAGCGGCCTTTTTCGGTGGTGATCCCGATAACTTCGAGTATCCCCGTTACTGCCTGGATGTGGCCTTTTTCCGCGTCTACGAAAATGGCCAACCGATCAACAGCGAACATTATTTGAAATGGAGCGCCGCCGGCTGTCAGGAAGGCGACCTGGTCTTCGTCTCTGGTCACCCCGGCCGCACCAACCGGGCCAATACTGTTGCCGAACTGAAGTACCTGCGCGACACGGGTTATCCGTATCTGCTGCAACGTCTCAATCGGCTCGAGGTCCTTCTGGGGGCGTGGGTCGCTCGCAGTGAACGTAACGCGCAACGCGGCGAAGACGAACTATTCGGCATTCAAAACAGCCGCAAAGCCCGTATGGGCGGCCTTGCGGGCTTAATGGATCCCAAGCTGATGGGCCGCAAAGAGAAGGACGAAGAACGGCTCCGCAACTACATCGTCGGCCTGCAACGGGTTGGAACGGCGTTGCCGCCGTGGCACGCCGACGCCATGAACGCCTTCGACGTCATTGCCAAAGCTGAGAAGGTTCGGGCTGAAATCATTAAAGAGTACGCCCTTCTGGAAGGTGCTGGTGGCTTCAACAGTGCTTCCTTCGGGATTGCCCGCACGCTACTGCGGGCGGCGGACGAATTGCCCAAACCCAACGGCGAGCGTCTGCGCGAATTCACCGACGCCCGCCTCAGCAGCCTCAAGTTCAGCTTGTTGTCCGATGAACCGATTTATGAAGACCTCGAAATCCTCAAGTTGACCGATGGACTACAGTTCACTGCTATAACTATGGGCTATGACAGTGAATTTGTCAAGAAAATTTTGGCCGGAAAATCGCCCCGGGAGCGGGCCTACGAACTGATCAGCGGTACGAAAGTCCGCGATCCGAAGGTGCGCGAACGCCTTTGGAATGCGATCGAAGCGGCGGCCAAAAATGGGCAAACCTACGATCTGAAAGCGCTCAACGACCCGATGATCGAGTTGGCACGCTGGGTGGATGGCCCCGCCCGAGCGGTTCGCAAGCGGCAAGAAAACGAAGTCGATGAACCGAAGCGGCAAGCCTATGCCGCTTTGGCCAAAGCCAAGTTTGCGATGGATGGCGACGCGGTCTATCCCGATGCTACCTTCACGCTCCGACTGGCCTTTGGAACCGTACAAGGCTACACCGAAGACGGTGTGGCGATCCCGGCGTTCACCACGCTCGGCGGCATCTACAAGCGCAGTGCCGAACAAGGGAATAAAGGCCCGTTTGAATTGCCGCCGCGCTGGAAAGCCCGCCAAGACAAAATTGACCCCCAAACGCCGTTTAACTTCGTTTGCACGGCCGACATCATCGGCGGTAACTCCGGTAGCCCGGTGCTCAACCGCCAGGCGGAGGTTGTCGGTTTGATTTTTGATGGCAACATTCACTCGTTGGTGTTGGATTTTATTTACGATCAGGACCTGGCCCGGGCGATTTCGGTGGATAGTCGGGCGATTATTGAAGCGTTGCGGAAGATTTACGACGCCAACGACCTGGCCGACGAAATCACCGGCCGCAAGAAGTGAGCCACTAGATAGACTAGACGAGAAGTGAGCCATCAGCCCTGGGGGCTGCGTACAATTTCTCGGCGGGGGGCGCAAGCCCCCTGCTCTGTTTTGCCCCGATCTGCAACAACCCACGATTGCCGTGTCTGGGCACGAATTGAGGGGAGAGAACACCATGGCCGACGTTCGCGAAGTTCCGCTGCTGGTGATCGGCGGTGGACCCGGCGGATACCCGGCGGCACTGCATGCTGCCGACCACGGTTTGAAGGTCACTCTGGTCGATGAAAGCCCGCAATTGGGTGGGGTGTGCCTCAATCGGGGCTGCATTCCTTCCAAAGCCCTGTTACACACTGCCAAAATCATTCGCGAAGCCCACGAAATGGCCCAGTACGGTGTCACTTTCGGCCAACCGCAGATCGATCTGGCGAAGCTGCGCGATTTTGTGCAAGCCAAGGTGATCGGCAAGTTGACCAGTGGCATTCACCAACTGACCAAAGGCCGGGGTGTGGACGTCGTCACCGGGCGTGCGGTTTTTACCTCGCCGCATACGGTGGAAGTCACCGGCCCAGTGCCGCAGACGATTCGTTTCGACAAATGCATCATCGCCACAGGCTCGGTGCCCGTCATTCCCAAGCCCTGGCAGATCAACGACCAACGGGTGATGGATAGCACCGCGGCGCTATTGCTGCCCGAGATTCCCTCGAAACTGCTGGTGATCGGCGGTGGCTACATTGGCTTGGAACTGGGCAGTGTCTATGCCGCGTTGGGCAGCCGTGTGACGGTGGTGGAAGCGTTAGAACGGATTCTGTTCATGGCCGACAAAGACCTGGTCGAACCGCTCGAAAAACGCTTGCGGGCCGAATTCGAGGCGATTTACACCAACACCCAAGTGATAGGACTCGAAGCCACCCCCGACGGTATTGCGGTCCGCTTGGAAGGCTCGGGCGTGCCTACCTCCCTGGTGTTCGATCGTGTGTTGGTGGCGGTGGGGCGGCGGCCCAATTCCGCTGGCTTGGGATTGGAAAAAGCCGGCGTGCGGGTGAACGAAAAAGGCTACATTCCCATCGACAAACAGCGGCGAACGAACGTACCCCATATCTTCGCCATTGGCGATGTTGGTGAAGAACCGGCCTTAGCACACAAAGCGACTGCCGAAGCCCGGGTGGCGGTTGAGGTCATTCTCGGCGAGCCGGCGGAGTGGAATCCGCGGTGTATTCCTGCGGTCATTTTCACCGATCCAGAAATTGCCTGGGCCGGGCTGACGCAAATGGAAGCGGAGAAAGCCAACATCCCCCATGAGGTTCTCAGCTTTCCCTGGGCGGCCAGCGGCCGCGCCGTGACGATCGCTCGCACCGAGGGACGCACCAAGATGATCGTGGAACCAGAAACCAAGCGGATTTTGGGTGTTGGTATTGTGGGCGCTGGAGCCGGAGAGATGATCGCCGAAGGGGTGTTGGCCATTGAGATGGGCGCAGTAGCCCGCGACGTGCTGGAAAGCATTCACCCTCATCCGACTCTCAGCGAAACGGTCATGGAGGCTGCCGAGTTGGCCTACGGGGCGGCGACCCACATGGCCAAACCCCGCAAGCGCTAGCGGCAGCGGTGGCGGTTATTGCCACTCAAACGCAGCCCGCAACCTCCAAACGCGGCCCGCAACCCCGGCGGCCAGATTGCGAACCAGCGCTAGCGGCAGCGGTGGCGGTTATTGCCACCGTCATCGGGTGGCGACCCACATGGCCAAAGCCCGCAAGTGAAGCGAGAGCGTTCCTCCCGTCGTTGGCCCCAGGCGGTAGCCGGCCTCTGATTTCTTCTTCGGAGAATCTTTGTCGGAGAATCTTTCCGCAAACGGTGGTTCTCCCCTCGGTGGCCCCGGGGGTGGGGACGTTCCACTGCTCCGGCCGCTGCCCCGCCGCCGTCTTCGGTGGACTCGATTCCTAACATCTTGTAATACATAGGCTTATGATTGCTTTGCCCTGTGGCCGACCGTGGGCATGCGCCCATTCCTCACACCACAGGCCTTTTTCTAAGATCATCGACACCCGTTGGATCGTCCGATATAATGGAGACTTTGCTTGGGGCGTTTCCCCCTGATTCCTGCCTGACGCGAAACGCTCACAAGCCCCCTGGGGTTCCATCGCATCTGCTTTCTCTCCCACGCTGTCGAGGGCTCCATGATGTTCCGAGTCGGTGTCGCGTTGGTGGTTTGGGGGGTCGGTTGGGTTCCGCTGGTCGCGGCCCCTCCGGCGGCCAAGAAAGTGGACCCGAACCCCAAATCGCTGGAGGTATCCCCGGAAGACCTTTCCAAAGCCCGCCAGCTTGTTCAAAAATTGGGCAGCGAGACCTTCCGCGAACGGGAAGAAGCCGAACGCGCTCTTACGGAAATGGGCCGCTTGGCACGCCCCGCGCTGCTGGATGCCATCAACCTCGATCCAAACCCGGAGATTCGCCATCGGGCGGCATTTCTGCTACCCAAAGCCAACGCCGATGAGATGCAAGCCCGTTTGGAGGTATTTTTAGCCGATACCAAAGGGGAATACGAACACCACCTGCCCGGCTGGCAGCAGCTCCGAGCCGTCGTGCGCGGGGAAACGACGTTGTTCGGCTGGTCGCATGTGGCCCGGCCACAGTTGGAGAAAGCGGCGCGGGAATTGTTCATCGAATTCATGCAAACCCCCGGAGCACGGCCACTTATGCTGGCCCTGGAACGGCCGCCGACGGAACTAGGCCGGGAGATTGCCGCCCGCAAGCAAGAGATTTACAACGCCATGTATCCCCGCCGCCCTGGCGTGACCCCGCGTAATCCGACCCCGACGGAGATGGCGGCGGTTCTGCTTGCTGAAGCGTCTGTCCACTCCCGGTACATTCCCCGCTCGATGGTGATTACCAACTTCCTGACCCAATCGGGCATTCCCGGGGTGATTCAAGGGAGCAACGACCGGGCCCAAGCGATCAAAGCCATCCTTACGGCATGGATTGAAACGCGCAGCGAAGTCAATGACATCACCACGGCCTTGAACATTGCTGGCAACATCCTGCGCGATCCCGACGTGGCCGGCCGCTTGGCCATTCGCATCTTGCAAACCCCTGGCCTGACAGGCCTTCAGAAGAGCACGGCGATCACCCATCTGGTCCAATCGGGAGCCAAACAGCACCTGCCATTGCTCGAAAAAGCCATGACTGATACGACAATGGTGACGACGCTGGTACGGGTGGTCAACGGCCAGCAGATGCGCGAAACGATTGAAGTCCGCGATGTGGCCTTAGCCGGAGCGATTGTGCTGAGCGGGCAAGACCCCGTCGAGTACGGTTTTGAGAAGGTCGGGGCTGCGGGGGGGGCTTTCCATTACACCCGCGCCCGGATTGCCAGCGACAAACGGGCCGCGGCTCTCGAAAAGTGGCAACAATGGCGACAAAACAATCCCTAAGCCAGGCTCTGTCGTCATAAAATAGGGCCTTGCAAAGAATAGGACGTTGCAAACCTGCATCGAATAGGACCTTGCAAACCTGCGAATTCCCGTTGCCGCGGTGGGGGAAATCGGTCATCTTGAACGAACGCAAGTTGAACGAACGCAAGCGGCTTTTCTATCGCTAGGGGGCAACCCATGAATCGGCTCAGGGCGGTTGTACTGCTGTGGTGTGTGGGGCTGGCGTCTCCGGTCGGGGCCGCTTCCCCCGACCCCAAAGACCTGATCGTTCCACCAGAAGAACTCTCCAAAGCGCGCGAACTGGTCCAAAAATTGGGCAGCGAAAACTTCCGCGAACGGGAAGAAGCCCAAGCCGGTTTGGCCAAAATGGGCCGCCGTGCCCGGCAAGCCCTCGCGGACGCCGTCCTCAACGATACCGACCCGGAAATCCGTCTGCGTGCCTCCCTGCTGTTGCCCAAAGCCAACGCCGACGATCTGAAAGCCCGCATCGAAACCTTCCTGGCCGATACCGAAGGCAAATACGATCACGATCTGC
The DNA here is from genome assembly GCA_025055115.1 of Gemmata sp. Taxonomy (GTDB): domain Bacteria; phylum Planctomycetota; class Planctomycetia; order Gemmatales; family Gemmataceae; genus Gemmata. The sequence goes on from JANWYJ010000008.1 coordinate 106,133, forward strand.
CCGGCCTCAAATTGTTCCGCAAATACCTCGGGGCGACGCAAAAATCCCGTGACCTCTACGCTGAGATTCTCAAATCGCCCTACAACATGGAATTGTTTAACAGTATTGAGAAAGGGGAAGAAGAAGGTGGCCGTGCCATCGCCGACCGGCGAACCACCATGTGGAACGAGATGAACGGCCAGAACATCCGCTTCTCCGGCCGGCCCTTCACCCCCAAACAACCATCCCTCCCCGACATCGCGGCCCTGCTTTTTGCCGAAAGTGTTGTTCCCGCGGAACGTATCCCGCAGATGCAGCAATGGCAGTGGATCAACGGGACGCAATTCATCCACCAGCCCGCCTCGATGAACGCCCTGAACAATCCGAATGCCGCGCACGCGGAGGTCTACCGGGCCATTATCGCCCGCTGGCTGGCCACCCGGACCGATCCCAACGAACTGGCCAACCTTTCCTACCAACTCGGGCAGATGCCGCTGAAACAGTTCAAAGAAGCCCTGCCGCTGTTACGCCGCATTGTTTTGACCGAAGGCGTGCAAAACTACGCCAAAGGCCAAGCCCTCAATTCTCTCGTCATGACCCGCGGCAAAGACGAAGCGAAATTCCTCCGCGACATTCTCCGCAACGAAATTCGCGTCGGCGATTATCCGGAGCTGTTCCCCAACGAGAAGAATCCCGATCGTGTCATCACGGTCAACAACGATCAGATGATTCAGCAAGTGTGGTTTGGCAAGCCCGACGGTCAGGCGGAAATGCACAACTGCACTATGAAAGACGTTGCCTTAGCCTTCCTCATTTCCCAATCCGGCGGCAACATCCGCGATTATGGCTTCGAGACGCAACCTGGCGCCGTCATTCACCCCAATCAACTGGGCTATGGGCAATACGCCTTCACCTCGGAAACCAAACGCGCCGCCGGCTACATGAAGTTCGGTTGGAAACAACTCAAAGATCAATTGGAAGGCCCCTCGACCGATAAACCCGCCAATCCGCCAAAGGACGAGACCAACCCGAGCAACCGACCCGGTCGCCGGCCCGACATTCGCCCGGTTCCGGGCATCCGCCCGGCTCCGCCGGTTCAGATTCAGCCGATTCAACCGCTGCCCGTTCCCCCGCCTCCGGCTCCAGATCGATAGATCGCCCGTCTTCCCCGCAACCCCGGCCGACCGTTCCGTCCGGTTGGCCGGGCCGATCAGAAAGGCCTTTCCACAAGGGATTCAGTGTCCCTTGGTCGTTGTCGGTTTCAACATGGACTTCGACGGCGGGGCCGATCAGAAAGGCCTATTCCACAAGGGATTCAGTGGATGCAACAGTCGACCGTGCGTTGCGGTCGGCCGCACGGATCGTGTCCGCCGGTTACCGCCCACCGCGGAGTTGCGTACTGGAAATGTCTTCGCGAAAATCCCCCTCGCTCAAGGCCATAAACAGTGGCCCAAATTCGCGGCTCCATTCGTGATCGTGCCATACGCGGAATACCCCCTGCCCATCAATCCGCCCACCGACCACCAACCGGCACCCGTACGCCAACAATCGGCGCAACGCCGCGTCACGAGCCGCAACGCTGCCGTAGTACTTCGGATCGATCACGCGAATGGCCGTATCCCAACCAACAACAAACGCTGCTCCCGGGAATAACGCAGCCTTGTCGAGGAAAGTCGGGGCTTGTGTGAGCCACAGTGGGCCGATGGTGACGAACTGGGCGACGCGACGTTCCACTTCGTCGGGGCTGAGCGGTGGTTTGTCGACGTTGTGCCAACTCAGTTCATAGTGAACGTCGCAGCCTAGTCGGAGGGCGGCGGCGCGGGCGAGGGCCGTGTGCCCGCGATGAAGCGGGTTGAACGAGCCGGGCAGCAGTGCCCGTGGCGGTGGCACGGCCGACCGCACTTGCCCACGCTCGATGCACAGTGGCTGGGTGATGGGGAACAACGACTCCAACACCGCAACGAACCCACCTTTCCATCACGGCGAACGCACCGCCGTGAGCTGCGCCCAGGCTGGCGCAGTCACCTGACCATTGGCCGCCAAGGCCCGGGCACTGACCTGCAACACGCGCAGGAAGCCTTCGCTATCAGCATGATCGAACGAACCGATGGCTTCCATACTGGCATTCGCTTCGGAATACAACTGATGCGGGACGTTCTCGGCCCCCGCGAACTCCGCCCGCCCCTTGTACAACTTCAGCCGAATGGTCCCACTGGCCAGGGCCGTGATGGGGGCCAGGGCGGCTCGGGCCATGTGTGTTCCCAAGTCGAAGCCGTAGCCTTGGTAGATTTGCTTGGCGACATACAGCGACAGATGATCGAATAATTCCCGGCTGCGTCGATCAAGGATCAGTTGGAGCAAGTACGCATAGGCGGTGCCGAGCAATTCCATGCCGGGGGCTTCGTACACCCCACGGCTTTTGATGCCCACATAGCGGTTTTCGACCAGATGGGTGCAGATACCAAGGCCGTGCTTGCCGCCCAGAGCATTCGCCGTTTGAATGGCGCGGAAGGCCGAACACTCTTGACCGTTGATGACGACCGGGCGACCTTTCTCGAAGTGGATACTCACCACCTCCGGCGTATCGGGGGCCTGGTGGGGCAGTACACCCATGCCCGGAGTGACGAACCACGGATCGGTCGTGAGGTGTTCGAGCTTGCCGGCTTCGTGCGTGAGTCCTAGGAGGTTCGCATCGGTACTGTAGGGGGCGTCTTTACTGGCTTTGATGGGCAAATTGTGGCGGTTGCAGAAATCAATCATTTCGCTGCGGCCGGGGAATCGTTGGAGAAATTCGCGATCGCGCCACGGGGCATACACCGTGAATTCTGGGGCTAGCATGTTCGTACAGAGCTGGAAACGGACCTGGTCGTTGCCGCGGCCGGTGGCCCCGTGCGAAAGGATGTGGATACCACGTTTTTTCATCTCAGGAATCATCCCGGCCACGATCACATGCCGGCCAATACCCGTGGTATTCCAGTACGCCCCTTCGTATTTGGCTTGAAACTGAATCACTTCCAGACCGCTTTCGGCGATCATATCGTGCAGTGGCAGGGCAACATAATCGGCGGCGCCACAGGCTCGCATCCGCTTCTCGATAGCCCCGAAGTCGGTTTCGTCAGGCTGGGCGATGTCGGCCGTGAAGCACACCACCTTCACACCATGTTCGGTGAGCCATCGCGTGATGGTGCATGAGTCCAGACCACCACTGGCCGCGAAGGCGATGGTTTGTCCCTTCAGATCATGAACCGTCGTCATTTCCTCTCCTTGCGGGCAAACTGTCAGCATTCCAGACGTTGTGATAACAATTTACAAAGTTCGACAAAAAAAACGCCCAAGTGCATTTGACAAACCCACGCCGATTGCGCACACTATGAAAAGAAGTGTACATTAGATCATAATGGAGATTCGACGCAGCCAACCCTGTCCGAAGAATGGACCACCCATGCCGCCGTTTCGCTGCCTGGTCCTCCCAGCCGTCATCTACGAGGAAGTTATTGGCCATGCCCAACGCGAGTGGCCCCGCGAATGCTGCGGCGTATTGGCGGGGCAAATCGCCGAGGGTGTGGCCCAGGTCACAGCCCGTTACGCGATTACCAACGACGCCGCCGAAGTGGATGAATTTGCAACCAATCCGCGGGATTTGCTCAACGCTTTCCGTGCCATGCGCACGATGGGCAGTGAGTTGGTCGCTATTTATCACTCTCACCCGAATTCTGAGCCAGTACCAAGCCGGCGCGACCTCGAAAGGAACACGTATGGTGAAAGTGTTGTCCATCTGATTGTGGGCTTGGTCAATTCAGGACCGCAAGTGCGCGCTTGGTGGTTGGGGCCCACCTGTTTCCGTGAAGCGAGCTGTGCCGTGATCGGACCTACGCACAACAGTGGATGAAGGGCGTCATCCCGGTATAGCGATGCATTGCCCTTCCCTTTTGGTGGCACGTTCGGTATGCCCACATGGCATGAGGCAGTATTCACGGGCCAATTTCCAACAAGCCGTGATCGCGTCGGCCGTTCTCCATCTGGTGGTCGCCGTAGCGCTGGTACTGGTTGTGTGTGGGAATTCCCAAACGCCGCCGAATGGCTCACGACTCAACACCCGCGCAGACTCTAGCTTGGAAGTTAGCTCCGAAGTGCGGATGTACGAAGTGGAAGGGGAAGCCGCAACGCCAGCCCCGCCCACAACACTCCAAGTGTTGGAACCCCAAGAACCAGCGGCATCCACTTCCTTGCCGGAATTCGCGCCGCGGTTGTCATCGGCCGTCCTACCGCGAACGCTGCCACCAGAGCTGCTAGCGCGGCTTCGTGTAGCGTGTGCAACAATTCCGGAGAAGAGTACGGCCAAGGCGAGTGCAGCCGGCGGGTGGCCAGCGGGTGGAGCCGCCTCAGCCCTGCACGGGTCGCTGTCGCCCCATCAAACGATCGTTTACGTTCTCGATGGCTCAGGTAGCATGGGCGCGGCCGGTCGTTTTGACCGGGCAAGGGCGGCCTTAGCTGCAACGCTGCAACTTCAGCCGTCCACCGTGCGATTTCAGGTGATTGTCTTCGCCGGGCGTGCTATTCCACTGCTGCCATCCAACGGTTCGACGCCGTTATGGGCCACTGAGGCGAATATCCGCGCTGCTATCGAGAAACTCACGCCACTGGAGCCGCGCGGGAAGACGAGTCACTTGGAAGCGATTCGAGCCGCGTTGGCCTTCCAACCCGATGTGATCTTACTCCTGACGGATGTTGAAGACGTGACCGCGGCAACCTTCCAGCGGCTATTGGCCACCGCAACCAAGCCCACCCGCATCGCCATCAGCCTGGTGACCGCAGAAACCATCCAGCTACCGCGTGAGTTGAAGTGAGATCACTATTACAGAGAATATGGTGTCTCAGGGAGTACAGAGGATCATCACAGAGATAATGAGGTAATATGAAACCGTTCAAAGAGTGATAATATTCGATCCATGAGAAATATCGGTGCAGTCATCATCATGAAATTACGAGCGTAAACGTCGTTATCATCAAAGAGAATGAATGAGGTGTCGCATGGATCATCACGAGAAACACCTGAAGATGGTTCCGAAATCCGAAAAAAGTCGTGGGAAAATACAGCATTTGGCAATATACTCAGCGTTTTGCCACAACCTCGAATCAGTTGTCGTACAGAGGCAGGCAATGCCGTGTAGGCGATGGGATTTTTGATTCGTCTTTGTCTGCAAGTTTGCCCAAGGATGAAGGATTTTTTCGCGACGGTGATAGGGGAAAATATCAAAGCTCACAGGCATCATCTGGAAATTCGAAATGTCTAGATGTTCCTCTCGATCACCGTAATTCTTGAAGGCTGGATACGAAAAATCACCTTGATTATCGACTTCATACCTTTTTGAAGGGTGTGGTCAGTTCGTAGGTCCCATCGGGCAGTGGGACTTTGTGATAGTCGCCAAAAAGGTTGGGAGAATCTTTCTGCAAGATGTCCAGGACGGCGCATGCGAGTTTGCGGATTTCCGGTTCGGCTTGTGCCGAGCCGCGCAACTCCAAGAAGTGCCGGAGTGCCCGGGCGTTGGCCGTCACGAAAATCTTGGTCTCACAGGCATTCGGCAAGACACTGCGGGCCGCTTGGCGTGCGGCTTTCCGCCGCGTCGTTCGGTCCGCGGATTCGGACAGCCAACGTGTCGCGAAAGTGGGGTCGTTCAACTTGGTGGAGAGCATCTCGGCCAGGCGGACGTAAGCGGCATGAGCGTGTTGGATAGCCTCGAGCCAAGCCTGATGCAGTTCGGCATCGGCGGCGATGATGTCCGGCTCGACATATTCGGCCACGGATTCATCGACATAGCGCTGCGACAGTTGCGAGTACGACATGCCAGCGCGGTGGCGGACGAATTCATGGGTCAGAGACCGAGAAACCCCCGTGATGAGCAGATTATAGACGGCATGTTCCAGGACGCTGCCATGCCCCACGTCTTTGATATGCTCCAGGTACGCGGCATTCCCGCCAGGCCGTGGGCGGGCAAACGACATGTAGCAGACCCGCCCGGCCGTTTCGCAAAGCACTTCGGCGGCCACGGTGCTGTCGGTCTGCCAACTGACGCCATGATCGGCCAAGAAGCGCTCCAGCTCGGCGTCCTGGATGGTTTGGCGGCCCACAAGATACACCGTCGGTGCGGTTATAATGCGGATATCGTTCGTCACTGTCGCCGCTGTTGCTGGAGTTGGCACTACCATGTGCAGAAACCCGTTCCCTCGAGGTTGTATACGCTTATAAAGAATCGGTTGTTAGAGGTGAAAACTTCGATTGAGATTGCCAGAACGACTTTAACGGAATTGTCAGTCCGTGAACGAAGTTACCCACAGCGCGCCATTTACGCTGTCGCGGGCGGCGGCCAGTGAATGGCCAGCGGTCTGCCGGTTGCTCTTTCCCGAGACCAACGCCACCCCACCGAGTGACCAAATCTTGGCCAGCCGCGACCCGACGGCGGTATTTGTCGCTCGCGATTCGGCTGGTCAACTGCGAGCGGCGGCTTTGGTGCAAGCCCTACCCGGGGCTTTGGGCGTGGCTTGGCCCCCTCGCGGTGATTCGCCCACCGCGACCGCGGCGGTCTTGCGTGCTGCGTGTGAGTGGTTGCGTGGCAGTCGGGTGAAAGTTTGTCAAGCCTTCCCGGAAACGACGACTTCGGGCCATCAGGCTTTGTGGGAGCGCTGCGGATTTCGTCGCACCACGCAGTTGGTTTTCCTCGAATACGATTGCCGGCAAGAAGGTCTCCCCGCCCAACCGCCCCGGCAGGAGTTTGCCCTGGTTGCGATTCATGATCCGCTTCAGCCCGATTTCACGCGGACCGTGTTGGCCACTCACGAGGACACGAACGATTGCCCCGAGCTGAATCATTCCCGCACCCCGGAGCAAATCGTTGAAGGGATGGTTTCGTTGGAAGGACAGTGGTTCTTGGCCCAACACGATAGCGAGGCGGTTGGTGTGATGAACCTGAAGCTCAATACTGACCGCAATGTGGTGGAGTTACAGTATTTGGGTGTGGTTCCGGCCCAGCGGCGGCGCGGCTACGGAAGCGACCTTCTCAAATACGCCATCCTGGGGGCCATCGCCGCGCAGACGGATGGCGTTACGGTTGCGGTCGATGCCCGGAACACGGCGGCCAGGCATTTGTACACCCACGGCGGCTTCGTGGAACGCGATCGCCGCGAGGTGTGGTTGGCGCATCTGGGTGAGGCGAAGCGGAAATGAAGAGTCACTACGGTTCCGAACGCGGGCGACACAGCACCTCCGCCGCCGCAACTGGGTGAAGTCAGCAAACTACTGCGCGACGCAAAACTTCCGGGGCAGGTAACCTCCGGGGCAGGTGATCGTCACTCCATCGGGTGGTTGGGAAATGCCGGTGTTGGGGCATGGGGCCGTTCGTCGGGGCGTGGGGCCGTTCGTACTCGGCCGTTCCACCCGGCACAACTGTATCGTCAGCGCCCAGCGGCGCCCCGTTGCGCCATCTGGCGCGATTACGGCGCAAACAACGGCTGCGCGAAACTCTACCGACTGCGCTAGCTGGCTCCCCTGTTTTCTGCGTTCCCGTTGCCAAGTCGCGCGTTGGCGCCGGTGGTTGTGGACAGATATTGAAGAAGAAGATGTCCCGAAGCACACCGGGGATTGTCACCGTGCCGGCCCGACTCGCTAGCACCGTTGCGCTTTCGACCGCTGCGCTCACTGTCGAACAACCTGCTGCGCTGGTGGTGGCCGCGCCTTCGTCCGACGCTTGGCCGCAACGGCTCGCTGAGGCGGTGAAAAACCGCGTCGGCCCGGCGCGATTCAACTTGTGGTTTCTGGGCAATGCGCACTTTGTCGTGGCGGGAAATCGTGTGGGTGTCGTGGTTCGCAATCGGCAGACGCTGGAGTGGCTGCAAAACGCCTTTGGCCCGGCGATGAAGCAAGCCGTTGCGGAAGTGTGTGGCGACGGTGTGCAACTCCAGTGGGTGGTCGATAGCCCGGCCCCTGCCAGCGAATCGCCAGCGGTACATGCTGCCGCGGTCGAACGAGTGGTTGATACCCCTCCCCCACCGCCCCAACAAACCGATCTGTTCGGTGATCCGGTTGTGCCCCCCAAGCCAAAGGTGAAACGGGCCAACCTCGACGAACTGGCCCTCGCCAAACCGCTTGCAGCGATGAAGACCGGGCGGCGGTGGAAGTCGCTGAGCGACTTTGTGACCGGGCCGTGTAATCGGGTCGCGTATGCGTCGGCCGTCAGTGTGGTCGAAGAACCCGGGCAAAGTGCTAACCCGTTGGTCATTCACGGGCCGGTAGGCACCGGCAAAACCCATTTGCTCGAAGGTATCTACGTTGGGCTGAAAAAACAGAGCGATCAGCGGCCCTGTTATGTGACCGCGGAGGAATTCACCACTCGCTTTGTGCAAGCGTCGCGCCTTGGGAAGATGTCGGCCTTCCGGCGGCAGTTTCGCGAATGCACAGCCCTCTTGCTCGACGACTTGCACTTTTTGGTGAAGAAAACCGCAACCCAGGAAGAATTCCTCCATACATTCGATGCTCTGGTCGCCGATGGACGGCAAGTGGTTGTAACCACCGATTGCCACCCCCGACTGGCCGATGAACTGATGCCCGAGTTGGTCGATCGCTTGCTCGGCGGCGCGGTGTGGAGCTTGCTTCCGCCCGATCCCGAAACACGCCTGGAAATTCTCCGCAAAAAAGCCACGGGAGGATGCCCGCCCATTTCCGATACGGTGCTCAAGACGTTGGCCGTTAGCCTTCGTGGCAATGTCCGGGAACTCGAAGGCGCAGTCCACAGCATTCGCCATTACGCGAAAGTCACCGGCCGCCCTGCCGATCTCGCGACGGCCCGTGAAGCCCTCGGGGATTTGCTGCAGCATGCCGTTCGCGTCGTCACCATGGCCGATGTGGACGCGGCCGTATGTTCCACCTTGCGGCTTGCCAAAGGAACGCTGCAATCCAAAGCCCGGGCGTGGGCCGTCAGCCATCCACGCATGATCGCGATTTACTTGTGCCGCAAGCACACCGCGGCAACCTATGGTGAAGTCAGCAAGTATTTCGGGGCGAAAACGCACAGCACTGCGGTAGCGGCAGAGAAAAAAGTGCGGGGATGGATCGACCAAGGCTTGAGTGTGCCCATTGGGGAACGCCAGTGGCCGGTGAAGGAACTGATCGACCGCATCGAACGCGAACTGCACCGCTAGAGCATGTTCACACCGCTAGAACATGTTCAAATCAGTAGTCGCAAATTCATCAGCCAAGCGGGCAAGCCCCGCATGACGTTATCGGCACACGAAGACCTCTGGCCGAGCTTGCCCCGCTCTCATGCTCGACTGGACATCGACTTGGAATGTGACTTCGCCACCGATGGTGGAGGCAGTGGCGTAGAGGCTGTGGCTCGACCCAATCGCCCAGGCTCATCAGCGGGGAAGTCCAACTCTTGTAAGGTTCATCAGCAGGGAAGTCCAACTCTTGTGGTGGTGGTCGTGTTGTTCAGGAAAAGCGCTGGTGCAGCCTTCATCCGCCGGTGCAGCCTTCACGGCGGCGATGGGTGCGTCAGTTCCAGGCGTTGGAGTGCCCGTTGCGCTTCTTGCGTGCGGAACGCGGCCTTGTCCCCACCGGCCAGTTCACGGAGCAGTTGCATGGCCTCGGGAGTGTGAAGCGATTCGAGTAGCTCGATGGCACGGACTTCGGCCAGTATGGAAGTGTGGGTTGAAGTGTGGGTTTCGCGATCGCTGGTGGTGGCCGGTCGCAGTTTCCGGCGGGCCATTTGTACCGCTGCGGCCGGTTCGCGAGCGAGCCGGGCCATCGCGAGGTAGGCCTCGGGGGCTGGACCAGTTGCTAGCAGGTCCCACAATTTCGCCGCGCGGGTTTCTTTCTTGAAGGCCTCGGTGAGAGGGGCATGAGTCAGTAGGACGTCCCAGACCACAACGGTGTGGTCGCCGCCTGCGGTCAGGAGTTTCGAGCCATCGGGCGTGAAGCCGAGAATGCGCACCGGGCCGCGGTGGCCACGCAGCCAGCGGCGGGCTTCACCGCTAGCCCATTCGCCCAGTACGACAAGCTGCTCCCGCTCCACAACCGCCGCAAATTGCTGGCCGCAGGGCGAAACCGCCATCCCTGCGCGCGCTCGTGGCTCCCAGGTTTCACTGTTGCCACCAATGTACCCACGGGGAATGGGGTGGCCGGTTCCGGCTTCGAGTAATTGTGGAACCTGACCGCGGGGCGTGTGCAACACCCCCGCCAGGGGGGACCGCAGCCCGACAACAGGCCACAGGGCCTCCGGGCGCTCGGCGTTTGCGCCGGGGGGAAGTTCCTGACCCGTTCGGGCATCCCAGCGCAGGCCGGAACCGATACCGGTGAACACGACGGTGCTATCCGCGGAGAACTGTGCCGGCTGCGGAGGCCCCGGCGGCTGGATGGTGAAGCGTTTCTTCCCACTGGGCCAATCGTAGACGCTGATGCGGGGTTTGTCGTCGCTCCAGGTGAGCATGGCCTGGCCGTTGGGGGCGAAGACCGCCAAGTGGGGCGGGGCGTGGGCCAGTTCGCCAGGCAGCGGAATTTCCAAGCCGGTTTGCCAATCGCGGGCGATGAGCCGTTGTGCGGTCCGCAGAACCACCGCGGTGCCATCGGGCGTGAAGGTCGGTCGGTTCGTGATACAATCGGCTTGCGGCTGGGCCGGTGTGGGTGTGAGAGCACGGAGTTCCGTTCCTGTGGCGATGTCCCACAGGCGCACTGTGTCATCGCGGCTCCAGGTTAGCAATCGGCGGCCGTCAGGCGACAGTTCCGCATGCTCCACCGGGGCGCGATGATGCGGCACTTCGTGAACGGGCCGCAAGCTCTTCGCGTCCCAGAGACGGATCAGGCCGTATTCATCGGCGGTTGCAATACGACGGCCTTCGGCGGCGATCGCCACCTGAACGATCCGGCCGGCATGCCCTTCGAGCCGGCCGAGTTCTTCCCCCGTTTCTTTGTTCACCAGGAAGGTTTGACGATCGACGGCCAGAGCCAGGCGATGGCCAGAGCATGCGAAGGCGAAGCGGCCGTCGCGGGGCCATTGGGCGTTGGGCCAACGGGCGACTTTCCGCCGCGGCGCTGTGGTGAGAGGAACTTCGTCGACACCCCATTGATCGCCGTCGTGGACGAGAACGAACACTGCCCGGCCATCCGGGGCTAGCTCCAGCAGGGGTGAGTTCGGGGTGGCATCGGTTGTTGTGAGGCGGAATGGCCGGGTGGCGGGCTGCCCACGGCGCACCTGCCAGACGGTGGCGGTGTAGTCGCGACTACCCGACCGCTCGGGGTTGGCCAATTCACGAAAGGTGACAACTATTTCACCGTCGGCGGAAAGCCGCACTTCATCGACATCTTCCGCGCCCAGCTCGAGTATGGCGAGGCGATGCAGCTGCGTGGCATGCGCGGCCGGCGAAAGGGCGTAGACCTCAACAGCGTAGCGCCCATCGCCCGATGCCCCCCAGGCGGCGACACAGCGCCCATCGGCACTGAAATAGAAACGGGGCCAGGTCGCACGTGAGCGGGACGCCGCCGGGTTCGACTGACCAAGAGCCTCTGGCCGCTCGGTGTTTCGATCGGTGAAGTTCCACACGCAAAAATCGTGCGGGAAGGGGCGATGGCGGGCTAATGTGTTCTTTTGTTCATTATCTGGACAGGAGACTACTGCGAACCCGCCGCGTGCCCCCCAGACCATCCCTCGGAAGAGTTCGCGCAGGATGAGTTGTTCGCGCAGGGGTTGCCCCGTTTCGGCATCCCACACGGTGAGGGCCACGTGCTGCTGGGTGGCCCGGTGGACTGTTGCCAATTGCGTGCCGTGGGGTGCGAGGGCGAGCTGCTCAATGGCGTTGCCAGCGCGGAAGCGGTTGCTGCCGAGCCGCAGCGGTTCGCTCCGCGGCCCATCCGCGGCCCCGGCCTCGGCCGAGGGCATCACGGCGAACAGTCCCACCGTCAGTGTCCGCGCGATACAAACCATGACGGCCCGCACGACGATGAGTCTCCGACGTGCCCGACCCTGTCTCACCGCCAGTGTCCCTGCGATGCGAACCATGACCCACACTCCCCAGGGGCAGCATCGTACCCCAAAGCTCCCCGCGGATGCGAGAGCAACTCGATTGCGGTTCCCCGGCCGATAGGTTGCGGTTATGCTGACTGGCACAAAGCAAGGCTTGATGCACGCGCATCGTCCAGGGAGGAGCGTATGCCGGAAGCCCTGCGGTTAGCCCCGAGGCTTGGTCTGCCGTATGCGGTGCCGTGGCCAACGCCCCTGATTCCGGGGGCATCGATCATCAGTTTTTGGGGCGTGGGGAATCAGATCACCCAGGAGTTCACCCTGCCCGCGGAGGCCTCGTTGCGTCTGGCCGTGCAGCAAGGGCCGTTTGTGGTGCATGTCCGGTGTCGGGATGGGTCGGAGCCAGCGCCGGTGGCACCTCTTTCCACACCGGGGTTGGCTCTCGCGGCCATTCCCGCCGCCGGGACGTACTATCTGGAAGTGGAAGCCACTGGCGCTTGGGGTATCTCCATCGTCTTTTTCACACCAGCGCCGGCGGCGACATCGGTTCGATAAGGGATTGTGTTTTGAGAACAGCCAATTCGTCGGGGAACGTGTGAAAGGCGGTGACACTCCAACATCGCGGCAGAGCTTCAACGATCACCAAACCCAATGGTGAAAGCCCGATGCGGTTGGCGGTTTTACAGTGGTAGATCAGCCCTTTGCGTTCTCCGTCGGCGACCAATTCCGCGTGGAAATGCACAAAAGGCTCAGGTTGCAGCACCTCGACCTGCGATTCGATCTGATACTTCGTTGTGGTGAAATCGCAGCGTGCCCGGCGACGGCTATCGAAGCGATGGGTCAGGCGAATTCCGGCCTCGGGGAGGTGTTGGTCGAGCGTGGCGGTCACTTCTTCGATGTGGGTTGTGCCGCTGGTCCAACTGAGGGTATGGCCGGTGCGTGTCAGCCGCACCACCAGCCGGTAGTTGTCGCGTTCCACACGGCGGGTCGCGACGACATCAAACAATTCGGGATGTAGGGGCCGGTCGTAAACCCGAAAAACTACCTCCGCGACTCGCGGCCGGACAAACACGCCACCCATAGATTCGGAACCTGGCTTGAACAACTTTCTGTCAATGCAAAATTGAACAACTTTCTGTCAATGCAAGATTATATCATGCGGGGAGAGTAGCTCCGTCAGAATGCGGGCAGCGAACCGGGCTTTGCCGAAACGTGTCGGGTCGATGCGCTGCCATGGAGTCGACCCGGTATCGTGTGAGTGCCAAACGATGTCAACCCCACAATTTTCGTCGGAGGAATGGGCCTTTCTCCGAACCCTGCTCGATGTGCCGGAAGACCGCAACACCCTGTGGATGTACGCCGACTGGCTCGAAGACCGCGCGGATCGGCGGGCGGAATTCGTCCGGCTGTTGGCCGAGCGGTTGGAATATTCCCCCGCCGACCCGACCCGGGCTGCCATCGACGCCCACATCGAGCAACTGCGCGCCGAACTCGACCCCCATTGGCTCATGATCTTCGATGCGGCCCCGGTAGCCAATTGCGTGCCCTCCCACGCGGCTACCACGAGTTTCTGCGGCACCCTTTGGACCGATTTGGCCCCCACCGACGTACCCGACATCCGCATCTGCCATCGCTGCCGCAGCGCGGTGGTTTACTGTGCGCGCTTAGACGATGCCCGGCAATTCGCCAACTGTGGGCAACGTGTCGCCCTCTCCACCCGCATTCCCATTGCCGAACTAGCGCACGATCCCGCCTTCCAACCGCCACCCCCGCCTTTCGATGCCGAGGAGGAAATCGAATTCGACCTTGAGGAATTTCTCGACGCCGAACCTCCGGCCGGACCCAATCCCCCGCCACCATCCCCCCGGCGGTGGTGGCAATTCTGGACCTGATGGGTCGTCACTCGATCGCGGCTCTCATATACGGCGGCGAAAGATTACGGCGGCGAAAGACGACGACGGCGAAAGACGACGTTGTTCAGGACATTGTTCCCACCGACTTACCAGACAAGGAAACGATGGAAATTGCCAATCGCGAAAGACGACGTTGTTCAGGACATTGTTCCCACCGGATCGGTTGTCGCTCGATCGCGGCTGTCACACGCGGGGCTTCTCGGTCCGGGGTCAGCCGGGTGTCAACAGCTCGGTCCGGGGGGTCAGCCGGGTGTCAACAGCTTGGTCCGGGGGTCAGCCGGGTGTCAACAGCTCGGTTCGGGGGTCAGCCGGGGGTCAACAGCTCGGTCCGGGGGTCAGCCGATTGTGGGAATGCATCGCGGCGAGAAAAAAGCGAGTGTCCCTTGACGGCGGATGGTTGTCTCTTGACGGCGGATGGAATTTTGCTATTTTATGAAATGATGAAATGGTGAGTTGTGGAAATGATGAACAACGAACAACCTTTGACGTGTT
>JANWYJ010000016.1 GCA_025055115.1 Gemmata sp.
TTGTCGGCTTGCAGAGCATTGATGGCTGCTCCAGTACCGCGACTACCACAGCCGATGAGGCCGACTTTCAGGAGGTTCTTTTCACCGGCGTAAAGAACTGGTGCGGTTATCGCCGCTGCCGTGGAGGTAGCCAAAAACTGACGCCGTGTCGTCGTCATGCGAGTCTCCTGGATCGCGGGGGCAGGGTCGGAGGTCGTTGGGTAGGATAGTGCGATGGTACACGAAGAATCACCGAGTGTGTACGTTGTTTTGGCAAATGTCAGGCGCCGTAGTTCAAGGTTCCCGATTGTTCCTCTGTGGCAGATAGGGGGCATTTGCGGACAATCCACAAGCGCGGGGCCGACTTGGTGCTAGCTTGGCCCTCAATAGCTTCCATGGCGACGTTGTTACCAAGGCGGCGGAGCTGTTGTTCCACAGCCGCGGCTTCCTCCGCACCCCCGGGATGACCGGTATACGCCAGAATTGTGAGAATCCCACCATCTCGCAGCAGTTCCCAAGCGGCTGTGATCGCGGCCAGTGTGGACGGGGGTGTGGTCGTTATGGCATGGTCGCTACCCGGCCAGTAACCCAAGTTGAACATCACTGCGCCGATGCGGCCGTGGTATTTTGTGGGAATGGCGTTGCGAAGCTCGGCATGGTTGCGGGCCAGCAGTGTGACGTTGGGAACATCGCCGATGCGCGCTGCAGTCGCCGCAAGGGCTTGCGGTTGGATGTCGAAGGCGAAAACGTGACCTTGGCGGCCGACACATTCCAGAAGAAATTGCGTATCCCAGCCGTTGCCAGCGGTGGCATCGATGGCGACTTCGCCGTTTGTCAGTACGGCGCGAACAGCGCTATGGGCTATCTCAGTGAGTCGCGGCATAGGTACTTCCGGACATGGACAGTTTCGTCGATTTCACCTTGGCCACACAAATGGGCGGCGAGTTGATGGGCGAAAAACGGGGCCAGGAGAGAACCCTTGGCCCCTAAGCCGTTGAAGTATGCTAGCTGCGGAAAATCGGGATGACGCCCAAGAACCGGGTAACCCGCATCGATCACCGGGCGCACCGCGGCGCGATGCCCCACAATCTCGTAGGGCACACGCAGAAATTCCCGGAGCTTGTTTTCTAGCTCGGCTCGGCCTTCGGATGTCGGCACGGCATCAAGCGGCTGCCAGGTATGCGTGGCGCCTAGGTAAAACAGAGAAGACGATGACGCTGAGTTGGTTGTTGCGTCGGCAACGTCCACCGGGACCAACCACACGCCACGATGCACGACGCGTGATTCCGGCAGTTGGGGAATCCGTAATGTGAGAATTTCTCCTTTGGCGGCGTTGAATGTGATGCGGCCAAACCACGGATCGGGTTCGGGATCGAATCCGCGGCAGAAAATGACAGTACCCGCAGCGGGCGGTCGTTCCGGGTTGATTTGTTCGCGGTGATACAACCCGCGGCGACGAAAATATTCGCGGGAAACGTCGAGGTAGTGTGGCACATCGAGTCGGGCCGCATCTGGCATCTCGAAGCCGCCCCAGGGGGCTGTGAACACCGCGGGTACATCGTCGACACGCCGCACCAATCCGCGCAGCAGGGTGGTTTCGCGGCGATAGAATTCGTCACGCTCGGCGGCGCTGGCAAAGAGTCGGAGCGATGGCCGGGGGTAAAAGAACCGTTCGCCAGTTTCCGCTTCGACCCAGCGATAGAAAGCGACCGCGGCCGGATACAGTTCGTCCCAGCGCCACGATTTGGCCAGGCGTTTGCCCGTCACAGGTGTCATTAACCCAGCGGCCACGCGCGACGCTGAGGGTCCTGACTCACGATCGACGATGCAGCTTCGACGACCGCGACGGAGCAACTGCCAGGCTAAAGTCGTGCCGGCTAGCCCTTGGCCAATGATGAGAAACTCCGGATTCATGAAGAATCGCGTGGTGTTGAGTGGAGTTGGGCTTCGAGGTCCAGCCGGCGGCGGAGTTCACGATCGCGTGTGCCGCGGGCTAATTCGTAGATGCCAGGAACATCGAGCGTCTCATCCGCAGCTAACCGACAGGCATTCCGCTTAGCGCAAGCCGCGGCAAACAACGTAGGTAAACAAGCAGCACACGCCAAGTAGTACGTTTTGAGTTCGTGCGTGATGCCGTCACTCCATCGAGCAGCTACCTTGTAGACCGCCGGTGAGTGACATCCTGCGGCATAGCAGAGAACCGGATAACCCGACAGCGCCATGGTAGCTGCGGTTCAGTCAATCGGAGGGATAGGGCAGCGGCTGATTATTCAGATAGGCGAGGGCATTCATTGCGGCCTTCAGTTCGGCTTCTTTCTTCGTTCGCCCCCAGGCGGCCGGGAATCGCTCGTTGTTGATTTGTGCCGCCACCTTGAAGCATTTATCGTGATCGGGGCCTTGTTCATCGAGCAAAAAGTAGCGGGGGGTATCGCCATAACGGCGTTGCGTGAGGGTTTGCAACTGGGATTTCGCGTTCGCAGCTGTGGCGTCACGGGCGACCCGTTCGATTTCGGGTTCGATAAAATCGAGAATGAACGCGCGGGCTTCTTCCCAACCACCATCGAGAAAGATCGCGGCCACCAAGGCCTCAAAGACATCGGCCAACATGTTGGCCGGAATTTCCCCGTGGGAATTAACTCCCTTGCCTAAAAAGAGGAAATCACCCAAACCCAGTTCTTGACTGAAGCGGGCACACGTTTTGCGACTGACAACGACCGACTTGACTTTCGTTAAATCACCTTCCTGATATTCAGGAAACCGTTGATAAAGCTGCTCACAGGTGACCAAGCCGAGTACGCTATCGCCTAAAAATTCGAGACGCTCGTTGGACGCGGTACGGGTGTTCGCACTGGAGGTATGCGTGAGGGCTGCCCGCAGTAACTCCGGTCGCTTGAACCGATAGCCGATGACTTCTTGACATTCTTCGAGAATGGCGAGTTCACGACTACCGGGACGTGTTTCCGGGGGTGGCATAGCGAGTCTGAGGAATTAAGAACGGGCCACAAGTACGCTTGTCAGACAACCTATCACCGTTCCAGCAACAAGTCAACGCAGACAAACTGAAGAACTTGCGTTATCCGACGAAATTCGTGTCACATACAGAGCTTTTTCAGCGTCGCTGTGGCAACCTGAAGCTCGCCCAAAGATCACCGCGGCGCGAATGATGCGGGGCCATGCCATCGCCACAGTGGTTGCTTAAGACGCTCGGATCGCTGGACAGACAGCCGCGGCCAAAACCACGGAACAACAAGGTCCCCCCAGGTACTGTAAGATCACTAGAGGTTCACCGGACAGACCCCCGCGCGACGAGCCACCGCGAAACGGCATACCGGCGCTTTGGTGCCGTTGGGGTGATGACCGCTCCATCGCCATTGGACAACCTCCAGCGCCGGCCAACTGGCAAACAAGTAGCGCGACCGTCTGTTAGCGCGACTGTCTGGGGGCGGTTCGTCCGTTCAAGGCTTCGGACGACTTCAAGGCTTCGGACGACTGCAAACAGGATCAAACCTTTCGCCTCGGACCACCAGCGGAGGTAACCGGGACCGAATAGTACCACCGCCGATGCCAGAGAAGCCAAGTTGCGACTTCGGGAACAACATCGTCTTGAAAGTATTTGGAAGTTATTTTGCCTCGTTCGGTTGGGGAGGCGAGGTGGGATTGGGGCTGTTGTTGGGGCGGGCGGGTAACGGTGCGGGGTCGAGCGGTTTACTGCCTTCGAGACGAGCCAATTTCTCCCGGCAGTCTTGAAGGCCTTTTTGCAGCTCTTTGATGGTATCTTCAACCAACTTGTACTGTGCATCGCGCAGGGTCTTGCGCTCCAGATCGGCGGCTTTGTTCTTTTCAACTTCACCCGCCAATTTCACGAAATCATCGCGGAGGCTTTTGAGATCGGCGGCGGCGGTGGCTTGCCGATCCTTGAGAGTTTCTAAGGTCGCGATTTCCTTCTTCAGTGTTTCTACGGCGGCGATTCGTTCACGGAGAACTTCAATGGCGGCAGAGTCTTTTTTGATGGCTTCGGCGTTGCCCGCAATGTCCTTTCTCATAGCTTCGATCGCGGTGAGCGTGTCGCGTTTGATACTCTCGATGGTAGCCGCATTGTTGTGAACCCGCTCTTTGATGGCTTCCAGTTCGATTTTCAAGGAATCCAGCCCCCGAATGCGCTCGTACTGCGTTGTCACGCGGCTGTTAAATTCGTCCTTTTTAATAAACTCGGCGCGAGCCTCCCGCTCACGATTCAATTCCGCGCGAAGTTCGGCAATACTGGACGACAGATTGTTGAAAATGTTGATGGCAATCAGTGTGATAATGCTCAAAATTGTGCCGCCAAAGACGCGCCAGAAGAGCGACATTTTCTCTTCGTCTTTCTTCTCTGCGGGTTTTTCGCTGTTGGAATCTACGGCTGAACGCATCGTTTCCATAGCGTTCAAGGGCTGATGAGCGGCGAGCGGCTCATTTGTTTCCAACGATCGACGCGGTGCCATGGCGGTTCCTTCCCCTTTGTCGCACGTCGCGGTAAGTGCGGTAAGATGCATAGCGTGATGGTGGCCATCACGCAACTATTTTTTGGACACGATGAAGACACCCCGCACCCCAGCGACTTGCGCGGCCATTGGTAGAACCTGTGCGCATGCGGGAATTTCGTATTCTGTCATCTATATCGGCTGTTGGAACTCTCTCAACGACTGGAATTTCCATGCGTGTGGTGATTCAGCGTGTGCGTCGGGCGGCGGTGCGCGTGGGCGATGACGTAACGGGGGAAATTGCCCACGGCTGGCTCGTTCTTTTGGGAATTGCTCCGACGGATACACTCCAGCAGGTGGAGTGGCTGGCGGAAAAGATCGTGCATTTGCGGGCTTTCCCAGATGATGCGGGCAAAATGAACCGTTCGCTCCTTGATGTGGGCGGAGCGGTCTTGGTGGTCAGTCAATTCACATTGTATGGCGATTGTCAGAAAGGGCGGCGGCCGAGTTTCACGGGGGCTGCTCCACCCGCGGTGGCGGAACCGCTGTACGAAGCCTTCCTCACGGCCCTGCGGCGCTGGGGTGTTCCGGTGGCCAGCGGCCGCTTTGCTGCCGACATGCAGGTGGAATTGGTCAACGACGGCCCGGTGACGTTCGTCATCGACGCGCCGGTGTAGTGTAAGGTGTAGTGTAAGGAAATGGATCGGCACTGGTGCGCGGGTTTGCCCAGTGGGCAATTCCGACGAGGGCCACTAAGCGATGATATCGTGGATCACTTTGCCTTTGACATCGGTGAGGCGTTCATCCTTACCGTTGTGACGGAAGGTGA
>JANWYJ010000054.1 GCA_025055115.1 Gemmata sp.
CCAGAGCCGTGGCGGCCCCGTACCACAGGCCGGTTGTCCGGTAGGACCCAAAACCCGAAAGGGAATTGCGACCCGGATACCCACGGTCAGACTCACTGTGACAAAGAAACGCGTCCGGTAGGACCCAAAACCCGAAAGGGAATTGCGACTCCCCCGTCGGCAGAGTCAGCCCTGCCGTGCGGGCGTCGTCCGGTAGGACCCAAAACCTGAAAGGGTGGCGAGTGGTCACGGGTCAGTCGGTGACCGTCCAAAGGGTTGGCGCGTACGGCGGCGCAGCGGTCTTCAGGTGGTCAAGTGATAGGAGGCTTCCGGCAGGGTTTGGTTGATGAGGTGAAAAAACGGGTGCGGGGCGATCCGACGACCCGTAGGGTCCTGGTTATCGGAGGCCCCGCACTAGCTTTGACTCCGTAGACGGTTTCCGCAGGTCAGTGAGCGCATTCGCGGTAAGCGCCCATTGAGCAGGGATTGACGAGCGCGAGCGGCGGACCGCGTTGTGCGGATTTGGGTTGCCTACTTCGCCCGTTACTTTTTCAAGAATTGTTCGGCCATCCGTTGCAGCTCTTCGACGGGTGTGGGGTCGGCCGCTTCCAACGCTTCCCAAAATGCGAGGGCGAATTCTTCCTCTTCTTCGGTGAAGTCGAAGGTACCGTTGTCCACTTTGCGTTCGATGCTGTCGAGCAATCGGCGCGCTTCGGGATCGTTGTAAAGGTCGCTGATGGCTTGGACCAGGTTCTTTTTCATGTGGCCTCCTCTTGTTTTGGGTCGTCCAACCAGATGGACTCGCGGTCGGGTTCTGACGTCGTCGAATGTTTGCCCGCGCGAGGCAGCCGGTATCGCTGACTGATGTGTTTAGCCGGTTCGTACCGCCGATTCGAGGCTATTGTGTGTCATAGGAGCAAACAGCCCTGATGAATTGAGCGCCTTTGCTTAGGTCGGGTGAAGGGCTCAATCGGCTCCGAGCGGGTCGGGCGCGAACTGCGAGCGGCGCGCTGTTGCGTTATTGTGCGAGGGCGTTGTTAACCGGGTTAAGAGCTTTGGGTGGATACTCGCCGATTCCTCGAAGCACCAGAACGACAACCAGTGCCACCGCAGCAATGATGATGGCGTACTCGAACAGGGTCTGGCCGCGCTGGTCATGGCGGGCAAAGCGTCGCACGAGGCGGCTGAAATTGCGGGAAATGAAATTGGGCTGACCACTGTTCGGGTTCATGGCGATTATTCCTCAACGTTGGCTAGGATTCTGACATCATTTTCTGCACCAACTTCCACTGGGTGAGGGTCACCGGCATGACGCTTAACCGGCCCTGTCGTACCAGTGCCCAATCACGAAGTTGGGGCTGGGCTTTAATGGCGGCCAAGGGTACCGGCTTTGTAAACCTCTGGCGGAAACGCAGTTGCGGTTCTGCACCGGCGGCTGCAACCTCTGCCAATCCGACAATTTGCCGTTCATTTCCGGTGTGATATACGAGCACAAGGTCGCCGCGGCTCATTGCAGCCAAGTGCTTTTTTGCGAGTGGGTTGTGCACACCGGTCCATTGGGTGACTCCGTCGCGTTCTAAATCGGCCAAGGAATATTCTTGGGGTTCTGTTTTTACCAACCAGTAGTTCGGCATCGTGAACACCTCGTGTTCAGTTGTTCATTCAAAGAAACAGGCCGGGCAGTGCCCGGCCTGGGTGAGTTGCTGGCAAGTCGGCTTAGCCGACCTTGATTTGAATCTCGCGCGGCTTGGCCTCTTCGGTCTTCGGCAATGTGACTGTCAACACCCCGTCCCGGAATTGGGCTTCGATTTTCTTGATGTCCACCGCAACCGGTAACTCAATTGTCCGGCTGAACGATCCATAAGCTCGTTCCTGTCGGTGCCAGTTGGCGTCCTTGGTCGTGGACTCCACCTTCTTTTCACCCTTTATGGTGAGGTAACCATCGTGATATGTGACGGTCACATCGTCCTTAGTCAGACCCGGCAGGTTCGCCCGAACGATGAGGTGGTCTTTCTCTTCCACCACATCAATCGGGAATCCCCAAATCCCCTCCTGCGGGCTGCCCAATCGACGCAACGACGATTCGAAGAGCCGGTTCATCTCCTGTTGGAGATCGGCCAAGCTCGCAAATGGATCCCACAACTCACCTCGCGGTTGCCATCGGGTCAGTGCCATGTTATGAACCTCCTTTCCGAAGAGCCCATTAAGCACTGGCGATGCCACACCTTTGAAGTCGTAAGTTCTTCGTAATCAGTGGATCGAGCCGTTGCAAGTGAGACACACTGCTCCAGTTGGAGGTAAAGGTCAAAAACCGCGTGTCACTGCGTCCCAAAGGCCCCGTTGGTTTGGGTTCGGTCAGCTAGGGGTTTGGTGGCGAGGAAACCGCCTTGCCTTTCGATACCCAGACTCGATCGATGGTGATACCAAGGTCTCTGCCTTGGGTGTCGAAGAAGAACGAAGTACATACCTCACCGACGGGGGGTGGTGGCCCATTGCTAATATCCTTGCCCGTTTGCTGAAACTCTTTGATCGGGATGCTCACGACATGCCACTCCTTCGCCGGCCCTGGCGCGGGACGCGCAATGTAGTTGGAACTCTGACCGGTTGGGCCCGCCGGCTTCACTTGGAGAAACAGCAAATACCACTCGGGCCTCGTCATACGGATTCGGTAATTGAAGTACAGGTCCTCGCTGATGGGGAACAATCCATTCACCCACTCTTTGTGCGAGGCAATTCGCTCTGCTTTCCCGTCCGTCACTCGTGCGGTGACCGCCTGCTTCGAGCCCTCAGGCAAGCCTTCGCTCGTCAACTGACCGGCGATCCAGTTGTTGGGCAGACCGTTGTTGAAGTGAAGCGAATAGACGATGTCCTGAGCCCACGCTGCCTGAGCAAAGACAACCACGAACGTCCCGATTTGCGCGATGCGTTTTCCACTCATTTTCCCTTCCTCCTACGTATTATCATGGCGCTGCGCTGTGTTTTTACAAGTGAATTTGGTTGGGACTGCCAAGGGGAACCCTCCCAAGGCTAGCCAGTCCTCGCGCGGGCTGTGGAAAGAGCGATGCGATCACGCCGAGTTTGCCATCTCTGAACTGAGGATAGATGGTTTGACCCACGCGCGGAGGGTTGATGCGAGCGCGTCTAGCAACGGCCGCGTTTCCAACCATAATTCTTTCACGCCGTCCAGTTGACCCGTGCGACCACACTGCTCAAGTTGCTGCAGCCGATCCACGACTTTGGCCGTGCCGAAAATCTTCACGGACCCCTTTAATTTGTGCGCCGTGCGTTCGAGTTGTTCTGCGGATCGACCATTGACCGCCCTCTCGACGGCGTTCATCATTTCCGGCAGGTCTTGCAAAAACACGGCTGTGATTTCCTCCAGCAACGATTCGTCGTCACCGATTGCCGTCAACACAACCTGCCGATCGAGCGCAACCGACTCGGAGCCAGCGGCCGCTCCTGCCGGAGCCGGTGCCGATGCCGGTAGGGCCGCAGGCCGGTAGCGATTGAGCAGCGTTGCCAGCCGCTGAGCATCAATTGGCTTGGAAATGTAGTCGTCCATCCCGGCAGCCAAAAACCGTTCGCGGTCGCCCGCCAACGCATGAGCCGTCATCGCGATGATGGGAATGTGCCGACCCGTACCGGCTTCGCGTTCGCGAATGATCGCGGTGGCTTGCAGACCGTCGAGATTCGGCATCTGCACATCCATCAGAATGAGGTCAAACGACTCGCGCTCCCATGCGGCAATCGCCGCTTGGCCATCGGGTGCAACCACGACGGTGTGCCCTTGTTTCTCGAGCAAGCGGCAAGCGAGCTTTTGATTTACCGCATTGTCTTCGGCCAACAGGATTCGGCATCCGCCCGCTGCCCCTGTGGGCGAGACATCGGGATTGCCGGCTTCACCCGATGTATGAACTCCGCCCACCACCTCGTGCAGCACCCGACGCAGCTCGGCCTGCTTGACCGGCTTGAGTAGATAGGCGTCGAGTTTGAGCTGCCGGCTGCGTTCCAGCGTGTCGTGGTCGCACGTGGAC